>CANSUS010000012.1 GCA_947650155.1 uncultured Lachnospiraceae bacterium
CTGCCTTTTCCACTCCATTCTTTATGGTGTTTCCCACATCGCTTATGGCATTTCCTACAGTCGTCTTAATATCATTCCAGCTCGGCCACAGTCCATCCAGATCCACATAATCCAGCGGCCGGTTCCAGCAGTAACTGTACTGATTCAAGGTACACGGCATCGAGGTAAAGCCTTTTATTTTATCTTCACTGATAAACCTCCCGATTCCGGCATCATACCTTCTCGCCTGCGCATAATACACTCCTCCTGCCTCTTCCATCTGATATCCGGTATACCCGAAGGGCTGTATCCGCCCTCCCCGGTTCTCCTCCGAAAACAGCTCCATTCCGAACTCATCATACCCATAGCTTTCCCGGATCTTTCCGTCTTCACTTAACAGATGCATCGGGCTTCCCAGATCATCCTGTAAATAAGCATAGAAACCGCTTTCCGTCCCTTCCTCTTCCATTTCCATAAGCGCCGCGTTTCCATCCCAGTAGAAGGTCCGGCTGTTCCGCCCTTCCTCCATCCTTAACAGGTTGCGGTAATGCCTTGTCACATCCGGGATGCAGCGGATCTGTCTCTCAGGCTCCTTTGATCCGAAGTCTTCCCATATGCTTTCCTGCTGCGGATCTGCCGCCTCCCTGCTGTAAAGGGTCTGTCCGGTGCGGTTTCCGAAAGCGTCGTAGGTGTAGCGCGCCGCATAGTCTGTCAGGCTTCCCGTCCGTTTTTCCCTGCCGGCTTTCCGTTCCACTGCCAGACGCAGGCGGCCTGCCGCATCATAGGCAAAGGTTTTGACCAGTTCCCCGTTCTTTCTTACGGTATTTAAGTTTCCCCTCCGGTCATAGGTGCAGGACTGTTCCTCCCCGCCACTTACAAGGGCGGTCAGCTGTCCTGCTTCGTTGTACCGGTACAGGGTCTCTTCCACTTCCTGCCCGCTGTAGTCCTCTTTCCGGGTACGGTTCCCGAATGCATCATAGGCATAGGCGCGGAGCAGTTTTCCGTCTTTTTCCACGCCGGTCAGGCGGTGCAGGGCGTCGTAGGCATAACGGAAGATGCCGCTGTCCCCCTCCATTCCCGTGCGGGTCTTGCGGGCTTCTGTTTTATTGCCTGTCAGGTCATAACGGTAACTGTATTCCTCTTCCAGATTTTTTCCTTTATGGCGGATCGTTTCCGGCCGCCCGGACGGGGTATAGCTGTAGCATGTGGCTGTCCCGTCCGGGAAGGTTTTTTCTTTCAGGCGTCCCCGCTCATCATAGGCATAGGTGATCCTGCCCCCGTCCGTGTCAAGCGCCGCCGGCTGTCCTTTTTCGTTATAATGCCAGACCGCTTCCCTGCCGTCCGGGTAGAGGAGGCGGCGTCTTTCCCCCATGCTCCCCCATTCATAGCCTGTGCTGTTCCCACGGGGATCCGTGACGCGTGACGCCCTTCCCAGAACGTCTGTCAGGATGTCCGTAGTGCCGGCGCTGTCCCTGACCTGCCTGAGCCTGCGCAGGGCGTCATAGCTGTAGGTTACGGTTTCCCTGTCCGCATAGAGGATGTGGGTAAGCAGGCCTGCGGCATCGTAGGCGTAGGCGGTATGGCATCCGTCCCTGTCCCATTTGTCCGTCATTCTTCCGTTTTTATCATAGGCATAGCTTTCCTTCTCCCCTAGCGGGTCTGTGACGGCGTTGATCAGGCCGCTTTCATTCCATTCATACAGGGTGCGCTGCACCGGCGCCTCCCCCGTCTTTTCTCCCTCCGTCAGGCTTCCTGTCCGTTCCACTGCCGTCAGCCGTCCCATAACGTCATAAGTATAGACTGTTTTGCCGCCCAGTGCATCCGTTACGGAGGCCAAATTTCCTCCCGGGGTGTAGGCATAGCAGGCAGCGTTTCCTTCCGGGTCTGTCATTTTGGTGACATTTCCCACGGCGTCATATTCATAGCGTGCTGTTCCCCCGTCCGGGCCGGTAACGGTCTCCCTGCGGTTTAAGGCGTCATAGGTGATGACAGTCCTTTCCCCCGTATCCGTTTCCACCGCCGTACAGCTGCCATTGCCGTCATAAGCATAACGAAGGGTCCGGCCGTCCCTTAATGTAACCTCTGCCGGCCTGCCGTTTTGGTAACGGCAGGTTTCCTTTGTCCCGTCAGGATAGCGGACAGCCTCCAGGTTCCCCATGACGTCATAGGCATAGGCGGTGGTATTTCCCAAAGCGTCGGTCTTCCCGGTGCAGTGTTTCCCTTCATCATAAGTATAAAGGGTCCGGTTTCCTTCCGGGTCTGTCACGCTTATAAGGTTCCCTTCCCCGTCATAAGCATAGCGGAAGGTACTGCCGTTTTCATCCGTGGTTTCCACGACCCGGTTCAGGACATCGTAGGCATAGGCCGTATGTCCCCCTTCCGCGTCGGTTTTCCCGGTACAGTTCCCGTTCCCGTCATAGGTATATTCCTCGCTGCCTCCTCCGGGCAGTTCTTTCCTGATCAGGCGGCTGTCCGCGTCGTACCGGAAAGAGAAGGCGCTGCCGTCCGGCTGCAGGATTTTGGCGGTGTTCCACATTTTATCATAGAGAAAGCGGGTAGTGTTTCCCTCTTTGTCTGTCAGGCTGCTGATCTTTCCGATCTCATTGTAGGCAGCCTCCACGCTGAAGCCGTCATAATCGGTGGCTCCTGTGACTTTCCCGCTTTTGTTGTAGCGGTAGGTCCTGGAAGCGCCCAGGGGGTTGGTGGTTTTTATCACTCTGCCCATGCTGTCGTATTCATAGGAAGTGGAAAAACCTCTGCCGTCAATGCTTTCTTTGACCCGGTTCAGGCTGTCATACCGGTAGGCGGTAACAGCTCCGTCAGGGCCGCACACAGCCGTTATGTTTCCTCTTTCGTCATAAGTAAGGGTGGTGGCGGTTTTGTCCGGATGTTCCATGCGTACCGGCCTGCCCTGTGCGTCATAGTCGGTACGGGTCCCGTTCCCGTCTGCTCCTGTAAGGGAAACAAGATTTCCCTTTTTGTCATACTGGCAGCGGAGTTTTTCTTTTCCGTTCACGCTGAGGACGGCAAGTTTTCCATCCCCGTTATAAGTCATGTTCGTTTTTTCTCCCAGGGGATTGATTTTCTGGGCCAGGTTCCCGAGGCCGTCGTATGCCATCCTTGTGGTATTCCCGTTCCTGTCCGTATGGCGGGTGCACTGGTTCTTTTTATTATAGGTGAAGTGTTCCGCCGTGCCGTCCTGGTACAGAATATCGGTACAGCGGTATCTGCCGTCATGGACATAGGAAGTCACGGCGCCGTTTCTCTCTGTCAGGATGACTTTTCTGTTCCGGTCGTCATAAGCATAGTCCATGTGCCCGCCGTCCGGAAAGTCCTGTCTGAGGATGCGGCGTTTTTCATCATAGGTGTTTTTGACGGCGGTAATCCCGCTGGGGTTGACACTTTCTTCGATGCGCCCGTTTTTTCCGTAACGGTAAGCGCGGGTGTTTCCTTCCGGGTCTGTCACGGCAGAGAGTTTCCCCCTTTCATAGGAAAGGATGACGCTTCTTGCGGCATGGTCGCTTACACGGATCAGCTGTCCCGCTTCATTGTAGGAATAGGATAAGGCGGATCCGGTGTCGGTCTCCGCTTTTTCCAGCCGTCCGTTTCCGTCATAGAAAAAGGCGGTTCCCCTGCCGCTTCGGTTTTCCATGCGCACCATCTTCCCGTCCCGGGAAAAACGGATGCGGCTGCCGGAAAGGAAGGTAAGGAGGAAGCCGTCCGGTTCTTCCGTCAGGGCCTCCAGGGCGAAATGGGAAGGAAGGTAGGCGCCGTCTGGCTGTCTGCGGAAGGTTTTTTTCTGTCCGTCCGACAGGGTAATGGCCGCTCTGCTTTTTTCTTCGTCTGTTTCCAGCCGGATGTCGTAGTTATGGACAAAGCTTCTGCCAAGGCTTCCTTTGTAACGGTCTTTTGCATTGTAATAACGGTGGAAGGACAGGGGAATTTCTCCTGCAATTCTGAGGTCTTCATGGTCGTAAACGAAGTTTCCGGTGGAAAGGTTGACGGGGTCATGGCTGTAGAGGATGCCTGCGCCTGCTGTCCCCATCAGATCGTTTTCGATTTCCACGAGCAGGCCGGACCAGTCCTCCGTCGTCTCGTCCCAGCCGCTTTTCATGTCTTCCAGGCGGCTTTTAAATTCCTGATAGCCCAGGTTTGTGCTCCCTGCATGGAAGAAGTTCTGCAGTTCTCTGATCCTGCCCTGTATGTCTGTAAGGGTCTGTTCTGCAGCATCCATTTCTTTTGCAGCGGCGCTGTCACAGGCAGGAATTTCGTTGATGAGTTTTGTCAGGATGGTTTCCATCCGTTCCATCGTCTCCTGGTAAATTTCATCTTTTATTTTTCCTGTCAGGGCATGGATATCTGCGCCCAGCGCACCTGTTCTGTACTGCGGGTCGATGGTGTCGTAGATTCCAGAGACTGCCGTAATGGACTTCTCCATTTCTTCACTGATGCGGACTGCTTCTGTCAGGATGGCCCTGCCCGTAAGAAGCAGTTCGTTTAAGCTGTTTATATCAAAGGCACGGTCCCTGTCCGGGGGTGCGGCGCTGTAGTTTCCCATTTGTTTTTCCTCCGTTTTTATCTGACTTTAGAATTTTGATAAGTAGTATCCACACCCGCAAATGCCTCGGACGCGGATCGTATGTACTCTGCCATAGAAATCAATAAGCCTCCTGCCATTTTCATAACAGCCGCTTCAATTTCCATCTCTTCCTTTAACGCATCTGTAAAATCACCGGAAGAATGTTCCACTGCGCTTATGACCCTCCTGCCTGATCCTTCAGCCGCCTGAATAATCTCTGACTGAATCTTACTGATCAGTTCCGAAACAAGATGATCCGTATTGCTTTTACTGATACTGATGTCACTCATTTTCTTTTCTCCTCCCGTCATGCTTTGTCTGTTTCAATTACATTTGTTATCATATTTGCCATTGCCGTTTCGCTGTTCTGAAATGCCTGCTGCATTGGTTTTACAATATTGCCTGATATGGTATCCAGCATTTCCATCATTTTTTTTGAGGTAAGATTTGCCGAAAAACAGTCTTCTCTTGTTACCAGTGTTCTCATTTGATTAATAACAGTTGTAATTGCATTAATCTGTTCCTGATGCATTTTTTGCATTTCGGCTATAACAGCCTGATATTCCTTTTCCCTCAGATTGATCTTTTCCGCCACTTTCTTTTCCCTCCCTGCTAAATTGAATTCAGCTCGCTTCTTAATGCAGACAGCTTTGTCTGAATCAAGGATGCATACTCCTGCAGTCTGGCAATCTGATTAGAAATGCTTCCGCTTAATCCTGTGACATTACTGCAAGTCCCGTCCATTTTTGTAAGACAGGCTTCCAGATCCGTTTTGATCTGATCCGCACATACGCCTTCAAACACATTTAAAACCACTACCTCTGACAGAATTTCACTTGCACTGCATTTGCTTTTTTGTGTATTCCAATCCGAAAGGCACTGGCCAAGCTTTGCATTTTCGTCGGTAAGCGCTGCAATCTGGGCTTCCACTATCCTTAACTTCTCTTCCCATTCCCGGATTTTTTTTCTCAATTTCCCGCCTTCTCTGCCGCCGTTCTTCTTCCGCCTTTCTGGCGGCTTCCGCCTGATTTGCCGCTCTTCTCAGCGCTGCCGCCTGTTTTGCCGCTGCCAAGGCGCCGTTTTGATTTGTAACTGCCATAATCTATATCTCCTCCAATACCAAAATATCCCCGGAATAAATTTCTGCTTCCTCATAGGTCAGCCATATGCCGGCCTGTTTTTTTGTCCTTAAGGATCTGATATAATCTGCATCCTCCGCCGTTTCACAGAGCAGTCCTTTTTCAAGCAGTACATCCCTTGTTTCCGCTATTTTCTGTTCCCTGGATACCAGAAGGTCAATATCCTTCCCCTCCGCCACCCTCCATGTTAATTTCAGCTGCATAGGCTTCTCTCCTCTTTCTCTTTCCGGCATTTCTTTTTAACAGAATGTAGGCAAAAAGAAGTACAAACAAAATTTCCAGCAGAATCAGACACGCGGAATAGTCTTCTGTACTTTTACCGTAATCCATGACTTTGGAAAATTGTATTTCCTGTGAAAAAATAAGATCCGCCCAATCGGTTTCTTCCGCCTTTGTCTGCATCTGTCCCGAAAAAACATATTCGCTCATCTCCTGCTGCCTTTCTTCTCTTTCCTGTCTTACTTTTTGATAAAGCTTTGTACTCTGTTCAGAAAAAAGATCAGGAACTCCATATTGATCCAAGAGTGAGGTATAGGTGGTATGTTCCCTGTTCTTCCATGCTTCACCGTTTAAACTCAACGCGCCGGATGCTGTATCTCCCATATCTGTCCCTCCACAACGCTTCCTACAGAAAAACGGGCGAAGGCCGCACAGATGCCATGCCCCGCCCGCTTTCCGGTCCTGCTTGTTGATATTACTATCCTATGGATACTTTGGACTTGGAATAATTGCTGTCCACTGCCTGCATATCTGCAATATAATCAGAAGTAGACTGGATTAAGCTTCTGACAACTTCCAGTGTCTGTGAAAAGTTATTTGCCAGCGCCGTATAATCTTCACGGTAGGTTTCCGTGGAGGCGGATACCCAGCCGTCGCAAAGTCTTCCCACACTTGCCGTCATGGAACTTGTGGTAGATTCAAACTCCTCTGCATACTGAGTCAGTTTTGCGATCTCAGCCTGCATATCCTCATAACTCATTTTTAAACTTTCTGCTCCCATATTTTTGCTCCTTCTTTTTTATTTAATAATCAGTCCGAAAACTGTATTATTACGAAATTATGTTCCTTCTCTGCCGGATAGCGGTGGTTAAAATGCCAATGATACAGCCGGCAATTCCGATTCCAAGAACCAGCATCAGCCATCCTTTTATCGAACTGCCTTTCCCGGAAACCGCCCCCGCCGTCATGGAAACCGGCTTACTGTTTATCTGTGTCACAACGGGATTTACGATATAATCATAAACCTCCGCATTTCCCTGACTTTCTACCCTTGTATATCTTAAAGCTCCGGTAAACGTTTCAAGCATGTCTGTATTTTGGCTGTTGACCGCCTCTCTTGACAGGATCAGTTCTCCGAGACAGTCTGTCACGTTGGATGAGGTCTGTTCATTTGCTTCTTCCAGCGAAGCTTTCAGTTTTTCAGTATTTTCCGTAGTAACGGCATACACATCATCTGCATACAGCATATAATCAAAATGATTCTGTTCCACGCTGTCCATCATTTCTCCGGTATTGTTTTCTATATCAGTCAGATAGGTATCCAGCTCCGCATTCTCAATATACTTCATTGGATCATACTCTAAGAGGCTGTTTTCATAATCTCCCATGCTCTGTTCCAACAGTAATTCCGCATCCTGCAGCCGGCTCATCTGGTCTTGACTTTCTTCCGCCAGGGCATCGACAAAATAAGTCTGTATCACTTCATCAATTTCTTCCGCCTTTGGTTCCAGCGTAAACAGTTCCAGTATTCCCTCTGCGATACTGCCGATTTCCCCCTCGTCGTTTCGTTCTGTGAGAATAATCCTGTAACTTTCCTCCGGTTCTTCCGGCGGCGGATTTGTACCGCCCGGCGTTTCTGTGCCGCCTGCTGATTCTGTATCTCCTGGCGTTTCCGTATCATCTGTTATTGTATCTCCCGTTATCATATCCTCCGTTATTGTATCGTTCGGTACTACAGGAAGCGTCGTATTGATACGATCCCAGTCAATGCAGACAGCATTTAAAATCTCTGACGTTTCCTGTTTCAATTCTTCCACATGTAAATGACATTCTTCTATATTCTGTATGGAACCTTCGGCTTTATACTCCATGAGCAAATCCCTGATACTTTCTACCGTAATTTCTTCTTCTCCTTCCTGGTCTTGAATCTGCGCATTCAGAATAGCAAGAACATCATAAAACCCTTTTTCGTATGCACGAACTGCCACCGCTTCTATTGGTCTTTCCGCACTTTCCGGTGTATTTCCAAGGCTGTTCTGCAGTTCTGCCTGTACCTGCTCTTTGAGGTTCCCATATGCGGTCTCCCATTCTGTTTGAAGTTGTGATAAAGCTCTGTCATTGTCCTGTTCTACGGTCTGCAGTATATTGATTAACTGCGTATCCGCTGCCTCCTGATCCATCACAAACTGCCTGTTGATCACTTCTGCAGTGATTCGTTCAATTTCTTCTTTCTGACTTATAACTTCCTGATTGTATGCGCCGACTGCCTCTTCCAGACTTTCCTTTCCTTCTTCCATGATTACAGCCTGTTCTGCCGCAGTGTCTTCCAAAACAGTCTGATAGGTGGAAAAAAACTCTTCCGCAGCCACGTCCACACCGGCGCTGGTCTCCTGTATGGTTCCATAATCTGTAATTCCCTCTTCCACCGCTTGGGTGTAACCAAGAAAAAGCGCCTCCATCAGGGCATCATTCTGTGTGATATAAGAAGCTATATCCACCTGTTCCACATCATAATCCACCGCCCCTTCTTCTATTGGCTCTGCTGTCCCGATCAGCTGCGGAATATTCACACTTTCCAGCAGATTAAGCTCTGCATTATCATTTGCCAGAATGGCAGCGGAATCATCCTGTACACGGTGAAATTCCGCCAATATTGCATCCATATACATATAAGCGATATTGGAATTGAACAGACTGATAAATGCATTTACTTGATAAACTGCCTGCACTTTCGCTTCTTCGTCCAGTCTGGGATTGTACTGGTAACCGAGCGTTACTTTTTTCGGATCATTTTCAATAGAAGTAACCGACGCTGAAAAAGTCTCCGGTATGACAATATAAGCGGCATAAGAGCCGTTTTCGATTCCGGCTTTCGCATCCGTAAGTCCGGTCACAACAAAAGATTCACTGGGAAAACTCATAAGTTTACTGGCGTAATTGATATGTTCTGTATCCTGTAATACACCGTCGTCCATATTGACAACGGCGATCGTAGAGACGTGTTCTTTTTTTATTTCTAATTCCCTTTGATAACTGCGTTCTATCTGCATGCCTGCAATACCGCTGATGACTGACAATACGGCCAGACCGAAACCACACAGCATCCTCTTTATTATTTTATCTGTTTTTGTACTCATTTATCATTTATCCTTAGTAATCCATTCTGAATCATCAGAAGTTAATTAAATTCAATGATAGACTAAAATAAAGAAAAGTACATGAAGTTTCTGGAAAACTTTATAATTTTACAGAAAAATCATGTACATTTTTATCTTTACTGCCTGATATCCACATACCCTGTCGCAAGACTTTCCTCACTGAATTCATACGGATATCCATGTAAATTCAAATACAAATAACCCAAATCCTGTTCCGGTACAATCCATGCCACATGTACAATTGCCGTTTCACCCGGTTTTAAGCTGTCAATATAATTCTTACCTTCTTCGCCTCCCTGCACATCCCAGTAATACATTTCCAGAAAGTCCGCCGGACCATTGATTCTTGCCACATCCCAGTCGTCATTTTCGCCCGGTTGTTCCCCACTGTAAATCTCTACCTGTCCGTTCTTTTCCACTAATTTCATCAAACCGCACATATAAAGAATGTCCGTCATTTCCGTCTCGCCGTTATTGGTATATTCCAAAGTAATATACACAAGTTTCTGCGGCACTTCTTTTGTACCGACGATTTCTGATAATGTATCTGTGCCGTCGCCATTTTTAATATATTGTATCACGCACGGACGAAGCTTTCCTTCTGCATCCGTTACATTTGCAAGTTCCTTTTTCAGATCCGCATCTTTGGATAAATCCAAAACGCCGATATGGTCGTATACCTGCACATCCGATACTTTTGCGCTCAGTCCTTCAAAGCCTTCCCAGGGTATCGTATTTTCCACTGAAAAGCTTTCCCCGATCATGTGAGTATTTTTCAGCGCTTCCGCCTCTATTACAGTCTGCATCGGTATCTCCGCCTCAGAACCTTCTACAGCCAAACGCTCCTCTTGGGAAGCAAGATATTCGCTCCATTTAAAATCTCTGACAAGTTCTGAGCCTTCCCCTTCTGCCGCTGGCACCAGCCTGATTCCTTCCGCTATTTTGACCGCCTCTTCTTTCGTTACATCCGATGCGATATACATTTCCATCACATAATGAAGATCGGGGTATGCAACATAGATTCTTTGATTAAAAGAAATCTCATCCTCAAATAAATTTAAAAATTCCAAATATACTCCATTGTTGCCGTTTACAGTAATCTCTTCTCTGGAAACTACCTCCTTAAACGACATTTCAAAGGAATCATCCCCGGTATCCATACCATACAGGCAAATGGAAACGCCGCCCTTATACATGGCATCTTCATAACAATATTTTCCCGACTGATCTGTTTCTGTCATTCCCTCAGGTAAATAGGAAACTTCCAAATTAACCGGCTGTATCTCTAATAATTCCGGCGCTGCCACAATTTCATCCGCACCATCCTGACCCGTTTCAGTCTTTTCTGTCTTGATATGAACGCCAAAATTTCCATCTGCTTCACTTTCCATATGATAAACTGCGCCTGCAAACACAGTCGTTCCCAATGCCATTGCTGCCACAAGCGCTGCAATAAACGATCTGCGTACTGTACCTTTCTTTTTTCGCGTCGAAGCGATTTCTGTGCTCCTTAACTGTTTTTCCACTTCTTTCTCCACCATCATTCTTATTTTATCCGGCATTACCGGAAATTCATTTTTTCTATTTTCTAATCTCATATTTTCTCCCATCTGTCCGATTCTGCGGACATTCAAATCAGCTTTCCAGCCCTGCCGCCCTGCTTTTTCTAAAAAAATTTTCTTCTTCCCCGCGCCTGTTTTCCAACTCATTTCTAAGCGCCGTTCGTGCCCTTGCCAGACGGCTTTTCACAGCGCTTTCCGTCACATCCATAATCTTTGCAATTTCTTTTACGCTATAGCCTTCCATATAATAGAGTGTGACGGAAATTCTTGCTTCTTCCTGTAAATGGCTGAGCGCTTCATAAAGATCGGAATAATCTTCCTTTTCCTCTATCTCTTCTTCCCTTGCATATTCTTCTAAAGAGACCACTCTTTTTTCTTTACGCATAATCGCATAACACTCATTTATCAGAATTCTTGTCAGCCATGTTTTCGCATAGGAATCCTGCTTTAATCTGTGCAGGTTGGAAAAAGCCTTAACAATCGCCTCCTGTATTGCATCCGCACAGTCTGCATCATTGTAAAGCAATGTCTTCGCCACCCGGTACATCATATCCTCTGACTCAATGATGAGCTTTCCTAATTGTTCCTTTTTCATAAATGTTCCTTTCTGCCGGCCTGTCCTTTCTTCATTTTATCGCGCAATAAAATTTTTTCCCAGTAATTTTTAAGCAGACGTCGTATCGTCTACATAAATTAGATGCACAAAGAATGGAAATGGTCGCATAGGAGTGTTATAATTATTTTGAATTTTAATCCGCAAAAGCGGACAGATGGGAGCAAATATGGAAAAACACATTACCATCCGTGAAGCAGTCACGGAAACGGATGAAGCTGCCTTTTGGGAGCAGCTTCATCTCTATTTTAAACGGGATATTTTCCCGGATCCGGAAGATGAGGACAGAGCCTACTTTCTGAATGAGGATTACCGGTCTTCCGTGCAGAAAATACACGACCGTCCACAGGACCGATGCTATTACCTGTTTTTCCGCCGTGACGGACAGGACATTGGATTTGCCCTGCCTGTTATTTACGACACGGAAGACGGCAAGTGTTTTATTATGGAATATTGTATCTACCCGGAATATCGGGGTAACAGGACAGGAAAAATCTGCGCCCGGACTCTTTTAGATTGGGCGGAGAAAAGAGGCGCATGTTATGCAGAGTTGAATTACGGCAGCGATGCCAGACGGTGTCATTTTTGGGAAAATTTAAATTTTGTGAAAAACGGCGCCGATGAATGGGGAGAACCGCTGATGATTCTGCCGCCAAAGGATGAGATCCCCTTAACTGTCGAAGTCCTTACCGACCCGGAAGACTGGCAGCTCTATAAGTTGGAAAACGGATTTTTACAGGAAATTGAAGAACCGGTATTGACAAAAGAAAAGCAGGAACAGCTCACGCAGGCTGTTCGGGATGGAAAGATTGTATTTTTTATTGCGAAACGGGGCTATCGGGCTGTAGGAATGTGCAGCATAGCAAAATGCTTTTCCACTTTTTCCTGCTCTGACACCGGCGTATTCGACGATTTCTACATTGAACCGGTATTTCGTAAGAAAGGGGCGGCACGGAAACTGGCGCAGGAAGCCCAAAACTGGTGTAAAGAAAACGGCATTGCAAGCCTGACCGTCTGCTGCGCTCCCTGTGATGAAAGCATGTACCAGTCGCTTGGCTTTGACACTCGTTTAGGCACTACATTTGCACATCTGCTTTAAAAGTAACAGTTCAGCCTCCCGCCTGTGGACGGATCAGCATTCTAAAAGGAACCCTTTGGATGACGTCAGCGCCTGGCGGGGAGCAAAACTGACTCATTCTCGCCGCACAGTTTCAAGACTTTTCCGTCTTTGATCCGGTAAGCTTCTCCGTATACCCTTTCTTTCCCATTGTCCGAAAGGATAAAGCTTCCGTCAGTCAGTGCAATAAATTCCCTTCCCAGACTGTCAGGGACTGCTATTTCCTCTATCACTTTCATTCCATCCAGCTTTATTTCTCCAAACCATTGAAAGTGCGGAATGATCATGCACTTTGTAAGACCAAGCCCTTCTATAAATCTCTGATAACCCGCATCTTTTCCCTCGCCTTCCAATTCCGGCAGGGCATAAACGGTTTCGGCACAGTTCATGGAGCCTGCGCTCAGTGCCATAACAATGCCCTCATAATCAGAAAGCGCCTGCTTCAATCCGATTTTTTTGAAAAAAGCATTTTGGGTTGGAACATGACCGCCTCCGAAAAAAAGAACGTCATAATCTTTTATGCGGCAGACAATATCTTCGTTTCTGCTGTCGCAGATATCAAAAGCGCTTATACTTAATCCACTCATGGGAAACGCTTCTTTAAATGCCGCCGCATGGTTGTCATTTTCTTTAATATCATCAGGAAATGCGGAAAAAAATAATACTTTGGAATCCTTTTTCCAATACTTCTTTATCTGTTCTGTCATTCCGTTTTTTGTATTCAGATAATCGGGGATACGTTGTTCATTTACCTTTTTTGTACCGCCAATATCACTTGTTAAAAATATGACCATACTTTTTTACCTGTTCCTTATTTTCATTTCCAAATCAGATCAAACCTCTCCCGGCATCCCGAATATATTTTTATTGCAGCATTTCTCCAACGATCTTATTTACCAGTGCGCCGTCCGCTTTTCCTTTTACTTTCGGCATCAGCTCCTTCATGATCTTTCCTTTATCTTTTGCCTCCGGTTCTGTAATTCCCAAATCTGACAGCACGCCTTTTATCACTTCCCGGATTGCCTCTTCGCTCATCTCCTCCGGTGCAAACTCCTTTAATACGGCAAGACGCTTTTCACACTGCTCGATGATATCCGTCCTGTCTTTCGGCGCAAGTTCCAATGTTTCTTTCGTCTGTTTCATCTCTTTTTTTACTACTTCAAATTCTTCCGCCTCCGTCAGATCTTCTCTCTTGTCAATGGCCTTATTTTTCAGTGCCGAAAGCAGCATGGATAAAGTTTCCTTTCTCTCTTTGTCTCCGTTTTTCATCGCCGTTACCATCTGTGCACGGACTTCATCGATTTTACTCATAATGATACCTCCTGTTAATAGTTGGAAAGAAACTTTCAGACTATGTTCCTCTCTTATTGATTAATTTTCTATTTACAACAACGTCTCCTCAATAATAGACGCCGCATATGCAATCAGATTACTGCAGGGACGCGTCATATAATACTGCGCCGTCCGCTCCTCCGGTTTCGCACTTTCCTCTCTCCTCACATTCAGCCCAAGCAGTTCTCTGCAGATAATACTTTTCTTCTCCGCCTCGAACTGGTCGCTCATTTTACGGACAAGCGCATAAATTTCTTCCTTCTTTTTTATATCCTTCGGATCTGTATTGCCGTATTTTAATCCTGACAGCATTGCCATTGCCGATACGGTTCCACAGACCTCACGCATTCTGCCGATCCCGGCGCCCATCGGACTTGAAATCTTAAGCGCCGTTTCCCTGTCCATTCCGAACAGATCCGCATAAGTCACAAAAACCGACTGGCAGCAATTATATCCTGATTCAAACATTTCCACCGCTTTTCCTATTCTGCTTTCCTGTTTTTCCATAGGAACCTCCCTTTTCACAAAACTTCTTATATACTTTTACCGAATCTGTCAATATTATCTACTTTACCGATTACAATAACTGCATCGCCCTTTGAAAATTTGTATTTCGGTCCGATTTCTATGTCCGTCCTGCCGTCATTCTCAACTGCAATAATGTTCAGTCCAAACCGCTGTCTTATGGCAATCTCTTCAATCGTTTTTCCTTCCAGCTTCTCGGATATTTCAATTCTGCCGATTTCAATGCTGTTGTCTGCAGAAAGATAATCAAGAAAACTTGCGGATACCAGACGTTTTGCAAGGCGTAATGCCATATCTCTTTCAGGATACACCACTTCCGCGCCGATTTTCTTTAAAATCGCCCCCTGATCAAGGCTCTTTGCCTTGGCAATTACACGCTTTACCCCGAGATCGACAAGATGCATGGCGGTCAGTATGCTGGTATCAATCTGTTCGCCGATGCCGACAATCACCGCGTCACAATTTTGCATCCCGATCTCCTCTAACGTCTCTTTACTCAGATCATCCGCCACAAACGCGTTTTCCGTATACTGGCGCAGCGCTTTTACCGTACTCTCTTCCTTATCCACAACGACAATTTCTTTTCCTGCCTCCGCCAGAGAGATTGCCAGCGCCATTCCGAAGCGTCCCAGACCAATAATGCCAAAAGACTCTGCTGATTTCTTTTTCTTCATAACAAATCCTCCATTCCCGTCGTTAACCAATCGTCAATGTCTCTTCCGTATAGCGGGCATTTTTTTCCGGCCGGTTAATCCAAATTGATAAAAGCGTAAAAGCCCCCAGCCTGCCGATAAACATCAGGACAATCACAATCAGTCTGCCTGCCGTTCCCAGTTCAGAGGTAATACCTGTAGAAAGCCCCGCCGTTCCGAAAGCAGAAACCACCTCGAACATGATCTGTATAAAACTATATTCCGGTTCTAACACACACAAAGAAAAGATCCCGCAAAATACTACCATTAACGACAAATTCATAATCATATATGCCTTTGACATCGCCTCCGCCGGAATACTTCTGTGAAAGGCAGAAAGCCGCTTCTTGGAAACCACACATCTTACCGCCTGTATGAGCGTAAAAAAAGTACTGGTCTTAATTCCGCCGCCCGTAGAACCGGGAGAAGCGCCGATAAACATGAGAATGCACATAACAAATAATCCCGCATTCGAGAAACTCCCCATAGAATAAGTGGAGAATCCCGCTGTTCTTGCAGACACACTCTGAAATACCGCCCCCAGCCATGAAATCTTTTCCGTTGCTTTAAAAAGAATACTTCCCACGAAAATCAGAATAAGGCTGGTCGAGATTACAACCTTGGAATGCAGAGTCAGTTTCTTAAAGCTTTTGCATTTTATGAGATCTATAATCACAAAAAAACCAAGCCCGCCAAAAATAATCAGCCCCATTGTCACTACATTCAAAAAAAGGTTATCCCGATAAGGCGCCAGACTCTGCATGCTGCCCAAAATATCAATCCCTGCATTATTAAAAGAAGCAATGGAATGAAAAATACTGATTCCACAGGCATGGAGAAAAGAATAATCCTTTCTGAACACAAAGAAACAAAGCACTGCTCCCACGCTTTCAAAACACAATGTTAATAACAGAATTGCTCTGACAAGTCTGACAATTCCTTTCGAGCTGTCCACATTCATTGCCTCTCTGACAAGCATTCGGTCTTTAATGCTGATCCGTTTTCCTGCCGCCAGAATCAGACCGACACCGATCGAACTGACTCCCAGGCCTCCTATTTGAATCAACACTGCAACGACCCCCTGCCCGAATGCAGTAAAGCTGTCCGCCACATCCACTACAAGAAGCCCTGTCACACATACTGCGCTGGTAGCTGTAAACAACGCGTCCACAAAAGTGATCCGTACTCCCTCTCTTATGGAACATGGTAAAAGCAGCAGCGCCGTTCCCAGTAAAATCACCAGAGCAAACCCCATTGTAATCAGTCTCCCCGGAGACTGTTTTTTTATAAACCCCATATTTACACTCCATCCGCCTGCTTCATAACTTTAGCGCCGGCAGCAACATCCCGCTTACCGACGCTATCTTTGCGTATTGCTTTATTTATTTTTACCGCAGCATTTTTTATATTTCTTACCGCTTCCGCATGGACAGGGATCGTTCGGATATACCTTGTCCCCTTTTACGATTGTCGTAGAAGACTTCTGCTCTTTATACAGCTCTTTTCTCTTTGCTTCATCAAAGATTTCGTTCCATTCTTCCAGATTATAAAGCCAGTCCGCGCCTGCGCCCACCATGTTTTTATAAAGAAGTTCTTTATCAAATCCAAGGTTTACTCTTGTATCCTCTTCCATTTCCTCAATCGGATTCTGGTTTACAAGACTGTCGTTGATACCGTCCAAAAATCCGACCATCGTCATAAGCGGTACGCCGTATTTTTCTGAAAGCTCTTTTACCGTACCTTCTACCACTTCGTCAGGATTCTTTAAGAGTTCTGCATAAATATCTCTTTCCTCCTGAAAATATACCTGCCATAATCTCTGCAGATCCGCTTTATTTGCTGTTTCGTCATATGCTTTGCTTCTCCACTGCTCTAATAATGCCATAATTCCATAATCCTCCAAAATATTTGGTTTTCTTTTGCTTTCTTGCTATAGTATAGCAGGGAATTATAAATTCGTCCATATTTTCTGTATAAACTTCTTCATTTCGGTACATACTGCTAATAGTCATCGGAACCCCCTCCTTTGACCGTTACACAAGACAAAATAATACAATCCTCCCCGAAGGGGCTGTGAACGCATACTGGCGTTTACGGCCCCTTATTTATTTCTGCTTGAAAGATCAGTTCGCAATATCATATACGCTCCTTAACCGGTATCGTTCTGCTTTTCCTTCTAAAATACGAATTTTTCTTTCTTCTGCATTTAAATCAAAGTAATTATCTTCCAACCGTACATCCCCATCGATTCCCTCGATCTCCACCTTCCGGGCATAACTTAACGCGCCCACAATCAGGCTGTCTCCTTCCACCCGGTAATACAGTCCGGGATTCTGGAACTGAAAATGCTTCGGCGTGGTAAATAAGCAGGTGCCCTCTGAAATCACCATGCCGTTTTGTCTGAATTCATAACTGATATATTGATGAAAAATATCACAGTCCGGAAATTCCTTTTTCTCAAGCCATATACCGGAAAGGGGCGGTACGGTCACCGTTTCTTTCTTTTTCCAAAGCAGCTTTCCGGCTGCATCCCGCAGATATACTGCCGCTTCCCCCGTAACTTCCTGCCTCGTTTCATTGGCGACATGAAGCCTTATGGATTTTTCAAACTCCTGCTTTTCCATAATGCAGAAAGGTCTCTCCGTCAGTTCCCCTTTTTCTTCGCAGGAAATCATAACAGGAGCAAACATACGCCTTTCAGCATAATGGAGCGCTTTCCACCGGCCGTAATAATCAATGCCGGCCCAGGACGCCACCGGCCAGATATCATTTAACTGCCACACTACCGTTCCCATGCATCTGCCTCTGTGCCTTCTGAAATGCTCTACCCCATAGCGGATGGCGTCCGCCTGTAAAAGCTGGGACGCATACAGCATATGGTCAAAGTCTTTCGGATAAAGGTAAGTTGCGGAAAGATAGTCCAGTATTTTACCGTTTGCCGCACGATTTCTCTGATGCATTTCCATGATCCTTGAAAAGATATTCCGATCTCCGGGTTCCGTGAAAGTTTCCACCGTTTTCAGACAGGGAAAAGACTGAAATCCAAATTCCGATAAATAGCGGAAATGGAATTTGCGGTACTCCGTAAACGGCTTACTGCCGTGCCATACATCCCAATAATGCGTATCACCTGCATTTTCATCCCACGGATTTTCAAAATTTCCTCCTGAAGAAGGCGAAGAAGGCCAGTAAAATGTATTTGGATCTTCTTCTTTTAAAATTTTCGGAATGATATATTCAAATAACTTAATATAGTCGTACTTCTGTTTTTCAGACGGCTTCCAGGCTTTGTCCAACGTCTGCGTTTCCATTTCATTATTTCCGCACCATAATCCCAGACAGGCATGGTGTCTGATCCTGCGCACATTTTCAATCGTTTCCTGTCTGATGTTTGCTTCAAACTCCTCATCCAGTTCATAACTTGCACAGGCATACATAAAGTCCTGCCATACCAGCAGGCCAAGCTCATCGCAAATATCAAAAAAATAGTCGTCAGGATAATAACCGCCGCCCCATACACGGATGGAATTATGATTTGCAGCGATACAGTCCTCTAATAATTTTCTTGTCCTTTCTTGTGTAATTCTTGAAAAAACATTGTCTTCCGGAATATAATCCGCACCCATTGCAAAAATCTTGATTCCGTTCACTTCATGGGCAAAACAACTGCCCCATTCGTCTTTCTCCGTATTTACGGTTACCGTGCGAAGTCCGATCCTTCTTTCCCATCTGTCAAGTTCTTCGCCCTTTTCATCATAAAGCAAAACCTGCGCCAGATACAGCGGCTGCTCTCCATAGCCGTTTGGCCACCACAATTTGGGATTCTCTATTCTGATTTTCTCATCTTCATCCGGTAAATATTCTGTTCCTTCCGGCGCATATACTCTGACCTTTAAATCATCAGTGACAGAACCGACCCCGCTTTTCTCTCTCCGGACGCCGTTTTCTTCCAGCCGGTCCGCATCGGTGAACAATTCAATGGTTGTGTCAAAATCAAGAATCACTTTATTTTCTTCATGGATCTGCGTAATATATACCTGTTCAATCCTTGCCGTTTTTACCACAAGCAGTTTCACACTCCTGAAAATACCTGCATCGGGAAGTCTTGGTCCCCAGTCCCATCCAAACATACAGTGCGCTTTTCTAAGATGGGGGAATCCTTCCATCGCATCTGCAGAACCGCCCGTATAGATCTTCTCGTTCTCCTCTTTAATGTAACGGATCGGAGAATGCAGAACAACCCGCAGGGTATTCTCCCCTTCCCTTACCACCTCAGATACGTCAAATTCCCATACCCTGTGCATATTATATGCAGTTCCCAAAAAACAGCCATTTACATAAATATCCGCAAGGGTGTCGATCCCCTCAAACTTTAAAAGAACCGCGTCCCCCATTGTCTGTGTCTCTTCCAGATAAAAGAGGCGGCTGTATTCAAAATCATTCTCCAGAAGTTTCGTTGCTTTCAGTTCATTGTCACGGTAATAAATATCCGGGATCAGCCCTTCTTCCATAAGCGTCCCATATACGCTCCCGGGCACTTTTGCAGGTATTTTTTCTTCCTTGATGCCATATACATTTTCCCCCAGTACTTTTAAATCCCAATTTCCATCCAAAGATATTTCTCTCATTTGAAAATCCTCCCTTCCTGACAATTTGGGCTTGCGCATTTCTTTTCTTCCATTTTGTATCTGTCTTGTGCTACAATATAAAAAGCATCCGTTTTAAAAATCCCATTTCCATTCAGAAAGGATAATATCTAAAATGAAGAAAATGAATAATCCAAAGCGAACCGCCGCCATAATTTGTCTGGCGCTCATCCTGCTCTCCTACATCGCTCTGATTGTCGTGTCTCTTACAGACTCCTCCAAATCCGGCGAATTATTTCAGGCATGTCTGCTGGCTGCTGTTTTTCTTCCGATTCTATGCTGGATCTATATCTGGCTCTATGGGCAGGTAAAGCAAAAACATACGATGGCAGACCCCGATCTCTTTCAGACCGGAGAGCAATCTCAAAATCCCTCATCTGAAGAAACGACAGCCGAAAACTTTTCAGCGGAAAATCCTTTAAAGGAAGCCCGTACAGATCAAACCAAAGACACTACAGGCAGAGGCTGACTGCAATAACGCTAACAGGTCACGCCCAAATCATGAAGTTCTTTTTCCGCCTGTTCTTTATTCCGAAAATGAATGGCATGGATTCCCGCTTTTTTTGCCGCTTCCACATTAACAAGCGTATCATCCATGAAAACACATTCTTCCGGCGTCAGATTGTATCTGTTAATTAAAAGCTCATAAATTTCCGGCTGGGGTTTGATCATATGCTCCTTATAAGAAAGGATTCCTCCGTCTGTAAAAGGAAGGAAATCCAATACTTCCCCGCATTCTACAACCGCCTTATGAGAAAAATTCGACAGCACAAGCACCTGATATCCGTTTTCTTTTAACGCTTTCACCCAGGGAATGGCATAATCATAACGCACCAACATTCCCGAAATATTGGACAGAGACTCTCTTAGTTCTTTTTCAATTCCCGGATCATTTTCTACAAAAGCCTCCAGCACTTCTTCATCGCTTAAATTGCCCCGGTCATACTCGTTCCATACAGGACTTTGTACCGTCGCTTTTCCGATCCGTTCCTTCACTTCCTCACTGTAAGAAAACCTGTCAAAATATTCCTTCCATGAAAACCCTGCAAGCACATTTCCAATATCAAAAATCACCGTCTTTATCATGCCCTTTTCCATCTGTACCTCCTCCATCCATCTTTTTATCCGAAAACCTTGCGCCTGAACGGATGCCTACAGCTCCAATATATCGATCAGTCTCTTTGCCGCCGCTGAAAGACTGCTCCTCTGATCCGTCACTACGCTGAAATCTCTTTTGGGTATCATTTTATTAAACCGAAGTTCAAATAGCAGACCGCTCTCCAAAGCTTCCCTTGCAAAATCTTTTACCACACACCCGACGCCCAGACTGCGCATCGCAAACTGCACCACCATATCGCTCGTCGCAAGCTCAAATTCAGGATTTACCATGACATTATTTTCCCGTAAAAAAGAATCCATATACATTCTCGTACTTGTAGAACCTTCCAGAAAAATAAGCGGCAGCGTCTCCAGATCTTTAAAATCCAGGGTTTTATTTTTATAAGAAATGAATTTCCTCCCTGCCACAAACGTATCATGGATTTCCCTTACTTTTACGGCGTCAATTCCTTCCTCCTTTTCAAAAGGCGTACTGACAACGCCAAAGTCGATCTTTCCCTCTTTTAAAAACCGCAAAGTTTCCGGCGTCGGCGCATTGGTAACAGTGACTTTAATTTCAGGATAATTTTCATGAAATTTTTCAAGAAAAGGAAGCAGATAAAAACGAAGCGTCATATCGCTTGCTCCAATCTTTACCTCTCCCAATTCCAGATTCAGCATCTGCGACAGCTTTTTCTCGCCCATCTCTATCTGCTCATATCCTTTTTTTACATAGGAAAACAAAAGCTCTCCTTCCGCTGTCAGCTGCACACCCTTTGCCATGCGCCGAAACAGGGTTGTGGAAAGAAAAACCTCCAATTGTTTTACCGACTGGCTGACTGCCGACTGTGACACGGAAAGTTCCTTTGCCGAAGCAGTAAAACTTCCCGTCTTTGCCACATAATAAAATACTTTATAGTATTCTAAATTTGCTGTCATAAAGGATTCCTCAGTCACGATCCCGATAGATAATATCGTTTCTTCCCGGCCCATTGGATATCATCGTAATCGGATAACCAATCTCCTCTTCAATAAATTCAATATATTTACGACAGTTTGCCGGAAGATCTTCATATTTTTTAATACCGCGTATATCCGTCTTCCATCCGGGCAGTATTTCCAAAACCGGTTTTGCTTTCTTCAATTTAGCCGTTACCGGAAATTCTGTCGTCACTTCCCCGTCCACTTCATATCCGACGCAGACCGGAATTTCATCCAGATAACCAAGTACGTCCAATACCGTAAATGCCACGTCTGTTGTCCCCTGAAGACGGCAGCCATATTTCGAGGCAACGCAGTCAAACCATCCCATACGTCTCGGACGTCCTGTTGTGGCGCCGAACTCTCCGCCGTCGCCTCCGCGGCGTCTTAATTCATCCGCTTCCTCCCCGAAAATCTCGGATACGAAAGCACCTGCTCCCACTGCTGAAGAATATGCCTTGCAGACAGTCACGATCTGCTTAATCTCGTAAGGAGGTATGCCTGCGCCGATTGCACCGTATGCCGCCAGTGTGGAAGAAGAAGTCACCATAGGATAAATACCGTGATCCGGGTCCTTTAATGTACCGAGCTGTCCCTCTAACAAAATCGTCTTTTTCTCTTTGATCGCCCTGCCCAAAAAAGAAGATACATCGCATACGAAAGGCTCTATCATCTTTTTGTATTCCTGTAATGTTGCCAGCAATTCGTCAGGATCGATCAGCGGTTTATGGTATAAATGCTCCAGCAGTACATTTTTGCTCTCGCAGACACGCACGACTTTCTCTTTTAATAATTCTTCATCAAATAACTCGCTTACCTGAAAACCTGTTTTCGCATATTTATCAGAATAAAACGGCGCAATACCGGATTTCGTAGAGCCAAAGGACTTTCCGCCCAGTCTTTCCTCTTCGTACTGGTCGAACAGAATATGATAAGGCATCACGATCTGCGCCCTGTCAGAAACTAAAATTTTAGGCATCGGCACATCCCTGTCCGTAATAGATTTCATTTCGTCGATCAGCACCGGAATATTCAGTGCAACGCCATTCCCTATCACGCTTGTCGTATGTTTATAAAATACGCCTGAGGGCAAAGTATGCAGTGCAAATTTGCCATAATCATTTACAATGGTATGGCCTGCGTTCGCTCCGCCCTGAAAACGTACAATAATGTCCGCTTCTTTTGCCAGCATATCCGTAATTTTCCCTTTTCCTTCATCGCCCCAGTTTGCACCTACTACTGCTTTAACCATAAAATACCTCCATTCTTAATCCATCCGTTTTCCATTCCCAATCAGACATAAGAAAAAGCAGATTGTAAAAAACCTGCTTTCTCTGTCTTTTACTTTTTGATTATACACAATATCTCTTCATAAGTAAAATCAATATTATTTATGATATATATAAGCACAGCTTATTGTATTTAATCCACTGATTTCAGTGACTCCGCCATATTGATCTTATCCAGCTTTCCCGACATCATTCTGTTGACCGCCCATGTAAACAGGAACGTAAGCAGAACGCTCAAAAGATAACTGAATGCTCTCACATGCACATCGAAAGAAATCATATCCACATCCACTTCATGCATCACATAAATATGAAGCAGTTTTCCTAAAAACAGTCCCAGTCCACAGCCTATCGCAGTTAACGCCGTGTTTTCGCGAAATACATAAGCTGCCGTTTCGTTTCTGAAAAACCCTAAAACCTTTATAGTGGCAATCTCTCTGATCCGTTCCGTAATATTGATATTGTTCAGATTATAAAGTACAATGAATGCCAGCGCCGCCGCACAGGCGATAATCACAAATACAATATAATTCATGCTGCCCATCATGCTGGAAAAACGCACAAGCATATCCGCATTAACCGATACTGCCGTAACATGTTCCGCTTTCATAAGCGCTGCGCTGACGGCATGAATATCCTGATCCTCCGGCACATTCGCATAAATATTTTTATATGCAAGTCCGCCTGTGGCTTCCTGATACGTTTCCGCATTTACATAAACATAATTATAAATATAGTTTTCACAGATACCGCTTACAACCGCCTTCATCTCTTTTCCGTCTTCCTCATACAGACGCACCGTATCTCCCGCTTTCAGATGATACCTTTCCGAGAGCTTTTCACAGACTACGATTTCTCCCGTACCCGGATAGGGAATCTGTTCTCCGGTTTCCGTATGCAGATCGATGTAATCTCCAATCTGCTCCGGTTTTCCCACAACAATCAGATTAACACTCTTTTTACTTTCTCCGGTATCCAAATCCATCGTTGTTTCAAGCGCAGGAATACAGTTTCCTCCATACCCATCCAAAATTTCCATAAACTGTTTTATAGACGGATCATCCAAATCTTCAATACCGTCTTTTAAAGTAATCCCAAGCTGGTAGGTCTGTATTTCCTCAAACTGCTGGCTGGCAATATTAACCACGGAATCCCGCACGCCAAAACCGGTTACCAGTAAAGCGGTGCATCCGCTGATACCGATCACCATCATAAAAAACCGCTTTTTATATCTGACAATATTTCTGACGGATACTTTATGCAGAAATTTCAGCCTTTTCCATATAAAGGGCACATGCTCCAAAAAGACTCTTTTCCCTGCTTTCGGCGCTTTGGGGCGCATCAGTCCTGCCGCCGCTTCTTTCAGTTCCCGCCTGCAGGATACCCAGGTAGTCCCCATAGAACACAAGAGCGCGCATACTAAACATACAAGCGCTGTCGTTTCATCGAATGCATAGACAATGCCTCCCATTTTATACATCATTCCATAGGCTGTGAAAATCACAAGCGGGAACACATGAATACCGAATAAATATCCGACAATACAGCCCGTCAGAGCCGCGCTTCCCGAATAAAACAAGTATTTCCCCATGATCCTCATTTCACCGTAACCAAGCGCTTTTAACACACCGATCTGAGTCCGCTGTTCTTCCACCATACGGTTCATAGTCGTCATACATACCAAGGCCGCTACGAGAAAAAAGAATACGGGAAATACATTGGCAATTCCCTCCACAATGCTGGAATCACTCTCAAAACAGGCATAGCCCAAATTCGTATCTCTGCCAAGTACATAAGTATCCGGCTCTTCTATTGCCTCAATGTCTTCTCCTGCCTCCGCAAGCTCTGCTTCGGCGTCCGCAATCTTTTCTTCAAATTCTGTATAAGAATCATTATATTTTTCCCAGCCATCCGCCAGTTCTGCCTTTGCCTCTTCGATTTCCTGTCTGCTGTTTTCCAGTTCCTTTTCTGCATCGCGGAGTCCGGCTCTTGCACGTTCCAGTTCTGCTTCCCCTTCTGCGATCTGCGCTTCTGCATTTTGAAGCTGCATCATAGCTTCCGCCGCCCCGCCTGCATAGCCTTGTCCCCCATAATTTGATCCCGGATAGTCCTGTCCTGCCGCCTGACTCATCGCCTCAAAAGCCGCCTTTTGCTCTTCCAAAGCGGTTCTCGCTTCAGAAAGTTCCCGCTCCTTACTGTCAAGAAGCGCTTGATTGTCATGCAGTTCTTTTTCGCCGTTATTCAGTTTTTCTTCTCCGTCTTCCAGTTCTTCTTCCGCATCCGTAAGCTCTTTTCTGGCGTCCGCAAGCTCCGATTCGGCATCTGCCTTTTCCTCTTCCAATTTCTTTTCGGCATCCGCAAGTTTTTCTTCCGCTTCTGCAACGATTGCCTGATATCTGCGCTCTCCCTGCTCTTCACAGTAGGTTTCCCAAAGTTTGTCCTTTTCTTCCATGTAAGCGTCATATTCTTTAGAATAAATCGGGAAATCTTCCTCAAATTTCACATATATTTCCGTATAATATTCTGCTGCAAATCCCTCCGGCAGTAAATACATAAAACCGCTGATCCTGCCGTTTCCAAGAGAAGTCGTCCCTCTTTCAAACTGAATATACGTGGAAGCCTGTACAATACCGACTATGGTATATTCCTGATACGCAAAATTGTCCAGATCCTCTTTTTCATTATTTTCAGAAAATACAATCGTACTTCCAATCGCATCTTCTCCATAAAGATTAGAATCCACCACACACTCCGTATCTTTCTCAGGCAGTCTTCCTGCTATAACCTGGAGTCCGTTTATCTTCTTTAATAAAGAATGGACTTTCATGACATCCTCGTTCCCCTGTCCATTCACATAAAGAATATCCGCATCTACGGCGCCTTCTGCAGCGCGCACATCCTCTTTTGCTGCAAGCGCAGCCACGTCCTCTTCTTCAAAGCCAAGCGTAGACAAAAGCCGATAATCATACAGCTGCTTCTCTTCCAGATAGGCATTTGCAGATCCTACCATAACCGTCCTGGTAATTTTAAGCCCTGCAAAAAACCCTACTCCCAGCGCCACAATGGCAAAAATAGCAAGATACCGCCCCAGGCTCTGTCTGATTTCCCTTAATGTTGTTTTTCCCATCATGGATTTCATAGTAAATCCTCCATTACCACTCAATATCCTCTACATTCACAATATGGTCGTTCTTTACCATGCTGACTATCGTACCGCTCTTAACCGTAATAATCCGGTCCGCCATTGCCGTAAGCGCCTGATTGTGGGTAATGACTATGACCGTCTTTCCCTTCTGCCTGCAGGTGTCCTGTAACAGCTTTAATACAGCCTTTCCGGTATTATAGTCCAGCGCTCCTGTGGGCTCGTCGCACAAAAGCAGCTTCGGATTTTTTGCAAGCGCACGGGCAATGGCTACTCTCTGCTGTTCCCCGCCGGAAAGCTGGGCGGGAAAATTTTTCATTCTGTCCTGAAGCCCTACTTCCTTTAAAACCTCCGCCGCATCCAGCGGATCGATACAGATCTGAGCAGCAAGTTCTACATTTTCCAGAGCGGTAAGGTTCTGCACCAGATTGTAAAACTGGAATACAAACCCCACATCATGTCTTCTGTATCCAGTCAGCTGCTTTTTATTATAGGCGGAGACCTCGTCCCCGTCCAAAAAAACTTTCCCTTCCGTCAACATGTCCATCCCGCCTAAAATATTTAAAATCGTAGTCTTCCCTGCGCCGGAAGCGCCTACAATCACGCAAAATTCTCCCTTTTCAATCTGAAAATTCACATCATGCAATGCCTGAATAGATACTTCTCCGGTTTTATAGATCTTACTGACGTTTTGAAATTCTACAAATGAACCCACAGTCAACTCTCCTTTATCCTTCCGACTTAAATGATTTGCTTATAGAAATATAATAACATGGGTGTCTTATCGCTTTCTATAGTTTTATAATTTTTTAATGATTCTTAACTAAATGGAAACAGGCGGAACACCCCGCCAGGGCATTCCGCCTGTATTACTGTTTTCTTTTTACTATATCAGCCGTTTATTACTTGATCGATATACCGGAACCCGCCATATCCATTCTCATCTTTCAGGGAATCAATATCTGTCCCCGCCGGTATTGTCAGTACACAGGCATTTCCTTCAAACAGATAGTTCACAGTGACTGTCACATCAGGTCTGCTTTTCATCGCCTCAAATACAGTCTCGTTAAAGCTTACCCACAGTTTCGTATCGATCACAACTTCCGACTGCGCTGCATTTCTGATTGCATCCGCCGTTTCCTCCAAGAAAGAAGCAAATGCAGAGTTAGCCACTTCTTCATAATGATAGACAGCCCCGCATTTCACGCACTGATATGCGCTGACGGCATTCTCAGTGGCAGTTGCGCCGCTTACGATCACGCTTGCGCCTTCATGGTCGCAGGATGCGTCCCCACTGTTATTTTCCGTCGCTGCCAAACCGGCTGTTTCCCCGTTTTCCTGCTCTGTTTCTCCGGGATTTTCCGGTTTCTCTGTATCAGGTGTACTGTCCGGCTGGTTTTCTCCACCTTCTGCCTGATGAAGATCAGACAGATACGCTCCGATTTCATCACCGGTCTTAGGTCCTGTGGTCACATATTGCAGTTTGTTTTCTTCATCTATAACAGCAATCAGGGGCGTAGCATAATTTCCTCCCGTCAAGTCGATTTCCATATAATATCGGTAGGCCAGCCGCCTTGCATCTGAGGTTATTGATCCGTTTCCATCGTCTGCCCCAAACCGGATCGTACTGCCGGGACAATGGTTATCCCGAAATGTCGTCACGCTGCTTAACGACGCCCCTCCAATTTCAATGGCGCAAATATCTGTTTCTCCACTGTTTGCCCAATCACTCGACGCAATACTTGTAAGCGTACTCTGGCAATTCGTACACGTTGTAGTAAAGAAAACAAGTACCTTCGGCTTTCCCTCGCTCTGAGTCGACACTGTTCCGCCGTCAATACAGCCAAATTCGCCGCTTTTATCCGCATTCTCCTGTGACATTCCTGCTGCCGCCGCCGGCATTGACGGCATAATAAACAAAAAAGCCGCCAGGATAATCCATATTCTTTTTTTCATAGTAAGCCTCCGCTCTTACAAATCCCACTCCGATTTCTCCGTTTGCAAAACTGCTCAATATAAAAATACATTATGGAAGGCAACTGTATCAACACCTACAACTGCCTTTAGCAGTTTGTTTTTTACTTATTTATTTTCCTGCAATTACCACATTGCTAAACGCCATATATGGCAGTACTCCGCTGCCGTTTTCCACTGTTTCCTTAGAAATGGCAATCAGATGGTTCAAAAGTTCAGCCAGGTTGCTGCTTATCATTACCTCATTGACCGCCCCTTTTATTTTACCGTCTTCAATCAGGAAACTATTCTTTGCCACACCGGAAAAATCACCGTTGATGCTTGGCTGTCCGCCGGAAAAACCGCCGACGATAATGCCGTTTTTCACACTCTTCACCATCTCTTCATAAGGCGTTTCCCCGCCTTCAATAATGAGGTTGTAAGAAGTATTTTTTGCACGTTCCAACCCGGTCTTATTCGCCACATACAAAGAAAGCATAAAGGATTTTAATACACCGTCTTTGATCAGTTCATAATTCTGCGCCTTAAATCCTTCCTGCGTATATCTTTGTCCGCACAGAATCCTCTCGTCAAAAGGCGCCGACAAAATAGTGATCCTCTCATCCGCCACTTTCTCATTCAGCTTATTCAGCCATATGCTGGTCTTTTCCAGAACCGCATTGTCGGAAACATAATTCCCGATCATGCCATATAAAAATTCAGACAAACACTCCGGCGTAAGAATCACCGTTCCTTCCAGTTTTCCCGTCAAAGATACCGTTTTTAACTGATCCTGCGCATCCTGAAGATCCTTTTTGACAGATCCCATACTCATAAAAGGTTTTTCCAGACTGTCCGTCGTAAAATAACTGCCGCAAAGCGAAGTGGTCTGATCCCCTTCATGCCCTGCAAACCCAAATGAAACTGCGTATTCTCCAGAAAAAGACTCAAATTCAGTACCATTTGTATTCCGATAAACAGAATGCCGTTTTGTATGACTTACCACGATATCGTGTACCATGATTTTCGGAAACTGCTCCTTCACATCTTCCATCCATTCTCTGGCACGTTCAAAAAGGCGGTCAATATCCGGTTCATAAACGCCCTGTCTGAATACTTCGTTCTCCTGCTTTGGCGCGATAGCATGATTGGAATCGGCAACGCCGGACTCCGCGGATTTTAAACAAGTATCCACTGCATCCCTGATTGCAGTCTCCTCCAGACGGTTGATCGAAACCGCTCCCTTTTTCTGATCTTTGTAAGCCGTAATACTTAATTCATTGTCGTACAAAGTACGAAAAAGAGAAAACTCTCCGCCTTCCACATTAAATTCCCTCATCTCAGATGCTGATACCGTAAAATAAGCCATCCCAATATGCTTTTCCTGCAGGATTTCTTCTGTTTTATCTGCAACTATCCGAATATTTTCCATATTATCGACCTCCTACCATAACCTGACAGCGAAGCGCCGGTCCGCCAAGTCCCACCGGCATAATCTGCTTTTTACCGCAAAATCCTGAACTTGACCATATTACGCTGTCTGAAACCATATCTACCGACTTTAACATATCGAATGCCACGCCGGAAATGGTGGTGTCTAAAATGGCACGTCCCAGTTTTCCATGTTTAATCTCATACCCCATAGAAACGCCAAACATAAACTCGCCCGTCAGATCCGCCTGGCCGTTCACGGTATCGGTTAAATAATAACCGTCCTCCACAGAAGCGATCATATCTTCCAGCTTATCTTTACCGGGAAGTACTGCCGTATTACGCATGCGGATCAAGGGCTCATCGGAAAAACTCCATGCCCTTGCATTTCCCTGCGGCTTCATTCCAAAATGTTCGGCAGTTTCTCTGCTGTTCATATATCCGGTTAAGATACCGTCCTTTATTAAAACCGCATCCTCTGCCGGCGTACCTTCATCATCTAAAAACACGGGAAGCGGCGCCGGACCAAAAGGCGTGGTATGCGCGTAATCTACCATAGTTACAAGGTCAGAAGCAACTCTTTTGTTTAACGCCGGTCCCGCTACAGAACCGCCAAGCACAATATCCGCCTCCACCGTATGTCCCACCGCTTCATGAGCCAGCATGCCGGATAAAAATCCTCCCAGAATCACCGTCTTTTTCCCTGCCTCGGCATAAACGCCTTCTCTTTTATGCATCAGCTTTTCGTAGAGCTCGTCGATTTTGGGATAAATCATCGCCGGATCGGTAAAAATATCTTCAAAATTACCGAATCCTCCTGCCGCCGCACAAAAAAGCTCGATCGGAACTCCGGCAGCGGTTTCCGAATTTAAAAACAGGTAAACATACGCTCTCGGCGAAGCAATATGACCGCTGTAACCATCCGAAGTAATGATCCGCTTTTCCATCGAATCTGCTGAAATAGAGACGGTCCGGCTTGAAAGTTTCGGATATTTTTTTACAATATAGTCATCCAGATCCCGTGCAAATTCAATATACTTTTTCTGTTCCGTATCAACGACCTCTTTATTTAATAACACAGTTCCGGCAGGGATTTGAGGATAATTTCCTTTTTCTTTCCCGATATGACTGTCCATAAAAACCGCGTTTTCCGTCGCTGCCTTTAAAACAGTCTCCGCAGCCTGCCCGGAGCATTCTGCCATAGAAGAAAAACCATAGACGCCATTTTTATAAACCCTTGCCGAAACCCCGGAAGTTTCCGTTCGGTTATTTGTCGTCAGATTTCCTGCAACAAGGTTCACTCTTCTCTGCCTGTTCTCCTGTGCACGCAGCTCTGTATGTACTCCCGTAGAAAAAAGAGTTCTTTTTTCCGAAATGAAATCACCCAGCATAATATATCTCCTTTATTTTCATAATCTGCTCTGCTAATTTCTTATACATTGATCTCCGCTTTCACGCCAATCAGAGCCTTATTTTCCGCAAGTACAGGGCGGATCACGTTCTTCAGGAAATTCTCCACCTGTTCTTTAGACCTCCCCACATACCTGGCAGGCTCCATCGTCTTTTGCAGGTCTTCCAAAGTCATATTAAATGCAGGATCTGCTGCAATCAGTTCCAGCAGGTTATTTTCTTTTCCTTCCACTTTCACATTTTTTCCTGCTTCCATAGAAAGGGTACGAATCTTTTCATGCAGTTCCTGTCTGTCACCGCCCATTTTAACCGCATCCATCATAATATTTTCGGTTGCCATAAAGGGCAGTTCGCTCATCAGGCGTTTTTCAATGACTTTCGGATAAACTACTAACCCGTCCACCACATTCAGACAAAGATCCAGAATACCGTCGACAGCAAGGAACCCTTCCGGAATCGAAAGGCGCTTATTTGCGGAATCATCAAGCGTTCGTTCAAACCACTGAGTTGCTGATGTAATTGCCGGATTTAAGGCGTCTATCATCACGTATCTGGAAAGCGAAGCAATTCTTTCACTGCGCATCGGATTTCTCTTATACGCCATTGCAGAAGAACCGATCTGGCTCTTTTCAAAGGGTTCTTCCACTTCTTTTAAATGTTGCAGCAGACGGATATCATTGGACATTTTATGTGCGCTGGCCGCAATGCCTGCAAGCACATTTGCCACTCTGGTATCTACTTTACGGGAATAAGTCTGTCCTGATACCGGAAAACATTCCTGAAAGCCCATCTTCTTTGCAATCATCGGATCAATTTTATCGATCGTCTCCTGATCTCCGTCAAACAATTCCAGAAAAGAAGCCTGTGTTCCTGTCGTTCCCTTCGATCCTAACAGTTTCATATTGGACAGCACATAATCCAGATCTTCCAGATCCAGATAAAATTCCTGCAGCCACAGCGTTGCCCGTTTTCCTACGGTTGTAGGCTGTGCCGGCTGAAAATGGGTAAATGCAAGCGTAGACTGCGCCTTATATTTTTCTGCAAAATCCGCAAGCTCCGCTATCACATTTACCAACTTTTTTTTCACTAACTTAAGCGCCTCTGTCATCACGATAATATCCGTATTATCCCCTACATAACAGGATGTCGCTCCAAGATGAATAATTCCCTTCGCCTTGGGACACTGAACGCCATAAGCATATACATGGCTCATTACATCATGGCGTACCTGCTTTTCCCTCTCTTTCGCCACATCATAATTAATATCCTCTGCATGCGCTTTCAATTCTTCGATCTGTTCGTCTGTGATCTGAAGGCCCAGTTCTTTTTCTGTCTCTGCAAGCGCAATCCAAAGCTTCCTCCATGTCCGAAACTTCATATCCGGTGAAAAAATATACTGCATCTCCTTACTCGCATAACGCTCAGAAAGCGGACTCTGATATCTGTCTGTACTCATGTCAATTTCCTTTCTTATTTTTCAAATTCTCCACGGATATCTTCCCTGGGCGGCTCAATCGGATATTTTCCCGTAAAGCATCCGGTGCAAATCTCCAGTCCGTTTACGATTTCCGGCAGCCGTTCTATTTTCAGATATCCCAGTGAATCCGTACCGATCAAATCACTGATTTCCTCCACAGTACGGTTATGGGCAATCAGCTGTTCTTTTGCGGGCACATCCGTACCAAAATAACAGGGCCATAAAAAGGGAGGCGAACTGACACGCATATGTACCTCTTTTGCCCCTGCTTCACGTAACATCCTGACAATACGGTCGGAAGTAGTTCCCCGCACAATGGAGTCGTCGATTATAATAATCCGCTTGTCCCTGACCACTTCCCGTATTGCATTCAGCTTGATCTGCACACTGCTCTCTCTCGTTTTCTGTTTCGGCTTGATAAAAGTACGTCCCACATAAGTATTTTTTACAAAAGCCGTTCCATAAGGAATACCGGACTGCAGAGAATACCCCATTGCCGCACAGTTTCCCGATTCCGGTACGCCGACAACCAGATCCGCGTCTACCGGCGAATCCATAGCAAGATATTTTCCTGCTAAAATTCTGGAATTATATACGCTCACTCCGTCAATATAGCTGTCCGGCCTTGCAAAATAAATATACTCGAAGACGCATCTTGCATGTTCTTCTTTCTGAATGCAATGACTCCTGTCAGATTCTAATCCCTTTTCAGGCGAAATAATAACAATCTCTCCCGGCTCCACATCCCGGACGTAGACCGCGCCTATCGTATCCAGAGCGCAGGTTTCAGAAGCCAGTATATAAGCATTGTCGCGTTTTCCAATACAAAGCGGCTTAAATCCAAAGGGATCTCTTGCTCCAATCAGCTTTCTGGGTGACATCACAATCAGGGAATAGGCGCCTTTAATCTTATCCATAGCACGCCCTACTGCCTCTTCCACAGTCTTTGAATTCAATCTTTCTCTTGCAATATGATAAGCAATCACCTCGGAATCAATCGTAGTCTGGAAGATGGCGCCGGTATATTCCAATTCCCGGCGCAGTTCCGGCGCATTGATCAGATTTCCATTGTGTGCAAGTCCCAGCGTGCCCTTCACATAATTGAGCACAAGCGGCTGCGCATTTTCCCTTGTGCTGCCGCCTGCTGTAGAATAGCGTACGTGGCCAACGCCGATATCACCTTTTAATTTTTCCAGCGATTCCGGTGTAAAGGCTTCATTTAAAAGCCCCATATCCTTATAACTCAACACCTTTCCTTTTGGTCCGAGTGTATCGCTGACTGCAATACCGCAGCTTTCCTGCCCTCTGTGCTGCAGGGCAAAAAGTCCATAGTAGATCGTCGATGCAACGTCGTTTCCATCAAAATCATAAATTCCAAAAACGCCGCATTCTTCTTTTAATTTATCATGATTTTCTGTTTGAATAGATATATTCTCCGGCATTTATGCTAACCCCAAACGTTTAAATACTTCGTTATATGCTTCCTCCACATTTCCCATATCTCTGCGGAAACGGTCTTTGTCCAGTTTTTCATTGGTATGTACATCCCATAACCGACAGGTATCAGGTGAAATTTCATCTGCAAGGATGATCTGTCCATGATAACGACCAAACTCAATTTTAAAATCAATCAGTTTCATATCCGCCTGTAAAAAGTAAGCCTTTAACACTTCGTTTACTTTAAATGCATATTTTTTAATTGTTTCTATTTCTTCCCATGCTGCAAGCTCCAAAGCAGCTGCAAAATAAGAATTGATAAGAGGATCGCCAAGTTCATCATTTTTATAGCTGAATTCGATGGTAGGCTCTTTAAAAGGAGTTCCTTCAGGAACACCTAATCTTTTTGAAAAGCTGCCTGCCGCCACATTGCGGATAATGACTTCAAGCGGCACGATCTCCACTTTTTTAACCGCCGTCTCTCTGTCGCTCAGTTCTTCTACTAAATGAGTGGGAACTCCTTCTTTTTCCAGAATTTTGAACACATGATTGGTCATCCTGTTATTGATCACGCCTTTGCCCATAATGGTTCCTTTTTTCTCCCCGTTAAATGCGGTCGCATCATCTTTATAATCCACGATCAATATGTCCGGGTCATCCGTAGTAAATACTTTCTTTGCTTTTCCTTCATAGAGTTGCTCTAATTTTTTCATCTCTACCTCTCATTCTGCCGGTTCCGGCGGTTTATTTGAAGCATCGGCAGATCCTGCCAATGCTTGTTTACGCGCACATTATATCGCACTCATAATAAGAAGTCAAATACCTGCCATTCAGTTTTTTCTTTAAGAAAACGCCTTTTCATATTCGCTTACTATGTTAACGATCTCTTTTGCATACTGTGGATACTTATCCACGATATCCTTGATTTCATCCTGCGCCGCCTGAGCAACGTCAGTATTATAGTCCATCTGCTTTCTGATATTCTGCCGTCTTTCTATCAGACCATGCCTGATTTCTACCATTTCCTTATTATCGATAATAGCAATTGCCTGATGAGCCCATACATTCGGATCTTTTAAATTATATTGCCTGAGCGCTTTCAAAAGTTCTTTTTGATAGAAATTATATTCCTCTTCTGTTTCTTCTATTTTTTTTCTTTCCTCTGCCTCTTCCAAATATCTTTTCCACAAAAGGTCTAACTCTGAAGCGCTTCCCACTTTATATTTCAGGTAAAGATAATCTAACAGATTTTTATTATTTACATAACGGATCTTTACTGTATTCTGTAATAGTATCAATCGGTTAATCCCAGAATTCACCCTCTGCAGTTCCTTTTCCGCATCCGTAAAGCAGACATAAAAATAGGTGACTGCTGCCGCTGCTAACGCTGCAATCAGAATATATCCGATCCGTACATTCATTTCCAGAAAAATCTGAAGGACAAATAACATTACAATGCATGCCGCCGCCGCAATCATAAAAATCTGGGACAGTCCTTTTGCATTGTCTAATGTGGTATGAAGTTCTGCCCTGCGGTACTGATAAGCGTGACGTTCCCCATCCAGCTTTTGAAGATCCTGCTTAACCAAAGATCTGTATTCTTCCGCTTCTTTGATTTTCTTATAGCCGTCCTGTATTTCATTTTCCATTGCTTCCATCTGTCTGAATTTGACATCCGTAATCCGTTTTGCCGTCTTGGTATAACTTTCCTGCACTTTTTCCAAATTGACGATTTTTTCCGCATAGGCATCAATTTCCCCGCGCTGTTCCAATGGCAGCGCTTCTATTTCTTCTATGTCTTTCAGATAAGATGTCACCAGTCCATATTCATAAGTCAGATTCTCCATTTCCCTGGAGGCGTCCGCAATCTGTTCACAGCAGGTACGAAGATACCTTTCCCTGTCTTCTTCTTTATTGATATTGATCCTCTTTCGTTCTACAATAGGATCTTCCCACTCCTCTTCATATTCTTCAGAAACCTTTTCTTTTTTTCTCCACCACATCAATTTCTGTAAAAAACCCATAGTAATCTCCATTCTTTCTCAGCCTGCGAAACAAGCGCAAACAACTGAAACCGTCGGCATCTGTTTATTCTCTGGTCACGCATTCTCTGTATTCCGCCTTCAGTTCCCTTATCAGTTTCTCTACTTCCCTGTAATAAAGATTTTTATTTCCATTTTCTTTATGTTGAAGCAGTACGTCCATGTACTCCCCTCCCTGAGACTCCTGAAAATGCTCCTTTATTCTGTTCATTTTCTTTTCCAGCAGCAAAGAAGCTGCATATCCTTCACTGTTTTCCGCAATAAAACGAATATAATCCTGTTCTTTCATGGAAAGTCTTTTCGCTGCAAGATATGCCATATAATCCTCTTCACTGCTGTTCATCTCATAAGCCCGATAAAATTCTTCCGAAGCATATTCATAAGCAAACAGCCCTGTCTGCGCCACAGCCTTGTTATGATGTATCTTTGCTAAAAGCACCGGATCTTTCCCATCAAGTTCTTTCATCAGGCTGTCATATTCTCTGATTGCCAACGCATATTTTCTTCTCTGCGCAAGATAATCCGCTTTTGTTTTTCTGCGCTCGTATATGGTCAGATTTTTTCCGTTTTTTAAAATCGTTTCCATCTGCATACTCTTTTCTTTAGAGTAGTATCCCACATAATCAAAAATCGTACCTGCAAAGGCGCTCACTGATGCTTTTTTTGAAATAAGAGAAGACAAATCTCTGGAAAGATCTGAAAGACCGCATTGTTCATCAATCCACCTGACCAATTTCTTATCCATGATTTCTTCATCCAGTATATAGGCATTTTCCCCCAGCACATAGCACAGTTCTTCCACAGAATACAGATATTGTCTCGTTTTGTCAAAAAAATAGGGTTCCCCGGCTCTTTTCCCCACACACAATAAAACTCTGCCCACAGATAACCTCCAAATTACACCTCAAATTCTTCCTTCCACACCTGTCCTGAAGCAATAAATAATTCGCCAAAGCCTAAGTCCGTCAGTTCAACCATCACTTTATGCTCCCCGTTCATACAGATCCGCATATGAATCCTTGTTGTTTTTTCAGGTCGCTCCAGAAGCCCGTCCATATGCAGCACCACCTCCTGTATCTGCGTCCCGTTTAACGGCGTGACCAGAACAGAAATTTCACTGCCGCTTTCCAGAATAAACTCACATTCTTTCTTTGCGTCAAACCAGTTGATCCCGGCATCCAAAAGAGCCAGGTAAGAATCTTCTCCCTGCCTTAACACCCGCATTCCGATATTGGATTTTAATTTATCATTTCCCAAAAACACATGTGTTTTTCCGATTTCACTGGGACTTATCTTTTCTAACCCGCTGTAACAGGCTCCTTTACTGTAGAGATTATTTCCCTGAAACACTCTTCTTTTTTTACAGAGCAGCTTCAGCGTTTCTTCCATCCAGTTTTCTTTAAAGCCTTCCCCGATCAGATAGACGGCAGATACAATATGATTTTTCAAAGTCTCTTCCGCAAGAAGGGAAAATCGGGCGTCCATTCCTGCCATGATCTGCTTTTTTCTTTCCTCTTCTTCAGGAAAGTCTTCCAGAATCATAGTCTCATGGGTCTGGCTTTCAATAAAAGTAACGACAGGGGTTGTCCTTCTATTACATTCCATACGGTATGTCTTCATAAACTTACCACAAAAATCATACAACAAAACCTGATACTTCCACAACTCTTTTGGCTGAAAAATCGTATAATAGTAAAAACTTTCCATGTGAGACTGAAAATAAATATTTTCTGTTTTCAATCCGATGCCTGCCACCGCCCGGTTTAACACATCTATCATCTGACTGTCCAGATCGTCTACCGTAACGACAAACGCTTCTATCCTGTCGACCGGAGCAATGGTGGAAAAAAGCGACATCGTCCTTTTCATAAACAGTGCAAGCATGGCTGCCGGTTCAAAGGAATTTCCCTCTATTGTTACCGCTTCTTTTTCACGTGCCAGCAAAAGCAGATCCTCTACGAGAATCCCTTCCCCGTCCTCCGCTGCTTTGACCGCCTCTTTTCCGTAAAACCATTGATTGACATTCAGCCTTTTTGCAAGAACAGTGGGAATATTATAATTTTCCCCGCCCGCTACCGTTGAAATTGTTTCCGGCTCTGAAAAACCCAATGGACAAAAGCTGATCTGGGATACCGCATCTCCAAGGTCATATCCTACGACATACTTAGCATTATTCTTTTTACCGGCATTTTCCCTGTCCAAAATCATAGCTGCTCCCATCTGTCCGTAAGAGCGGACATTTTCTTTTTATTGTTGTAAAAAAAACAACTGGGAATTCTCATATTCCTGTAAAAAATATTCCTCTATCAATGCGTCAACCGTATCATAGTCCTGCAGCGTCTCACTGATCACCATATCATTAATAACGGAAAATTTTGTCTGCACACTCTCTTCCATAATATCGCTTTTCTGCAGGGAATTACTCTCTGTAAGCTGCTGCCTGCCATCCCGGTCTTCAATAATATAATATTGCAGATTCTCACCGAAAAAAAGCACAAATTCTTTTGCATATACTCCGCCAAAAATCTGATTCATTTCCTCCGTATGATATTCCGCCTTATCTTCTTCATCCTTCTCTATCATATAATGAAGAAGTACTTTGGCATCAGGATGCGCCCTGTATTCAATTATAATCTTATCGCTAAACTGCTTTGCAGGAGGAAAAATATCCGCATATTCTTTAAAATACGAAAGCGCTGCTCCCTTTTCAATAAGCTCCTCCAGAAATTCTCTTAAGGCTTTCATTTCCAGTTCGGTAAAATATCTTTTTCTTCCGTTTTCGCCCTTGTTTTCCGCATAAAATTTGGTTACCGCAAGCTTGCATATGAAGGGAATCCTCTCCAGAAGCCCATATAATCTGACAATCTCTGTAAACAGATAACTCTCCGGTATTTTGTCTTTTACAAAATAATCGTAAGATCCCTGTGCCAGAAATGCAAGTTCTATTTCCATTTTTCCGTTTTCGGATACATAATTTCTGAAAATCTCTTCCTTTTCTCCTATATAAGAACCGGTATACAGTATTTGTAAAAGAATCCGCTCTGAAAAATCAAACGTATCCAGTTCAAAAGCCTTTGCTGCCTTCCAGATATCTCTGAATTCCTTTGTCATTCCCTGAAAATTTTTCATCAGATGATTCAATAATGCTTCATTATATTTTCCATGACGAAAGGCATTCATAACGGCGCTGCACATCAGTTCTTCGTCTGCATATTCCTCCCTTTCAAGCAGTCTGTCACATAAACGGACCAAAACCTTTGCATCCACTGTTTCCATTCCGTACAGGCGTATCCATTCATAGGCTTTTTCATAAAATCCCCTCATTACAAGGAACTGTATCATTCTGCCCCGTTCTTTTGGTGTAAACCAGTCCGGAAGCACTGCTTCAAGGTAGGCATCCAGTTCCCGGATGCGGTCTGAATCATAATAAAACTGCACCAGTTTCAGACTGATTTCCCTTTTATACTCCTCCTCGATTTCCTCACTTTCCAGCAGCTGCAAAAAGAAAAATACATTTTCTTCCGTAATATTGACATAAGGATTGCTGCATTCACATACATAGGATGCATATCCGATCTGGCCGCTTACAAATGGCGCTATGATCTTTGCAAGTTTTCCCGGAATCAGAAACTTTTCCATCGTATATGCCACGCTCGCCTGATAACGATTCTGACTGCCGTCTTCAAAAAGCAGTGTGTAATTACTGTCAAATAGCGGCACCTGAGCCTTGCCGCCACAGACCGGATAGACTTTTTCTTTTTGGGATCTCACATGATAAACGATTACCTGTCTGATATCCGCCCTCTTTATCTCTATCTGGTTTATAAATAACAGTCTGGCAAGCGCATCTGCCGTCTCCTCATTTATCATCTGCGGTGTCAGAAACTTCTTATATAAATAGGCAAGATTTCGGTTAATATGCTCTTTTAAAATCTGCTCTGTCACAAATTTTTCTATATTTGCTTCATAAGCTCTGTAAACTTCCGGAAAATTTTCTCTGTTTTTATGTATATTCGCATACAAAAAAGCATTTCTTTCATAGTCCAGATCACTATGATAAGAAAAATACATGGCAACTACTTTCGGAAGCGGCTTTTCGCTTGTTAAATCAACAGACATCATATAATATTCATAAAGCCTTGTCACACGAAGCTGTTTTTCAACCGCTTTTTCGTACCACGGAAAGTATTTTTCTCCCGTTCGGGCGCCTTTAATAAGTACGGTACAGATCGCAAGCAAAGTTTCTTCATCAGGCCTTACTCTGTAGCATGCTTCCAAAAGGAAAAGCATACGCTCTTTATATTCTTTTGTTTTCTGCACAAGATACTGCACCTGGGTTACTGTTTCCATTGTCAGTACCTCGTTTTTTGCCATATAATTCAACACCTGCAGTTCAAAAGCATCCATTTTCATAAGCAGGGCAGGATTTCCAATGACCAGCCATGCCGCCTCTGCGTAAATGATGGGACTGGTACAGCCATAATGAAACTGTTCCTCCAGAAAAAGCCATTTCTTTTGCGCGCTTTTACTGTACTCTTCGGACAAATATAATAAAAGCCATGCAATCCTCCAGTTTCCGGCGTTTTCTCTATAGATCCCTTCTACTTCCTCCGCTACTTGGTTAACATAATTTTCTTCTCTGTTATATAACGTATTCAAATACAAAAAATAGCAGTATAGTACCGGTTCGGATACTGTACCTTCAAAATACGGGGCGATTCTGTCCAGAATCCATTTTGCCTCATTATACCGCTCTTTCGTAATCAGCAGTTGTGCCTGAAAGAGTCTGGATGCCATATCTTTGTCATCAAAAAGAAGCAGTTCTTCTACCAGTTTCTGGGTTTCATTCAGCCAGAAACCCGTACCTATTTTTTTCAATCGCAGCTGCTGATAGTATTTCATCATCTGACATACGGTCTGTTTTCTGTATGAGTCTCTTTTCTTTTTCATTCTGCCATTCTCATTTTGAACAACCGTCACATCCACTGCAATGTCTTCATATGCACTGTGAATCAATATCCTGCCAAAATTCCTGCCGGCATGAAGCTTTCCTGCGTCAATATAGTATGGTAAATGACAAGCGTTTCCGAGAAAATCATCATCGCTCAGTTTTTCTTTTTCTACAGAAAGGAAATCTCCGACGGTCTCAACTGTTAAAAAGGTATACCCCCATCCGTTCTTCGTAATCGACAGTAATTCTTCTCTGACGCCCTCAGGATTTTCAATATTAATTTCCGTTTTCTCAATCAGATAGTCTATTTTCTGCTTCTTATTGATTACAAGCAAAAATTCTTCCAGATTCTGTCCGTTTCCTTTATATTTTGAAAGCCCCTCGTATACTTTCAAAAACTGTCTGTCATTCCCCGTAAGTATCTGTTTAAAGCAGGGAGAATAAAAAAGATTCCGTGCTTCTTCCATATTCGTCTTTGCCAGATTGGCAAAATGAAAAAGATTTTTAATTCCTCCGAGTGAAGACTCTAACACCCTGTGGGCAACTGTCACTACATAAGGCAGATAGTACTCTCCCTGATTGGATATCACATAAAATTCTCCCTTTTTCACATCTCCTTCCTCCATCCCGTCTGAATGAAACCGATATTGTATCTGTTCTTCATTCCCGCAAAATTCCGGAGTCAGACATTCCATTCTCCTGTCTGAAGTCGTAATATGCCCTTTGGTAAGTTTACCCGGAAAACCATATACCGTGAAATCTCCTTCCACAATCTCACCTTTTTCAATTGTAAGCTCTAACCGCGGGCATGAAAAATCCAAAGAGCCTCTTTCATAGTCAAACTCTTCGTTCAATAGACGTTCCACTGTCTGATTCACATACCCACCTCTTTTCTAATTTATTTTCTGAATTTCGCAATTAAATTGATTATACCATTAACAATCTTCTTTGTGCAATAAATGTAAATCAGCTATTGACTTTTTTTCAAAATATCGTATTATTGTATTAAGCAAGTGATACAATAATACAAGAAAGGAAAAATATTATGGCATGGGCTTTAGATTCTGACAGACCAATTTATGCGCAGCTTGTAGAAAAACTTCAAATGCAGATTGTTTCCGGTTTTTATCATCCAGGCGACAAACTCCCCAGCGTACGTGAACTTGCGCAGGAAGCAAGTGTGAATCCAAATACAATGCAAAAAGCATTTTCAGAATTGGAAAAAAGCGGATTGATTATTACGATGCGGACCAGCGGACGCTCAGTAACGGAGGATGTTGATATGATTAAGGGGATTCAGTTAGAACTTGCAAAGGAAAACATAAAAGAATTTTTAGAAAACATGAAGCAGTTAGGTTACACCGAAGAAGAAATCGTTACACTGATCAAAGAAATGACGAAGGAGGATATAAAAGAATGAGTTCACTGGTAGAAATCAGAGAATTGACAAAGGCATATCATGCAAGAGCCGTTGCCATTAATTGTCTGAATTTAAACATAGAACGGGGAAAGATCATTGGTCTGCTCGGTCCAAACGGCAGTGGGAAGACCACACTGATCAAAATGATGAATGGTCTGCTTACCCCGACTCACGGACAGATATTGATAAACGGATATGAACCGGGCATTCAGACAAAAGCCGTTATTTCGTATCTGCCCGAACGCACCTATCTTTCAAACAATATGAAAGTATATGAACTGGTTGACCTTTTCTGCGACTTTTATGCAGATTTTTCCAAAGAAAAAGCATACAATATGCTTTCTTCTTTAAACATTGAATCCAGTGCGAGGCTAAAGACTTTGTCTAAAGGCACAAAGGAAAAAGTACAGTTGATTCTCGTTATGAGCAGATCCGCCGATCTTTATATTTTAGATGAGCCGATTGCCGGTGTTGATCCTGCCGCAAGAGATTATATCTTAAAAACCATCCTTACCAACTATAATGAAAATGCCTCGATTCTGCTTTCCACGCATTTGATTTCTGACATTGAAAATATATTGGACGAAGTCATATTTTTACGTTACGGACAGCTGCTTATGCATACTTCCGTAGACGATATCCGCGAAAATACAGGAAAATCAGTAGATACTTATTTCAGGGAGGTATTTGCATGTTAGGAAAGTTAATCAAACATGAATGGCGCTCGGTCTGGAAAATTCCGGGATCTGTCAACCTATTTTTATTACTCTATACTCTGGCAGGAATCATCTCTTTTCATTCCCCTATATGGGAAAGTGACAATAAGATCATTGAGGCGCTCCTGATTTTTGCCAGCAGCTTTTATTTTATCATGATTACGTTAATCAGTTTTATCGTGATGATTTACCTGACAGTACGTTTTTATAAGAATCTCTATACTGACGAAGGTTATTTAATGCACACTCTCCCGGTCAGCCAAAAGGAATTGATCCTTTCCAAACTGCTTGTTGCTTTTATTTGGACTTTGATCACCGGAATTGTAATCATTGTCAGCGTTGCATCTGTAATGATAACCGCCGTCTCGATAGGAAATAACGGGATCAGCGTTGCCCAGATGTGGGATGCCTTTATGCAGATGATTAACGTACAATTTCTGGAATGGTTCAGGGAACTTTTCGGCATCAGTTTTTTTCACGGCATTATGCTTTTCCTTGCGTTCAGTATTATAAGCATCCTGTATGGTATCCTTATGATCTATGCCTCGATTTCTTTGGGACAGTTAATGCAAAAACACAAAATACTGGGATCTGTTTTGGGATATATTGGTATTCACACAGTCCTGCAGCTTATAAATACCCTTACGCTTACTCCCTTAATGCTGAATATGAGCAATGATGCGACTGTGACTGAAGTCTTTCACAGTTTCATCCCCTATTGCTATTTTTCGCTTGGTGAAAGCATCATCTTCTGTATTGTATTCTTCTTTCTGACGGAATATCTGATGAAGAAAAAACTGAACTTAGATTAAAAAAGGTACGCCTGGATTTTATAATCCGGCGTACCCTTTTTTATTCCTTTATTTTAAGTTTCCCTCTTTCATTGCAAACTTCATCTGATACATGTTGGCATCGGCACGGCTTCTTGTATCGCTCAGTTCCCTGTCCAGCTCTTTATCATAAATCGCATACCCATACGCTATATGCACTTCATACTCCCGGTTTTGTCTGTTTGCCTCTTCCACTTTTTTATCCAATTCTTTTAAGGCCTTCTCGCAGCGGGGAAGATTATCTTCGTTGACAATCACGCAAAATTCATCTCCGCCGATCCTGCAGCATGTACCAATATTTTCAAACGCTTCGGAAATAATTTTCGCACACAGTATAATGTAGCTGTCGCCTGCTTCATGCCCGTATACGTCGTTACATTTTTTGAGATCGTTTAAATCAAACATAACGATGACGCAGGAACTTTTTTTCACGTCCACGCCTTCCATAAACTCTTCATATGCCGTACGGTTATACAAACCGGTCAGCTGATCATGATATGCCATTTCTTCGTAATGCTTTGCCTGTTTTGCCTTTTTCCACATCCCATAAGTCTGCTTCACTGCAAAAATGCCGCAAACCACTAACCAGATCAGAAATACCACTGCCGCTGCCATCCTGGTAGCGCCTCCAATACTGATATAATAAAAAATAATATCCGCAAGTCCTGCCACTACACAGGACACCAGCCCAAACAGCGTGACTTTCATTCTGTTGCTGAAACCAATCGTCACAATTTCTTTTATCACACGATACAACAGATTTAAAAGGACTGCTACAATCATAAGATGCGTTGAAAGAAGCGTTTCCCTCAAGTCTTTTACATTCAGGATCTGCAGAAGAACCGTACCCGTACTCTGTAAAAAACTGCATGTTAGTAAAATTTTCCAGCTGATATGTTCCTTATCATTGAATTGTTCCCTCACATACAGGATAAAGGACATTGGCAGAATCATCAGCGAAATAAAAGAAACATAACTGCAAACCAGAGAGCCCGAAAGAATCATCTTCGTGGCCCGCCGCTCATTTAACATCCAGACAGCTAAAAAAACCGCAAACATTCCCAGATAAAAAAGATCACTGACCTGTCTCAATTTAACATATGCATAAATTCCGATCGCAACTAATACGATACCGACCGCAAAAATTGCAAAACCGATGATATAAGCCACAAAATCATCATGAATGATCCCGATACAGATTGCTGATTTATCTCCAATGTAGATGTTGATCGGACTTTGGACACTGTCCTCATACGGCGAAGTGACATACATAACCGCCTCTTTTCCCATATCTTCTTCCATCAGGCCGATAAAGTTCCAGCGGATTCCCGGCGTCTTGCCAAATGCATTTCTTCCTTTTTCATGCTGCAGCCGGTAAACTTCTTTGTCCTCAATCCACACACTCAGATTCTGATGATGAGAAAAAACTGCGATATACTGCCCCGTATACTCTTCCTGCGCAATCGGCACATGATATACAAAAGTATCCTCCAAACATCCCTCTTCACCGGCCGGAATCAACTCACAGCTATAATCCGTAACCTCTGCATAACTTTTCTCCGTCCCGTGTGTATTGATTTCAGTGGAAAACGTATGACCAATATAAATCAGCAAACTGAAGCACACGATTAAAGTCATTATAAATTCAAAAGAAATTTTTTTCTTCATACTTTACTCCTGTTTTATCTGCTCTGCGTTCCCTTCATTGCGAATTTCATCCGATACATATTGGCATCCGCACGACTCCTTGTATCGCTCAGCTCCTTATCCAGTTCTTTATCATAAATGGCATATCCATAAGCAATATGTACTTCATACTCTCTTTTCTGCGCGTTTGCTTCTTCCACTCTCCTGTCCAGATCACTGAGCGCTTTTTCACAATAAGAAATTTTTTCTTCCGGAACAATCGCGCAAAATTCATCTCCGCCAATCCGGCAGCATGTACCGATGTTTCCGAAAACTTCAGAAATCATTTTCGCACAGAGCATAATATACTCGTCCCCTGCCGCATGTCCGTATACATCATTGCATTTTTTCAAATCATTTAAATCAAACATGATAATGGCACAGCTGCTTGCATTCACGTCCACTTCGTCTACCAGTTCTTCATAGGCGGCTCTGTTATACAGACCCGTCAACTGGTCATGATACGCCATTTTTTCATATTGATTCGCAAGCTTGCCCTTCTCCAGCATGGAATAAGTTTCCCGCATCGCCATGACCCCCAGCACGCTTACATACACCAGAAACGTGGTTGCACAAAACAGAGTCATGTCCTGCCCTCTGTCCTTAAACATATAATAAACCACAATATCTAAAAGTCCTGCCGCCGCGCAGCAGGTAATTCCCGCAATATTTAACTTAAGCCGTCTGTTAAATCCGATCGTGATAATCTCCCTGATAATATGATAAATCGTAACCAAAAAGACCGACAAAATCATAATATGCGCCAAAATCACGGTTTCCCTGAAATCTTTTATATCAAATACCTGTAAAACTACGGCAATTGCAATCGAAACAATACTCAGCACATATAAAACCTTCCAGCTGATACTGCTCTTATCATAAAAAAGCTCGCGCGCGCAAAGTGTAAAAGGTATCGGTAACAGCAAAAGCGAAATAAATGAAATATAAGAACATACAATAGGGCTGGACAGAACCAGCACGGTAGACTTCAATTCATTGATAAGCCAGACCGCCAAAATTGCGGAAAATACTCCCAGATGTAAAAGATTGCTGTTCTTTCTGGAATTTCTGTAAGTTACAAACCAAAAAACAACCAGAATAATACCCATCAGTAAAATACCCACACTGATGAAAAACGCATATAGATCTTTTTTCACAATATCCGCCACTACCGCTTCTTTACTGCCTATGTAAAATTCGGGTACTGCAGTCAGTTTATCCGAATAAGCAGGCGTAACATAAACGGTTATATTTTTCCCGCTGTCCTCCTGCATAATATCGATATAACTCCAGTGTATCCCCGGAGTTTTTCCGAATGCATTTCTTCCCTTCCGCCACTGGATGCTGTAAACTTCTTCCTCATCGATACATACCCTGATATTCTGATGGATCGTATAAATGATGAAATCCTCTTTTCCCATAATTTCTTCCGGAAGCTTTATCGTATATACTGCCGTGTCTTCCTCGAATCCGCCTTCGCCTGCGGCAAAAATCTCCCGTGTCCAGTCTTCTTTTTTTTCAAACCCTTTTTCCGTTCTTACTCTCGGCATGCTGACGCTGACAGAAAAAGTATTTCCTATATAAATTAAAAAAATTAAAAAAAATAATATTATTGTAGAAAAAATATATAAAGTTTTTTTACCCATTTTTACTCTTTTTTCCTCTTAACAGTTGGTACATGACAATCCGTTTTTATTATGCATTTTTTCAGTGAAAATGTCAAGAAAACACCTGACACAATCAGCCTTCTCTGTTATGTCAGGTGTTGGAAATGCTTTTCCTGCGCCGCCTTAAGATGCCGTTTTTCTAATTTAAAAATGCCTCAATAATAACTGCTTCCGCCTCTTCTTCCGTCATTCCCAATGTGCGCAGTTTCAACAACTGTTCATTATTAATCCTTCCAATTGCAGCTTCGTGAATGATAGCCGCATCGATATGTTTGGCATCAATTTCAGGAATAGAAGCAACCTGCGCATGGCCCATAATAATGGAATCGCATTGGATATGGGCATGGCACATAGCATTGCCGACCGCTCTCGGATGAAAAGTCTGTCTGCTTGTTCCATCCGCTACAGAGCGGGATACAATCTGAGCGCTGCTTTCTTCACCATTTAAAGTAACCTCCATATCAGAAACCGCACTCTGATTTCCATGCGTCATAAGTTTTTCCGTTGCAAAAAGCTTACTTCCTCTGCCAAGTACCACTTCCGTCTTTCTATTTGTAGAATCTACTCCTTTGATCTGGGATGTATCCAATGTAAACACTGCATTCTCTTCCAGTATAATCTTGGTAACCGGATTTAAAATATTCTCTCCCGTGCCTTCTCCTTCCCCGTAATGCTTTTCCTCGTAGCGCACATTGGCCCTTTTCCCTACGTGAAAAGTGTGAATACCGTCATGCCTTGTATCATTGCATCCCGCATTGTGAATACCGCAGCCTGCTACAATAGTTACCTCAGCGCCATCTTCCACATAGAAATCATTATATACCACATCCGTCATTCCCGATACGGATACCACCACCGGAATATGAAGCCTCTCTCCCTTTGTTTCTCCGCTTATATAAACATCAATTCCAGGCTTTCCTTCCTTTTTCTTTATTTTTACATGTTCTGTATCCCCATGACAAAGCGCCTGCCCGTTATATCTGACATTATAGGCGCCTTCTTCTTTAAATTCTTCACCATTTACAATATCAAGAACAGATTTTTCTGCTTCTTCCAGTTTCATAGTCTCCTCCAATCCGGCTCTTTTGCGTATTCAGACTGTCTGCCTTTATACTTCTTCTTTTCGGTCATTTCTAATAGTTTAACAAGATTCCTGTTCCATACATCCGCAGACAGGCGAATCCATAGGCAGCCCTTGCAGCATTTCCTCTCTGTTTCCACTTTTTTCCACTTTACCGTCTTTGATAACCATAATGCGATCCGCCATATTAATAATACGCTCCTGATGGGAAATAATGATAATGCTTTCTTTCTTTTCCTTATGAAGCTTCTCAAATTGTTTCACCAGCATTGTAAAACTCCACAGGTCAATTCCTGCCTCCGGTTCATCAAAAATACACAGCTTATGCTCTTTTGCCATTGCCGTCGCAATCTCGATCCTTTTCATTTCGCCGCCAGACAAGGTGGCGTCCGCCTGTCTGTTAATATATTCTTTGGCACACAGCCCTACATTACTCAGCAATTTACAGCAAACCGGCGTGGGAAGCGCTTTGCCTGCTGCTAAAGACAACAGTTTTTCCACCGTCATGCCTTTAAATCTCGGCGGCTGTTGAAAGGCAAAACCAAGCCCCGCATTGGCGCGGTGATTGATATCATAATCCGTTATTTCCTCCCCATCTAAAAAAATCCTTCCAGAATCCGCATTTTCCACTCCTATGAGGAGCTTTGCCAGCGTGGACTTTCCGCCGCCGTTTGGTCCTGTGATAACTAACAGCTCCCCATCCGCCACCTCAAAGCTGACAGAATCTATTATCTTTTTTTCCTTTCCCTCTTCTAAGATTGTGAAATTCAAATCCTCTACTTTAAGCATCTTGTCTTCCTTTCTCCTCAAAATAAGTTCGGATCATATTCTTACGATTATTTACATTATACATGGAATTATGCAGATTGCAATGGGATGATTGAAGCCAAAGTTCTGCTCCTGCTGCAGGCAGGATGCGAAACTGCTGCCATTCAGGCACATCCGCTCTTTTTATGCATATCATAATGTTAAGAAAAATACAGAGGTTTTTTATGTCTGTTTCCATTCATACTACACATGCCGCACAAATAGATGCTTCCAATGAAGGCGGACTGCGGATTCAGGTAACCTCCACTCTTGGATTGATTCCCATTCCGGATGCTGCTGTTACGATCTACTATGCAGACAATATGGACTCACCCATTCAGACGCTGACTACGGACGTATCCGGTCAGACTCCGATCATTGAATTACCGGCGCCTCCTCTCGAGTACAGTCTGGAACCCGGCTCTCCAAGACCCTATTCAGAATATACCATACAAGTAAGCGCGCCGGGCTATGAAATGGTAGTCATATCCGGTTCTGAAATTTTGCCGGACGTTACTTCCATCCAGCCTGTAGAACTTCCTCCATTGGAAGTATCGGAAGAAGAAGCGGAAGAAGATATCAATATCGGTCCTCACACGCTTTACTACGATTACCCTCCCAAAATTCCCGAAGACGAGATCAAACCAATAGATGAAACCGGTGAAATCGTATTAAGCCGTGTTGTCATTCCGGAATTTATCATTGTCCATGACGGTGTCCCGGACGATTCTACCGCTCCGAACTATTATGTGCGTTACAAAGACTATATTAAGAATGTTGCTTCCTCCGAAATATATGCTACCTGGCCAGAAAGCGCCATTTACGCCAACATACTTGCCATCATGTCTTTTACCTTAAACAGAGTATATACCGAGTGGTACCCGAGCCAATAGTTTCGAGTATCTTTTCTTCCTCACCGGAATGTTTCTTAAAATCCTCAATTCTAATCCTGAATTTAATGCTGATATCCTCGTCTTTTACGTCAATCCTTTCTATAAGCGAAGCCAGTAACATCCTTTTTGTAGGAATGTCCGCCTCCTTAAACACCTGTTTCCAGTTAGGCGCAATATCAATAAATTTTGAAAACTCATCATATGTAATATTGGCTTGCTCTATCTGTTCCTGCAGCCTTAGTCTGTCCTGCTCCAACTCCGCTAATTCTTTTTCCTTTTCACCTATCATTCGGGACAACCGTTCAACAGTAATTCCACTTTCCCCCCGAAATGCTTCGGGCAGCGCATCTTCCAGCGTTTTAATATCCCTTGTTTTTTTGTCTGTCTCCTTTGCTATTCTTTTTTGCTCTTTTTCCACACGTAGCATTTTCTGTTTTTTCATTTCGTTTAACTCATCCGAAATGTTTACCTCTTTCAGCCTTTCCAGATAGTTCTCCACCACTTCAAACACGACACTCTCCAAAAAATCCTGTGAATAGTAACTTCTTTCGGCGCATTTTTCCTGACATCCGTATCTGCCTATGCAGGACACTTTCTCTGTTCCGTCCTTTGTAACCCAGTGATTGTTATATCCGGCACTTTTTAAACGCTTACCGCAATAACCGCAATACGCAATTCCCAATAATGAAAGTTTTCCTCTTGGATTAAAAGGTGCCGAATACTGTTCTTCATATAAGGCAAGCGTTTTCTTTTTCTTTTCCTCTAAATGCGATTTCCTTGACTCCCTGATTTCCTGCGCTTTCTCCCAGTCAGACTGCGGGACAATCACGATATCTTTGACCTGTTCCTTTGACAATATCCATTCCTTTCGGTCAAGCCTTTTAAAGTTTTTCCCCCGTTCCCTGCGGTGTATCGAATAATATCCCATGTATATGGGATTTTTTAATATACTGCATATTGTCCCGTTTTTCCATTTATCGGCTGAAACAGCCGGTATTCCTTCCCTGTTCAGTTCTTTTGCTATTTTTTCATACCCATATCCCTGATGTATGTACAGATTATATATCTTTCGCACGACTTCAGCCTGTTTTTCCACAATCTCCATTTTGTGCCGGTTCCGTTTATGTGAATCTTTTTCCGACGTTTCCACAAGCCGGTATCCGTAAGGGGCTTTTCCCCCTACAAATTTCCCTTTTTCGACCTGATCAATCAGGGCATCCCTTACCCGCTTGCCTAACTTCCGGCTTTCTTCCTCATTCTGCCAAAAGCGTATATATGTAATCAGACTGTCTGTATGTTCATCATTTTTAATCTTACCGTCCTTTACGGTCCAGACCTCTATGCCGGCTTTATATAATTCACTAATGTAAAAGCTGTATTCCTCCCTCCGTCCTATCCTGTCGGTCATATATGTAAGAAGAATGTCAAATTCTTTGTTTTCGGCATCTTCCTTAATCTGCATGAGGACTTCTCTGTCCTCAACTCCATTTTTATATGCCGAAACTGCTTTCTCGATATATTCCATGTCAAATATCCAGTCTTGGTGTTTCGCTATATAACTTTTTGTTTCCTCTCTTTGCAGTGGGATATCATCCTCATGCAGCTGTTGTTTTGAAGATACCCTTAATAATGTCCTTACCTTTTTGACTTCCATTTTCTTGTCCTCCTGAAACATTGTGCCCATGGTTTCTGTTCCCATGGGCACCCTTTAGTTCTATATTGTTTCTGTATATTCATTTTAACGCCAGCAAATCCCGATTCATAGCCCCGATTTCATTTTTTTCTATATAATTTTTCTTTAAAATGTCATAGAGATATTGCGCGTTGTTATCGTTTGTTTCTTCTGAAAATCTTAAATGGACTTTCACCTTTTTCTTTTTGTAGGCAGTTTCAATATGTATGATCGGTTCGTTTTCCATATATGTTCCTACCTCTTTTTCCTTATTTTAGCTTATGACATTATCCATGAATTAAGAATTATGAAATGCCATTTTATACTTTTTGTTTCCTATTTTATTTTGCCGCCTGCTCATTTGCCTTCTGCATTTTTCTTTTTGCAAGATAATCAAGTTTCAGAACGCAGTAGCACCACTGCGTATACGGTTTTGGGAAAAATTCCCCGCCAGCCTTGAAACGAACACAAGTTTGGTACCCCTCTGACGATTCCGTCAGATACAAAAAACGGTACGCTTTCAATTTTTTCAGCAACTCGGTTGGCTTTACATTCAGATCCCCAGCTAATGTGTCTATCTGCTCTCTCTCAAGTGTATAGTACGCCGCATGCTCATTTCCTATATCAAAATGGTTCTTTTTGATAAGACCGATGACAGCGGGGTATAATTTATCAGGCTGATCCAGCTTTGACATTCCGGTTTCAGATTCTACATGAATGTTGTTATATTGATGCAGCATCAAATTTAAAATTTCCGGAATGTTCATGGCTTCGCTGGGGAATGCAATCTTATTGAAATAATCCCTGCTCACTTCCATTATAAAATTGTTTATTAGTGATTTTAGCTTTGCATTTTTTGTTTTCTGCACATCAAAACAGTAAGAAGCCGCCATCAGTAAATCTGCCTGCTTGATTTTCATTTTTGCTGAGCATGACCCGTTATTATACTCTTGGCAATATTCGATAATACGGCTTCTTTTTGAATCCATGTAGATTCTTGCATGAATTTTATGCCCTGTGTTGGTAACAAACCCTGTCATCCCTAATGTGGGATAGAAACACCCACACTTACTGGCTTCTTCCATTTCAACCGGAAATTCTTCCTCTGTTGTCCCGCGCTCTTCTTCGGGTATTTCCGATGTTACATCGCCGGACGGACTGAGGGTTTCAACAACAATCATTTTCTGATCTTCCTGTGAAGATACTCCGGTAACTGCCTGCTCTTCTTCCGCAATCAGCTCTGCAAGGCTTTCCAATTGTTCCATGTCCGATAACACCGATATATCCACATTATTATCTGTGGCATTGTTCATCATTGAACTGGGTTCCGTATTCCTGTTTTCTGTAATGTTGTTAGCTGATACCCCTGCATTATTATTTGTTGTCTTTTTTTCCATCATTACATTTTACCTGTGTCTGTCCATGTATTTTTTGGACAGTTCCTTTCTTTTTTATTTTTTAAATGCAAGCTTATTTTAAGACAAAAAAAGAACATGTCCAGATTGACAAAACAATGTTCTTTGTCACTCATGGCATGTCCTGTTTCACTCATGGGGGTAATTATATTTCACTCATCTGTATCGCGGTCAATTTCATTTTTTTAATAAGTGCCATAAACCGTTTATATGTTTTCGGTGTTTGTAATATTATTATATGCTGTGATAACATCTATTTTATATAGCACTTCTTTCATATAGCGGTGGATTTCTTCACGAAGTTTATCATCACAATTTTTGATATTTTCTGTCGTGACTTTCCTTAATGAAGCATATAATTCTTTCATTTCGCGGTCAATTTCATGTAAATCAGGCGAAACGCCGTATTTGATAAAACAATACAACGTTCCAATATTGCTTCTGAGATTCTTTTCATTTTCTAATTTTGAAAACGCCTTATTTAGTTTATTATTAAAATTTCTCATGTTATTCTTTCTGTTTTCTTCGCTGCCCCCATATCGTGCGTCTATATATGAAAGCCAGTCTTCCCGTGAAATATTATTTACGACAATTGCAGAATATCCAAGCATTATTTCTTTTGGCAGACTGAATTTTTTTAATGGGCTGTTCTGTTCATTCCACTTTTTTTCCAAAAATGCAAGCGGAATATCTCCGCTCCGGATTTTTGAATATTTATTTGCGGTAATGCCTATTTCGAAATATAAACCATCTGTTTTATTTCCGAGATAACACCACAGCTTATCAATTATAATATAATTAATTTGGAAGTTATAAACCCTGTCCTGCTCCAGTCCACCCATAAAATCCGCCTCCCTGTTTTCCTTTATTATATTATAATAACACTTATATGCAACCTCTTTTTTTAATTATTTCTGTCATACAGTCGCTTTCCGGTATATAATGCAGCTTATACAGAAAATCCGTCTGCCTCTATATCATGTACATAATTGACATATCTGATTTTATCCTGATTTCTCCATATATTAATGTACAATCACTTTATCAGTACAGATATCTTTAGTAATCAAATCCGTACCGCTGATATGTTTCTCTCAATGGTCATTTCATGTAAATTATTCAATCTGTATGTTCAAAGTAATTATTTTAATAAACCTTTGTAATGTTATTCAAATAAAAGCCTGTTGCTTAAATCAAATGTATTGTTTTCTGATTTTCCCACCAGTCCGCACAGGGAATCTTTTTCCATATTTCCTTATGTACACTCTCTGATTTTTACAACAAATTTTTTCCGCACAAAACCCTTACTTTATTATACTTTTTCAAAAAATCCCTCTCCGCCTGCCATGAACAAAACCGATACTTTTAGAAAAATTTATCAGATTCAGTGTTCCATAAACAAGAATCGTGAAAATAACTATAGTTGAGCAAATTCAGAAAAAAAACAAGAAAAATTGAATTATCTTGATCTGAAGACAATATAAAAACATTCATACGAATATCTTTGTGTGCATTATGCATCTTTTGAGCATATTATTTGTGCATTTCTCTATGCTACGGATAAGTATTTGGTAAACTTTTCATATTTGCTCATTTATAGAAAATAATTCAAATGACATAAAAATCTATATGAAATAAACTTTCCCATTTTCATAATTTATGTCCGCATGAAAAAAGACAGCCGCTTTATTGGCAGCTGCCCTGTGTTTTTACGTGGTAATGCTTTTATTCATCCGTTTTCTGTATGCCCTGCATATTTCTTCGGCAAGAGCCATATCGTCATTTGCCTGATAATCGTTTGGCGTTTCAGCCATAATGACCTGACGGCTCTGTCCCGTAGAAGGCATATATAGAAATATTCCTATCCTGTTCCCGTTTATCTTTGGGACTATCCGAAAACCATTTGCCATTCCTTAAACCCCTTTCTTTCATCTCTGCCGCATTTTTCATTTGCAAGCTGTTCATATTCATTATCCAGTGCGGCAATCAACCGGAATACGTCCCTGTTTTCCATGTTTTCCGTTAATACGGAAAGCTCCATTGTAAGGCTGGCAATGCCGTTTCTGCCGTTGCCAAAGCCCTGTTTGAATTGAAACTGCTTTTTCATATCCATGCCCCTTTCCTTAAATTATTTTACAACACCCCTATATGGCACATATGCATACAGGCTGGCATAAATAAAAATCCTGCCCCGTATGCAGGACAGGATTTATTGCAGAAAATTTTTTGCTGCTTGGCAGTGCACTGGCAGTTTTTCCTTTCAGCCGTCCCTTTCTTCCTCTTTTAACATGGCTCTGAAAAGCCAGCGGATAAAAATTATGCACTGTTTTCCAAGATAAACAAAGCCGCACCATGACAGGATTATCATGGTATACACTGTTGTAAATGTCAGGTAATCCATACGGTATCCCCCTTCATTTTCCCGTTTTACGGATTATTTCGTCTACGGTTTCTTTTGCCCCCAGTAATGCGTTTTCTTCATAAACATAAGCCCCGCTTTCCTTAATGCCCGTCCCGTCCATGTCGAAAATACAGAATACGTATCCCCTGTGAATGCTGCTCCAATATACTTTTATCTCATATCCTTTATACAGTTCAATCATTATCCTCATGCCCCTTTCCCCAAAAGAGGAGGCTTACGCCCCCTCGCTTATCTCTTCCCCGTTATTGATAACCTCAACACCCTCGCAAATGATAAGTTTATTCTTTTCCAGCTTCACGCCCGCAACAGGGACTCCAAGCTCCATCATCATTTTTAACTTGTCCTCACTGTATTCCACCCTTGCGTGTCTTGCATTCACTGCCTCAAAGACCTTTTTCTTATCACCCGATACGGATACAACGATTAAGCCAATGTTCATATCTGAACCGCTGTCCTCGTCTGACCATGACAGGGTATTCACGCCGCTTTTAATCTGTAAGTTTGTCATGTTGAAGTTATCGGCGTCGAGCAGAAGCACGTCTTTATCATTTTCACTGCCCAATACAAATCCATAAACCCTTTCACCTGCCTTCAGCTTGTTTATGATTTGCTTTTCCGACATTCCGACAAAGCCTTTGCTCTTTGACTCATACATATCGTAGCCGATCAGCCTCTGTCCTAAAAAGTTACCATTTGTTAAATACATGCACATAATATTTTACCTCTTTCTTTCCATGCCGCAGCACTGACTTTATTTATCTTACAAATAAATCTTAACGCTGATATATTTGTGTGCATAGACGTGATAGTGCAAGGAAATGAACCCTTATGTATTATTGATTTTTAGGGAGTTTGTCGCACATACAATGATTTATCCAACTTTATCAAATTTTCAGCCTCATTTAATCTGATGCCTAAAACCGCTTTTTTACTATTATGAAATACTCACTATAGACCGGCTTAATCAGATAATGCAGGAAAAAAACCACTGTATACGAACAAGTCAGTAATTTCGCTCAACTTGTACAACTCAATTTTTCTATAATGTGATACCTGTTTTCAGATGCATATTGTTGCTGATATTCCTAATCAGAAAATTTTAACAGGTCTGATAAACCGTTTCATGGATATTGATTTTTACATACTGTTTTGTTTTATGCTCTACATATCCATTTTTAACAGGTATGATTTATATGTATTTCTCATGTTTGTTAAGCAGAACACTTTAAAAAGTTGAAACATTTGAAACAAACCATCTGTAAAATATGCTTATATTTTCTTTTTGAATTGAGCAGTTCTCATATTCATGCTATAATGGGATTGTATAATTGAAAAGAAAGCAGGATGCGGTTTTCTGATTGATGCCCTCTAGTCTTACGAAAGAGGGTGGTGCCCATGAGCGTGATGGAAGTTTTGACATTATTGCTTGTTATTTTTGCGGCTCTGTCTTACATAGACAATCATAAAAAGAAATAAGCATCCCAACCGCCTAAAGTGAGGATGCTTATTTCTATAAGTCAATTTTACTGAGGGCAAATCGGAACTCGTGTCCGATGACCTTTCTAAGTAGATTATACATTAGAGCCACTTGTTTTTCAAGTGGCTCTTTCTTACATTTTTACTGTGTTTTACGTCATATTCAGAAATATATAGCTGTTTCATGGCTTATTCAGCATTTGTTACAAGCCACTCACCGGAACTTTGTACGTCAATTTTCACTTGGAATGTATTTTCTATATTCTCAATATCCAAATGAGTGTTTGCGCCAAAATCTGTATGCTCATCTATATGTTTACTCTCCCAATCATTAGAAATTCTATTAAACTCCTCCTCACCTATTTCTCGTGTTGTTCCATTTTCAGTTAGTGTACCTCCATAATATTCTTCTCCACCTTCACTCCAGCTTCCGTATAATTCTTTTACAGAAAATGTTGTTCCATCATAAAAGTATAAAGACGTGATTGAATATCCATCATTGCTTATTTTGCCGAGATATGTTCTATCCGACTGATTTACCCCTTTAATGTTCGCCATGCTTTCTGAACCTAAATCAACAGTCGTACTATTCCAGTTACCATCTTTGTATGATAGCAAAAGTTCTTGTTTTCCGTCATTGTTTAAATCATTTAACCCAAAATAAAATTTTTCACCTTCATATCCATATGAAGTTCCATAATCATCACCTATGGGTAAAGTCCGCTCATCGTTGATGTACTGCCTTAATATTTCAAGGCTGTTAACTTTCTCCTGTGACACTTCTCCTTTCGTTATAATGCCTGTTCCGTCATGCTTGACAATATCCACTTTCTTTATCTCAACAGGTACAGATTGTCCGTCACTCATAGCTGTTGCATAGGCATTGAGATAATTGACCATTTCTTCTAAGGTGCATGGGGTCATATCGTAGAAACATGTATAAGGCAGGGTATGTTGATGTGCCTCTTTTTCTAAAAATGCTTCATATTCTTCGTCCGGGCATTCTCCTGTCTTTTCACCGTTTTCTATTATAGAAAAAATTCCACTGCTATCAAGAGGATCGGGTTTTGCTAATGCCCGTTCAGAAACTTGTTTTAAACTTCCTTCAGTAAAATCACTCTCCTCCCATAATACTGCTGCCCAAAAAATTTCCTCTCCACAATATACTTCTGTATTAGAAGCCTGCTCTACAAATCTCACTGTACCATCATTTTGTTCTGAAAGTTCAAAATTTTCCCTCAGATATTTTTCTCCTGAACTGATTAATACAGCTCTGTTCTCTTTCCATCCATATACTTCAAAAGACGATGGTTCGACACTGCTTGAAATATATATATATGGAACTCCATTGCAAGAAAAATCGCCCAACATCACTTTTGTTCTGTCTGTTTCATATTCATTTATATATGCGTCAACCTGATTAATATGAAATGGTTCGCTCCATGTCATTATATTGTATATTTCTTCATCATATCCACCCCGAAAACTGAAATCCCCAGCTAAACCATCTGCTATCAACTGTGCATATGCTGTTGCCTGTTCTGCCGTCATTGCACATTTAGAGGTGTCGCCATAGTATGGCATCTCACCTAATGCAGATTGTACTTTTTCTTCTGGTGAAATCTCCGGTATAGTTTCTTCTTCCTTCGTACTTTCTTCCTCTGTTACCTCTGCTTCTTCTGTTGTTTCTGCTGTTTCCTCAACACTAGTTGTATCAGGAATTTCAGCTTGTGAGGCTGTCTTATCCCCACAAGCTGATAAACTGAATACAAGTGTCAAGGCTGTCATAAGTGCTACTGTTTTTCTTTTCATTGGTTTTCTCCTTTTATTGACTGCCTATTACCTCTTGTTTTAAATGTTCAAATTCCTCTTTTGTAAGCATACCATTTTCATATAGCTTAGACAACTCCGACAAAGAAGTTATTTTATTTGTATAAACCCCCGTACTTTTTCTTACCTCATTAACTGTATGCTCTACCGGGATCGGATTTACTATATTAACATATAATTCCTGTACCTCACTTACTGCTTTGTAGAAATCCTTTATTTCCTGCTTGCCTAATTCAGATGCCAAGAAAGCTACTGTCAGGGAAGTAAACTCTATACAGATGTTTGTCCTTTTAAGGAAAAAGGCGTGTAGTACAAAGTAAATGACTAAAATAAAACATACTATAACAGCAACAATCATTGCAAAAACCAATATTGTAGGTCCAAATTTTTCAAACGCTAATCCAGATACTGCTGTATAAGGCATCATATTGTATGAACAATATAAATTTGTTATTAACAGAACAGTTGATAGAGCCGCACATAACAACATCCAAATGTGTGACAGCGTTCCTACATTGATTCCTTTCATTTCGCTTGCTATGATTCGGTGCTGTACATTTGTTCTGAATACAAATATCCATTTCTTTTGATGTACTTTGCCTATAAAATAAACAGCCTTATCCGTCAAAATGCAGAAACCATTTTCCTGTATACCACTTGTCAACAAATTGTATGCATTTTTAGTTCCTAAAACAGCGTATATTTTTTCCTGCTCATTGCTCACAAATTTACGCAACTTACTGTAGAAATCATCAAAATCAATTTGCCGGTCAATGTCATCATAAGGCTTATCTTCTGATACTTTCTTATGCTGTCGCATCGCCAATATCAAAAGCGCAATCGTACATAGAATTAGAATGATACCAAAAAATAACGCCATTCCATGTCACCTCTCATACTTGCTGTCTTTTTGCTTTTTTTCTTCAACAGATTTTTTATGATGACGCGAACGGACAGTGAGCACTATAACAGAAATTATAACTGTTATTGGCAAAGCGGGGATAGGAATTGATATGCTTATACAACACATAACTAAATAAATAGCCGCCATTATAACAGTCGCTCCCATCCATCTCGAACTTGAATGCTTCTTTTGGATTTCGCTAGAACTATCATCAAACAAGTGCATATTTGTCTGGTCGCGTTCTTTTTTACTTTTAATCACCATTATGATTGGTAGCACTATTACAATTATTAAAGAAACTGGAATGAGGCAGAGACTTAAAATAGCAATAATATAACCCATAGTTACAATTCCTCCTTAGTTGATGATATCTTTTAAAAATTCATTCCCAGCATTTAAGTAATAATGATATTTACAATATCCCTCCTCATAAATTTCATCATCACAGCCACTTTCTTTACATGTATTAAAACTACATGCTGTAAGTTGTAGTACCATACCAAGTGCTAATAATGTGGTAAATACCCTCTTTTTCATTGTTTTTTCTCCTTTCTCCTTTTGTACACAGACAAAACCTCCTGCTTATTGTATCATCTTTCCGCATACTTTTCAATGCTTTTAGCAAACTTTTTATATCCCAAAGCATATTAATATCACGTACAATTTTCATATGGAGGTGCCTACATGATTAATGGATTAGGTCAACGGTTACAGGAACAGCGTATTTTGCGGAAGCTTTCCCAAAAAGAGGTTGCTTCCTCTATTGGCGTGTCTGCCTCGGTCATATCAAATTATGAAAGCGGGGAGAGGACGCCAAGTATTGAGATACTCATATCGCTTGCACATTTATACCACTGTTCCACCGATTATCTGCTTGGAATTGATAAATCCGATACTGTCAGACTGCTTGATGTGTCTATGCTGAATGATAAACAGTACCGGCTTTTGCAGTCTTTTCTGTCAAGCTTACAGGAGTGACGAAGCTTTATTTGTTTATTCATTATCAATTAACTGCCTTAACATATCATGCAGTTTCGGTATATCCGTTTTACTGATCATTGACAGATAATCTTTCAACACGTTGATACTGTCCAGCTCATAAGTGTCACCTGATTTATTGATGTTCTGCGTGCCCGCACTGACGAGCTCAAGAAGTCCTGATATGTTCGATATCTTACTTTCAAGCGTATTTATCATATCATCAATACGTATTAATTCATTTTTGTTTTCCATATCTTTGTATTCCCTTTCTTTATTAAGTAACTTCCATAGCAATGATTGTTCTGCATATGTCAATACAGGACAACTCATTCCTTCATTAAGGGGGAGGTTGGTTATTTAATATTATTTTTTATGCTGTTTTTGTGGCGGACTTTTTTTATACAGTTTGTTTAAAGTAAACATCATACTGCTGTTATATGTAATGATTTGCTTTATTTACATACCGTTTCTGTACAGATATGACAACTATGTCATATCTATAACATAATAAAGTAATGCAGAAACATCACTATTGTTACACTGTTTTCAATATTGATTTATATACATATATAGTTTGTACACTGTTTCTCTATAACAGTCCGTTTTCCTCAAAACTGTAATATTCATTATCCGTAATGATGATATGGTCTGCGAGGCGGATATCCAAAAGCGCGCCTGCTTCTTTGATTTTTGCGGTCGTTTCAATATCCCTGCCGCTTGGCTGTGCACTGCCCGACGGATGGTTATGGCAGAGCACTATCATGACCGCGCCGGCAAGCAGCGCCCTCATATACACTTCCCTTGCAGACAAAAGGCTTGAACTGACCGTTCCTTTGGATATAAGGAATATCCCGATTATTTTACACGTGCTGTTTAACGCCGCCATGTAACAGTGTTCTTCCGCAAGCTTATCCAAATACAGAAGTTCCTTCATCATACGCACCGTATCATCTGGGCTGCATATTTTTCCAATGCCGTAATTCACGCCCCTTTCTTTCACCAGTATTGTACGGTTATCCTCTGACAGCATTGTATTGTAAAAATTAATCCTCATGACGTGATCCCCCTGCACTTTTTTGTGAGGTTTGGTAACGGCGTTTCACCGCCCCCCCCCTTTCATACATTAAATAATTTTTGGATTATAAACTATGTGAATATTAAAATACTTTTGTGAATAATTCAGATAAGACAATGAAAACTCTGAAATTATCAGCGTACTTTTAAATATTGCCGTCCCAAACCTCTTGGGGATTGTAACGCGTGGGCTTTTTCCCGTCAGTGGTGCTTATGACGGTATCCGCTTAATTTTTTTAGTGATTTTTTCATAAAAAAGTTGAAACATTTGAAACATTTCAACTTTTTCCATTGTAAGTTTTTAATTCATCATGATATTATTAAAAATCTATTGGTTTATTACTGTCCTCATATTCGCTGGCTTTTCTGTAAAATGTACTTCTGCTGATGCTTAACTGCCTGCTGGCGGAAGCAGCAGTAATATTTCCCGACTTCCATTGACTGTATATTTCATCAAAGTCTTTTAATTCTTTTGGAAGCCGTCCCCTGTATTTTCCCTGTTCTTTTGCAATCTCTATGCCTTCCCGCTGCCGCTGTCTTATGTATTCCCGTTCCAGCTCCGCTACCGCCCCAAAGATTGTAAGCATGAACTTTCCAGCGGGAGTGTCCGTATCGATATTCTCTTTTTGGCTGACAAACTGAACACGTTTATTACTTAACTGTTCTGTCAGTTCCAGCAAATCTTTTGTATTCCTCGCAAATCTTGAAATGCTTTCCACGATTACGGAATCACCCTCGCGCACATAATTCATCATTTCATGCAGGGCGGGGCGTTCCATGTCTTTACCGCTCATTTTGTCAATGTAAACTTTATCAACTCCCAGTGTCTTCATGATTTCTTCCTGCCTTGCCGTATTCTGTTCTTTTGTGCTCACTCTTACATATCCTATTTTCATAATGCCTGCTCCTTTCCCAACTAGACCATTAAATGTGAGATACCAAAAATTTTCATCATTTCAGAAAGTGTCTCAAAAAGCTATACCCAACCCATGCGGAACATTCATACACTTTTCACACATAAAAACTGTCCCGATAGAGCAGTGGCGCCTTTTTTGACACACCATTTGAAACATATATCATATATATCCCTTTTCTTTTCAGAGCAGATTAACAGGCACACATTGACAAAAAAAATGCCGAAACATATTCCATACACTGTATATGGATATATCCCGACATTTTATATTTTTGGCAGTGCACTGACAAAATCACTTTTCCATTTTTACAAACTGTACATTACAGTCCATGCACAGCACGTTTAAATCCTTTGTTGCCCGAAAACTGTTTCCACAGCAGGGGCACTGGTATTTCCTTGTACTTGTTTTTTTCTTTCCCGTATTGTTTCCGCCTGTAACGTTATTTCCACCCGAACCGTTATTTCCATCCGAACCGTTTCCAGTGCCTGTAATTATCATTTCACCGTCGCGGTTTATATCCAAAGGTTTTTCCACGCCATGACTTTGTATGACCTCAATAAACCCTTCTGACGGCTCCGTAACGGAATAGCCGATATATTTACAATAGCTGATAATTAATCCCCTTGCCTCTGCCTCCCTCTTGAAATTTTTGTTGTGGTACCTTCCATCCTTGCTTGTATCATCAATATTGTTTAACTGGCAGTAGTAGTGTACCATCTCATGCATTAATGTAGCCATTGTTTCCTCAATGGTTCTGTCCAAATGCTCCGCGCTGATGTTTATCTCGTTGTAATGGTTTTCCTCCGCTTTCCAAACCCTGCCCGCGGTGAAATGCCCGTATGTCCTTGGCGAACTCATTATTGTTATCACAACAGGCGGCAGTGCACTGTCAAAATAAACCTCATTTAAGACCCCAAAGCCGTACTCCAAAACCTCTTGCATACTTTTTAACATTTCCATGAACCTCCGTAACATTTTATTTTTTATTTTGGTTCATTCTAACGCTTTGGGCTATGTGTGTCTGTGGTGATGGTGTACGGACTTACTGGCTGATTTTTGTGCGGAATGCAGAGAAAACAGCAGTAACCGTATCTTTCAATCATTGCTGAAAAGTTGAAACATTTGAAACAAATAAGTGCTTACACCATATAAGAAAAAGACAGGAACAGCTTGTCCTGTCTTTTTGTATTATCAATTTACATTATAATCCTATTACTGTATACGGCTGGTTGCTGGTTCTGTATTTTTTCGGTTCTAATTGCACCAAAAGTTCTTTATACAAAACTTTTCTGATTCTACTCGAAACTATATACGGAGTGGTATCGGGCAAAAGGCTATAACTTTACTATTACAAGTTCTACCGCTTACGACCAGAAATGGATCTACGGACGAAATATCTTTGAAAACATTAATTATCTTGTAGATTCTGTTTTTGCAAATTATTTATCCCGTCCGGGTGTCCGCCAGCCGATCCTCACATCTTACTGTGACGGCAAACGTGTTACCTGCAGCGGACTCAGCCAGTGGGGTTCCAAATATCTGGGGGATGAAGGATATTCTGCTATTGAAATCATACGTTATTATTTTGGCAGCGACATGTATGTCAACACGGCAATCAGTGTTTCCGGTGTCCCTTCTTCGTTTCCGGGCTACAACCTGACGATCGGCTCCTCCGGTGATAAAGTGCGACAGATCCAACAGCAGTTAAACCGTATTGCACAGAACTATCCTGCTCTGCCCACTGTCACGGTAGATGGAATCTATGGGCAGAACACTGCCAACGCTGTGCGCGCCTTTCAGCGAATCTTTAATATTCCGCCTACTGGAATTGTTGACTATCCTACATGGTATGAGATTTCCAATATTTATGTGGGCGTCAGCCGTATTGCAGAGCCCGTTTAGAATAAACAAAATTAAAATTTAAACAGACCTCAAACAACTTTTCTTCCTTGTCTGAGGTCTGAAAGCAACAGCAGCAATGCCTTATTTCCTGATACTGTTTTTTCTTAAAAACTCCCTGTATTTTAAATATTTTTTTCTATACGTTTTGTTAAATGTTTCATAATCAGCCAATTCATAATAATATTCTATTGGCTTTCTCTCATCAAAATCCCGTATTTTTATAAATGGCAGTTCAAAATATCGTGCAAGCTCCTCGGTTCTGCTGTCTATAACAATAAACAAAGAGGGAATTTTATTCCATAACGCTACTACATTCCCATGAAACCTAAGTCCCATAGAAAACTGAAATTCAGCCAGAAATTCTTTCCATTCATTTATATGAAAGAAAATCTTTTTCTTCCTTTTTATCCATTTTGCAACATAATTATAATAGTCTATATCCCCCACATTTTCCAGAATAAATTCAAATGCCGTCTGTTCTATAAAATCGTATCCTCCATTTGCACAATACGTCAAAAAATGTTTTTCTTCCTTTGAAAGCAGACCGTAAAATGTTCTAAAATTAACACTTACTCTGCATAGAGAATCAATTGGTTTATTCTTCACAATCTTAAAATCGGGATCATCTGCATAATATAATGATGTACATCCTATAATTTCAATATTTTTGATCCCATTTTTGTTTAGTACATCTGCTGTATACTCTCCACGTACACCTATGACTGCCCGTTCCTGCATTACCGAAAGCACATTTTTCACAGAATTATTAAGCTTAAATTCTGATCCAAAGTTTTTTGCCTGTAATCCAACGCTCATTGGCACAAAAATTATATCCTTGAATTTCTGCACTCTGTCATACAGATAGTCAAAATTACTGTTTTCATTGATCCAAATAAGATCTGTTACTATAACAGGTACGCCGCTGCATGTTTCGGACATCATGCAATATTCCTGATAATTCATCTTTTCCACTGTCAAATTTTGCATAATTGCTTCTCTGGGAACCTGATTGCCTGTGTTTAAACCTACTGATTGAAAAGAACGATCCGTGGTACTGTAATCATGATCCTCTTCTAATAAAATTGAATGAATACTTTTTTCATTCTCTTTTCTCTTTATTGGAATATATTTATAAAACATAATATCAACCCTCTGTCCGAATAAAAATTCTCTAACAATATGCAATGCTTTTGAAATTACCAATTCTCATTTACTTATCTTTTCTAATATGCTCTAAAAGTCTTTTTTTAAAAAATTCTTTATCAACACAAAGCCAATACAATCCCTTAATAATCAAATTCCTCTTGTGTACATTTTGAAGATAAACCTCATATTTTAAATTTCCATAGACGTTATCTGTATATTCTGCCTCTGCATATCCTCTTCCATCTAATTTTCGTTCATTCCTTTGCCAATTCCATATCTCATTTAATTGTTTTCGTTTGATACCGCCATAAAACTCATCCTCTATCACACATCCGTCAAATACACTTTGATCAAAGCTTTTCGGCTTTGCCAGAAAACTTTCGTATAGAATACTTGCATCCAGGGGTTGAAATTTTATAATATCCATTCTTTTTCCAAAAAATTTCATAAATTCTTCCGCAAATTTATATGCTCCACGGTTAATCTCATTTACGACATAATCGCCAATATAATCGTCCGCTTTTTCTTCAAAAACAGGTATTATTCCACTACATTCTTTTACATATCCGACACAAGACGGGATTCTGTCTGAAAATATAAATTCATTTACAATGCCTTCCATACTTGGAATAAAATCATAATAAGAATTGATGACAAGCGAATATTTATCAATCCGTCTGATTGCATTATATCCTTCCATATTGATATAAGCTCCGGCCACATTTTTTCCAAGAGCTTCGACAACATACTGATGAAGTTTACCGCTATATCCCAAATCAAATATTAAATCATTTTTACCTACTTGTTCTGTCAGATACTCTCTACATACTTTATAATTTCGTTCCGCTTTCTCTTCCGAAAACTGATATAATTTAAGCGTATTAATAAATACTGCAAATTCATCTTCATTTTGAAAGATCTTTTCCATGAAAAAACCTGCTGCCTTATACTTTGCCACAAGTTCTTCCGTCAACGGTTCCAATATGGAACAATATCTGTTTATAATTGTCTTAGGCGTATTGGATGAAAATATGCAGCTTGTCAAAATTCTGTCAACAAAATTTTTATTATTTATCTCTACAGGAATCATTGATTTCCTGCTTATATACAAATAATTAGAATTTGTCTTTGAACCACCTGTTTTTTCACAGATCAGATCATATATCCTTTTTAAATAAAAACCATCCCTTGCTGCAAAATGCACTTTTTCATAACCGATACGCTTAACCTGCTGCAAAAGCCACATGGAAATTCCAAACATATGCATTCCTACCGGAACACACCCAAGAAAATAGGGGTCGCCATTATAATCAGAATCTATATTAAAAGAAACATTTTTGAGCAGCGAATTACAGAATCAGATAAAATATAAATCAAGGAGATAAATAATCACCTTATTTATCTCCCTGATAATTTTATACCACTGTCCTGTTTTCAGTTATACTGTCTTATAATACACTTTCAAGAAAATACTGCCTTTTTCTTCAGGCAATACCACATTGAGATCCTGCCAAAAAGCGATAATTAATCTCAACTTTCTGTTTACGCTCCCTGCCAGTTTCTTCCGCCTGATACACATAAATACTGTCAATCAGTTCCACCAGCATAGAACGGTTTAACTCTGTTACTGATTCATACTTACGGATGGTTTCCAGAAATTGATTGGTGCTTTGGGTTTTCTTTTCCTGTGCCCTAATCTTTGCTTTTAAGTCATTCCGCTTTTGGGTAAGTTCTTTCTGCTTATTTTCATAGGCAGATGACGTTTTTTCAAAGCGCTCATCTGTAATCTTCCCTAATGCATTCTGCTCAAAGAGCTTCATGATTACATTGTCAATCTCTGCAATCCATTTTTCCGCTGTTTCCAACTCCTGCCTATACTGCTCAATCTTCTGCCCGCCGCCCTTTTCACTCAGCTTGTGCATTTCTTCAATGAACTGTTCCCCCAAATCTTCCATATTCCTGATATGTTTCTGGATATCCCCATCACAATCTGCTCTAATGCACCATACGGGATCGAATGTGTTGTACAGAGATTGCTGTTCCGCACATAGGTTCGGCAACGGAAACCGGGGCGCTTCCCATTGGGATTTGAAAACGCCATATTGCGTCCACAGTCAGGGCATTTCACAAGCCCTACAAACATATTGGGGCGTTTTGTTTTATTGGGCTGTTTCTTTACACTGATAAATTTCTGCACCAGTTCAAAGGTTTCTTCATCAATGATGGACTCATGGGTATTCCGCACTATGATCCAATCTTCTTCGGGAACTGCCACAGGTTTCCTGTTCTTAAATGATTTCGTCTGTGTCCTGTGGGAAACCATGTGCCCCAGATACTGTCTGCTCCTTCCTTTTGTGCCGGAAGGGGGATGGATAACTCCTTTTTAAAACAGCTACCCATATATGCAGAAAATCCCGGCAAGGGGGCTTTCCGCACTCCCTTCCGGGTTTGATGGTTGATTGTTCCTATTTTAATTTCTTTGAAATATTTATACCTTTGTACTTTTCTTTATCAATGGTGTGTCAAGGCTGGTTTTCTGCATGAAAAAACACACCTAAAAACCTAATTTTAAGTGTGTTCCCAATTCCTGTATTTCATTATCTTTCCCGCTCCGGTTCTTCCCTTTCTTTTTGTCTCAGCAACTGCCTGATTTCTTCCGCATCATGGATTCTTCTTTCTTTCCTATCCCAGAAGATGACCTTCCTGACCTGCTGCTCCCCTGCCGGATATCCGGCGGTGGTTATCCTTTGCACCGCATCCTCTTCCATCGCCTTTCCCCGCTCCAGTGCATCCCCTACAATCCTGTAAAGGTATTCGGGCTTGCGCCTGTCGCCAAGGTCTGAAAAAATAGCGCTCGCCGCTACCAGCGCATCCCTCATATACTTTGCATTATCCTTAAAAAGCCTGCTGTCAATGTAAATGCCCCGTGCCTCTATGAACATGGCACAAAAGGTAACAATTGTCCTCGTGTTCCCTTCGCGGAAGGGATGCGCTTTCCAGAGCTTCGCCATACAGTCTGAAAAGTTCCTGACCGTTTCATCAAAGGATGCCTTTTTCCATCCGTAAAGATTCATATCCTTAAGGACTGCCTTGGCATCCCTCTCTATGTCAAAAACATCTGAATACTCTATGGAGATACCGTTAAGGGCATTCTCCGCCTTTTCAATGTTTATGATGCGCGGCTTTCCTGCCCATTCAAATATATCCTGAAAAATCCTGTAATGCATCCGGCACAGGCATCCAAAGTCAAATATCCTGACAGAATCATCCCTTGCAAGTTCCGCAAGCCTTAAGGAAACATAATCAGCCTCCGCCGCCTTCAGCCCTGCATCGTCCATGATGCCCAGCCGGTTTTTCAGGATTTCCGTATCCGGGTAAAAATATGGATCACGCATAAGCCATCCTCCTACCGTTTCATCTTATATCTCTGATCCAAAGCCTCCCTCACCTGTTCCATTGTAATCTCGCCGCGCTTTTCCCTCTCTATCAGCTCCTTCATTTCCGGCGTAGGCTCAAGACCGTCAACCTTTATCATGCCTACTGCATAATCCCATGCCTCATCTTCCCTTACAAGCATTTGAACTCTCTCCTTTCCTTACGCTGGTTATAGTATAGCACAAATGGGGAAAAATAGCCATAAAATCAGTAAATCTGTTCCTTTTTACCCCTGCCCTTTCTGTTCGATTTCCGTATGCATTTCTTTATTATTTCATTTATCCTGTGTCTGTTTTGAAAAATTTAAACCTTCAAGTTTGCATAAAGTATATCTGTAATCATCTATATATCTATCAAAACTGTGGCTTTAATTCCAAGTTTACTTTAGGTGACACTATTTCTGTTTTTAATGTACCCTTAGGCAGACCAAGTAGGCTTTCCAAATCATCAGGATACATTGTAAGACCATATTCAAATGAAAGTTCATTTAAAAACTCTTTTGCTGTGATAACTCCCTTCTCTAAAAGAAGATGGATTGCTTCTCGTAATAACGATGGCTTTGCTGTAACCAGCTTATCATCCAAAGGTTCAACTTTTCGTATTCCCTGCTTCTGCATACTTCGCATTAAGCGCTGATAATCATCACTGTTAATTAATTTTAAATTATAAGATCTTCTTATCATTGCTGCGATTGAAACTTTCCATCTCTTTTTCATTTCAACATAATATGCTAGGTTATCAGCATAATTACCTATATCCGCTATAAAAGCCTCTTTTGGAAGCAAAAAAGAAGAAGCAAAGTTATGTGCCTCTTGCTCTATCTGCTTAAATT
>CANSUS010000013.1 GCA_947650155.1 uncultured Lachnospiraceae bacterium
GAAGAGATGCTCCGTAAGATCAAAGAAAACAGTGAATCAAAAAAATATGAGATTGGGGAAGAGGAAGCGGCAGAAATTTCTAAAGTTGTTGCACTTGCAGCGATTAAATATGGAGATTTGTCCAATCAGGCTTCAAAGGATTATATTTTTGATATAGACAGGTTTACTTCTTTTGAAGGTGACACAGGGCCATATATTTTATACACGATAGTCAGGATCAAATCTATTTTGGCCAAGTATATGGAACAGGGCGGCGATCTTAAGAATGCGTCACTTCAGAATGCAGTCAGTGAATCGGAAAAGGCATTAATGCTGGAACTGACAAAATTTAATGCTGCAATGCAGGGGGCAGCCGAAGAGCTTGCGCCGCATAAGGTATGTGCATATATTTATGAAACAGCCAATGCATTTAATCGATTCTATCATGAGACTAAGATTCTTTCGGAGGAAGATTCACATAAAAAAGCGGGATGGATTGCACTGCTTGTTTTGGCGAGAGATATTTTAGAAACCTGTATTGAGTTATTGGGGTTTTCGGCACCGGAAAGAATGTAACAAAGTACAAAGAAAATGATTAAGAGGGAGTAAAGTACAATGAAGAATGGCGTAAAAGTTAATTTTGTCATGCGAATGATAGGTATGGGAGGCGTTCCGCTTCTGGCCGGAATGCTGGTATTGCTCATCATATCAATTTCAACATTAGAGCATTCGCTTGAAACAGAAAGTGAAAATGGTCTGGCAAAGACAGCTACAATGTTGGAAAGCTTTTTGGAATACGCTTACAGTGGTGATTTTTCATTGAGCGAAACGGGAGCGCTTCAAAAAGGACGGCTCGATATGACGTTCCTTTTGGAGTCATTGGACAGGGTAAAAGCAGAAGAAAATGTTGAACTTACCATATTTTTTGGTGATACCCGTGTCATGACAACACTGAAGGATGACAGTGGAAACAGAGTAGTAGGTACGAAGGCAAGTGAAAAGGTAGCAAATACGGTTCTGAAGGGTTCTACCTACTTTGATACCAATCTTTCTATCAACGGAAAAAATTATTATGCATATTATTTACCGCTTAATAATCCGGATGGAAGTGTCTGCGGTATGGTATTTGTAGGTGCACCGAGCGCAAGTGTGGAAGGGATGATCCAGTCCAACCTGTCTGTTGTTGTAATTGTTGCAATTGTCATGCTTGTTCTGGCACTTGCGATCATTATTTTCTTTGCGACCGGTATGGCAAGAGCTGTCAAGAGTGCAACGATGGCTATTACAGAGATGACAAATGGAAATCTTGTAGTAGCATTTGATAAAAAAGCATGTAACCGTTCAGATGAGATCGGTGAGATTGTTAGAAGTGCAGAACATCTGTGCAGAACGCTGCGTCAGATGCTGGAAGAGATTATTGGGGAAGTTGCCAGCGTAAATCAGTATGCAGGCAGTATGAATGATATGTCTGTACAAAGCTGTCAGTCTACAGGGGAAGTAAGCCTTGCGATTGAAGATGTGGCAAAGGGTGCAAATTCACAGGCAGAAGAAACTGAGGCAGCAGCAAGACATATAGAAGATGTAGAACATATGATCGACGGTATCGTGGAAAACATCGGAGAACTTACCAGACAGGCAGAAGACATGGGACGTTCCGGTGAAGAAGCGACTAAGACGCTGAATGAATTGTCAAAGGCAAGTCAGGATACAGGCGAAGCAGTGAAGAGAATTACAAAACAGACGGAAGAGACGAATGAGTCTGTAAAAGCAATCAGTCAGGCGGCAGAGGTGATTACTTCTATTGCAGAAGAGACAAATCTTCTGGCATTGAATGCATCTATTGAAGCTGCGCGGGCAGGCGAACACGGAAGAGGATTCGCAGTAGTAGCAGACTCCATTCAGAAGCTTGCAGAACAGTCCAATGGATCTGCAAGAGAAATTATGGAAATTATCAGTACTTTGATTCAGGAGTCCGAAAAGACGGTAGAAACCATGAAGGAAGTTAACGTTATCATGGCGGAGCAGGATGAAAGAACATTAGAAACACGTGATACTATAGGCAGAGTTGTAGATGGTATTAATTCTTCTTTACAGGAGATTAATAAAATTAATACAAGAGCGGATAATATTAAATCTGCAAGCACAGAAATTTCAGGAGGAATTCAGAGCCTTTCTGCTATTTCACAGGAAAATGCGGCAGCGACGGAAGAGACCAATGCGTCTGTTCAGGAATTGAATGCAATGATGGAAGAATTAGCGCAGGAAGCAACAGAACTCCATACTGTTGCAGACAAAGTAAGAGAACTTGTATCACAGTTTAAGATTTGATCGGAAAATATTTTTTTATATCAAAGATTCTGGATATCGGTATGAGCCGGTACCCGGAATCTTTTTTTTGTGATGCCAAAGATAAATTACACAGATTTTACACAATTTGAACACAGACTCTACCAAAATAAACCATAGAATGGTCACAGCATGAGAATATAATTACAAAATAAACAGAGAAAAGAAAGGAGGGGAACAGGTGAGGCATGAAATAAAATACAGAATTTCTTATGAAGATTTTATGATTATGAAAAGCAGAATCGAAAAAATAGCTGAATATGACCGACATACAGATGAAAAAGGCATTTATACAATACATAGTTTGTATTTTGATAATATTGCGGATAAAGTGCTGCGTGAAAAACTGGATGGTATCGGTCAGCGTGAGAAATTTCGTATTCGGTACTATAATGAGGATACTTCTTATATCAGGTTGGAAAAGAAAAGTAAAATATATAATCTTTGTGAGAAACAATCGGCTGCACTTAAAAAAGAAGAAGCGGAGAAAATCTGCGAAGGCGACATTGCGTTTTTGCTACGGTCCGGCCAGCCGCTATTACAGGAATTATATGCCAAAATGAAATATCAGCTTTTGCGACCCCGCTGTATTGTAGAATATGACAGAACGCCTTATGTATATAAAGCGGGGAATGTCCGGGTGACATTTGACCGGAATATAAGAACCGGTCTGTATCATAACCGGTTGTTTGACAGAGATATTGCTACGGTTCCGGCAGAAGACGGAACGATTATTTTAGAAATAAAATATGACGCTTTTATACCTGAGGTTATAGATAAAATGCTCAGAGTATCAGACAGAAGAGCCGCTGCATTTGGTAAATATGCGGTATGCCGGAGATACGGCTGAAAGCGGATCAAAAAAATGAAGACAGGAGAAAAAAGAATGACTTTTCAGGATATTTTTAAATCATCCTTTTTGGAAAAAGCAGAAAGTTTTTCTGCTTTGGATTTTATGATTGCAATGGGATTTGCATTTGTAATCGGATTATTTATTTTTTTAGTATATAAAAGGACTTTTAACGGCGTTATGTATTCGGCCGGATTTGGGGTATCTTTAATTGCCCTTACGCTTATTACGACGCTTGTGATTCTGGCGGTTACATCCAATATAGTGCTTTCGCTTGGAATGGTCGGCGCGCTATCTATTGTACGTTTTCGTACAGCGATCAAAGAGCCGTTGGATATTGCCTATTTATTCTGGGCGATTGCGTCCGGTATTGTGCTGGGCGCCGGATTATTGCCGCTTGCAGTGTTGGGATCTTTGTTTATCGGTGTCGTTCTTTTCATATTTGTAAACAGGCGTCCGACCGACCACCCTTATATTATGATTGTATCCTGTAACGGAAAATCAGAAAATGCAGTCCTGAGTACTCTGAAAGGGAATGTGAAGAAACAGGTATTAAAGTCAAAAACAGTGTCCGCAGAAGGAATGGAGATGACAATGGAGGTACGTCTGAAAGGCGGCGATACCGGCTTTGTTAACGAGATTGCAGATTTAGCAGGAGTAAAGAGTGCAGTTCTTGTAAGTTACAATGGGGATTATATGTCGTAGGAACAGGAGAACGATGAGTACAAATAAATATATCAATATTTTTATAACGGTTATGATGACCTTTGCAGTTTTGTTTTGTCTGGTTCTTGTGTTCTTTTCGGCAAATGGAGAAACAGAGGTGGTTTCGGCGTCTGTTTCGGAGTTCGGTTATAAGAATCTATTGGATCGGTATCATGTTATGGAAGTCGATATTTGTATGGACGAGAGGGAATTTGCCGATATACTGGAAAATCCCACTGAGGAAGAATATAAACAGTGTGATATTACGGTGGATGGAAAAACTTATACAAATGTTGCAATCAGAACGAAAGGAAATACCAGCTTGTCGCAGGTAGCGTCTTCTGATTCCGACAGATACAGTTTTAAAGTAGAATTTGATCATTATGTTAAGGGACAGACTTTAGAAGGGCTGGATAAGCTGGTACTGAATAATATTTTTTGTGATGCCACTTATGTGAAGGAATATGTGGCATATGATATTTTTCAATATCTGGGCGTGGCATGTCCTTGTTACAGCTTTGCCCATATTACAATAAACGGGGAAGAGTGGGGATTATATCTTGCATTGGAGGCGTTAGAGGATTCTTTTGTTGAAAGAGTTTATGGAACGAAGGAGGGCGAACTCTATAAACCCGAAAGCGTGCAAAACAGGGGCGGACAGATGGATGAAATGCCTCCAATGGGCGGCGAAATCCCTGAAATTGACGAGGCGCCGTCTTGGATGAATGACGAGGCGCCGCAAAAAAAAGAGGATATGCAGCATGCAGAAGGCAGGGAAATGCCGGAAGGCGGGATGCCTTTGGATCGTGAAATGCCGGAAGACGGGATGTTACAGGATCATGAAATGCCTCCGAAAGAAAGAATGCAGCCGGGAGGCGGAAGACTTCAGATTGATGGTTTCACACAGTCAGACGGAGGTTCCGGCCTCAGCTACATTGACGATGAGATAGACAGCTACCAGGATATTTTTGAAAACGCAGTTTTTTCTCCGACTGATGAAGATAAGGAACGTGTGATCGAGGCGCTTGAGAATTTGTCGGAAGGAAGGGAACTGGAAAGATATCTTGATGTGGATGCCTGTATCCGGTATTTTGCAGCGCAGACATTTATTGTAAATATGGACAGTTATTACAGCGAACTGAAACATAACTATTATTTGTATGAGGAAAATGGACAGCTTACTATACTACCCTGGGATTTAAATCTTGCATTTGGCGGTTTTCAGGCGTCGGATGCGACTGAAGCGGTAAATGGAGCCATAGATACGCCCATGAACGGAAGGGAAGAGGAAAGACCCTTGTTCAGTAAAATCATGGAAGTAGAGGAATATAAAGAGTTATATCACCAGTATTTGAAAGAAATAGTAGACGGATATACAGGGAGCGGACGCTTTGCCCGGACTCTGCATACGATTACGGCTTTGATCGACGATGACGTGAAAAAAGACGCAACCGCGTTTTACAGCTATGAAGAATATCTGACGGCAATAGCGAATCTGGAGGAGTTTGTTCTTTTACGGGCCGAAAGCGTAGAAGCGCAGCTAAATGGTCTGATTTCCCCGGTCAACTCGGAGAGAAAGAACACGTCGGCTCTGATCGATGCGTCGATGGTAGATCTGAAGGCAATGGGCGTACAGGGAAATTCAATGCATTGAATTTCCCTGTTTATTTTCTTTAAGCGCTCAGGTATGTTTTCATCACTTTCAATGCATTTTTTTCCAGTCTGGATACCTGTGCCTGTGAAATGCCGATCATTTCGGCCACTTCCATTTGGGTTTTTCCTTCAAAAAAGCGCAGTGTAATGATTTCGTATTCGCGTTCATTCAGTTTTTTCATGGCTTCACTTAAAGAAATATGTTCCACCCAGGTTTCTTCTTTATTTTTTTTATCGCTGATCTGATCCATGACATACAGGGTATCCCCGCCATCGGTAAAGATTGGTTCGTATAGACTGCAGGGGCTTTGGATCGCATCCAGAGCATAAACGATATCCTCTTTTGGAATACCGATTTCGGCAGCAATCTCTGTTACGGTCGGTTCTTTCAAATTTCGCTTTGTCATGGCCTCTTTTGTATAAATCGCTTTATAAGCGGTATCTTTCAGGGAACGGCTTACCCGGATACTGTTATTGTCACGTAGAAAGCGCCGTATTTCACCTATAATCATAGGGACGGCATAGGTACTGAATTTTACATTTAAGGAAGAATCAAAATTATCAATTGCTTTGATCAGACCGATACAGCCGATCTGAAAAAGATCATCCACATTTTCATTGCTGGAAGAAAAACGTTTGATTACGCTTAGGACAAGGCGTAAATTACCTTCAATATATTCCTGTCTGGCCTCCATATCGCCATTTTCGATACGTACAAAAAGAGCGTCTTTTTGCGCCTGCTTTAAAAGAGGGAGTTTTGATGTATTTACTCCGCAAATTTCAACTTTACCCTGTGCCATCTTCATCCTCCTTATTTGGTTCGATATAATAAAATCATTTACAGATACAGAGAAAATTATTCATGAATGAGACGCAAAAAAAGTGACAGCATATAATAGTGTAAAGAGGATTTTTTTGGGGGAAATATGCTTTTTTCGGAGTTTAAATGTAAAGAAGTCATTAATATAAAAGACTGCAGGCGGCTTGGGAAAGTCTCAGATTTTGAATTTGACCAGTGCACGGGACAGATTAAGAAGATTATGATTCCGGCAAACTGCAATAAATGGTGTAATTTTTTCTCTGATGAACCGGATTATTGTATCTGTTATAACGAAATATGCCAGATAGGACCGGATATTATATTAGTTAACATAAAGATATAATTGACAGAAAAAAACGGATATTTTATAATGGTTGGTAGCTATAGAAGGTGAAGAGGACGGGAAGTGTGATAGGAAAACAGGTTCACTTACCCTGATTTGTACGCGTGAAAAACACGCAGATGGGAGCAACATATGAAATGTCCGTTTTGTGGTCATGAAAATACGAGAGTCATTGATTCGAGACCAGCAGATGATAATAACTCTATCCGTAGAAGGCGGGTGTGTGATGAGTGTGATAAGCGCTTTACTACTTATGAAAAGATTGAAACGATACCGCTTATTATCATCAAAAAAGATAATAACAGGGAGACTTATGACAGGACGAAAATCGAAGCCGGAGTATTGAGGGCATGTCACAAAAGACCAATCAGTGCGAACCAGATCAACCAGCTTATAGATGAAGTGGAAACGGAAGTTTTCAACAGGGAAGAAAAGGAAATTTCCAGTCAGGTCATTGGGGAACTTGTTATGAATAAACTGAAGGATCTGGAAGCGGTTGCATATGTAAGATTTGCATCGGTTTATCGTGAATTTAAAGATATCAATACCTTTATGGATGAATTAAAAAGGGTGCTTGATAAGTAAAGGACAGAGATTATGTTTCAGAGTTTTTATCCCGATCAGTATTTGGATTCTGCTTATAGCATTGATTTTAAAAAAGAATATGACCGTGGAATACGGGGGGTTATTTTTGATGTTGATAATACGCTCGTACCGCATGGGGAACCAGCGGATGAGCGTAGTATTGCGTTATTTAAAAATTTAAAGCAGCTTGGCATAGGGACGCTGCTTTTGTCGAACAATAAAGAGGCAAGAGTAAAATCTTTCAGCGGGGAAGTGGGAAGCCTGTATATTTACAAAGCGGGCAAACCTTCTGTCCGCAGTTACAGAAAAGCAATGGACATGCTGGGAACAGACAGGGAGACTACCTTATTTGTAGGGGATCAGCTGTTTACGGATGTCTGGGGAGCAAATCGTACCGGTATTCGTTCTTATTTGGTAAAACCGATACATCCTAAGGAAGAAATACAGATTGTTCTTAAAAGGTATCTGGAAAAAATTGTGCTTTATTTTTATAAACGTTATGAAAAAAAGCGGACAGAGAAAACAGATGTAAAGTAAAGGATTAAAGTGATGGAAAAATATAAAAATCATACAGACGGCAGGACACAGGTATGCGGGCTGATTGGAAATCCGGTTGCCCATACGCTTTCCCCGGTCATACATAACAATCTGGCAGAGATGTTCGGGCATAATCTGATTTATGTTCCTTTTCCGGTGGAAGAGGATCTTGAAAAGGCAGTGGAAGGTGCATATGCACTTCATATTTTAGGATTGAACATAACCGTGCCTTACAAAACAAAGGTGATGAAGTATCTGGCTGATACCGAAGAAATGGCGGAAAAAATCGGAGCTGTGAATACGTTAGTGCGTGTGGAAGGCGGATATAAGGGATATAACACGGATATGCCGGGACTTTACCGCGCCATGAAAGACGATGGAATCGAGCTTACAGATGAATATGTGCTTATTATTGGCGCAGGCGGAGTGGCAAGGGCAGTTGCCGTACTGGCGGCAGAAAAAGCGGCAAAAAAAATCTGTATATTGAACAGAACAATAGAAAGAGCGGAGTGTATTGTATCGGAAATAAAAGAGATGATTCCACAGGCTGATATAGAGGCGCTTGATCTGTCTTCTTACAAGAAACTGGAGGGTGATAACTGGATTGCAATACAGGCAACCAGTGTCGGCATGTTTCCCCGAAATGAAGACGTAGTGATAGAAGAAGCAGCGTTTTATAAGAAACTAAAGGCAGGTTATGATCTGATTTTTAATCCCTGTGAAACGAAATTTATGAAACTGGCAAAGGAAGCAGGAAAACCGGCTTATAATGGACTGAAGATGCTTTTATATCAGGGGATCATTGCATATGAACTCTGGAATGATACTGTAGTGACAAAAGAGCAGGCTGAAACGGTATTTGAGGCAATGAAGGATGAAATGAAAGGAAGATAACAGGCGGCAGATAAAATGGAAAATGTAATTTTAACAGGATTTATGGGGTGCGGAAAGAGCAGCACGGGTATTAAGCTTTCTTACAGGATGAAAATGCCCCTGTTAGATACCGACAAAATGATAGAGAAGAAACAGAGATGTACCATCTCGGAATTGTTTGAAACACAGGGAGAAGAGGCATTTCGGAATTTAGAAACAGAATGCATCAGACAGATTTTAAAAGAAAGGGGCAATTATGTAATTTCCGTAGGAGGCGGACTTCCGGTCAGAGAAGAAAACAGAAAAGTTTTAAAAGAACTTGGAATGGTTGTTTATTTACGGATACGGCCTGAAACCGTCTACAACAGGCTGAAAGATGATACGACAAGACCGCTTTTACAAACGGAATCTCCGCTGGAGAAGATAAGAGAGCTGATGGAACTTCGGAGCGGATTTTATGAGGAGGGCGCGGATCTCATTATAGATGCCGATGATATGGAGTCTGAAGAAGTGTTAAGCGAAATAGTCAAAGGATATAAGAAAAGACAGACTGCCCTGCATAAAAAACAGAAAGAAAAGAAAAAAAGAAAACTGCTTGTGATCAATGGACCGAATATTAACTTTTTGGGAATACGGGAAAAAAGTGTTTATGGAACGGAAGATTATCAGTACCTTCTCAATATGATAGCAAAAAAAGGAGAAGAGACGGACTGTCGGATCGAAGTGTTCCAGAGCAATCATGAAGGTGCAATTATAGACAGGATACAGAAAGCATATTTTGATGGAACAGAGGGGATCGTGATCAATCCGGGCGCGTTTACCCATTACAGTTATGCGATCCGTGACGCTCTTGCAAGCATTGCACTTCCCAAAGTAGAAATCCATATTTCTGATATAACAAAAAGAGAGGAATTCAGAAAGATTTCAGTAACAAAAGAAGTATGTGATACACAAATATACGGGCAGGGATTGAAAGGATATCTGATGGCGATCGATTATATTTTTTCAGTATTTTCAAATAAGTGTTGAAAAATAGAAATTTTTAGTATAAACTATTAGAGAATTATAACGTGATAAATTTTAGGAGGATTTTTTTATGATTTCTGCAGGTGATTTCAGAAATGGTATTACTATTGAGTTAGATAACAACATTTACCAGATTATTGAGTTTCAGCATGTAAAACCGGGAAAAGGCGCTGCCTTTGTAAGGACAAAGCTTAAAAATATTATAAATGGTGGTGTTGTGGAAAAAACATTCAGACCGACTGAAAAGTGCCCACAGGCGCGTATTGATAGAAAAGATATGCAGTATTTATACTCTGATGGCGATTTATTCCACTTTATGGATGTTGAAAATTATGAGCAGATCGCTTTAAATGCAGATGCAATCGGTGATGCGCTTAAATTTGTAAAAGAGAACGAAATGTGTAAAGTATGTTCCCACAATGGAAATGTATTTGCAGTAGAGCCGCCGTTGTTTGTTGAACTTGAAATTACGGAGACAGAGCCGGGCTTTAAGGGTGATACGGCTACAGGCGCTACGAAACCTGCCGTAGTGGAAACAGGCGCTACTGTTTATGTACCTCTTTTTGTGGATCAGGGTGATAAGATTAAAATTGATACAAGGACAGGGGAATACCTTTCCAGAGTATAATTTAATGTAACTGTATATGGACTGATAAGCTTATAAGACAATGGACTTTTGTTCCATTGTCTTTTTGTGTTTCAAAGACAGACAGAATTTAATACAAAACGGAAAAAAGAAAAAGCAGGATAAATATTTATGCAAAAGACAGAGTGGAGGTAATTATTTTGGAATTTATACAATTCACAAAAGCAGTAAGAAAACGAATCAAGGATTATTATGGCGATGAGGCGGAAGTGAAATTGACTCCGGTGAGAAAGAATAATGGAGTTGTTTTGAACGGGCTTGTGATTATGGAGAAACAGCATCATATTACGCCGACAATTTATCTGGAAGGATTTTATGAAGAATATAAAGGGGGCAGGAATTTTATAGAGGTCGTATTAAAGATCATTCAGCTGTATGAGCGCAGCCGCATCGAACAGGGCGGCAGTATGGATTTTTTTAAGGATTATGAACAGGTACGGAAAAAAATTTATTATAAGCTGATTAATGCAGGAAAGAATAAAGAGCTGTTAGAGGAGGCGCCCTATATTCCATATTTGGATCTTGCCATTGTATTTTATTATGACTGTAGTAACGAGCTGTTTGGAAATGCAGCGATTTTGATCAAAAACAGTCATTTGAAAATGTGGAATGTGGATGTCTATGAGCTATATAAGGAGGCAGTAATTAATACGCCTAAAAATAATCCGTATGAGATCAAAACAATGGAAGAAGTGATGAAAGAAATACTGATAGAAAGCATGAAAGAAGAATTTTCCAAAGGGATGGAAAAAGAAAGCCGGGAAGAGGAGTTTCTTTCCGCAGAGGGAATGGATGAATTGGCAAAACAGCTGATCGGACAAACAGAAAAGGCAGATAACCAGACACCCATGTATGTGCTCAGCAATACCGAGCGCATTCATGGTGCAGCATGTATTTTATACGGACATCTTTTGGAGGACATTTCCAAAAAAATAAATGATAATCTTTATATTCTTCCAAGCTCTGTTCATGAGATGATTATTATTCCGGCTTCTTTTGCCGGAAAAACATCGGATCTTAAGTTAATGGTGGAAGAAATTAACGAAACGCAGGTGGAAGAAGAGGAAGTTTTGTCAAATTCCGTTTATTTTTTTAACCGTTCTACTAAAAAATTAGAGATGGCATAAATTGTAACAAGCACATACTAGACAAAAAAACACATTTATGTTATGATATGCAAAGTAATGTAACAAATCTGTAATATATCGCGTCGGGCGGGATAGGGATGATCCTGTTTCGTCCGATGTGATAGCCTAATAATTGATATGCACCCGTAGTCTAACGGATAGAACGGAGGCCTCCGACGCCTTTAATGCAGGTTCGATTCCTGTCGGGTGCATCTTTCACAATGAAATTAAAGTAAAGATGGAGATTTATTATATGGCAGGTCAAGTAAAAGAAAAACTTCGTTCCATGCAAGAGTGGTTTTTTAGTCATACTAAAATCGTACTGCCGGTAATTGTTCTGATATGCGTGGGAATTACGGTGGCAGTCGCTTTGAGGGCAAATAAAAATGAGACGGAAAAACAGCAGGCAGTTACGGCGGAGGCAATAAAGGAAGATCAACCCATGAGTGAAGAGGCTCTGGTGGTGCCGGAAGAGCCGTTAGAGGAGAATGCGTATCCTGATATTAACGCGGTCATCCAGTCTTATTATGGCGCTTTGTCACAGGGAAATGTGGAAGCGGTCGAGCAGATCAGCAATTATATGGAAGAATCAGAAAAGATCCGTATTGTAGAACTCAGTAAATACATTGAGGATTATCCGGTTATCGATGTGTATACCAAAAAAGGACCGGCGGAAAACTCCTATGTGGTATATGCCTATACAAGGGTGAAATTTATAGACTATGAAAATACGGTGCCCGGAATGCAGGCATTTTATATTTGTCAGAATGAGGATGGAAGCTATTATATTAATGAAGGGGAAGAAGACCAGGCTGTTATAGACTATATTGGACAGATTGCCGTGCAGGATGATGTAATTGACCTCAATAACAAAGTAGAGGAAGAATACAAGCAGCTGTGTGCAAGTGACAGTAAGCTGCTGGCATTTTTAAAAGAACTGGACAGTCAGATTAAGATTTCAGTAGGTGAAGTATTGGCAGCGGCACAGGAAGGACAGCAGCCGCCGGAGTCGGGTACTGAGACAGTACCGCCTGATACCGAAGAAGGTCAGACAGCGCAGGAGACAGGAACGGAAGAACCGGAAGTCCCGGAAGTATCAGAGCCCGTGATAGAGACGGTCCGTACGACGGATGTTGTTAATATCAGAAGTTCTGACTCTGAGACTGCTGATAAGCTTGGAAAAGCGCAGATGGGTGAAACATTTACACGACTGGAAGCAAAAGTAAACGGTTGGAGCAGAATTGAATATCAGGGCGGTGAAGCTTATATTCGTTCTGATTATTTAGAGGTTGTAAGTACCGAAACGCCATCTGAGAACACACCGGTTCAGGAAGAGGAAACAAATGGATATGTTACAGTGCTTGAAAATGTAAATATCCGTTCTGCCGAAAGTGAAACGAGCGAAAGACTGGGAGTGGCATATCAGGGTGAGAAACTGGAATTGATTATGAAACTGGCGGACGGCTGGTGCAAAATCAAGTACAATGGTCAGACAGCATATGTGAAATCCGATTATGTAGAATAATGAAACGTTAACGGAGGAAAGATGTTTCAGAAAATAAACGTAGGAATCATGGGAACAGGTTCTATTGCCTGTACTATGGCAGAAACACTTGGAAAGATGAAAAGTGTGAAATGCTATGCAGTCGCATCAAGAACACAGGATAAAGCAGAAGTTTTTGCAAGGGGTTATGGATTCAAAAAGGCATACGGTTCTTATGAGGAACTGGTTTCAGATAAAAAAGTAGATTTGATTTATATTGCAACACCACATTCAGAGCATTATAACAATGCAATGCTCTGCCTGAAAAACAAAAAACCGGTGCTTTGTGAAAAAGCGTTTACGGCAAATGCTAAGCAGGCGGAAGAACTGTTTGCTTATGCGAAGGAAAATAATGTATTTATTACAGAGGCAATCTGGACAAGATACATGCCAATGCTAAAGACGATAAAAGAAGTGTTAAACAGCAATGTAATTGGCGAGCCTGTTATGCTGACTGCCAATTTAGGGTATCCGATTAAAAATGTGGCACGGATATATAAACCGGAACTTGCAGGCGGTACGCTGCTGGATTTGGGGATTTATCCGTTAAATTTTGCGGCAATGTTTTTCGGTACTGAAATAGAGCGTATACAGTCGGTCTGCACTTATACAGATACAGGAGTGGACGAACAGGAGAGTATTACTTTCCTATACAAGGATGGAAAGAGCGCTGTATTAAACGCGACAATGCTTGCTGTTACTGACAGACAGGGCGTGATCTACGGTACGGAAGGATATATGATTATTGAAAACATTAATAATTTTGAAAGTTTCAGTACGTATAGCAAAGATCATGTAAAGCTGAACACTTATAAAAGGCCGAAACAGATTTCAGGCTATGAATATGAAGTCGAGGCGTGCGTCAGGGCGATTAAGGAAGGCTGGATACAATGTCCGGAAATGCCGCATGAAGAGAGTCTGAAAATGCTTTATATTATGGACAGCATTAGAAAAGACTGGGGAATTGTATATCCCTTTGAAAAAGAGCAGGATGCGGATAAGACTGAGGATTTGGGAATAATAGAAACAGAAGAATAATTTAAGAATTATGAATAAGGAGACGGATTTCGGCAACCCTATTGATGAATAAGAGAGCAATTTCAGAAAAAGGAGTCATGCAGGGTGCAGAAACAGGATTTAGCGATTTATAAAGAAGTACAAAAAAATGCGGAAATGGGAATGAAGGCAATTGATATCATTTCGGATAAAGTACATGATACTGAGTTATCCAGACAGCTTTCCAAACAGGCTCTTAAATACTCGGAAATCAGAAACCGGGCAGTCGATAAGATTCTGGAGAGCAAAGCGGAGCCTTACAGAAGTACTTATATGCAGAATATAATGCTGACTACCGGAATTCATTCAGGTACGCTTCTTAATACGAGTACGAGCCATATTGCTGAAATGGTGATTCAGGGAAGCAACAGAGGGATTACGGATATGTGTAAATCTTTGAATCATAATAAGATGGCAGATCAGACTTCGGTAGAGCTTGCAAAGGAATTAATGGATTTCGAGGAAAAGAATATAGAGAGATTAAAGCAGTATCTTTAGTGTTATACCATAATTTTATACAATCTGCCTAAAAAAGTTAAAAAAACTTTTACAGTTTAGTGAGATAAAGTACTTGTGATTTTAAAGGGCAGCATTTATAATGTTATGTGGACAAGGGAATCTGTCACGCAGGGGCTTTGTACCCTGCGTTTTTCATTATGAGAGGATGCATAGTGGAAAATTTTTCTATATTCTAAACTAAAGGAGGACATGAAAATGTCATATGTTGATGAAGTTTATAGCATGGTGGTAGAAAAGAACCCGGCACAGCCGGAATTTCATCAGGCAGTAAAGGAAGTATTGGAATCGCTTCGTGTTGTAATTGAAAAAAATGAAGAAGCATATCGTAAAGATGCGCTGCTGGAAAGAATTGTTACACCGGAAAGACAGTTGCTTTTCCGTGTACCGTGGGTGGATGATAATGGTCAGGTGCATGTAAATAATGCATTCCGGGTACAGTTTAACAGTGCAATCGGACCGTATAAAGGAGGACTGCGTCTGCATCCGTCAGTGAATCTTGGTATTATTAAATTTTTAGGATTTGAACAGATCTTTAAAAATTCCCTGACAGGTCTTCCGATCGGCGGAGGTAAAGGCGGTTCCGATTTTGATCCCAAGGGTAAATCAGACAGGGAAGTAATGGCATTCTGCCAGAGTTTTATGACAGAATTAAATAAATATATTGGCGCTGATACGGATGTGCCGGCAGGAGATATCGGAACAGGCGCAAGAGAAATCGGATATATGTTTGGACAGTATAAAAGAATCCGCGGGGTATACGAAGGAGTACTGACAGGAAAGGGATTATCTTACGGCGGTTCCCTCGCAAGAACAGAAGCTACCGGTTATGGTTTATTATACTTAACAGAAGAAATGTTAAAATGTAACGGAAAAGACATAAAAGGCAAGACTGTGGTAATTTCAGGTTCTGGAAACGTAGCGATTTATGCCTGCCAGAAAGCACAGCAGTTGGGTGCAAAAGTAGTAACTGTTTCTGATTCTACAGGCTGGGTATACGATCCGGAAGGCATTGATGTCGCTTTATTAAAAGAAGTAAAAGAAGTAAAACGTGCCCGCCTGACAGAGTATGCGGCAGCCAGAAGCAGCGCAGAATATCATGAAGGAAGAGGAGTGTGGACGATCAAATGTGATATTGCACTTCCCTGCGCAACACAGAATGAACTTCTTTTAGACGATGCAAAAGCATTGGTAGCTAACGGATGTTTTGCAGTAGCAGAGGGCGCTAATATGCCTACAACTATGGATGCGACAGAATACCTGCAGCAAAATGGAGTATTATTCTGCCCGGGTAAGGCAGCAAACGCAGGCGGTGTGGCAACAAGCGCATTGGAGATGAGCCAGAACAGTGAACGTCTCAGCTGGACATTTGAAGAAGTTGACAGCAAATTACAGAATATTATGGTTAATATTTTCCATAATCTGGATGATGCGGCAAAGAAATACGGCATGGAAGGAAACTATGTAGCAGGCGCTAATATTGCCGGCTTCCTGAAAGTGGCCGAAGCCATGACAGCACAGGGGATTGTATAATTAGTATTATCAAAGAAGGAAAGAAAGCCTGCAGACATGACAATTTGTCAAATGTTTGCAGGCTTTTTATATCTTATATTGAAATATGGTATCTATGAAAGGACAGAAGCGCCGGCGGATGGAGCTGACGCAGATGCTGCAACATCACCTGCGTCTACAATTTCAGGTGCGTCTAAAGAGAGTTCTTTAGAGTCTGCAGCCTCAAAGGGATCAGGATTTTCTTTTTTCTCTTCTTCATCTGCCCATAAGGAATCATATTCTTCCTTATCTTTGTTTTCATTCATAATGGCAATATTTTTTGCAGACATGTATAACTCCATGCTGTATTCCATCAGCTTTTGTTCGTCATAGGCAGGAACTCTGTCACCGTCAGCAATTCTTCTGGCGACTTCCATAATCTTGGCCAGATCCTCAGCATATTCGGCCATTGCTTCGCCCTGCTGCTTGGAGGCTTCTGCATTGAAATAGGCGGTATGAAGCTCCATCAGCTTTTCCATAAAGGCTTTGTATTCATCATATTTTTCAGAAACGGCATTGTAGGACAATTCCAGAGCCACGCCTTCTTTTTCGTATAATTCCTTACCATTTGGAACAGCATTTGCTTTTTTTTCCAATTCTTTTTTTTGCCTTGCAAGAGCCAGTTTCTGTTCCTGATAGGAATGCAGCTGTGAAGAATAAAGCATCCTTGCTTCTCCAATTTTCATAATAAAACCGTACCTTTCTTTTATCCGGTCATATGACCGGACAGGGATACCATCACGAAACTGTATCATGATTTATTTTCCTGTTACTTATTCCATATATCGGCAGAAATTTTACAGGAGATTAGTCATTCCGCTGTAAATAAAAAAAGCGCCTGTAAACGCTTTTTTTATATCATATGCATGACAGTACCTTTTTTTCAAATTTTTTCAGAAAAACTCCGTTTTAATTATGGTTCGGATTAGCAGATATAATATCCGCTGCCTGTACAATAATCTGCAGGATTTCAGAATCATCTTCTTTTTCTGAAGGATCAGAAACAGGAGGTGCTTCATTTTCATTAACCAGTATATAATTTGGTGTTACACGGCTTAATGTATATGCAGCAACATCAGCTTTGCAACGGTCACAGGTACAACAGCCAAGCTGTGGTAAAGTATCGTTGATTGCTCGCATAACCCTTTCTTCCATTACATTTACAAGTTGATATTTCATCTTAAATAGTCCTCCAATTGTACAATATGTATAAAATATGATAGTGATAAATTGATTAGTCGTGGTTTTTGGGTTTACCGATAGCGGCAGAAGCCTGTGCTATTTCTAAAAGAATCTTCATGTCAAAATCAGCGCTCATATGGTTTGCTTTCGTATACAGCGCCCCTTTTTCTGTGTCTACGTATTTAGGGGGGATTCTGTTGAGAACATATGCGGCAAGTTCGGCCTTGCACTTGTCACAAGTACAGCAATTCAATTCAGGTGCAGTTTTGTTGATCGCGAAAATAACCTTATCTTCCATGATGTTTATAAGTTTATATTCCATTATAACTCCCTCTTTTTATTAATATAGTAAATGGTGTAAAGAATGTACCGCTTTAATTATATATTGTTTTTTAATAAAAATCTACAAACAATTAAAAAAATGCAAAAAAATTTACTAAAATATACGAAAAACAGAAAAAAATTAAAAAAATGTATTAACTTTTGCTAAAAACAAAGCTAAACAGTAAAAAAGTTGGTAGAATGTTAATGTGAAATTTTCCCAGCTGCTCAAGTATTGGGAGTACAGAAAGGATAAAGGCAGGAGCAAAATGCAAAGTAGTGATGGATTAGAATTAGCAGCTTTTTTAAAAGAAGGAGAGCCGGAAGAACTTTTTAAGGAGATGAAACCATTCAGACAGCTGATGATGCAGTATGAATGTGCATTGCAGGAGGTAGAAACAAAATTAAATGTATTGAATACAGAATTTTCACTTGAGTATGACAGAAACCCTTTTGAAACGATCAAAACGCGGATTAAACAGCCGCTTAGCATTTACAATAAACTGGTGCGGATGGGCGAAGAGATCACAGTTGAAAATATACAGAACTGTCTGAATGATGTGGCAGGCATCCGGGTAGTGTGTTCTTTTCCGGAAGATATTTATACGATTGCGGAATTATTATCAAAGCAGGATGACATCACAGTATTGGCAGGAAAGGATTATATTAAGCATCCGAAAGAAAACGGATATCGCAGCCTTCATTTGATTTTGGAGATTCCTATTTTCTTATCCAATGAGAAGAAATATATGAAGGTTGAAGTACAATTTCGTACGATAGCAATGGATTTTTGGGCAAGTGTGGAACACAAACTAAAATATAAAAAGAATATAAAGAATCCACAGGAAATAGCAGAACAGTTAAAGCATTGCGCAGATACGATAGCGGATGTGGATTTCAGAATGCAGGAAATCAGACACCATATTGATAAAATTGCAGAGCAGACGGAAAAATCAGAAATCGGGATGCAGAGACTATGACGAAGCGGAAGGAAAAAAGAAAGGGATGCGGGAGAAGATGAAAATAGCGGTCATCAGTGATATACATGGAAATTATAAGGCTTATGACGCATGTATGGAGTATTTGGAAAAGCATCCGGTGGATGTGCTGTTCTTTCTTGGAGATTATATTACAGATTGTCCATTTCCACAAAAGCTGTTATCTGCTTTTTATGAGACATTAAAAAAGCGGGAATGTTTTTGGGTCAGAGGAAACAGGGAAGAATATATTCTGAATTATAAAAAAGAGAAACAGGAATGGAAAAAATCTTCAGGGACAGGGACTCTGCTGTATACGGCAGAGCGGCTGAAAGAGGAGGATATTTCCTTTTTTTTCCATTGTGAGCGTGTGCTCAGACTGGAAAGCGCCGGTATGCCGTCTACTACGATCTGTCATGGAATACCAAAAGATATCAGAGGAAATCTTGGGGAACATCCGGAACTTTTGGAAGAGGCATTGAAGCAGGCAGCGACCCCCTGGTTATTTGGAGGACATTCCCATAAACAGGAGATAAAAGAAGGAAGAAACGGCATTTACCTGAATCCGGGTTCCCTTGGAATTGCAATAGACGGAGTGGGAAAGAGGGCGCAGTTTGCCGTTGTGGAAACCGACGGATTGAAATACCGTCATGAATTTATCAGTATTCCTTATGATATAGAGGGACTTCTGAAAGATTTTGAAGACAGTGGGATCGAGGAATATGGCAAAGTACAGGTGAGGAGTGTAAAGAAAACTTTGTTAACAGGCATCAATTATTTTTTTCACTGTGTTAGTCTGGCTGTCAGCATGAGCGGTATGAGTACGGACCGGATACCGGAACCGATATGGGAGCAGGCAGCAGAAAAGCTTGGCATAGAGTAAAATAAAGCACGAGGAGGAATAAGAATGTTAAAATTATTTAAGTATGTGGGTAAGCATAAGGCAGCGGTGTTTGCAGTGCTTGTACTGCTGGTCGTACAGGCATACTGCGATCTGTCTCTGCCAACCTACACATCTGAAATTGTAGATGTGGGAATCCAGCAAAAAGGAATTGAAAGCGCTGTTCCCGAAGTGATGCGGGCAGATACATTTGACTGCCTGAACCTGCTTTTGGAGGGAGATGAGGCAGATCTGGTAAAGTCGGCTTATCTGCTGGAAGAAGACGGCAGTTATAAGATTGCAGTGAAAGAGAAAGAGACTTTGGAAAAGCTGGATGAGATTGTAAGAGTGCCAATGATCCTTCTTTTTCAAATGGAGCAAAGCGGGGAAATGGATCTGGCAGCATTAAAAAAGATGTATGAAGGGGGACTGATTTCAAAAGAACAGATTTTGGAAATGAAAGAAGAGGCAGTTTTAAAAATGGCTGATATGAATGAAACGCTGGTAAGCCAAATGGCAGTGCTTTCCGTGGAGAATGAGTATGAGGCATGTGGGATGGATACAGGACGGTACCAGACGTCCTATCTGCTTCGTACAGGCGCAAAAATGCTGGGACTTACACTTTTAATGGCTGCGGTAGCAGTTGTGGTAGGTCTGATTGCGGCAAGGACGTCGGCACAGATTGGACGCGATTTAAGAGGGCAGGTGTTTGATAAAGTGATTTCTTTTTCAAACAAAGAAATCAATGCGTTTTCTACAGCTTCGCTGATTACAAGAAGTACGAATGATATTCAACAGGTACAAATGGTATCTGTTATGATATTAAGAATGGTTATTTATGCGCCGATTATAGGGATTGGCGGTATTATCAAAGTGGCAGGCACAAAAACGGGGATGGAATGGATTATTGCTGTAGCGGTTATAGTAATCATTGGTATTGTGGCAGTATTGATGGCGGCGGCTATGCCGAAATTTAAAATGATGCAGACACTTGTGGACAGACTGAATCTTGTTTCAAGGGAAATTCTGACAGGTATTCCCGTAATTCGTGCATTCAGCAGGGAAAAGACAGAGGAAGCGCGTTTTGATGCAGCGAATAAAGAACTGATGGGAACGCAGTTATTTACCAACAGAGTCATGACTGCCATGATGCCGGCTATGATGCTTGTCATGAATGGGATTACGGTCGCAATTGTATGGTTTGGGGCAAAGGGAATTGACATGGGGAATCTGCAGGTTGGAGACATGATGGCATTTATCACTTATACGATGCAGATTGTAATGGCATTTTTGATGATAACCATGATTTCTGTTATGCTTCCGCGTGCAGGTGTGGCGGCGGACCGTATTGAGGAAATAATAAAGACAGATCCTGTTATTAAAGATAAAGAAAAAACAGCAGACGATCAGATTGCACAGATGAAAGGCGTATTGGAATTTCAAAATGTATTTTTCCGTTATCCGGGTGCGGATGAAGATGCACTTGAGAATATCAGCTTCGTGGCTGCGCCGGGAAAAACGACGGCAGTGATTGGAAGCACCGGATGTGGAAAGTCTACACTGATCCAGCTGATACCTAGGTTTTATGATGTGACGGGAGGAAAGATTACTGTGGACGGCGTCGATGTCAGAGAGTTATCGCAGGAAAAATTGAGAAGTTATCTGGGATATGTGCCACAAAAGGGAATCCTTTTTTCGGGAGATATCAGATCAAATATCAAATACGGCGGTGAGCAGATCAGTGAAGAAGATATGAAGGAGGCGGCACAGATCGCGCAGGCAGCAGAATTTATAGATGCAAAACCGGAAGGTTATGCAAGTGAGATTGCGCAGGGCGGTACAAATGTTTCAGGAGGACAGAAACAACGTCTTTCTATTGCAAGAGCGATTGCCAAAAAACCAAAAATATTTTTATTTGATGACAGTTTTTCAGCTCTGGATTATAAAACAGATGCAGTACTGCGAAAACAATTAAATGAAAAGCTTCATGATGCAACAATTCTTATTGTTGCACAACGGATCAGCACAATTCTTCATGCGGATCAGATCATTGTGCTGGATGATGGAAAAATTGCAGGAATGGGCAGCCATGAAACACTGATGAAAGAATGTGAAGCCTATCAGGAAATTGCAAGGTCGCAGCTTTCAGCAGAGGAACTTATGAAAGGAGGGAACTGATTATGTCTGAAGAAAGAAATATGACAAGAAGACGCCCTCATGGGGGTCCGGGCGGTGGAATGATGCCGGGTGAAAAACCAAAAAACTTTAAAGGGACTGCCAGAAAGCTGATCGTCTATATGGGCAGATATAAGATTGCATTAATAGGTGTGCTTATTTTTGCAGTAGCAGGTACGGCATTCAATATTATCGGACCTAAAATACTGAGTAAAGCGACAACAGAATTATTTAATGGACTGGTTGCAAAGGTATCTGGAAACGGAGCAATTAATTTTGGCAGAATCGGACGTATTCTTATGATTCTTTTGTCATTATATGTGGCAAGCGCCGTATTTTCATTTGTACAGGGATTTATCATGACTGGAATTTCACAGAAAATGTGTTTCCGATTCAGAAAAGAAATTTCGGAAAAGATCAATCGAATGCCGCTTGGGTATTTTGAATCAAAGACTGTCGGAGAAGTATTGTCAAGAATTACGAATGATGTGGATACATTGGGACAGAGCCTGAATCAAAGCATTACCCAGCTGATCACTTCGGTTACGACGGTGATCGGCGTACTGATCATGATGCTTTCCATCAGTCCGCTTATGACGCTGATTGCGCTGATTATTCTTCCGATATCGGGAACACTGATCGGGATTGTGGTGAAGAATTCCCAGAAATATTTTATTGATCAGCAAAGTTATCTTGGGAAAATAAACGGTACAGTAGAAGAAGTTTACAGTGGACATAATATTGTAAAAGCATTTAACAGGGAAGATGCAGTAAGGGAAGAGTTTAATCAGAATAATGAGATTCTTTACAGGTCCGCGTGGAAATCCCAGTTTCTTTCCGGTCTGATGCAGCCGATCATGATGTTCGTGGGAAATCTTGGATATGTTGCAGTGGCGGTAATCGGAAGTATTCTTGCCGTAAAGGGGACAATTGAAGTAGGTGATATTCAGGCTTTTATTCAGTATGTCAAGAGCTTTACCCAGCCGATTACGCAGGTGGCACAGGTTTCCAACATGCTACAGTCTATGGCGGCAGCGGCGGAACGGGTTTTCGAGTTTTTAGAGGAAACGGAAGAGGATCAGACTGTAGAAAATCCGGTGAAAATCGCTGATTTTAAAGGAGAGGTATCCTTTGAACATGTGCAATTCGGCTATCAGCCTGAAAAAATTGTCATTCACGACTTTAGCTGTAAGGTAGAACCGGGGCAGATGGCAGCGATTGTAGGGCCTACGGGCGCAGGCAAAACAACAATGGTAAAGCTTCTCATGAGATTTTATGATGTAAATAAAGGATGCATCAGGGTAGACGGACATGATGTGAAGGATTTTAACCGCAGTGAACTTCGGGAATCTTTTGGTATGGTATTGCAGGATACGTGGCTGTTTAAAGGAACGATAATGGAAAATATACGTTACGGCAGGCTGGATGCTTCGGATGAAGAGGTGATCGCGGCGGCGAAAGCTGCCCATGCCCATCACTTCATACAGACATTGCCGGGCGGCTATCAAATGGAATTAAATGAAGATGCAAGCAATGTGTCACAGGGGCAAAAGCAGCTGCTTACTATTGCAAGAGCAATACTGGCAGACAATAAGATTATGATATTGGATGAAGCGACCAGCTCTGTAGATACCAGAACAGAGCAGCGTATTCAAAAGGCAATGAATAACCTGATGAAGGGCAGAACCAGCTTTGTCATTGCCCACAGACTTTCCACGATCCGTGATGCGGATTTAATCCTGGTTATGAAAGACGGCGATATTGTAGAGCAGGGCAGTCATGAAGAACTGATTAAAAGAAAAGGATTTTACGCCGAACTTTATAATTCACAGTTTGAAGCGTAGTCCGCTGGCCTTTAAAGAGGAAAATCTGTGATTTTTCCTCTTTTTACATTTTTTTCTTTTACATACAAAAGATTTGTGTTACAATGTACTAGGAATTTATGAGCCTATGAAAAGGAGCCATGCGTGATGTTGGAAATGCATACAGAAGAAGCACAATTGGCATCCCGCAGAAAACGGGTGCAGAGGCTTAAAAAAGTGATTATTGTAACGCTGATAACTGGAATTATCGTTCCAACCGTGCTTTGTATTTTTCTTTTTATAAGAACGGCAGAACTGGAACGGCAAATAGAAGAACTGAAGCTGTTTATTGAGGAAACAAAAGAAGACATTCCGGATGAAGAGGATCATATAAAGGAAAAAGATATCACGGATCATAATGATGAGATAAATAACGAAGATGCAGCACGGGATGTGGCAGCAATACAGCCTGAGATGCCGGAGACGCAGCTGCAGATGGAGTCAGAAAATGCCGGCAGCGGAGAAGAGAATGCGGAGTCCGTAAAGATGCGAAACGTATATCTGACTTTTGATGATGGCCCCAGCATTTATACGGGAGAGATCCTTGATATTTTAAAAGAGTATGATGTAAAAGCAACTTTTTTTGTAGTCGGCAAAGAAGGAGAGATGTATGAGGATCTTTATAAACGGATTGTTGAGGAAGGACATACCTTAGGCATGCATTCTTACAGTCATCGTTATAATGAAATTTATGCTTCAGAAGAAAATTTTGCAGAAGATTTTGAAAGACTGCAGACTTATCTTTATGATATAACGGGTGTGGAAAGCAGATTTTATCGTTTTCCGGGAGGCAGCAGCAACACGGTAAGTAAGATTGATATGAGCAATTTTATAGAATATCTTTCGGATCAGAAGGTTGTATATTTTGACTGGAATGTTTCTTCAGGGGATGCCTCAAGCGGAGGAATCAGCGTAGAGCAGATCATTGATAACTGTGTTGGAAATGTGGATTATTATAATAATATGGTTATTCTGATGCATGATTCACAGGAAAAGGAGACAACAGTAGAGGCTCTGCCCGGTGTGATAGAAAAGCTTCTTGCATATGATAATACACAGATTGTACCGATAACCGATGATACGGAGCCGGTTCAACATAGGAAGAGATAAAAGAATGGAGGAAAAGGGATGGGCTTTTTTTCGGAGTTAAAAGAAGACTTGTCACAGGCGGTAAGTGAGCTGCTGCCAGAGGAAAACAGGGAAAACGTTTCAGCGATTCCAAGTAATGCAGAGGATTTGGAGGAACTGTTAGAACAGATGGAAGCAGACAATCTTTTGGTGGATGAGCTGGATGATCTTCCGATTGACACTAAGGAAGAGCAGATAATAGAGGCAGGCAGTTATTTTGCATCTGTTCTGGAACAGGAAGAGAAAACCGCAGATACGGGCGGATCTTTAGAAGAATCTGTGCAGGAAGGGCAGCCGGAAGAGACGGGATTGGAAACACCAGCGACAAAAGATACAGTGCCGGAAGAAGAAATGAAGATGCAGGAGCCGGGATTGGAGGGAGTAATAGAAGAACAAACTGCAGCAGACGCCGAATATCAGGAAACATATTCGGAAGAAAAATCAGAGATAACAACAGAATCGAAAGAAGACACTTCAGATTCTGAGATGTTAGATCATAATTTAGTTAACGAAGAAGCAGCAAAGGAGCTGCAGGAAAACGAAGAGGAGACGAAGAGTATGAAAATGGAAACAGAGAACTTTGAAAATGAAAACACAGTGGAAGAAGCTGCAGAAACAGTGAATTCTGTAGATGAAAATAATAAAGATAACGGAGGATTTAGTGAAATGGATTCACAGTTGGCAAATAAGACCGCAGTAGATGAGACCGCAGTTATTACTGCGGGAATGACCATTCAGGGTGATATTATTTCTGAAGGCTCTATGGAAGTTACCGGTACGATTATCGGAAATATTGATATTCTTGGAAAACTGAATATCACAGGCGCTGTACAGGGAAATTCCAAAGCGGCGGAAGTATATTGTGAAAATGCGAAAATTACAGGAGAAATTGCAAGTGAAGGTTCTGTAAAGATCGGACAGAGTACAGTCATTATCGGCAACATTTCAGCAAACAGTGCAGTGATTGCAGGCGCTGTAAAGGGAGATATCGATGTTCATGGTCCGGTAGTGCTTGACACTTCTGCAATCGTGATGGGAAATATTAAATCCAAATCTGTACAGATTAATAACGGCGCTGTTATCGAAGGTATGTGTTCACAGTGTTATGCAGATGTTAATCCTTCTTCCTTCTTTGAGGATTTTAAAGTAATTGGCAAGAAAGGTAATAAATAATCATAATATGGGGCGGATTGCATGAAAAGAATTTTACTCAAATTAAGCGGTGAAGCGCTTGCGGGTGATAAAAAGACAGGTTTTGACGAGCCGACAGTAAAAGATGTGGCATTGCAGGTAAAGCAGCTTGTAGATGACGGGATAGAAGTTGGGATTGTAATCGGCGGAGGAAATTTCTGGCGGGGACGTTCCAGCGACAGCATCGACAGGACAAAGGCGGATCAGATCGGGATGCTTGCAACCATCATGAATTGTATCTATGTATCGGAGATTTTCCGCTCTGTCGGGATGATGACAAACGTGTTAACGCCGTTTGAATGCGGTTCTTTTACAAAACTTTTTTCAAAAGACAGGGCAAACAAATATTTTGAAAAGGGACAGGTCGTCTTTTTTGCAGGAGGGACAGGACATCCGTATTTTTCAACGGATACCGGAGTCGTACTCAGAGCGGTGGAAGTAGAGGCGGATGTGATCCTGCTGGCAAAAGCGATTGACGGCGTTTATGATTCCGATCCGAAGATCAATCCGGCAGCAGTGAAGTATGATGAGATTACGATTGACGAAGTGGTGGCAAGAAATCTGCAGGTAATGGATATGACGGCTTCCATCTTGGCAAGAGACAATAAGATGCCGATGTGGGTATTTGGATTAAATGAAGAAAACAGTATTGTAAATACCGTAAAAGGAAAATTTACCGGTACTAAAGTGACTGTTTAAAAAAGCGACTTTGAAAGGAGAGCTTATATAATATATGGACGAGAGATTAAAGCAGTTTGAAGATAAGATGAAAAAAGCATATAGCTTTTTGGAGTCTGATTTTGCTACCATTCGTGCCGGACGTGCAAATCCACATGTGCTTGATAAGATAAAAGTAGACTATTACGGGACGCCGACTCCGATTCAGCAGGTAGGTAATATCAGTGTGCCGGAAGCAAGGATGATTCAGATTGCACCCTGGGAGAAAAATCTGATTCGTGAGATTGAAAAGGCTATTATGGCTTCGGATGTGGGAATTACACCATCTAATGACGGAAGTGTGATTCGGCTTGTATTTCCGGAACTTACGGAAGAGCGCCGTAAAGATCTGGTAAAGGAAGTAAAGAAAAAAGGCGAGGACAGTAAGGTTGCAGTCCGTAATATCAGACGCGACGGTAACGATACTTTTAAGAAACTTGCAAAAGAAGAAGTTTCGGAAGACGAGATTAAGCAATTGGAAGAAAAACTGCAGAAGCTTACTGACAAATATGTGAAGGATATAGAAGCGCTGGTAGAAGAAAAATCAAAAGAAATCCTTACAGTTTAATGAGTTTATGATGAATAGGGGGCAGGCGGTAAAGCTACAGTTGTGGCGGGCTTGCCCTTTTCACGTGTATTTGTATATCAAAGCAGATTGTAGTTGGATGGAGGAACGGTATGAATATTCCAAAACATGTGGCGATTATTTTAGACGGTAACGGAAGATGGGCAAAAGCGAAGGGAATGCCCAGAAATTACGGACACGCGCAGGGAGCAAAGACAGTGGAAGTAATCTGTGAAGAAGCTTACAGAATGGGAATACAGTATTTGACAGTATATGCTTTTTCTACAGAAAACTGGAGCAGACCGCAGGATGAGGTGGAAGCTTTAATGAAGCTTCTGCGTAACTATATGAAAACCTGTCTGAAGACGGCGGCAAAGAATAATATGTGTGTCAGGGTAATCGGAGATAAAACCGGGTTGGATGAGGATATTAGAAACCGAATCGCTGAATTGGAAGAAGCAACAAAGGAAAATACAGGGCTTCATTTTCAGATTGCTTTAAATTATGGAGGCAGGGATGAGATCGTGCGCGCAGTGAAGCAGCTTGTGCAGAAAGCAAAAGACGGGCAGATTGAAGCGGAGCAGATTACAGAAAAGTTTATTTCAGATATGTTAGATACGTCAGGGCTTCCTGAGCCGGATTTATTGATTCGCACATGTAATGAACAGCGGATTTCAAACTTTCTTCTCTGGCAGTTAGCTTATACGGAATTTTATTTTACGCCGGTTGCCTGGCCGGATTTTACGAAAGAAGAATTAGAAAAAGCTATAGAAGCATATAATCATAGAGACAGAAGATACGGGAAAGTGTGAGGGTGCCTATGTTTAAGACCAGATTATTAAGTGGAATCATATTAATTATCATTGCATTAGTTACCATGACACTGGGAGGACCCGTTTTGGCGGGGACACTTGCAGTCATATCTATGATTGCTTTTTTTGAACTTTTAAAGGCACTGGGGCTCCGGGGAAGAGAAAAAAAATGGAATGGGATTGAAATTGCAGGAATAGTAAGCATTCTTATTTATTATGGAATACTGATAATCTTATACTTTAAACCGGATCTTATTGTGATATCAGGCGAAGGTCTCTGTCTGACAGCGGTCATTTTTTCGTTAGTGCTTTTTATGGCTGTATATGTATTTTCTTTTCCCAAATTTAAGGCATCAAGCGTTATGTTTGCATTTTTTTCTTTTGTATATGCGCCTGTTATGCTGTCATTTTTATATTTGACGAGAGCGTTGGAGTCGGGAAAATTCATAGTATGGATGATACTGATTAGTTCGTGGGGGTGCGATACCTGTGCTTATTGTGTCGGTGTTTTGATTGGCAAACATAAAATGGCGCCGAAGTTAAGTCCAAAGAAATCAATAGAAGGCGCTGTCGGAGGCATTGCAGGAGCGGCGGTTCTTGGGGCGCTGTATGCTTTTTTAATCGTAGAAAAAGCAGCGCCTGATCAGAGGATAACAGTAGTATTTGCAGTGATCGGAGGTTTGGGAGCCGTCATTTCTCAGGTTGGCGATCTGGCAGCTTCCGGGATCAAAAGGGATCATGAAATTAAGGATTATGGTAAATTGATTCCGGGACATGGCGGAATTATGGATCGTTTTGACAGTGTGATTTTTACAGCGCCGGTAATCTATTTTCTGGCGCAGATGATGCTGGGATAAAAATGCAATTGGCGCTGCTTAAAATACGGATGGGGAAAGGAATGTGAACGATGAAGCACTTGACAATACTTGGCTCTACCGGTTCAATCGGAACGCAGTCATTGGAAGTAGTGAGAGCCTATAAGGATAAACTGGAAATAACAGCGTTAGCGGCGGGAAATAATGTGGAACTTATGGAGAAACAGATTCGTGAATTTCATCCCCAAAAGGCAGTTATGTGGAGTGAAACAGCAGCGAAGCAGCTGAAGGAAAAAGTTTCAGATCTTTCTGTGGAGATTTTGGATGGGATGGAAGGACTTCTGGAAGTTTCTACCATGCCACAGACAGATGTTGTGCTTACGGCGATTGTGGGAATGATAGGGATAAGACCTACGATTGCAGCAATAGAAAATAAAAAGACAATTGCTCTTGCAAACAAGGAAACATTAGTTACGGCAGGGCATATTATTATGCCGCTTGCAAAAAAAATGGGAGTTCCCATTTTGCCGGTAGACAGTGAACACAGTGCAATTTTCCAGTCCATGAATGGAGAGAAAAGGGAACAGGTAAGTAAAATACTGCTTACCGCGTCAGGAGGTCCTTTCAGAGGACGAACAAGGAAAGAACTGGAGAACGTGACAGTAGAGGATGCACTGAAACATCCTAACTGGTCAATGGGAAGAAAAATTACCGTTGATTCGGCAACTTTGGTGAATAAAGGTCTGGAACTTATGGAAGCGAAGTGGCTTTTTGATACGGAACTTGACAGAATACAGGTAGTGGTGCATCCGCAGAGCATTATTCATTCTATGGTTGAATATGCGGACGGCGCTATTATGGCACAGCTTGGAACGCCGGATATGAAGCTGCCAATACAATACGCTCTTTTTTACCCGGACAGACTGCCAATGGAAGGAGAACGGGTAGATTTTTATGAACTTTCCCGGATTACATTTGAAAAACCGGATAAGGAAACCTTTAAAGGACTGGATTTAGCCTATAAAGCAGCGCAAAAGGGAGGCAGTATGCCCACTGTATATAATGCAGCAAATGAAAAAGCGGTGGCGTTGTTTCTTGACAGAAAGATCAGATTCCTGCAAATAGCGGAAATCATCGAAATGTCAATGGAACACCACAATGTGATAGAAAATCCGAATGTGGAGCAGATTCTTTTGACGGAATCGGAAACGTATGACTATATAATGCAGAGGATGGAATCATAGTGAATGTTGTAATCAGTATTTTATTATTTATTGTTATTTTTAGTATTATTGTAATTTCTCATGAATTTGGTCATTTTATGCTGGCAAAAGCAAATGGTATCCGGGTTGTGGAATTTGCAGTAGGGATGGGACCGACTATTTGCAGTTTTACAAAGGGGGAGACGAAATACTCTTTAAAGATTCTGCCATTTGGCGGCGCCTGTATGTTTGACAACGAAGATGGACTGAACATGGAAGAAGGCGCAGTGCCGGAAGAAGGATCTTTTCTGGCGGCAAATGTATGGTCGAGAATATCCTGCGTATTAGCGGGGCCGCTATTTAATTTTATTCTTGCATTTCTTTTTTCTTTGATACTTGTGGGATTTACCGGTTCTGATCTTCCGGTGCTGGAAGAGGTATCAGAAGGCGGCGCCGCTCAGGCAGCGGGATTGAAAACCGGTGATATTATAAAGGAGATTAATGGGGAAAACATTCATCTTTATAGAGAACTTTCTCTGGTGTCCCTGGCAAATCATGGAGAAAAACTGGAAATTGTTTATGAGAGAGACGGACAGGAATATCAGACTTTATTAACGCCGATTTATGATGAAAATGATGCAAGATATTATCTGGGAATCAGAGGAAGAGGGGAATATATACAATGTAAGGGATTCCAGCTGATTCAATACAGCGCCTATGAAGTACAATATTGGATGAGGGCGACTTTTAAAAGCCTTTCTATGATTCTTCATGGAAGAGTGAGCAGGGATGATGTTTCAGGACCGGTTGGCATTGCACAGATTGTTGGAACGACTTATGAGGAGGCAAAACCTTACGGACTGTCGTCGGTGATTCTTTCTATGATGAATATAGCGATTCTTTTATCGGTGAACCTGGGGGTATTAAATCTGCTTCCACTTCCGGCACTGGACGGGGGACGCCTTGTCTTCATGTTGATTGAAGTGGTGCGTGGTAAGCCGATACCGCCGGAAAAGGAAGGTATGGTTCATTTTGTCGGGCTGGTAGTCTTTATGATTTTGATGGTATTTATCATGTATAATGATATTACCAGATTATTTCGGTAGTAGTGAATGTGGCTGTCTGACCGGTCGTCATGAGATGATCGGTCAAATTTGTGCCCACAGTTATGGGATGAGCAGGAATGGAGATTCATATGAAACAGACTGTTATTTTTGATCTGGACGGTACTCTGATTGATACAGAGAAATATTTTAAAATATTTTGGCAGAAGGCAGCAGCGGAATTCGGTTTTCATATGAGTGAAGAGCAGGCTCTCAAACTGCGCAGTATGGGAAAACCTTATGTACTTGAGACGGTACGGGAATGGTTTGGAGAAGGATTTGACTATATCAAAGTGCGGGATTGCAGAAGAAAGCTGATGAGCGCGTATTTGGAAAAGACAGGAATCGAAACCAAGCCCGGAGCAGAATGGGCGTTGAAGCAGCTAAAGGAAGAAGGCTGTACGATTGCACTGGCAACGGCAACACCTGTTGAACGGGCAGTGGAACAATTAAAACAGACAGGGCTGCTGGAATATTTTGATGAAATGGTAAGTACAACGCAGGTAGAACGTGGAAAACCGGCGCCGGATGTGTATCTTCATGTATGTCGGAAACTTGGAGTGATCCCGCGGGAAGCGTTTGCGGTAGAAGATTCTCCCAACGGCGCGATGTCGGCAATTACAGCGGGGCTTAAAGTAGTCTTTGTGCCGGACCAGACAATGCCGGAGGGGGAAGTGGAAAAAAGGATTTATGCATGTATCTCTGATTTGACACAACTGCCGGAACTGATTGGCGGGCGGGACAGATAAATTCAACAATAGTTTGTATCGTTTATATCACGAAAAAAATCTTGTATCAAAAGAACAGATGTGATAGGATATTCTAAAATAAAAATCTATAAATTCTGATTGATCTTTTCAAGATCAGTCAGAACAAGTCAGTAATTCACTAATCATTATTATAAAATTCCGGTTAAATCTATTTTATTTTCCAGAAATTATTTACAAGGCAATATAAGAATGTCTATACCCTGAATTCGCGGGTTGAGCAGGAATGGAGGCTTTTATGGAAATGACAACAGCATATTTATGGGAACGGGGAGAATGTAAAAACAACGAGGATTCTCTTGTATTATTGCAGGCTCAGACAAGAAAGGGGACTGTCCTTGCAGCGGCTGTCTGCGACGGAATCGGCGGTCTTTCGGAAGGGGAGACAGCCAGCGGCTATATGGCGGAAATGACGGCGGTCTGGTTTCATAAAGAGCTGCTGCCTATGACGAAAAGGCGTAAAGGATCTAAATTTCTGTATCGGTCAGCGGTGAAACTACTTTATGAAACAGATGAAAAGTTAAAAGAATACGGCAGAAAAAAGAAAATCCGGCTGGGAACGACGATTACTCTTCTTTTCATTATCCATAACAGGTTTTATATGATTCATACGGGAGACTGCCGGATTTATCAGGTCAGAAAGAAAATAACGGTATTATCAAAAGACGATGGAGAAGGCCGTTTTTTACAGAAATGTATCGGCGCCGGAAAATGGGAAAAACCCCAGTGGAAATGTGGAAAAATCAGAAAAAGAACAGGTTTTCTTTTGTGCAGCGACGGATTTTACAGAAAGCTTTGCGAAAAAGAAATTGCTGTTTGTGCGGCGCCATTTTGTGAGCAGGAAATCATTCTTTTTAAAAGACTTGAAGCGGCGGGAGAACAGATTAAAAAAAGAAGAATGGAAGATAATGCGTCGGCAGTCAGCATTATCGTAAAATAGCAGCGGAAAGGAGAAAGACAGATGGAGAGCAGGTATGAGATTCTGGATAAAATTGGAGAAGGGGGAAGAAGTGAAGTTTTTAAAGCTTTCGACAGACATTTGAACCGTTTTGTGGCAATAAAAAAAGTAAATGGAAAAGAAGAGCATCTGCTTTTGGAGGCGGAAATTCTGATGAAGTTAAAGCACCCCGCGATCCCGGTTATTTATGATATTGTGAAGGAAGAAGAAAGAAACTGTATTATTATGGAATATATGGAAGGGGTAAATTTGCTTTCTTTTCTGGAAAAGGAGGGATTTGTGGAAGAAAAAACTGCGGTAAAGATAGGAATCCGCATTTCAGAATGTCTGCAATATCTGCATCATCTTCCGGAAAAAATTATTTACAGGGATTTGAAACCGGCAAATATTTTATTAGATGAAACCGGGCAGATAAAATTGATCGATTTTGACAGCGCCTTTACAGGAAAGGAAAGAAAAGACAGAAAAGTAAGGTCAGGCACTTATGGATACAGCGCTCCGGAGCAGTTTGAAGCAGGGCTGGATATCGATGAAAAAAGTGATATCTACGGTTTGGGAACTACTTTGTATCATTTGCTGACAGGGAAAAATCCATCAAAGCCGCCATATCATTTCTATAAAATCCGGGATGTAAATCCGCTGATTACGGAGGAATTAGAAGAAGTAGTGGAAAACTGTATGTCGGAAGAGAGGCAGAAGCGTTATGGGGATATGGGAGAAGTCTTACAGGAACTGAAAAGGTGCGGGAACATTACAAAAGAAGGCCGAAGCAGGAAAAAAAGGGGAAAAAGACGATATATGATCGAAGAAAAGAAAAATATTCTTTTGACTGAAAAACAAGGAGGCGGGTTGTTTTTTACGCTGCTCCTTTTATGTATGCTTACTTTTTTTACCGGATTTGTTTACGGATCTGATCATAGGCTTGAAGTGGTGTATGGAAAGGGGGAGAATCCGGAGGCAGTTTATGCAAAAGAAAAGGATGAAATACTTCCGCTTATCACCTATAATGTAAAAAGAGAGAAAATTTTGATAAAAAACGGATCATTTTATGAAACAGACCAGGATTTTCATATGGCGATTCCGAAGGAATGCCTGAAGGAAGCGGGAGTAAAGGTGACAGTGATATGTAAAGAATTGGGAAGTGGAAAAGAGCGGGAAAGAGTATTGCTGCTCAAGGAGAAAAATCCATGAAACAGGCATAAAAGATGTATAAATACAGAACATGGATTTGCGGAACCCAAGCAGCTTTCTTGACACTAAACATGGCGAGTGTTACACTTTTCTTGCATATAAGCAGTGATGATAAAGAGAAAAATGTGCGAAATGGCACCTGAACAGGGGGTAACTATGTATCGGGAAAAAACAAATGTAGTACGGATAGGAAATAAAAAAATAGGCGGGGGCAATCCGATTCTGATTCAGTCTATGACCAATACGAGAACAGAGGACATAAAGCGGACAATAGAGCAGATTCAAAGACTGGAAGCGGCAGGATGTGATATTGTCCGTTCTACTGTGCCGACTTTAGAGGCAGCACAGGCGATTGCAAAGATCAGAAAGGAAATTAATATTCCTCTGGTTGCTGATATTCATTTTGATTATAAAATGGCGATTGCAGCAATAGAAAACGGAGCGGATAAAATTCGTATTAATCCCGGCAATATCGGAAGCAGGGAAAAGGTAGAGGAAGTGGTGCGTGCGGCAAAAGAGAGAAATGTACCGATCAGGGTTGGAGTAAACAGCGGTTCCCTGGAGAGGGCGCTGGTAGAAAAATATGGCGGCGTTACGGCAGAGGGGCTTGTAGAAAGCGCGCTTGATAAAGTAAGAATGATTGAGGATATGGGATATGATCATCTTGTGATCAGTATTAAGTCTTCGGATGTAATGATGTGTGTAAAGGCACATGAAATTCTTGCAGAAAAGACCTGTCATCCTCTTCATGTGGGGATTACGGAATCGGGAACGATTATAAGCGGTAATATTAAATCAGCTTTAGGGCTTGGCCTTATTCTAAATCAGGGGATAGGAGATACTATCCGGGTTTCTTTGACGGGAGATCCTGTAGAAGAGATCAAATCGGCAAAGATTATTCTGCGTACGCTGGGACTGCGAAAAGGCGGTATAGAAATCGTATCCTGTCCTACCTGTGGAAGAACTAAAATTGATCTGATCGGACTGGCGGGACAGGTAGAGAATATGGTAGAGGATATTCCGTTAGATATAAAGGTGGCAGTGATGGGATGCGCCGTAAACGGACCGGGAGAAGCCAAAGAAGCGGATATTGGTATTGCAGGCGGAATTGGAGAAGGGCTGTTAATCAAGAAAGGTGAAATTATAAAGAAAGTTCCGGAAGGAGAGCTGCTTGCCGTACTCAGGGAAGAGCTTTTGAACTGGAACGCTTGAAATGCGGCATTTTTCATTCGGATTTAAGCAGCGGCGGAGCCGTGGCATGGGGAGCAGTGTAAAATGGCAAAAAAGTTTTTTGAAGTATTTCCTACATTAAAATTAGAGAAGAATCTGCAGGATTTATTTGAGCAGGTATCGGTAGAAAAAGTTTCTGCGACAAAGCGTAAAGATTTGATCCGCATCTATATCTTTTGTGACAGGCTGATCCAGAAGGAAATTATTTTTACGGTAGAGCAGAGGATCAAAACCGGTCTTTTTGCGGATGCGCCGCTGACGATTAAAATTTATGAAAAATATCAGCTGTCCGCCCAGTATAATCCTGAAAAACTGATGAATACATACAGGGATAGTATTCTTATGGAACTCAGAGAATATGACCATATTGAATACAGTACTTTTAAAAACGCTTCTGTCACTTATCCGGACGATAAAAGAGTGCTGCTTACTGTGGAGGATTCTGTACTTGCCAGGAGCCGTTCGGAAGATCTGCTTCGTGTATTGGAGAAGATTTTTAATGACAGGTGTGGTTTTTCCTGCACCTTTATGATAGAGTACAGGGAAACGGAAAAGAAAAGAAAAAGAGAAGAAGACGATCGGATGATCGCCATGCAGGTTGCGGAAATTACGGCGCGGGCGAATCGAGAAGTGAAAGAAGAAGCGCCGACCGTCGAAGAAAAAACGGAGCCGGAAATCAAACCGGCAATAGAGAAAAAAAATCCGGGAGAAACAAAGCAGACAGCTGCAAACACAGCGCAGAAAACAGGAAAACCCTTTGGCGAAAGACAGGGCGGCTTTGAAAAGGGAAGAGGCGGCTTTAACAGACAGGTCAAAAAGTCGGATAATCCTGACGTATTGTACGGAAGGGATTTCGAGGAAGAAGCGATCGCGATGGAAGAAATCATGGGTGAAATGGGGGAAGTGGTCATCCGTGGAAAGATTCTGAATCTGGAAAAAAGAGAAATCCGTAATGAGAAGACGATAGTTAGCTTTGATATTACGGACTTTACAGATACCATGACAGTAAAAATGTTTACCAGAAACGATCAGCTGGATGAGATTTTGGAAGGAATTAAAAAAGGCGCTTTTATTAAGATTAAAGGGGTAACGGTTATAGATAAATTTGACAATGAGCTTACAATTGGTTCTATTGTAGGTGTAAAGAAGATTCCTGATTTTACAACCAGCCGTATGGACAACAGCGCAAGAAAAAGAGTAGAGCTTCACTGTCATACAAAGATGAGCGATATGGATGGCGTTTCCGAAGCGAAGGACATTGTAAAGAGGGCTTATCAATGGGGACACCCTGCGATTGCCATTACGGATCATGGCGTAGTGCAGTCCTTCCCGGATGCCAATCATGTATGGGAAGATCTGTGGAAAGCGGAAAAGGCCAAACGAAAAGAGGCAGGGGAAGCGGAGCCTGACAAGCAGGATTTCTTTAAAGTGATTTATGGCGTAGAGGCGTATCTGGTGGATGACTTAAAAGAAATTGTGACAGGCGCAAAAGAACAATCCCTGGAAGAAACATATGTGGTTTTTGATATAGAAACGACAGGTTTTTCACCGGTAAAAAACAGGATCATAGAAATTGGCGCAGTGAAAGTGGAAAAGGGGGAGATTACAGACCGGTATTCGGCATTTGTAAATCCAGACGTGCCGATTCCTTTTGAAATTGAAAAACTGACGGGCATTAATGATAATATGGTGGTTGACGCGCCATATATTGAAGAAATTCTGCCGCAGTTTCTTGCATTTTGCGATGATGCCGTTTTGGTGGCTCATAATGCAAATTTTGATATGAGTTTTATTATGGAAAATGCAAAGCGGTTTAATATAGAAAGAGAATTTACCTATGTAGATACGCTCGGGATGGCCAGAGTACTCTTGCCAAGTCAAAGTAAACATACGCTGGATGCGACAGCAAAGACATTGGGGGTTTCTCTGGAAAATCATCATCGTGCCGTGGATGACGCGCAGGCTACTGCGGAGATTTTTGTAAAGTTTATTCCAATGCTTAAGAAGGAAGGGATAGAGACATTAAATCAGATCAATGCACTGGGGGCTTCCAGTGTGGAGGCAATAAGTAAACTGCCTTCTTATCATGCCATTATTCTGGCTCAGAATAATATCGGGCGGATGAATTTATATAAACTGGTTTCGGAATCGCACTTGACTTATTTTAACCGCAGACCGAAAGTACCAAAGAGCCTGTTTACAAAATACAGAGAAGGACTGCTCCTTGGAAGCGCCTGTGAAGCAGGAGAATTGTATCGGGCGCTGCTGGAAGGAAAATCTGATACGGAGATTGCAAGACTTGTAAATTTTTATGATTATCTGGAAATACAGCCGACAGGAAATAATAAGTTTATGATTGTTTCGGATAAACATCCGAATATCAATTCCGAGGAAGATATTCAGGCAGTCAATAAAAAAATAGTGGAACTTGGGGAACAGTTTAAAAAGCCGGTAGTCGCAACTTGTGACGTTCATTTTCTGGATCCTGAGGATGAAGTGTACAGAAGAATTATTATGGCTGGAAAGGGGTTTACAGATGCAGATGACCAGGCACCGCTTTTTCTGCGCACGACAGAAGAGATGCTCAAAGAATTTGAATATCTTGGCAGTGATAAAGCGGAAGAGGTAGTGATTACGAATACGAATCTGATTGCGGATACGATAGACTGTATGTCGCCGGTACGCCCTGATAAATGTCCTCCGGTGATTGAAGATTCCGATCATACCCTGACAACGATCTGCTATAATAAGGCGCATGAAATGTATGGAGAAAATCTTCCCGTGATTGTGGAAGAAAGACTGAAGAAAGAGTTGCATTCTATTATTACAAACGGATTTGCAGTGATGTATATTATTGCCCAGAAATTAGTGTGGAAGTCGGTAGAAGACGGATATCTGGTAGGGTCGAGAGGATCGGTGGGATCTTCTTTTGTGGCGTTTATGGCAGGAATTACCGAAGTCAACGCCTTAAGTCCGCATTATTATTGTCCAAGCTGCCATTACAGTGATTTTGATTCTGCAAAGGTGCGGGCTTACGCGGGAAAAGCAGGATGCGATATGCCGGATCAAAACTGCCCGGTATGCGGGAAACCATTAAAGAAGGATGGATTTGATATTCCCTTTGAAACTTTTCTCGGATTTAAAGGAGACAAAGAACCTGACATTGACCTGAATTTTTCCGGTGAATATCAGAGTAAGGCACATAAATACACGGAAGTTATTTTTGGCTATGGGCAGACGTTCCGCGCGGGAACGATTGCCACACTTGCGGATAAGACAGCGTTTGGTTACGTTAAGAATTATTATGAAGAGAGAGGAAGACGCAAGCGGACTTGTGAAATAAACCGGATTGTAGGCGGATGTACCGGGATCAGGCGAAGCACAGGACAGCATCCGGGGGGAATCGTAGTGCTTCCTTTAGGAGAAAATATAAATTCCTTTACACCGGTACAGCATCCTGCAAATGATATGTCAACGGATATTATTACAACGCATTTTGATTATCATTCTATAGACCATAACTTGTTAAAGCTTGATATACTTGGTCATGATGATCCGACCATGATCCGTATGCTGCAGGATTTAACAGGAATCGATCCGGTACAGATTCCGCTGGATGATCCTCAGGTCATGTCTTTATTTAAAAGCACGGAGGCGCTTGGGATTACGCCGGAACAGATTGGAGGATGTCCGCTTGGAGCGCTGGGCATACCGGAGTTTGGTACAGAGTTTGTTATTCAGATGCTGATTGATACAAAACCTTCTTCGTTTTCCGATCTGGTTCGTATTTCGGGGCTGTCGCATGGAACGGATGTATGGCTTGGCAATGCGCAGACTTTGATTGAGGAAGGAAAAGCGACTATTTCAACGGCGATCTGTACAAGAGACGATATTATGACATATCTGATCGGCATGGGATTGGATTCAGAAGAGTCGTTTAAGATTATGGAGGCGGTACGAAAGGGAACCGTTGCGAAAAAAAGATGTGATAAATGGGAAGAGTGGAAAGCGGATATGGCAGCCCATGATGTTCCCGACTGGTATATCTGGTCGTGCGAGAAGATCCAGTATATGTTTCCGAAGGCGCATGCGGCGGCTTATGTTATGATGGCATGGCGTATTGCCTATTGTAAAGTCAACTATCCACAGGCATATTATGCAGCGTATTTCAGTATCCGTGCTTCGGCGTTTTCTTATGAGATTATGTGTCAGGGGCAGGGACATTTGGAAAATGTGATGGCAGATTATAAAAGACGCCAGGATACTTTGTCCAAAAAGGAACAGGATACGCAGAAAGATATGAAGATCGTGCAGGAAATGTATGCAAGAGGATATGAATTTGTGCCGATAGATATTTTTACCGCACAGTCAAGACTGTTTCAGATCACAGAAGACGGAAAGATTATGCCGTCCTTAAACAGCATCGACGGGCTGGGTGAAAAGGCGGCGGATGCGATTGTAGAAGCGGCAAAGGATGGTCCTTTTTTATCAAAAGATGATTTCAGACAGAGGACGAAAGCTTCCAAAACCATTGTGGATCTGATGGACAGTTTGGGGATATTAGGAAATCTGCCGGAATCAAACCAGATCAGTTTGTTTGATCTGGTTTGAGCAGTGGATGCGAAGCAGGATAAAAAATTATCGGGAACAGCAGGCATTCATCCTCATAATGCAGACAGGGCAAAGCAGGAAGATTTTCAATTGATTGAAAGATTTTTATTGGATAATGAAAAGATTGTTGCCGTAGGAGAATGTGGTCTGGATTATGACAGAATGTTTTCCACAAAAGAAAATCAGATACGGTGTCTGGAGAAGCATATTATTCTTGCAGAAAAATGGAATAAGCCGTTATTTTTGCATGAACGGAATGCAGCGGATGACTTCATAAGAAGGTTTAAAAAACATGCAGATATCTGTAAGAAATCCGTTGTACATTGTTTTACGGGAGACAGGGCAGTTTTGGACAAGTATTTGACAATGGGTTTTTCAATCGGTATCACGGGATGGATCTGTGATGACCGTCGTGGAAAGGAATTACGAGAGGCTGTTTCTATGATTCCGTTAGACAGAATTTTAGTGGAAACGGATGCGCCGTATTTGACGCCTAAAAATGTTTCCGGGCTTGACAGGACAAATGTGCCTCAGAATATTAAGTATGTGGTCAGAGATCTGGCGAAATATATGAAAGTATCCGAAGATATATTAATAGAACATGCAAGACAAAATACGGAAAGAATTTTTCAGATTTAAAATAAGGAGAATTGTCAATGAATGATAAATTACTGGAATGGGCTGTCAAAATTCAAAGTATAGCGCAGGCAGGCCTTACTTACGGACGTGACGTTTATGATAAAGAAAGATATGAAGAACTGCGGTTGATTGCAGCGCAGATGCTTTCAGAAAGAACAGAAATTCCAGTGGCTAAAATACAAAATCTGTTCTGCAATGAAGAGGGCTATCAAACGCCAAAAATTGATACGAGGGCGGCAATTTTTAAGGACGGGAAGATCCTGATGGTACATGAAAATAACGGAACGTGGTCTCTTCCGGGCGGCTGGTGTGATGTGGATCAGTCGGTGGCCTCTAATGTGATAAAGGAGGCAAAAGAAGAAACCGGGTTAGAAGTACTGCCCCAAAAGCTGATTGCCGTACAGGATTGGAGAAAACATAATGTCTGCAATTATGCTTATGGAGTGATTAAGATATTTGTTCTTTGCATAGAGGTAAGCGGTACGTTTGTGGAGAATATCGAAACCACGGGGGTTCAATACTTTGGGCGGGAGGAACTTCCAGGTAATCTGGCAGTGGAAAAAACAACTATGGAGCAGGTTATAATGTGTTTTGACGCCTGTGCAGACAGAAATTGGATGACGCAGTTTGATTAAAGCTAATATAACAAAATATTAATGTATTTTTATAACTTCTAAAAACTTCTAAAAAATAAATCTAAAAAAACAAAAAAATACTTGCATTTTTAATAAAAGTGTAATAATATAGACAAGTACTCGCGTGAAACATATAAGGCTCGTTGGTCAAGCGGTTAAGACGCCGCCCTCTCACGGCGGAAACAGGGGTTCGATTCCCCTACGAGCTGTGACTGTTTTTAACAGCCCAACCCTAAGAAGTGTCGGAAACCCATATTTTATGTGGTTTTTGGCATTTTTTTATGTGCTGAAATAAAATAACTGAAAGACAAAAATTTTGCTCGATATTCTTTTCTATTTAACTCATGGAACTTGAAACTTGCGGAGACAGGGATATAAGGCGCTTATTGTAGAAAGACATTTGGTATTTTATAAAGTAAATGAAAGTAAAAAAACTGTTATAATATATGCGGTTGTGGATGGCAGACGGGAATATAAGAATCTGATATAAAGAGAAACGGCAGCAGAGAAATTAGTAACTTTCAAAGAATTACTCTTGACACGCCTCGTATGATTGTATACAATTATACGAGGCGTAAGTATAGGAAATGAAACACCAAAAAGCAGAATAAAATATACGCAGACGGAGGTAGTTATGAGAGAGAATGAGACATTTTTGAATCGTCCGATATCTATGAATGAAAAGAATAATCTATTGGAAATAGAAGAGCATATGTATATTTTGGACGACGTGGAAAAACCCAATGTTTTCCGTAATATGTTTCCCTATTCGGAAATACCTAAAATTCCGTTTAACGATCGTATCGTTCCTCATAATATGCCGAAGGATATTTGGATTACAGATACGACGTTCCGGGATGGACAGCAGTCGAGGGCGCCGTATACGACAGAACAGATCGTAACGATCTATGATTATTTACATAAACTTGGCGGTCCGAACGGAATGATACGGGCAAGTGAATTCTTCTTATACAGCAAAAAGGACAGGGATGCAGTGTATAAGTGTATGGAAAGAGGCTATCAGTTCCCGGAGGTAACTAGCTGGATTCGTGCAAGCAAAGAAGATTTTAAACTTGTGAAAGAAATCGGTATGAAAGAAACAGGCATTCTTGTAAGCTGTTCCGATTATCATATCTTCTTGAAGCTGAAGATGACAAGGCGTCAGGCTATGGAGCACTACTTAAGCGTAATCAGAGAGTGTCTGGAAGAGGGAATCAGTCCAAGATGTCATCTGGAGGATATTACGAGAGCAGATATTTACGGATATGTGGTGCCGTTTTGTCTGGAGCTTATGAAACTGATGGAAGAATATAAAATTCCGATCAAAGTCAGGGCATGCGATACGATGGGATATGGAGTGAATTATGCAGGCGCTGTTATCCCAAGAAGCGTGCAGGGGATTGTCTATGCGATCCATACCCATGCGGGAGTACCGCATTCCCTTATTGAATGGCATGGACATAATGATTTTTATAAGGCGGTATCCAATTCCACAACGGCATGGCTTTATGGCTGTGCAGGTATTAATACTTCGCTGTTTGGTATCGGTGAAAGAACAGGAAATACGCCGCTGGAAGCAATGGTATTTGAATATGCACAGTTAAAAGGCCATCTGAACGGAATGGATACGACGGTTATTACAGAACTTGCCGAATATTATGAGAAGGAGATAGGCTATCAGATCCCGCCAAGGACACCTTTTGTCGGAAAGAATTTCAATGTAACAAGAGCCGGTATTCATGCGGACGGGCTGCTTAAAAATGAAGAAATTTATAATATCTTTGACACGGAGAAGTTTTTAAAGCGTCCGGTTTTATGCGCCGTGTCCAATACATCCGGTCTTGCAGGAATTGCCCATTGGATCAATACTTATTATGGATTAAAAGAGGAAAAGCAGTTAAATAAGAACCATGAGCTTGTAAAGATATTAAAGGAATGGGTAGATCAAGAATACGCTGACGGACGTGTGACAGTACTTACTGATGAAGAATTAGTGATTCAGATTGAAAAGGTTTGCAAGAAGTTAGATATTACATTACAATAGAAATGTTGTGTAAAGGTAATGATGGAGGTAGAACATGGGGAGTTATGACGTGAAGCAGGAGGTAACGGATAAATATTCCCTTCGCGGACGTGTATTTAACAGACTCAGAGAGGATATTTTAAGCGGAAAATATAAAGAGCATGAGGAATTGAAAGAGGTTGCGATCGGAGAAGAACTGGGAGTGAGCAGAACGCCGGTAAGGGAAGCTTTCCGGCAGCTGGAACTGGAGGGACTGATTCAGATTATCCCCAATAAAGGCGCTTATGTAACGGGCATTACGGTTGAAGATGTGAAAGACATTTATATGATCCGTTCTCTGTTAGAAGGACTCTGCGCAAGATGGGCAACAGAAAAAATGACGGATGAACAAATGGCGGAAATGGAAGAAAATATTTATCTGGCGGAATTTCATGCTTCTAAAGGGCATCTGGAACAGATGGCGGAGCTGGACAACAGGTTCCATGAGATTATGTATGAAGCATGTGACAGCAAGATGCTCGAGCACTTATTAAGAGACTTTCACCAATATGTGCTCAGGGTAAGAAAGAAGACACTTTCTGAAGCGGGCAGAGGAGAAGCGTCTAATAAAGAACACAGACAGATTATGGAGGCAATCAAAGAAAAAGACGCAAAAAAGGCAGAAAAACTGGCAAACAGACATATCATAAACGCTTATGAAAATATGGTGAAAAGCGGCTTGAATGAGGCATACAATGAATCGTAAACAGGCAGGACAGCCAGCTGGTAAAAGCAAATAACAGAAAAATGATAAAAGGAAAAGGAGAGCAGACAGATGGAAAAAATTAAAATGACAACACCACTTGTTGAAATGGATGGGGACGAGATGACAAGGATTCTCTGGAAAATGATAAAGGATGAGCTTTTACTTCCTTTTATTGAGTTGAAAACCGAATACTATGACCTTGGTTTGGAGCATCGTAACGAAACCAACGATCAGGTCACGGTGGACTCGGCGGAAGCAACAAAGAAATACGGCGTTGCCGTAAAATGTGCTACGATCACTCCTAATGCGGCAAGAATGACAGAATATCATTTAAAGGAAATGTGGAAAAGTCCAAACGGCACAATCCGGGCGCTGCTTGACGGTACGGTATTTCGTGCGCCGATTGTTGTAAAAGGAATTGAGCCTTGTGTAAAGAACTGGGAAAAGCCGATTACGCTGGCACGTCATGCATACGGTGATGTGTACAAAAATACAGAGATGAAAGTACCGGGGCCGGGAAAGGCAGAGCTGGTATTTACGGCGGAGGACGGTACACAGACAAGAGAAGTAATCCATGAATTTAAAGGAGCAGGCATTTTACAGGGAATACATAATACGGAGGCTTCCATAGAAAGCTTTGCAAAGGCATGTTTTAAATTTGCATTGGATACAAAACAGGATTTATGGTTTGCCACGAAAGATACCATTTCCAAAAAATACGATCACACTTTTAAAGATATATTTGCGGAAATCTTTGAAAAAGAATATAAGGAAAAGTTTGAAGAAGCCGGAATTGAATACTTCTATACGTTAATAGATGATGCGGTAGCACGTGTTATGAAAGCAAAGGGCGGATTTATCTGGGCATGCAAAAACTATGACGGCGATGTTATGAGTGACATGGTTTCTTCCGCGTTTGGTTCTCTTGCCATGATGACTTCCGTTTTGGTATCTCCCCAGGGCGTATATGAATATGAAGCCGCGCATGGAACGGTACAGAGACATTATTATAAGCATCTGGCAGGAGAGGAAACTTCAACTAATTCTGTTGCAACGATTTTTGCGTGGACAGGCGCTTTACGTAAGCGTGGTGAACTGGATGGCATTACAGAACTTTCAGAGTTTGCGGACCGGATGGAAAGAGCAACTTTAAAAACGATTGAGGACGGGAAGATGACGAAAGATCTGGCAAATATCACTTCCTTGAAAAATGTGACGGTTTTAAACAGTGAAGAGTTTATTAAAGAAATCAGAAAAACATATGAAGAAATGTAAAAAGCAGAGCTCATAAGCAGAGCTTAAAAGCAGAGCTTTCCGTTCTTTTCTAGTACGGAAAGCTTTCTTGCCATCATAACTTAAAAATGTTGGCACACATATTACCGGGCTGTTACTAATTGGTCTGAAAAAGCCGGCAGGTTCATTGACATTATGTTAACATTAATATAAAATGAAAATAATATATATCTAGGAGGAATTGTCGTGGAACAGAAGGAAATATCACAGGCTGTCATCAGCAGATTACCAAGGTATTTTCGGTATTTGGGCGAGCTGAAAGATGAAGGGATAGAACGCATTTCTTCGCAGGAACTCAGTGAACTCATGCAGGTTACGGCATCGCAGATCCGTCAGGACTTTAATAATTTTGGCGGATTCGGACAGCAGGGATATGGATATAATGTGGAATATTTATACGATGAGATCAGTAAGATCCTCGGATTAAATAAAACACATCATCTTATCATTATCGGAGCGGGAAATTTGGGTCAGGCAATCGGCAATTATATGAATTTTGAGAGACGGGGATTTATTTTAAAAGGATTGTTTGATGCAAATCCGGCGCTTACAGGCAAGCTTGTAAGGGGAAATGCCGTTCAGCCGATGGAAAATATAGAAGCATTTGTAAAAGAAAATGATATTGATATTGCAGTTCTTACGATTCCTAAGACAAGTGCGGTATCAGTTGCAGAACAGCTTGTCTCTTATGGAATAAAAGCAATCTGGAATTTTGCGCATGTAGATTTGAAGGTTCCTGAGGGCATACAGGTGGAAAACGTACATTTATCAGACAGTTTGATGAAATTATCTTATAACATCAACCGGTATCAATTGGGCTGTGGGTCTGAGAGACGGAAAATGGGATGCGATAACGAAGAACAGGGAGCGAGGGGACGATGAAAGAATTACCACAAAAACAAGATAAATACAAAAATGCCCTTGCGGGAAAAAATATTCCGTTACTGCCATTAGATAATAAATGGCATCAGCTTTTCACACAGGCAGAGGCAAATCCCAGGATTGAACGCCTGGAGGAACAACTGAATAGTCTGATCAAAAGACAGGGAAAACTAAATACAGAAAAAAAGGACATTCGTAAATTAAAAAGAAAACTGATGGATCAGATCATGGTTACGGTGGATGAACTGGATCAGGGAGTCAATCAGGAAGTGAACGATAAGAAAATTGATGCGGATAAGCGGCTTGTAAAAGAATGTAATACGAAACTGGCAGCCTATGAAAAAGAACTGGCACAGCTGCCAAAGCAGATTGAAGAAGTGAACATGCAGCTTATGATGGCAACGATGGATATCTGCTATAATAAAATCAAAGAAAATACAGAGCAGATCGATTCCCTTACAAAATGGATTGATTCCACACGGATTGAATTAAAGAAAAATGTAGTAAGAAAGCAGGATAGAGAAACACAGAACAGACAACTCTATTCTTATATGCATGATATTTTTGGTGCGGATGTACTGGAAATCTTTGATATGAAATATAATCCTATGGAAAAATCCAATAAAAAAGAAGAAAAATAAGTATGGAATATTTAGTGAATGCCGAGGAAATGCGCAGATGCGATCATGCCGCGACAGAGAAATTTCAGATTCCGGCGGTCGTTTTGATGGAAAGAGCAGCGCTTGGGCTTTATGAAGTAGTAAAAGAATATTGGAAAAAACCTGCAGGAAATGTGCTGATTGTGGCAGGAACGGGAAATAACGGCGCAGATGGTATCGCGCTTGGCAGACTTTTAAAACAGGCAGGGTTTGATGTTACTTTTTTGGTTGTCGGTCCGGAGGAGAAATATTCGGAATTAATGAAGAGGCAGCTGAACATTATCCATGCATTTGGATGGCAGCATGACACCCTGTTTTCAGAAAAGGAATATGATATTATAATAGATGCCTTATTCGGAATTGGATTGTCAAGAAATCTGGAAGGCATCTATATGCAGTTTGTACAGAAAATGAATGAAAGTAATGCCCTTAAGATCAGTGTGGATATCCCGTCCGGAATTCATACGGACACCGGCGCTGTTATGGGAGCGGCATTTAAAGCAGACATCACAGTTACTTTTGCCTACTGTAAATTAGGAATGGTATTGTATCCGGGAGCAGAATACGCCGGAAAGATTGTGGTAAAGGATATTGGAATCACTTTGCCCTGCTTTCTCGGGGAACTTCCCAAAGTGTTTACTTTTTTAGAAAAAGCCCCGGACCTTTTGCCAGAGCGGAAGAAAGATGGAAATAAGGGCACTTTCGGGAAAGTACTTGTGATTGCGGGAAATGACGATATGAGCGGGGCCTGTCTGCTCAGTGCAGAAGCGGCGCTGCGCGCGGGATGCGGAATGGTCAGAATCTTAACCCATAAGGCAAACAGAGAGATATTGGCGCAGAAGTTACCGGAAGCTATGATCGATGTATACGATACGAAAGACCGGAGCGGACTTTCGAGTCAGCTGGAGAAAGGATGCAGGTGGGCAGACTGTATTTTACTGGGACCGGGCTGCGGTGTAGGGGAGGAAACGGAAGAAAAGCTTGATTTTGTGATTGAAAAGTGTGAAAAGCCGCTTGTGATCGATGCAGACGGACTCAATCAGATTGCACAGGACAGTAAGCTGTATCAATTTTTGAAGAAGTCTGTCTCAGAGAAAAACAGGGCTGTCATTTTGACACCGCATTTAGGAGAATTTGCAAGACTTGCGAAAAAGAACGTAACCGGGATTAAGGAAAAACTTCTGGAAGAGGTGAAACAGTACGCAGAAGATCTGGGGTGTGTTATCGTATGCAAAGATGTAAGGACGGTAGTCTGTGCAAAAGAAAAGAATATGTATTTGAATCTTTCGGGAAACTGCGGCATGGCGACTGCGGGAAGCGGCGATGTGCTGGCAGGAATGATTACCGGGCTTTTGGCACAGGCTGTAAAGAAGGCAGAACGGCTGGAAATGGAAAAAGAAGCGGCATTTGAAGCAGCAATAGCAGGGGTATATCTGCATGGGCTTGCGGGAGATGCTGCCTGTAAGGAAAAGAATGAATATTCACTTCTTGCGGGGGACTTAATCAGACAGTTTGATTTATTGTTTCGGAAAAAATAGAATGTGTAGAAACCGATAGGGCTTCTTTTGGAGGATGTCATGGAGGATTGGAAAAGAGAATACGCGAGAGGTTATGCAGCTGTGGACCTGGATGTGATTCATCGGAATATGGATCATATGAAGGCGAATCTTGACAGGCAGACTCGAATGATGGGTGTGATAAAGACAGATGGATACGGGCATGGCGCAGTACCGATTGCAAAAGAATTAGAGCCGCTTGACTATATGTATGGTTTTGCAGTAGCGACTGCGGAGGAAGCGCATATTTTAAGAATGGCAGGAATAAAAAAACCCATCCTCATATTAGGATATACTTTTCCTTACAGTTATCCCCAGATGATAGAAGAAGAAATCCGCCCGGCTGTATTTAAAGAAGATATGATGGAAGAATTGTCCGGTACTGCGAAACGGTTAAAGAAAAATGTGAAGGTTCATATTAAAATTGATACCGGCATGTCAAGAATCGGGATTTTACCGGATAAAAACGGACTTCTGTTTATAGAAAAAGCAATACAAATGGAAGGAATAGAAGTAGAAGGAATCTTTACGCATTTTGCAACGGCAGACCATGCAGATAAACGATATGCCATAGAACAAATGGAACGTTTTCAGGGGTTCTGCAGGGAAGTGGAAGCGCATTTGGGGATAGCGATTCCGGTAAAACATTGTTCAAACAGTGCGGGAATCGTAGAAATGAGAGAAGCCAATATGGATGTGGTGCGGGCAGGAATTACTTTATATGGTCTGTGGCCTTCAGAAGAGGTATCAAAGGATATTGTGAGACTGGAACCGGCGCTGGAATTTAAAAGTACTGTCATTTACGTAAAAACAATACCTGCGGGTACGCCGGTCGGATATGGAAGAACCTATATTGCACAAAGTGAGAGAAAAATTGCTACTATTCCAATTGGATATGGGGATGGCTATCCACGCGGCCTGTCAAATAAGGGCTATGTATTAATCCGTGGGAAGAGAGCGCCTGTTATAGGAAGAATCTGTATGGATCAGTTTATGGTGGATGTAACAGAAATAGAAGGCGTAACAGAAATGGATGAAGTGACTTTGATTGGAAGTGACGGAACAGAAAAAATTACAATGGAGCAGATCGGAGAAATTTCAGGGAGATTTAACTATGAACTTGCCTGTGATATCGGGCAGAGAATTCCAAGAGTCTACATAAAGAACGGCGAAGTAATCAGGACAAAAAATCATTTCCAGGATTATGAATAACTTCCAGGTAAGCTGTCAATATTATTGACAGAAAGGAGCAAAAGTGAAAAAGATACATTTTTGCCCGGAAAGGTGGAAGTAATGAGACGCGGAGATATTTATTATGCGGATTTGAGGCCGGTCATCGGCTCGGAACAGGGGGGTGTAAGGCCGGTTTTAATTATACAGAACGATGTAGGAAATAAACATAGTCCTACTGTCATCTGTGCAGCAATTACTTCAAAGATGAACAAAGCAAAGCTGCCAACACATATAGAATTATCCAGTAAGGAATACGAAATTGTAAAGGATTCGGTTATTTTGTTAGAGCAGCTTCGTACGATTGATAAGAAACGGTTGAAAGATAAAGTGTGTCATTTGGAAGGAAGCATTATGAAGGAAGTGAACAACGCACTTGCAGTCAGTCTTGAACTAACTACATAATGCTGACTTAATTAAAAAGAGGAAATGGCAACCCCAAACAGCTTTAAAACAGCTGCTTTGAGTATAAACCCACAGGGAAAAACCTTGTGGGTTTTCTTGACGTATGGGTTGAGGAATGGTATATTTTTAAGTGATTATGTTACAGTATGACAGAAAATGAAGGAGATGAGATAATGGGCGATGACGGGCCTACTGCCAGTATACTGATATTTATTTTATTATTATTGATCGATGTGTTTTTTTATGGATTTGGTGCAGCGGTTACTACGCTGGAAGGAAAAGAATTAAAAGGTGAGGACAAAAGGACTAACAAGCTAAAACAAATCATGGAGAATCCTTCCAGATATGTAAATACAGTACAGCTTGTAGTTACGTTGATTCATATTGGGATCGGGTCCTTCTATTTACAGTATCTTGGAAATTACATAAACAGTTTTTTGGGGGCGGCCGTGATTCTGCTGTATGTACTTTTGACTTTTGGAGTATTGATGCCGAAACGGATTGCAGCAAGATATCCTGAGAAGTGGGCTTATGCATGTGTAAATGCAGCATATTACATTACAATTCTGCTGTCCCCGCTTACCGGATTGATTTCCTTAACAGTCAGTTTGTTTCTGCGGTTATTCGGAATCAGGGAAAATGAGGAAAATGTGGATGTAACGGAGGAAGAGATCATTTCTATGGTAAATGAAGGACATGAACAGGGTGTGATCCTGGCCAGTGAAGCAGAAATGATCACAAATATATTTGAATTCGGAGATAAAGAGGCAAAAGATATTATGACACATAGAAATAATATCGTTGCAATTGATGGCGATACTCCGTTAAAAGAAGCGATTCACTTTATGCTGTCACAAAGTAACAGCCGCTATCCTGTTTATGAAGAAAATATTGATCACATCATCGGGGTGCTTCATTTAAAGGATGCAATGCGCATTCACAATAAAGATGCCCGCATTAATATTCCGGTGCGGAAAATAAAAGGATTTTTACGTGAAGCAAAGGTAATTCCGGAGACCCGTAACATAGATTCTATTTTCAAAATGATGCAGTCCACAAAAACACAGATGGTCATTGTCATAGATGAATATGGTCAAACGGCAGGGCTTGTTGCAATGGAAGATATCCTGGAGGAAATTGTCGGAAATATCTGGGACGAGTATGACGAAGACGAAAAGCATATTGAAGTAAAAGGGGAAGATGAATACATAATAGAGGGAAAGACTCCATTAAAAGAATTGGAAGATCAGTTCAACATTTCCTTTGAAGAGGAGGAGTTTGAAACCTTAAACGGCTTTTTAATATCGAAAATGGACAAGATCCCTGAGGAGGATGAACAGTTCTCGATAGAAGTCGGAGGATATGAATTTAAGCTGCTTTCTGTTGAAAACAAGATGATACAAAGCGTACTTGTAACGAAAATGCCGGCGGAAGAGGAAGACAGGGAAACAGTGGAAGAAAGCAGTAAGGTTGAAGAAGCAGAAAATTAATGGTATGATATATTGCTGAAAGAATAAAAAGTGAGGAGATAAAAGATGTCAGGACATTCAAAATTTGCCAATATTAAACATAAGAAAGAAAAAAATGATGCAGCAAAAGGAAAGATTTTTACGATTATAGGCAGAGAAATAGCAGTTGCAGTAAAAGAGGGAGGGCCGGACCCGGCGAATAACTTCAAACTTGCACAGGTAATTGCAAAGGCCAAAGCGAACAATATGCCGAATGATACGATAGACCGCGGAATCAAGAAGGCAGCAGGCGATGTGGGAAATGTCAATTATGAATATGTAACCTATGAAGGGTATGGACCAAATGGCATTGCGATTATTGTAGATGCATTGACAGATAATAAAAACAGAACAGCTGCAAATGTAAGAAGCGCTTTTACAAAAGGTCAGGGAAGCATTGGAACACAGGGATGCGTTTCCTTTATGTTTGATAAAAAGGGTCAGATTATCATTGATAAAGAAGAATGCGATATGGAAGCGGACGATCTGATGATGACGGCATTGGACGCCGGTGCGGAAGATTTTGCAGAGGAAGAAGACAGCTTTGAGGTTATTACTGATCCGGAGAACTTTGAAGAAGTCAGAAAAGTATTGGAAGAGGCGGGAATCAGCATGCTTTCAGCAGAAGTGACTATGATACCGCAAAATTATGTAGAACTTTCTGATGAAACAGCCATTAAGAATTTACAGAAAACACTGGATTTACTTGATGATGACGACGACGTACAGGCGGTATATCACAACTGGGACGAGTAGCGTGAAAAGTTTAAAGGAGAGCGGAAATGAAAAAAGAAACGATTTGTATTCAGTCCGGGTGGAAACCTAAAAACGGGGAACCGAGAATTTTGCCGATTTACCAGAGTACTACTTATAAGTATGAGACTTCCGAACAAATGGGAAGATTATTTGATTTAGAGGAGTCGGGATATTTTTACACAAGGCTTCAGAATCCTACGAATGATTTTGTGGCGCAGAAGATTTGCGAACTGGAAGGAGGCGTGGCGGCAATGCTTACGTCTTCAGGCCAGGCGGCAAATTATTATGCTGTTTTTAATATATGTGAATGCGGGGATCATGTTGTCATGTCGTCTACTATTTATGGAGGCACGTTTAATCTTTTGACAGTTACGATGAAAAAGATGGGGATTGCATGTACGGTGGTTGACCCGGATCTTCCTGAAGAAGAACTGCGTAAAGCTTTTCGTCCCAATACCAAATGCGTGATGGCGGAAACTATTGCAAATCCGGCATTGGTGGTATTGGATATTGAAAAATTTGCCCGTGTGGCGCATGAGCATCAGGTGCCGTTAATCGTGGATAATACGTTTGCTACACCGATTAACTGTAATCCGTTTGAATGGGGTGCGGATATTGTTACTCATTCTACTACAAAATATATGGATGGACATGCCATGACGGTAGGCGGGGCAATCGTGGATTCCGGTAATTTTGACTGGTCTTTGTACCCTGACAAATATCCGGGACTTTGTACACCGGATGACTCCTATCATGGAGTTACCTATACGGAGAAATTTGGTAAGGCGGCTTATATTACAAAGGCAACTTCACAGCTTATGAGAGATCTTGGTTCTATTCAGGCGCCGCAGAATGCATTTTTATTAAATGTTGGTCTGGAGACGCTGCCGCTTCGTATGGAAAGACATTGCTTTAATGCACAGAAAACAGCCGAATTTTTAGAAAATCATGATCAAGTGGCATGGGTCAATTACCCGGGACTAAAAAGTAATCAATATTATGAACTGGCAAAGAAATATATGCCGAATGGCACTTGCGGAGTGATTTCCTTTGGACTGAAAGGCGGGAGAAAGGCAGCGGAAAAAATGATGGATGAGCTGAAACTTGCCGCAATTGTCACTCATGTTGCGGATGCAAGAACCTGTGTTTTACATCCTGCAAGCCATACCCACAGACAGATGAATGATGAACAGCTAAAAGAAGCAGGAGTGGCTCCAGATCTGATCCGGCTGTCTGTAGGAATTGAGAATGTAGAAGATATTATCAAAGATTTAGAGCAGGCATTAAGTAAAATAGATTCATAAGTTTGCAGCAATAAGAAAATCCGTAAAAGAAGGATTATAACTATGTATTTAAAAAAAATCTATATTGGATTTCAAAGATGGGGATTCAGACTTGACGGTATCAGCAGGCGGACGAAAATGCTTTGGGAAATCTTTTTTGCCCTGACTTTATTTCTGGGTTCCGTTTTAGTAAGGATTTATTGGTATCAGCATCATTTTACAGAAGTTTACGGTACGATGGAGTACTGCGAAATGGCTGTGAAAAAAGGGGGAAATGAGGTTCCCCGTATTCTGCATGGAATTTCTTATCTTTATACGGAAATTCTCACATGGCTGTTTGCTTTTTTAGGGAATAAGCTGTCGGCGGGGATTATTCTGCAAGTGATTTTACAATCGGCAGGGATTTTATTTGTGTTTTTAGGAGTCAGAAATCTGTTAGGAAGAATGGAGGCGGTTGTTTCACTGGCATTGCTTTCTTTTTTGCCAGTGATGATAGTATCTGTTTTTACGCTGACGCCGGAAAATTTATATTTTTTTCTTTTTGCCGGTATGTGGTTTTTGATCTCCTGTTATAAAAAGTGGAACGACAGTGCAGAGAAAAGCATTGTTGGAAAATACAGCAGACTGCTGTTATCAGGCGTGGGGATCGGCTATATGATCTATTTGGATATAGCCGGAGTTTTATTGCTTATTACGCTGCTTTCTATCCTGTCTGAAAGCAGAGGCAGCGTGAAAGAAAAAATAAGCAGTACTGTTTTTTTGTTAATTGTCAGTTTTGCCTGTGTGGGGCTGCTTCTCTGGTTTTGGAGTTTTTATAATAAAACTTCATTGATACAAACGATCGGCTGCTTTATAGAATTGTATTTTCCATTATCTGTATGGAATTATGAAATAGCAGCGCCGGATATTACGACAGCGGGAAATATTCTGGTGTTTTCGGGGGTATTGTGGTATCTGTTTGGAGTTTTCGTGAAGAGGAAGAATAAAAGCGGATTTGTTGTGATTTCTTTACTTCTGCTTCTGTTGTCCGTTTTTTTGGGAATCCCGTACATAGATTATCAGATTTTAGGAACACTGTACTGGTCTGTTCTGGCAGCAGCGGGAGCAGCTGTGGTTTTGGAAATGGGCAGGCTCATGATGCCGGCGGAGGAATGGAAGATTCCAACAGAACCGGAGAAACTGGAAGAGATGAAAAAAGAAAGGCTGTCGGGTATTAATATGGAAGATAGGGATATTGAGGAACCGGAAAAAAAGAAAATTGTATTGATTGAAAATCCTCTTCCGCTTCCCAAAAAGCATGTTAAAAAGACGATGGACTACCGTTTTGAACCGGAACCGGAATTGATGAAATTTGATATAGAAATAAAAGAAAATGATGATTTTGATTTACAGTAATACTTTTAATAATTATGCGCAACCTAAAAAGGAACCGAATGGTTCCTTTTTGTTTTGAAAAGTTTTAAATTTTATACAGATGAGCAGGATTGGAGGTTTATAATGTCAAAATCAAAGAGTGCAGAAAATAAGGAAGAGAAAAACAATAAACCGGAAGTAAAAAAGCAGGATAAAAATTCAAAAAAAGAAGCGCCTCAAAAAGATCCTCAGGAAAAGCGGGATGAGGAAGCGCATAAAGATAAGCGAATAGAAGAAACCGGTCAGATGACACTAGAAGGAAAAGAAGGAAAGAAAGATGTACACCTGATCACGATTATTGGAGAGATTGAAGGACATGATATCCTCGGAAGCACTTCCAAAGCAACCAAATACGAGCATATTCTGCCACAGCTTGCAGCAATTGAGGACAATGAAGATATAGGCGGGGTACTGATTTTATTAAACACGATGGGCGGAGATGTGGAAGCAGGACTTGCCATAGCGGAAATGATTGCTTCTTTGAGCAAGCCGACGGTATCGCTTGTACTTGGCGGAAGTCATTCTATTGGAGTGCCGATTGCAGTCAGTACCGATTATTCTTTTATTGTACCGACAGGAACGATGGTAATCCATCCGGTAAGAATGAATGGCATGGTGATAGGAGTACCGCAGACATTTGACTATTTTATGCAGATTCAGAATAGAATTACGGGATTTGTATGTGAACATTGTAATATTGAAAAAGAACGACTGGAAGAACTGATGATGGAAACTAAAATGCTGACAAAGGACGTGGGCAGCATCCTTGTGGGAAAAGAAACCGTTGACGAAGGTATTATCAATGAAGTAGGAGGGATAAAAGAAGCAATGGCACATTTACATGATCTAATGGATGACAACTAAAAGTTTTTTTGCTATACTAAATAAGTTAGAGTAAATTTAGATAGTGTAATGAAAAAAGTGAGGTTGATTTGTATGGCAGCTGGTACAGGCAGCAGATCAAAAAGCAGCAAAAAAACTTCCTCAGGTACGAAATCGAGGAGTACTAATAGAAAAACAGCAAATACAAGAAGAAAAACAGCAGAAGAATCAATAGATGGCGCAATTTTATATGATATTATGATGATCGGACTTTTTGCAGTCGCTGTGATATTATTCTTGTGTAACTTTGGGATTATCGGTCCGGCAGGAAATGCCATCAGCGGCGTCATGTTTGGACTATTCGGAACCTTAGCTTATGTGGCGCCGGTTTTATTATTTGTGGGGATTGCGTTTGGGACGATTAATCAGGGAAGTCCTGCTGCAAAAAGGAAATTAGCGGCGGGAACGATTTTGTTTTTATTAATTGGAATTATATTTGAACTTGCTTCAGGAGCTTTAAATAAGGAAAGTACCTATAATCTTGCTGAACTTTACCAGCGATGCGCAAAAGGGCATAATGGCGGAGGCGTATTTTCAGGGAGTATTGCATTTGCGCTTTACCATTTTCTGGCAATGGCCGGGACGATACTGGTTGTGATTGTTGCAGGCATTATCTGTCTTGTGCTCGTGACAGAAAAGTCTCTTGTGGACAGTGTTTTGAACGGAAGCCATAAAGTGATGGAAATGTCACGGGATGATGCGGACCGCAGAAGAGAACGTGCTATGGCAAGACGGGAAGAGATGGACCGCAGAAGAGAAGAAATAAACCGTAAGAGAGAGCAGAATGCAGAGCGGAAAAGAATCAGGGAAGAAGAAAAAGAAAATGAGAAGATCCTGCGGATGGACAAAAAAGTCTCTGGCGTAATGCTGGACACTTCACTGAAAGCGGATCATACAGAACTTGGCAGAGATGATATACATGAGATTATATTGGATGATAGGAATAATGCGTCAGACAATGGAAATGAAGATGCGTTTGGCGATTCAGATTATGATTCTCTGCCGGATTTTGAAAAAATTCATATTCACACTGCGCATTCTCTGCCGGTGGAAGAAGTGGAAAACGTTTATTACGAAGACAGTAAAGAAGAGGATGTGGGAGATACAGACAGGGCGGAACAACAGTCGTACTGGAACGAGGATACCTTTTCTGACACTGCTGAAAATGCCGGCGGACTATTTGAAAATAAAATAGATACTCCTAAAGCAGATCATCCGGTCAATGGACAGCTGCTTTCCGATTTGAAAGAACCGCCCAAAAAGATACCGAAAAAATATAGTTTTCCGTCTGTTTCACTGTTGAAAAAAGGCGCTGCAAAGGGAGGCGATTCGGAAAAACTTCTGAAAGAGACCGCTGCCAGATTACAGCAGACCTTAAGTACCTTTGGCGTAAGAGTTACGATCACGGAGATCAGTCAGGGGCCATCTGTTACAAGGTATGAACTTCAGCCGGAACAGGGAGTAAAAGTCAGTAAAATCGTAGGACTTGCAGATGATATTAAATTGAATCTGGCGGCAACCGATATCAGGATTGAGGCGCCGATTCCGGGAAAAGCGGCAGTCGGCATTGAGGTGCCCAATAAAGAAAACAGTCCTGTAGCGCTCAGAGATCTTTTAGAATCCAAGGAATTTAAAGAGTTTGATTCCCGAATAGCTTTCGCGGTAGGAAAAGACATAGCGGGTAAAACCGTAGTCGCGGATATTGCGAAGATGCCGCATATGCTGATTGCAGGAGCAACAGGGTCAGGGAAATCTGTTTGTATCAATACTCTTATTATGAGCATTTTGTATAAAGCCCATCCTGATGATGTGAAACTCATCATGGTAGATCCCAAAGTTGTGGAATTAAGCGTATATAATGGGATTCCGCATTTGATGATTCCGGTCGTTACCGATCCCAAGAAGGCGGCGGCAGCCTTGCAGTGGGGCGTTGCGGAAATGACGGAGCGTTATAAGAAATTTGCAGACTTCAATGTCCGTGATTTAAAGGGCTATAATAAAAAAGTTGAAGGCATGAAAGAAGCGGATGCACCTGCTAAAATGCCGCAGATTGTCATTATTGTGGACGAGCTTGCAGATCTTATGATGGTGGCGGCGGGAGAAGTAGAGGAAGCGATCTGCCGTCTGGCGCAGCTTGCCCGTGCCGCAGGCATACATTTGATTATTGCCACACAGAGACCTTCCGTTGACGTCATTACAGGATTGATTAAGGCGAATATGCCAAGCCGTGTGGCCTTTGCGGTTTCCAGCGGTGTGGATTCCAGAACGATTCTGGATATGAACGGAGCGGAAAAGCTGTTGGGAAAAGGCGACATGCTCTTTTATCCGCAAGGGTATCCCAAGCCCGCGAGAATACAGGGGGCGTTTGTTTCAGACAAAGAAGTTTCTGACGTAGTGGATTTCTTGAAAAATCAGGCGCTGGGCAATACATATAATGAAGATATAGAAGAAAAAATCCAGACTTTTGGAAATGCGGTTTCAGGCGCTTCCGGCGGCGGCGCAGGAGAGAGAGACCAGTATTTTGAAGAAGCGGCAAAATTTATTATTGAGAAAGACAAAGCGTCTATCGGAATGCTGCAAAGAGTATTTAAGATCGGATTTAACCGTGCGGCAAGGATCATGGACCAGCTTTGCGATGCAGGCGTTGTGGGAGAAGAAGAAGGAACAAAGCCGAGAAAAGTACTTATGAGCATGGAGCAGTTTGAACAATATTTGGAGGAGTATTAGGGAAGGAGCGTTTTAAGATGAAGACAGATATTCAGATTGCACAGGAGGCTGTTATAGAGCCGATTGTGGAGGTTGCAAAGCAGCTTGGCATGAGGGAAGACGAACTGGAATTATACGGCAGATATAAAGCCAAAATTTCGGATACGTATATGGAACGTGTGGAAAAGAACCCGGATGGTAAATTAATACTTGTTACTGCGATCAATCCCACTCCTGCGGGCGAAGGAAAGACGACAACCAGCGTGGGGCTCGGACAGGCATTTGCAAAGTTAGGAAAAAAGGCTGTTATTGCCTTAAGAGAACCTTCTTTAGGTCCCTGTTTTGGAATAAAAGGCGGCGCATCGGGCGGAGGGTATGCCCAGGTGGTTCCTATGGAAGATTTAAATCTTCACTTTACCGGAGACTTTCATGCCATTACTTCAGCCAATAATCTTTTAGCGGCTCTGCTTGACAATCATATCCAGCAGGGAAATGAACTGGAAATCGATACAAGGCAGGTAGTATGGAAAAGATGCCTTGATATGAATGACAGAGTGCTTCGCAATATTGTGATTGGACTTGGAAATAAAATGGACGGTACGGTAAGAGAAGATCATTTTGTGATAACGGTAGCGTCGGAAATCATGGCAGTTCTATGTCTTTCAAAAGACATGAAAGATTTAAAGGAAAGATTAGGACGTATGGTTGTCGCATATAATTTTAAAGGAGAACCGGTTACCGCTTCTGACCTGAAAGCGGTGGGTTCTATGGCGGCGCTGTTAAAAGACGCCATGAAACCGAATCTGATCCAGACGCTTGAGCATACGCCCGCGTTGGTTCACGGAGGACCTTTTGCCAACATCGCACATGGGTGTAATTCAATCAGGGCGACGAAGACGGCGTTAAAAATTGCCGATTACGTTATTACAGAAGCAGGGTTTGGCGCAGATCTTGGCGCAGAGAAGTTTTTTGATATTAAATGCCGTATCGGAGATCTGAAACCGGACGCAGTTGTGCTGGTGGCGACGATAAGGGCATTAAAATATAACGGCGGGGTTGCAAAGCCTGATTTAAACGTGGAAAATTTAGAAGCGCTGAAAAAAGGAATTGCAAATTTAGAGAAGCATATAGAAAATCTTCATAAATATAGAGTTCCGATTGTCGTAACGCTGAATTCGTTTCTGACGGATACCGAAGCAGAGATTGCATATGTAAAAGCGTTTTGTGAAGAAAGAAGCTGTGAATTTGCTATTTCTAAGGTATGGGAAAAAGGAGGATCTGGCGGAACGGATCTGGCAGAAAAAGTACTGGAAACGTTGGAAACAAAGAAAAGCGAATTTAAAGTATTGTATGAAGATTCCCTTTCACTGAAAGAAAAAATAGAAACAGTTGCAAAAGAAATTTATGGTGCAGATCATGTGGTTTATACGGGAGGCGCTTCCAGACAGTTAAAGCAGTTAGAAGATCTTGGATTTGGAAATCTTCCGGTCTGTATTGCAAAGACGCAGTATTCCCTATCAGATGATCCTGCGCTTCTGGGAAGACCGGAGCATTTTGAGATTTCCGTAAGAGAAGCGTATGTTTCGGCGGGAGCAGGGTTTGTAGTAGTGCTTACGGGTGCAGTTGTAACAATGCCCGGACTTTCAAAACAGCCGGCGGCGTATGGGATTGATGTGGATGAGGACGGGAGGATCACAGGGTTATTCTAACCCCGGTTGTTCTAACCCGGGTTATGTTAACCCCGGCTATCTAAATAACAAAGAAAAAACAGGGAGGCAGTTATGGCACAGCTTATTGATGGAAAAGCAGTTTCAGCGCAGATAAAAGAAGAATTAAAAGAAAAGACGGCAAAGAAAAAGGAACAGGGAGTGGAGATTTCGCTTGCTGTAATACAGGTAGGGAATGATCCGGCGTCATCGGTCTATGTAAATAATAAGAAAAAAGCCTGTGAGTATATCGGGATAAATTCCATAGCCTATGAACTGCCGGAAGAAACGACGGAGAAGGAACTGATCGATCTGGTAGAAGAATTAAATGAAAGAAAGGATGTAAACGGGATTCTTGTACAGCTTCCACTCCCCCCGCACATCGATGAAGATAAGATTATAAAAACGATTTCACCGAAAAAGGATGTGGACGGTTTTCATCCGCAGAGCGTAGGAGCATTGTGTATTGGACAGCCGGGGTTTGTATCCTGTACGCCGGCTGGAATCATTGAGCTTTTAAAGCGGAACCATATTGAAATAGAAGGAAAAGAATGTGTGGTTATCGGAAGAAGTAATATTGTGGGCAAGCCGATGGCATTATTGCTGCTTAGAGAAAATGGAACCGTAACGGTAACACATTCCAAAACAAAGAATTTAAAAGAGATCTGTAGAAGGGCGGACATTCTTATCGTTGCGATTGGAAAGCCCAGGTTTATAACAGAAGAATATGTAAAAGAAGGGGCAGTTGTCATCGATGTGGGAATACACAGAAATGAGAATAATAAATTGTGCGGGGATGTGGATTTTGAATCAGTGGAACCGCATTGCAGCGCTATAACGCCGGTGCCGGGAGGCGTAGGCCCAATGACCATAGCGATGCTCATGAACAATTGTGTAGAGTCTGTAGATTGATAGAAAGGTTGATTCCCCATGAATTGTCCAAAGTGTGGGTTTGAGATGAAGGAGGATCAGCTGTACTGTGAAAAATGTGGTGCAGAGATTCAGATTGTTCCTGATTTTGAACCGGAAATAGAAAACAGCATATCGGAAACGATGAGTACTCTTGTAGAAGAAATCACACAGGAGCCGGATCGTAAAGAAGAAAAAGAAGTGAGAGAAACCCTGCTTTCCAGCAGAAAATTTTTTATAGGATGTATGCTGTCAATGGCATGTGCGATCATCCTTCTGCTTGTATTCGGATTGATATTATATCAAAATAATTCAAAAGGATATCAGGTGAGCAGGGCAATGGACTATGCCGACGCCGGAGAATATGAAAGAGCCGTGCAGTGTCTGCAGGCGGCGCAGAATATAGACGGCGAGGACGCCAATATTTATTTTCTGATGGCGGATTATTTCTATTTGATGGGAAAAGAAAGCGATGCGATTGTGACGTTAAGAAATATTGCGCTTTCCACGCAGTTTCTCCCTGAGGATATTGAAAATGCCTATAGTAAGCTTGTCAGTATTTACAGGAAAAATGAAGATTATCAGGCAATCAATGATTTGTTGTTAGCCTGTACGGATCAGAATATTATTTATATGTTTCAAAATTATATGGCTTATCCGCCGGAATTCAGTTACATCGAAGGGACCTATCAGGAGATTGTTCCGTTAAAATTAAGCAGTAATACATCAGGAACGATTTATTATACAATGGATGGAAGCGAACCGGATGAAAACAGCACTACTTATACGACACCCATTTTTCTGGAAACGGGAACTTATACGATTAACGCTTTTTTTGTGAATGAGTACGGAATCAAAAGCGAGGTTGTGTCCAACACCTATGTAATAGACCTTACTGTTCCGGGAGCGCCCGAAATCAGTACATACAGCGGAGAGTATACGGCGCCTGTTATGATTGAAGTGGTAGTTCCGGCGGGCTGCAAGGTGTTTTATACAAGAGATGAAAGCGAACCCACAAGCGACAGCACGCAGTACACTGCGCCTATTCCCATGCCGCTTGGAGATTCTGTTTTCAAATTTGTGGCTTACAGTGAAGAAGGGGTTTCAGGAGAGGTTATAACAAGAACTTATTCGTTAAAACTGAATGCACAGTATTCTGTAAACGATGCATTAGAGCGGCTGTCAATCGCATTGGTGGATCAGGGATATATTTTGGACAGATACGGAAATAAAGAGGGGATTCAGGGTAGATACGTATACAAATTTGGGTCAGTAAACCGGATTGTTGACGGACAGGATTACTATTTTATTTATGAATATTATGAAGACCTTGCAGAAAACCAATCCAGGACAGGAAGAATATTCGGCGTGAATATTGTGACAGGAGAATGTGGAAATTTGGGGCTGGATGAACAGGGAAATTATTATTTTGCGCCATTTGGAAATGAAGAAGAGACACAGTAGCGGGAAATCAAAAATGGAAGTAAAATAATATTGCGTTTTTCGACAAAGTAACGTATGATTATATCGATGCTTTTTTAGAGTAAAGTGTGAAAACTATGGAGGAAGGATATGTATAAAATTATAAGAGCAGAAGAACTGACTGCAAATATTTTCCTTATGGAAGTGGAGGCAAAAAGGGTTGCGGATGCATGTAAACCCGGACAGTTTGTAATAGTCCGCAAAGATGAAGACGGAGAAAGGATTCCGCTTACCATCTGCGACTACGATACGGAAAAAGGAACGATTACCATTGTTTTCCAAATTGTTGGAGCAGCAACGCAGATGATGGCGGAATTAAAAGCGGGGGACAGTTTCCACGATTTTGTAGGACCGCTTGGTTGTGCTTCTGAATTTGTGGGGGAGGATCTGGAGAGTTTAAAAAAGAAGAAAATGCTTTTTGTTGCAGGGGGTGTCGGAACGGCGCCTGTATATCCGCAGGTGAAATGGCTGCATGAGCATGGAATTGAAGCAGATGTAATAGTAGGTGCGAAGACAAAAGATCTGCTTATTTTGGAAGAAGAAATGAAATCGGTAGCAGGAAACTTATATATTACGACAGATGATGGCTCTTATGGCAGAAGCGGCATGGTTACGCAGACAATAAAGGAACTGGTTGAAGAAGGCAAAAAATATGATGTATGTGTGGCAATCGGTCCGATGATCATGATGAAGTTTGTATGTTTACAGACAAAAGAGTTGGGAATCCCAACCATTGTAAGCTTAAATCCTATTATGGTGGATGGAACAGGTATGTGCGGCGCATGCCGCGTTACCGTAGGCGATGAAGTAAAGTTCGCATGTGTGGACGGTCCTGAATTTGACGGACATAAAGTAAACTTTGATGAGGCAATGAAACGCCAGCAGATTTATAAAACAGAAGAAGGGCGGGCTTTCCTGAAAGCAAAAGAAGGAGCCACCCATCACGGCGGATGCGGACATTGTTCATAAACGGTGCGAAAGGAGATCAGAATGGATGTATTAAAGAAAGTTCCGGTAAGGGAACAGGATGCGAAAGTACGGGCGACGAATTTTGAAGAAGTATGTCTGGGATATAACAAAGAAGAGGCGATGGAAGAGGCGGCAAGATGTATTAACTGTAAAAATGCGCAGTGTATCAAAGGCTGTCCGGTGGCAATCAATATTCCGGGATTTATTGAGCAGGTTAAAAATGGCAACGTAGAAGAAGCATACAAGGTGATTGCAGAATCTTCCGCGCTTCCGGCTGTATGCGGACGCGTATGTCCTCAGGAGAGTCAGTGCGAAGGAAAATGTATCCGCGGCATTAAAGGAGAGCCGGTATCCATTGGTAAATTGGAACGTTTTGTAGCGGACAGCGCGAGAGAAGCGGGAATTGTACCGGAAGGCGCGAAAGAAAAAAAAGGAAAGAAAGTGGCTGTGATCGGTTCCGGTCCGGCAGGACTTACCTGTGCAGGAGATCTTGCCAAAATGGGATATGATGTGACTATTTTTGAAGCGCTTCACGAAGCGGGCGGCGTTTTAGTTTATGGAATCCCGGAGTTTCGTCTTCCTAAAGAGGACGTAGTAAAAAAAGAGATTGAAAATGTGAAGGCGCTTGGCGTTAAAATTGAAACGAATGTTGTAGTTGGAAAATCTGTGACAATAGATGAACTGATGGAAAAAGAAGGTTTTTCGGCTGTATTTATCGGTTCCGGCGCAGGACTTCCGAAATTTATGGGAATTCCCGGAGAACAGGCAAACGGCGTATTCTCGGCAAACGAATATTTAACGAGAAGCAATTTGATGAAAGCTTTTGACGAAAATTCCAATACCCCTATTATGCGGGGAAAAAAGGTGGCGGTAGTCGGAGGCGGCAACGTGGCGATGGATGCGGCAAGAACAGCGCTCCGTCTTGGCGCGGAAGTGCATATTGTGTACCGCAGGAGTGAGGAAGAACTTCCGGCAAGAGTAGAAGAAGTACATCATGCTAAGGAAGAAGGTATTATTTTTGACCTGCTTACCAATCCGGTTGAGATTCTGGAAGATGAGAATAACTGGGTATGCGGTATTAAATGTGTGAGGATGGAGCTTGGAGAGCCGGATGAATCAGGAAGAAGAAGACCGGTAGTGAAACCGGATTCAGAATTTGTTATGGAAGTGGATACCGTCATTATGTCCCTTGGCACTTCTCCGAATCCTTTGATTTCATCCACGACGGAAGGACTTGAAATCAATAAGTGGAAATGCATCGTAGCCGATGAAGAGCATGGAAAGACAACAAAAGAAGGCGTATACGCCGGCGGTGATGCAGTGACGGGCGCAGCTACGGTTATTCTTGCAATGGGTGCGGGAAAAGCAGGAGCCAAAGGAATTGACGAGTATCTCTCCGGAAAATAGAAGAAAAGGATGATTTCCTATGGCGGATGAATTAGTATTATCAACGCTTCCCAAAACATGGGTGTTTGATCTGGACGGAACATTGTTGAAGCATAACGGATATAAGCTGGATGGAGAAGATACGGTTCTCCCTGGAGCGTTGGAGTATCTGCATGCCATTCCGGCGGAAGATAAAATTATAATTTTTACGTCCAGAACAGAGGAATATAAGCAGATGACGTTAAACTTTCTTGCAGCGCATGAAATACGGTATGACGAAATACTTTTTAATATGCCGATGGGTGAGAGGATTATCGTGAACGACAGGAAACCCTCCGGGCTGGATATGTCGGTCGCGATAAATATTGACAGGAATCAGTTTATGTTACCGGAGATAAAAAGAGAAAAGTAGCGTTTGAGTTGAGTGCGCGTTGCAGCGTGCAGACGGGAGCAAAAATGATAAAGCATATTGTGTTATGGAATTTTATGCAGAGCATGACGGCAGAAGAAAGAGAAGCGGCAGCAGCACGTATGAAGAAGGAATTAGAAGCAATTAAACCGCTTGTTCCCGGAACTGTCGAGATTCAGGTCGTTAAAAACGAAATGGATTCCAGCAATTGTGATATTGCATTGATCAGTACTTTTGAATCCAAGGAGGCTTTGGATCAGTATCAGAACCATCCGAAACATTTAGAAGCAAAAGCATTCATTGTGGGTGTTGTGGAAAGAAGAGTTTGTTTGGATTATAAAATTTAATATTTCAGGTGAAAAAGCAGAGGACAGGAAACTCTGCTTTTTTATATTATTTTGTATGAAAGAGACATTTTCCGGAGAAAAATAGGAAAGTGTCTTTTTGTGTAAAATAATATAAAAAAGTATTGAGAGGAAAACAGATATGTCAAATGTATACGCATATGTTCGCGTCAGCACGCTGCACCAGAATGAGGATAGACAGCTTCTTGCTATGAATGATTTACAGATACCGGAAAAAAACATTTATGTAGAAAAACAGTCAGGCAAGGATTTTAACCGTCCCATGTACAGGCAGTTAATAAAAAAACTGAAAGTAAACGATGTGTTGTTTATCAAAAGCATTGATCGTCTGGGGAGAAATTATGAAGAGATACTGGAACAGTGGAGAGTGTTAACAAAGCAAAAAGGGGTGGATATTGTGGTGCTTGACATGCCTTTACTGGATACCAGAAAGGGGAAGGATTTGCTTGGTACGCTGATTGCTGATCTTGTGCTGACATTACTCAGTTATGTCAGTGAAAACGAACGGTGTGAGATTAAGCAGCGCCAGAGAGAAGGCATTGAGGCGGCGAAACAAAAAGGGGTGCAGTTTGGCAGGCCGCCGAAAGCGCTGCCGGAAGATTTTGAGTGGATATACGGCAGATGGGCAGCAAAACAGATCAGCGGAGAGGAAGCGGTAAAATTAAGCGGTCTTACGCGGGCAACTTTTTATCGGAAAGTAAAAAAGATCAAAGAAGAACAGGGAAGAATTTAAGAAAAAAAGATGTCGCAAAAACTATAATTATTGCGACAAATAAAATGTTCTGCTGAACATACATATATTATCATTTTGTCACTTAAAATGCAAGGTCTTATCAGTCTGTTTTTGTAAAAAACGACGATTTTTTTGTGTTCTCAAATATTATAGATTTAGAGATTTTACCGGAGGAAGGGTAAATGGAATATATCATTGTACAGGCAGGAGGAAAAGGGACGAGGCTGGGTTATCTTACGAAAAACAAGCCAAAGGCGCTTGTGCCTGTTGATAATCTTCCCATGCTGTTTCATCTGTTTCGGAAATATCCGGACAAAAGATTTATTATCATAGCAGACTACAAGAAAGAGATCATGAGAAAATATCTTGAAGCATTTGCCAGGGTAAAATATCTGGTTGTGGAAGCGGAGGGGACGGGGACCTGTGCGGGAATAAAGCAGGCGCTGAATCTGATTCCCGACAGAGAGTCATTTATGCTTGTCTGGTCAGATCTTATATTACCACAGAAATTTGAACTGCCGGATGAATATAGTACTGGCAGGATTCCTCAAAATGATTATGTAGGTATTTCGCAGACTTTTTCCTGCAGATGGAAATATGAAAAAGGGATATTTACAGAGGAGCCTTCAAAGGAACATGGAGTTGCCGGATTTTTTCTTTTTACGGATAAAGAAAAATTAGAAGAGGCGCCGGTGAGCGGGGAACTGGTACGCTGGATGCAGAAACAGGATCTGCAGTATAGAGAAACCGGGCTTGCAGGAACAAGGGAATTTGGTCTGTTAGAAGAATATGAGAAACTGGAAAAGGTCAAATGCAGACCATTTAACAGTATTACTGTCAATGGAAAGTACTTAACAAAAGAAGCAACGGACGCACAGGGAGAAAAACTGGCAAAGAGGGAGCGCGCCTGGTATGAAAAGGCAGAAAAAATGGAAATTCCAATTTTGCCCCAAATTTATACCATGCAGCCCCTTACTATGGAATATATCGAGGGTCAAAATATCTATGAATGCAATTTGGGATACGCAGAAAAGAAAGAAATATTAAAAAAACTTGTCACTGAACTTCAAAAACTGCATGAACTTGAATCGGTTCCGACAGATTCTTTCAGCCTGAAAGAAGCATATTATAACAAAACCTTTGAGCGGCTTAATAAAATACAGGATTTAGTGCCCTTTGCAAGAAAAGAAGAAATAATGATCAATGGAAAGAAATGTAGAAATGTTTATTACCATAAGCGGGAATTGGAACAAAAACTGGAAGAGCTGGAATGTGAACGATTTGCTTTTATTCACGGGGACTGTACTTTTTCCAATATGATGGTAAGAAAAAACGGAGATCCCGTGCTGATTGATCCAAGGGGATATTTTGGCTTTCAGGAACTTTACGGCGATATTCGATATGACTGGGCAAAAATGTATTACTCCATCGTAGGTAATTACGATCGATTTAATTTGAAGGAATTTTCTTTGAAAATTGGAGAGACTGACGAAGAGGGCGTGAAGCTTTCCATTGCTTCTAATCATTGGGAAGATATGGAGAAAGATTTTTTTATGCTTACAGAAGCGGATGAACGGGAAATTAAGCTCCTTCATGCAATCATCTGGCTGTCGCTTACTACTTATGCATGGCAGGATTATGATTCTGTATGCGGAGCATTTTATAACGGACTTTATTATTTGGAGGATGTGCTATGATTTCCTACTTTGAAGAACAACTGAGAGAACTTGACTATTCGATACATTCTCTGAATGAAAAAGAATTTAAACGGCTGGCAGACGAGGCAGTGGAAACTTTAAAAGCAGGACATAAAATTGTGGTATCAGGGCTTGGAAAAAATGTTCCTATCTGTGATAAGTTTGTAGGTTCCATGATTTCTATGGGGTTAGACGCCTGCTTTTTACATACAAATTCGGCCGTGCATGGCGATATGGGCGTGGTAAAGGATGGAGATTTGGTGATCATTCTGACCAAAAGCGGGGAGACTGCCGAGTCTATTTATCTTTCAAGGCTTTTAAAGAAAAGAAATGTAAATTTGTGGTTATTGACATTTGCAAAGGAGAGTACACTTACAAAAGAAATTCCCAATAGTATTATTTTGGATATTCGCCATGAAGGGGATCAGTGGAATATTGTACCGAATAATTCGACGACAATAAATCTGATTATATTGCAGGGGCTTGCAATGATGGCGGCAAAGAAGCTGGAGATTTCAATAGAGCAGTTTAAGAGGAATCATCCGGGCGGAGCGATTGGAGCAGAACTGCGGAAAATGGAATTGAAATAAGGAAAAATGCCGGTGATTTTATATGAGAGAATTGGATTATAGGAAAATAGCATTCAGACATGTCGCAATTGCACATAACCAAATATGGTTTTGCAATCAATATTATAGTGCATTATTTAAGTTAGATATAAAAGAGCAGAAGATATATTTTGAGTCAGGTTTACCGTGCTGTAATAGTATGGGCGCAAATCAATTTGCAGCGCTTGCATGGAACAATGGTAAATTGATTATTGCACCGCAAAATGCAATGTCCGTATTGATTTACAATCCAAAATATCGGGAAATAAAAAGTATTCCATTGGATATGGAACGATATGCGAAAGGGAAAAAATGTAATTACTTTTTTGACGCGGTAAGTTATAAGAATAAGGTTTTTCTGTTCCCTGGAACATTTGAGGCGATCGTACAAGTGGATGTTATTTCAGAAGAAATTACATATATCACAGAGTGGTTTTCCAGTATTAAGAATTATATTCAGGATCATAAAAAGATTATTTTTTCCATAGGAAACTATCAGGTTGAAGAAAAAATATACCTGCCGTTCTGGCAGGGAAATGTGGTAATGATTTTTGATATGGTTTCTTTGCAATGTAGTTTCCACAAAATGAAATGTGAAGATTTTGAATTTTCATCTATTATCGTAAAAGATGAAAACTGGTGGATTTCTGCCAAAAACAGAAATGAAATCATACAGTATAATGCGATAGAAAACAACGTCAGATTAATACAAATAATGAACTTATTGGAGGGAGATATACATTCAGATAATTATGTTATGTTAGATATAGATGACAAATTGTACTTAATACCCAGAAATGGAAATATTATTATTTCTTATAATATAAAAACGGGTGAATTGATCCGGGAAACAGAAATAACGTAAGCGCTGAATAATAGGGTGGATTTTATTTACCCTCAGTATCTTATACAAT
>CANSUS010000014.1 GCA_947650155.1 uncultured Lachnospiraceae bacterium
AACGATGGATATCTATGCCAAAGCTACGGAGGAAAAGAAAAAACAAGCATTGGACGAACTGTCCAAGAACCTAAAAATCTTTTAACATTGCAATTTAATATCTTCAAGGGAGTGTCTGACGCTGTTCTTCAAGATAAAAATTGACAACAATTTTGACAACAAATTTTATAAAAACCGTACTGAACAGTACCGAATAATACTTTTTTGAGAAACTGCTTAGAGCCTCTCCGGTTCTGGGTATTCTACACCGAAAGTATCGACGGTAACACGCTGCATTACTTGATTTTCAAGGGGTCTGTTGGAATAATCGGTAGCTGTTTCAGCAATGCGGTTCACCACTTCCATACCTTCTATGACCTTTCCAAACGCCGCATAAGCGCCGTCCAAATGGGGGCTGGTCTTGTGCATAATGAAGAACTGAGAGCCCGCTGAATCAGGATGCATGCTGCGTGCCATAGAAAGCACTCCTTCGGTATGCTTTAAATTGTTTTCAAATCCATTCTGAGAAAATTCTCCTTTAATGCTGTAGCCGGGATCTCCCATTCCGTTTCCGTCAGGGCATCCTCCCTGAATCATAAAACCATTGATCACTCTGTGAAAAATGAGCCCGTCATAGAATTTCTTTTGAATCAGGCTGATAAAATTGTTTACTGAGGTGGGTGCAATTTCAGGATATAATTCAGCCTTAATCACATCTCCATTTTCCATTGTAATAGTTACGATTGGATTTTGTGCCATACTTGTATTCCTTTCTTAGAATTTATAGTTTAAAATATGGTTATTATTTTATATGATAATGGAGCGTTCGTAAAGAGGTGTTTGAGCTTTGGACTGTTGTAGAAAAAAATGACATGTACGGAATTGGGAGGGCCGGAATCAGCTGGAGAGAGGAAAAAGTAGATAGCTGGATTCGGGAAATAGCAGGTCAGGCTTGACCGGACGAATTTGGCCAATCGGTCAACCGCTAAAAATGCTTGTGGCATTCTGAATATTGTGGTATATTAAACATAAAGAAGGACATCTGCGCTAACAGATGCCCAACAGGAGCTGCCGATAGACGGTTAGCCCGATTAGTTAGATACAAAAAATAACCGTATCCTTTTGCGGGGGGCGGTTATTTTTGTGTTTTATTATTGTCTTTGCTGCCGATGGCGTATCCGAGACCGAAACAGGTCAGGCATAAGCCAAGCACTGAAATCAATCCTTCTATCGTCAACATTCGCTTCAGCCCTCCTTTCCTTTCGATTCCCTTTTGGGTTTCTATGTTATCGGAGGGTCACAGTCCCTCCGGAGAGGGCTAACCGCCTACCATCTTGGTATTCCCAAATAAATACTACCATAATTCGACAGGAAGTTCAAACGCCAATGCTGAATTTATCATGAATTATTCTTCTTTCAGTATTTGATTTTGTGCCATACTTGCATTCCTTTCTTATAATTTATAGTTTAAAATATGGTTATTTTATATGATAATGGAGCGTTCGTAAAGAGGTGTTTGGGGATGGACTGTTATATAAGATTTTTGAAAACAGGAAGATAAAGGGAAGGACAGAAAAATGTTAGAAAGGGTTATTTTATTTTTGAATGGGACACGGGAGACGGAAGAAACGGAAAGCTTCTTTCAGATTCTTTGTCAGGAAAAGATCCGGTATTTCTATTGGAACGCAGGGGGAAGTCAATTTGAGAAGGAAAGTGAATGGCAGCAAATAAAAGAAATGATAGTAAAAGAAATGGGCTCGAAAGCCGGAACGATTCTGATCAGTGATAATAGGGACGTATGTCAAAGCGCTTTATCAGAAAAGTATCCGGTAATTGTTTATTTAAACGGGTCAAATGAGGATAATGGAAATTCATTTCAGGGTGTGCGGTATGCGATAGAAAGCCTGAAGGGGATCGACGGGCGGTATTTGGAAAGAGTGTGCAGGAGATATGCAGGTCTGCCCTGGGAGATACTGCAGACAGGACGCTGCATTGTCAGGGAAACAACAGTAGAAGATGTGGATGCATTATATAAGATCTATGAGGAACCGTCCATTACAGAGTATATGGAAGGGCTGTTTGAAGACAGGGAAGAGGAGATACAGTATACAAAAGATTACAGAAAATCGGTTTATGAATTTTATGAATACGGGCTTTGGACTGTTGTAGAAAAAAATGACATGTGCGTCATTGGACGGGCCGGAATCAGCTGGAGAGAGGAGACAGAGACAGTAGAGCTTGGTTTTGTAATTGCAAAACCCTATCAACGGAAAGGATATGCTTTTGAAGTGTGCAGCGCCGTTTTAGCGTATGCTTATGAAGAACTGGATATTAGAAAAGTATCAGCTTATGTGGATAAGAGAAATCAGATTTCCAAAGCATTGTGTAAAAAGTTAGGGTTCGGGTTTCAGGGAGAAATTGTTTTGAAAAATGGATTTGGGAAAGAGGAAAAAGTAGAAAGCTGGATTCGGGAAATAGCAGGTCAGATTTGACCGGATAAATTTGATTCTCTTTCTCTTGACCCATATCAGATTTCATTGTAGCATAATATTAGAAGCTTAATCACTTATTTTTAAGTCTGCCCAAGGCGGATAAGGGGTATAATGCTGAAAGAAAAGCATTTTCAACTACTGATTATAAGTCCGCCAAGGCGGATAAGGGGTATAAAAATGAGAGAACAGGGATTCTGGCATGAAAATGAAAGCTACATAGATTCGATAATGAATACGGTAAATATGCTGGCGGATGATACATATATTTACATTTTGCATCTAAAGCAGAACAGGGCATGGTTTTCGGAGACAGCAAGAGCTTACTTTGGAATTGAGGATACCTATATTTCAGATCATTATGAGATTATGCGTGGGCTGATCCATCCCGATGATTTTTGGGAGTATGAAGAGGGGATTCCGCAAAGGGTACGGGGAAAAGATCTTGACAGGGAATTGTGCGTGCGGATGAAAGACGCTTCCGGGGAATATCACATGTTCAGCATCCATACGGATATTGTAACGGATGAGAAGAATGCAGAAGAATATTTGATCATTCTGCTGCATAATGAAAATGTTCTTCCAAGAATTGACGCGTTAACGGATTTATATTCTCAGGCAAGATTTGCATCGGACCTTGAGACGGAGATTGATAAGAAAGAGCCCTTTGCAGTTTTAATGATTAAGCTGGAACGGTTTAATAATTTAAATATTATTTATGGTAATGAATTTACGAGCCAGATTTTAAAAGAAACCGCTTTGCAGTTTATTTTCATGATGGATGAAAACAGCGCGGTTTACCGCCTTGACGGTCCGAAATTCGGATTTATATTCAAAGGATGTGGAAGAAAGGAACTGGTAAGTTTCGAGAGAACGCTCAGAGAAAAGCTGGCAAAAGGAATTCACGTAAACAACAAACAGATTGCATTGAAAATATGTGCTGGGGCGATTTTGATTGAACAGTATGACGGAAAAGCGGACTCTTTAAGTTCTAAAGCTGCTTATGCACTGGGGCATTCAGAAACAGAGCATCAGGGAAAACTGATTATTTTTAATGATGAAGTTTGCACTTCAAAAAATGTAGATCTGGAATTGATGAAAGTGATTCATCAATCGGTCAGAGAAGGCTGTAAAGGTTTTTATGTAGAATATCAGCCGATTGTGGTTTCCGATACAGGGCGCATCATAGGAGCGGAGGCGTTGGTCAGATGGCGCAGAGAGCCCTATGGAACAGTGCCGCCCGGCAGGTTCATCGAGTGGATGGAAACGGATCCGGGTATGTATGACCTTGGTAATTATGTATTGCAAACGGCTTTACAGGAAACAGCAGGACTGCTTACCGTTCTGCCAGAGTTTGTACTCAATGTTAATGTGTCGGCAAGACAGATGGAGCGGGAAGAGTTTCGCGCAAAGGTATTGCATATTTTGGAGCAGACAGAATTTCCGGCAAATCATTTATGTCTGGAATTGACGGAACGGTGTAAAGATATGCCGTTAGAGATGATAAAGAGAGAAGTAGAATTTTTCCAAAGCTATGGTATCCGCATGGCGATGGATGATTACGGGACGGGAAGCGCATCTTCAGGAATTGTTCTGTATGCTCCGATGGATGAGATTAAACTGGATATGAGTTTCATCCGGGGAATTACAGAAGATACTAAAAAGCAGGCTATGGTAAAATCCATTGTAGAGTTTGCCAACAGCTGCGGTATGAGTACCTGCTTAGAGGGTGTGGAGACAGAGGAATTACAGAATTATCTGCGGATATATCAGGCTACCTGGTTTCAGGGGTATTATTACTCGAAGCCAATTGAAATTGAAAAGCTGTGGGAACTGGTACAGGCTTAGTACGAAATTAAGTTTGTAAAAAACAGGATAGGAAAAGGCTGTGCATTTTTTCATGGATGCACAGCCTTTTTGTGCCTGGCGGCGTGTGTTTTATACTAATTTCCCGTGATTCCGCGCAGCGGAATCTGTAACAGATTTATTCCACATCCTGTAATGCGGCCTGATTTTCTTCGCCCGTTCTGATCTTTACTACACGGTCCACATCATAGATGAAGATCTTTCCATCTCCGATATGTCCGGTGTAAAGTACTTTTTTGGCAGCTTCGATTACATCATCCACAGGAATACTGCTGACAACAACTTCTACTTTTACTTTGGGCAGAAGGGTTGCATCGACTTCAACGCCGCGGTATTTTTCGCCGGAGCCCTTTTCAATACCACATCCCATAACCTGTGTTACGGTCATTCCTGTTACGCCAAGATCGTTCATAGCCTTTCTCAACTTATCGTAACGGCTGAGTTTAGCAACAATGACAACTTTGTAAATACCGGACAGATTGGGCTGTTTTACAACAGGTACGGCAGCATCTTTCATGGCAGGAGAAGCAGTAACATAATCGTCGTTTCCAAGATCAGTGTTGGCATTGACCGCCATTGTCATGGTGTTGGAAACATCCATAATACTGAATCCTGAGTAGGCGGATGCAAGACCATGTTCCATTGCATCCAGTCCCACAATTTCCTCTTCTTCGCTGACACGAAGTCCGATTGTTTTCTTTAATACCAGGAAGGTAATAGTAATGGTAACAACAGTCCATGCGGCTGTAACAAGCATGCCAAAAAGCTGAATGCCAAGCTGTGCAAAACCGCCGCCATAGAAAAGTCCTTCTTTAATACCGGTTAAAGCAAAACCGGGTGCAGATGAGGTAGCGAAAAGTCCTACTGCAATGGTTCCCCAAATACCGTTAAGCATATGTACAGCTACCGCGCCGACAGGATCGTCCACGTGTAATTTATTATCTATGAACCAGACGCCGAATATAACCAGAAGTCCGGAAACAAAACCAATGATGGCAGCGCCTGCACAGTCGGTCACGTCACAGGGAGCTGTAATCGCTACCAGACCTGCAAGAGACGCATTCAAACACATGGAAACATCTGGTTTACCATATTTTATCCAAGTAAATATCATACATACAACAGTGGCTACTGCGGGCGCAACCGTCGTAGTGAGGAACACACTGCCCAGCGTAGGAATATCGGTTGCGGCAGCGCCGTTAAATCCATACCATCCAAACCACAGAATAAATACTCCTAAAGCGCCAATCACAAGGTTACATCCGGGGAAAGCGTTTACTTTTGTAATTTTTCCACTTTTATCTTTTGTAAATTTTCCAATACGAGGTCCAAGCATGGCAGCGCCGATCAGAGCACAGATACCGCCTACCATATGGATACAGTTTGAACCTGCATAGTCATGAAATCCCATATTTACCAAAAAACCATCGCCCCATGTCCAGTGCGCCTCAATAGGATAGATAATACCGGATATGACGGCAGAGTAGATACAGTAAGTAGAGAACTTTGTACGTTCCGCCATAGCGCCGGATACAATTGTCGCGGTTGTGGCGCAGAACACAAGGTTAAATACAAATCCGGAAAAGCTGAAATCTGCATAATCTGTAAATACTCCGAATCCCGGTGTGCCGATGATGCCTAAAATATCTTTGCTGCCATCTGCAGCGGGGAGCATCAGCGATGCGCCGATCAAAAACCACATGACAGTACCAATACAAAAGTCCATCAGGTTTTTCATAATAATGTTACCGGAGTTTTTAGCTCTGGTGAATCCTGCTTCTACCATTGCAAAACCTGCCTGCATCCAAAATACAAATGCGGCGCCGATCAGAAACCATATTCCAAAGATCTGATCATTGACAATACTTAATAATTCTTCCATAATGTTTTCCTCCTCATATTAGCAGACAAAACAAATAAAAAAAGACAATGGGCTCTATGAGACGCCATTGTCCTGCTGCTTTGTATGCATATTATTTTTGCGGATAACAAGGCAGAATGAGACTGGCTCGGATTCTGTCTGCTGTCTGCAAATAGAAAGGCGCTATGGAATAACCACAGCGCCTTTGCTTGATATGGATACATTCTACACTCGTTTTTTTCTGTTGTCAATCATTAATTTTGAAAGTTTTATAATCAAAAGAATCTAACTTTCGATAACAATGCGCCCTGTTTTCTGTAAAAATGGCAATTTGTTTTATCATATTTTTTCATATTCTGCAGCACGTTCTTGTATAAGGAAATCTTTTTTGCCGCGCTTTTGTACATACACGGCAGTTACAACATGCCCTTGGCGTGCTGACGCAGCCTCAGGAACCAAGTATGAATACATTCATGTTCTGTCCGTCTTCTTCTTTTCATAAAATGTTAATGTAAGTCTTTCGTTAATGACCTTTATTTTGCCTGTCTGTTGATACCCCATTTTTTCATACAGATGACAGTTTTTAGGCTCCTGCAAAATGGTATCCAGCTCCCAATTTTCATTTCCATGCAGTTCTTCGCACAGCTGGATTGCTTTCTGTGCAATCCCTTTTCCTTGAAATTCCGGTAGTATTAATATTGGAGAAATTCTTTTGTTTTTTCCATTTTCCTTTTTGTCAATAATACGGATAGCTCCTGCTTTTTGCTGCCCGATACAGATAAAATAGTAGAATGTAAAGTCCTGTTTCAAGCGTGCTTCTATTTTTTCCATGTTTTCATTTGCAGGACTGGTGTCAAAATCCTGATATTTCTCCAATAATTCTTTGAAAGCTTCAACCTGCATAGCGTGCAACTCTTTTGCGTTGTTAATGTCTGCCCTTAATAATGTTATTTCCATTATATATCCTCCGTGTTAAATGAAATCACTCTTTTATTGCTGAATCAACCAGTTTTTCCAACTTTCCGAACAAAAAAACACTAAACATACAATATGTCCAGTGCACTTCTAAAACTCTCGGCTATTACAAGTATTCTATCACAATTATAACTTACACCTACTGATTTATATGCACAGACATATCAGACCTACCTGCGTAACTGTGCATCCAATCGAAACACAATTACTTTTAAGTACGTCTATAATACATGTACATATAATTCATTGTAAAATGTAAGTTCTGCATTTCCATGTTCTCCTAAACTTTTTCATAATCTACCATAGTTCTATTTATATGTCAAGAAAATTCCAGTCCAAACAGGGTATTCACGCAGCCGCAGATTTTTGAAGCTGTTTGGAGCATGGAAAGTGATATATCATTTATGGTTTTCCTGTCGCTTTTGGGTAAAAAATAGCGGTAAATCTGTGATAGTTTTACCGCTGTTTGGCCTGTTGCAATTATTTAGTTTTGGCATGGATGAATCTAAATTTTGAAAAAACATGGACAAAAAAATTCTATTTGGTAGAATATTCTACAGGAGAATTTTATGACACAATTACCATTAAATGAACACAAGTATTGTGTACCCATGTCAAAACCTAAGAAAAAATATGAAACGTATCAGTATCTATCAATATCACAAACTGGAGGAGGGATAAATATAATATGGCTTCGCTTCTTATTGCCGTAATCTATCTTGCTTTTATAAGCCTCGGTCTGCCTGACTCGCTGCTCGGCTCTGCGTGGCCCACCATGCAGACCATTTTTCATGTGCCTTCGTCGTATGCAGGTTATGTTTCCATGATGATTTCTTTTATGACGATCATATCTGCGCTTGCAGGACCGGGGCTGATAAAAAGGTTTCAGACAAAATGGATTGTAATTGTTTCAATATTTTTGACAGTAATAGGACTTCTGGGTTTTTCCTTTACCGCACATTATTGGATGCTTTTCCTGTTCGCTGTTCCCTACGGTTTGGGCGCCGGTTCGGTTGACGCCTCGCTCAATCATTATGTGGCAAATCATTATTCTTCGTCGGTGATGAACTTTCTGCACTGTTTTTATGGACTCGGCGCAGTCATCAGCCCTAATCTTATGGCATTGGCGTTGAAATATGCACGCTGGAATGAGGGCTACCGTTGGACCGCATATATACAGATAGGAATCCTTTTCATTTGTATTCTTTCTCTGCCGCTTTGGAAAAACAACGAAAAAGAGGCGCAGGAAACAGAGGAAAGTGTGGGAATCATGGAGGCATTAAAGGTTCCCGGCGTTATACATACATTGATTGCTTTCTTTTCCTACTGTGCAGGTGAGGCAACCTGTTTTTTATGGACGTCAAGTTATTTTGCAGGAACAAAGCAAGGCATGGGTGAAGAGCTTATCGCCGCATTTGGCTCGCTTATTTTTGGCGGGCTGATGCTTGGACGGCTGATCTCCGGCTTTATATCCAACCGGCTCGGAGACCGTTTGCTGATACGCATCGGAATTGCATTAGAGTTTGCAGGGATTTTGTGTATTGCCCTGCCGGTGAAGGGCTATATACTTGCCGCCGCCGGATTTTTGATTGCCGGTACGGGCATGGGGCCGGTTTATCCGGCAATCCAGCACATGGCTCCTGACAATTTTGGGAAAAAATACAGTGCGGCAGTAATTGGGCTTCAAATGGCTTCCGCTTATCTTGGCAGTACTTTTATGCCAATGGTGTTCGGCAAGCTCCAACAGGCAGTCGGCATCTGGATCATGCCGCTGTACTTGACCTTGTTTGCTTTCCTGAACATTGCTTTCTTGGAATTTGCGTATCAAAAAATCAGAAGAAAAGGTGGTGAAAATCATGCCTAAATCATCAAGGGCAGGCAGGGGAGGGACAGAGTCTTCCGTTTATCTACAAAATATTTTTAGTCTATCGCCGTAACCGAATCGACAATATTCATTCTGGCAATAACCCGCAGCGGAACGGCTGTTGCAAGCAGGCATACAACAATGGAAATGACCGCAGCTTCTATAATGGAAAGGTATGGGACGGCAGTAAACTGCAAAGTATCCGTTGCAGCGGCATGAATAAATATGGTGCAGATATATCCCAATATTCCGCCAATAATAGATGCGATAATACCGTAATAAGCGCCTTCCCATAAGAAGGTTTTGTAAAGACTTCCTGTACTCATGCCTATTGCACGCTGCATACCGATTTCGGAGACGCGGGTATGGATATTACTGTAAACAGTATTGATAATGTTCAATATTCCGATCAGTCCGATAAATAGAATCAGTCCAAGGCAGAGCATATGAATCTGATCAAAACTTTCTGCAAGCTGGGAGTCAGTCTGCTTGTAAGAAAGCCAGTGACTGCCGGGATTTTTATCGCACCAGGCGTTTAACCATGTTTCAAACTGAGCGGTATTGGCATTGGGAGTGAGAATGGGATAAATCTCCAAATAGGCGTTTTCACCTGTTAATAAATGATATAGCTCTTCATTTACGATGATTTCCACACCATTAATATAGTCCATGTTGTTGACCGTAACGGTTGTATTTGTAATGCCGGCAACACGCAGCTTTTGTCCGTTCACTGTTATCATATCGTTATACTTAAGATTGGTAGTGTCTACTGTCTGCCCATCATAGGAAAACGGAATCGGATTTCTTACAATACATGCGTCGCCGGATATCAGATCGTCGATATCTTGTTTGGATAGTCCGTCCGCAAAAGAAGTCAGACGGGTATCGTCTATGCCTGCAATATGAAATGCTTCCCAGGACTGTAAAGTAAAATTGAGATCGATCGGAATATTACCGTTTTCATCCCGCGTATAGGTTGACAATTTGGTTGTTGGCAGATCTTCTACCGCTTCATTTTCGCGGATTTCTTCTACGCTTTGCGGGGTGATTCCGATGGTTTCATTTGTAACGGAATAATCTCCTGTATGTTGATTTTTTATATCGCTGCTTGTGTCGAGGAGCGCGGTAAAACTCTGCAGGGCGACAAATACTGTAATACTCATAATTAAAGAGAGGATCGTAATAGCTGTTCTGCCGCGTCCGCGTTTTAAATTCAATCTTGCAAAGTAAGCTTCAAAATGACGGATCTTTTTTCTTTTCCTGCTGATGCGTTTGACTTTTATATTTTGCCCGGACATTGCAATAACCGGGGAAACATGGGAGGCGTACCGGGCTGCCGGAAAAGCCGCCAATATTGCAAATAATAAAGTGATGATAACGCTGATCAAATAAAAGATTCCATTACCGGAGTCTGTCTGCCGGATGGCAGTATGAAGCTTGGCAGTACTGTCCGCCATAAACAGTTCGGGATTGAGCATACCGGTTGCCGCTGTTAAAATTCCTTTTGCAGACAATATACCGATCACCAGACCGACTGGAATGCCTATGCCGCATAATATTAAAAGCTTTATGGAAACAAGACGGTAAATCTGTCCCCGTTCCCCTCCTATTGCACGCAGCGTTCCGTATTCCTTGATATGTTTTGTAATATCTATTTTCAGAATATTATAAATGACCAGTCCTGCTGCAAGCAAAACGAGCGCGCCAACTATAACGCAGGCGAGCGTCATAAAAGAAAATCCTTTGTCTGTATCGGATGTTCCTGATTCTTTGTAAGAAATTCCGAGAGCGTCTAACAGAATCCAGTTATACTGTATATTGGATTCCTCCAGATTAAGTGTATCTGCCAGCTCATTTACAATGGATTGAAACTGCCTCGTATCTTTTGTTTTGAAATCGGTAGAATAAAGAAGATAATCTTCCGGCAGCAGCAAGGAAGCGCTGCCTTCGCCAAGTACAGCTTCCAAGGTTCCTGTAGAGTAACCGATATAGTTGCTTTCCAGTATACCGCAGACAGTAAATTCAGAAGTATATTCAAATGCCGGTATTGATCCGTTCATAAGAGAAATAGATGCCTGCAGGGTGATCGTGTCGCCAACATGGATTTTTTGATCAAAATATGGTAAAGCATTTTCCGGCAGGGCGATTTCCAGCGGGGCGGTTGGAAGCCGCCCTTCTTTTAAGCGGTTAACTGCAGGATAGGCGTTTAGCGCGTCTCCCAGATATTCCCGGGCAAAAAGGGTCAGACCGCTGTTGCCAAGTTTTATGCATCCGACAGTAATCATACTGCCTGCGTCTGTAAGACGAGGGTCGTTTTCTAACAGGTTTTTTTGCTCATAGGAAAGCTGATGGAAGGTAGCATAGCGGTCACCGTTGAGAGAGGCGGCCTGCTCCATTCTCATTGTCTGTAAAATGCCGAGAGAGCCGCCGATTGCAGTTGTCATGATACTGGAAAGAATTACGGCAGTCAAAATGAGCGATGCCATAATTTTTTGCTTTCTTAATTCTTTGACGGCAAGGGATAAATAGGATTTCATGATGCAGTCACCTCCGAAAGTTCTCCGTCGATTATGGTAAAGCGACGTTCTGCCATTTGGGCGATACGCGGATCATGGGTAATGATCACGAGTGTTTTTTTCATCTTTTCCCGAATATTACAAAGCATGTTCATGACTTCTCCGCCGCTTTTGCTGTCCAGATTTCCGGTAGGCTCGTCGGCAAAGATAATATCCGGTTTGGCAATTAATGCCCGGGCAATGGCTGTCCGTTGCTGCTGCCCGCCGGAAAGTTCGTGGGGTAAATGGGAAAGCCGGTTTTTTAATCCAAGCAGGGAAGCCAGTTCCTGCAAATATGCTTCGTCAGCCTGTTTTTTATCCAAAAGCATCGGCATAACGATATTTTCATAGGCAGTCAGGACAGGAAGCAGATTAAACTGTTGAAATATAAATCCGATTTTCCGGCGGCGAAAAGCGGACAAATCTTTATCGCTGCCGTGATGAATATCCGTGCTGCCGTAAAGTACGCTGCCGGAAGTGGGAGTATCTAATCCACTGATAATGTGCAGCAGAGTACTTTTTCCGCTGCCGCTGGGTCCCATGATGGAGATAAAATCTCCTTCCTGTATTGTCATGGATGCCAGGTTTAAAGCGACAACCTGATTTTCATTTGCACCGTAGATTTTTGAAATGTCTTTTACTCTGATTTCCATAAATAAAAATCCTCCTTATAGGTTGATGAGAAGAAGTATAGACGGCAAATCTCAAAAATCTCTCAAGGTTTTAACATGCGTTTATAAAAATCAAGACTTGTTTACCGGATGTGCAATACCGCCGAAACAACCGCCCCTTTCGGAAGATTACCAATCGTTATGCCGCCTCCATGTCTGGCGGAAAGAAGATGACAGGTATAGAGTCCGATGCCGAAATGGTCATAGTCTTCATTGCCTTTTTTAAACGGCTGAATCCCGTTTTTTAATAGGGTGTCCGGGAAACCGCATCCGTCATCCGTTACCGTTAAATGAAAGAATGCGTCGTCGACAAAGCAGGAAACAGAAATGTGCTGTTTGGCAAAACGAAGCGCATTTGACAGAAGATTTTCCATGATTTGGAATAAGATGGATCTGTCTATTAAGACAGAATGCGGACAGGGAGCGGCATCCAATTGTATTTGAACACAGCTGTTAAGAGCTGCCAAATGCACTATATTTTTCAGTTCGGCAGCCAGAGTATTCCAATCCGCCTTTTCCCGGACGAGAGGCGTCTCCTCTAATTTTTGAATGCTGCTCATGGTTTCTATATAACGTTCAATTCTGTTGGTATAGTTTTCCATAAGAGCCAAATGTCCGGTAAGCTGTTCTCTTTCCGATATAGTATTATCCAAACTTTTTTGGGCTAATTTTATGGAGCCTTTTAAAACAGTAACCGGATTTCTCAAATTATGGGAAAAGGCGGCATTCAGCCGTTTTCGTTCCTCAGTCTGCCTCCATAATTCGCGATTGTTATTCAGCAATGTTTTCCGCATGGTTTCAAAGGCAGTACAAAGCATACCTAATTCATCCTGCGACTTTGCTTCGATCTGAAAGTCAAGATCGTTATCTATAATGCGGGAAGCTGCGCCTGCAAGTGTCTTCAAAGGTCCTTTTAATTTCAGATTATAAAACATGGAAGCAGTGAAAAGCAGTGCCAGTATACAGATTAAAACAGGGAGTATGATCTGAAAGACAGATACGATTTCAGCAATTCTGACAGCTTTTTTTGATACTTCCGGCGTTTTTCTGATCCGTTACTATTTATTATTTTATAGAAATCTCAATTATTTCTCAACTTATACTAAAATGATAATGAAATATCAGATCAAAAACAGATTTCAATAAGAAAGCATGATTATGGAATGTAAATTACAAAGGGATAACATAATTTAGTAAATCGTAAGCAACGAAATATAATAATGTGGTATAGTAATATTGGATGGATATTGTTAATTTTCAATGTCCGCTGAGGCGGACAGACGGGAGTCAAAATGAAAAAAGAAAAATTAAAATATCAAAGAAATATCTTATTTTTTGTTTTTGCTTCAGGCTTTCTGCTTACAGCCTGCGGGGAGTCGGACGAAGCCGGCAGTGCTGCGAAACCGCAGGTGAAGATATTCGTGGAAACGGAAACAAATAGTACAGAAAATTCAGATACTGCAACAATAGATGAAAAGACGGAGGCTGCAGGTGAAAGTATTGAAGAAACAGATACGGGGGAGTCTTTCAGAGAAGAGCCGGAAATCACTCTGCTTATGACCGGCGACATTCTCCTTCATACTCCGGTAGCGGAAAGCGGTCTGCAGGAAGATGGAAACTATAATTTTTCAGCCGTTTTTGCCCATACGAAAGAGCAGATTGAGTCGGCAGATCTGGCAATTGTGAATCAGGAGGTCATTCTGGGAGGAGCAGAGCTTGGCATTTCGGGATATCCGGCTTTTAACGCACCGTTTGAATTGGGAGACGCTTTGGCGGATACCGGGTTTGACGTGATTCTCCATGCTACAAATCATGCGTTGGATAAAGGCGCAAAGGGAATTACCAACTGTCTTGGGTTTTGGGAGGAAAGCCATCCGGAGCTGGCAGTCCTTGGCATACATGACAGCGCGCAGGATCAGGAAGAGATTTATATCTATGAAAAGGATGGTATGAAAATAGCGGTTTTAAATTATACCTACGGGACCAATGGGATTTCGATGCCGGATGGCATGGAGTATGCCGTGGATATGCTGGAAAAGGAGCGAATCGAAGAGGACTTGCAGCGTGCGGATGAGCTGGCGGATTTTACGGTCGTATGCCCGCATTGGGGGACGGAATACCGGCTGACGCAGGATGCATATCAGGAACAGATGGCACGGTTTTTTTGGGAAAACGGAGCGGATCTGGTACTTGGCACGCATCCGCATGTGATAGAGCCGGTTGTCTGGCTGGGAGAAAACGGATCAGAAATTTGTGATTTGGAGGAGCAGGACGGGGTTTTGACAGGGACCGATACAGGAGATGGCATGCTGGTCTATTATTCACTGGGAAATTTTGTAAACTGGACGTCAGGAACGGGAGACGGAGTAGCAGACCGCATGGTAGGCGGCATGGCAAGGATCACGCTGGGGAGGAATGAGAAGGGGAAGGTTTATATAAAGCAATATGGGATTGAGCCGGTTATTTGCCATGTGGAGGAAGGAATCAATGGAGTGACTGTGTATCCGGCAGCGGAATACACGGAAGAGCTGGCAGGAAAAAATGCGATCAGACTGCAGGATGGAAATTTTTCTTTACAATATTGCAAAGAATTGTTAGAACAGGTATGGTAAATATAAGAATATCCAAACGGAAAGAATGGAGGATTAAAATGTATGATGTGATTATTATCGGCGCAGGCGTTACAGGCAGCGCGATTGCAAGGGAATTATCAAAATGGCAGCTTAGGATTGCAGTTTTAGAGAAAGCTTCGGATGTATGCGAAGGTACTTCAAAAGCAAACAGCGGCATTGTTCATGGCGGATTTGACGCAAAGCCGGGCAGCCTGAAAGCAAAATTCAATGTACTTGGCAATAAAATGATGGAAAAGCTTTCACAGGACCTGGAATTTCCTTTTAAAAGAAACGGTTCGCTGGTTCTTACTTTTGATGAGGAGGGGAAGGACAGGCTGGAGGAATTAAAAAAACAGGGAGAGGAAAACGGAGTAGAAGGCCTTTGCATTTTGAACAGAGAGCAGTTAAAACAATTGGAGCCGCATATTTCCGATGAAGCAAAAGCGGCGCTTTGTGCCCCGACAGGAGGAATTGTCTGTCCGTTTCATCTGACAATGGCGTTGGCGGAGAATGCAGCGGAAAACGGAGTGGAATTTTTCCTGAATACAAAGGTTGAAAATCTTGTGAAAACGGAAAACGGTTATAAGATAGAAACTGATAAGGGCAGTTATGAGACGAAGACAGTAGTGAATGCAGCAGGTGTTTATGCGGATGTGATTCACAATATGGTAAGCGGAAAGAAAATGAAGATTGTGGCAAGAAAAGGAGAATACTGCCTTATGGATAAGGAGGCTGGAAACTATGTTTCCCATACCATTTTTCAGCTTCCGGGCGTATATGGAAAAGGAGTGCTTGTAACACCGACTGTACACGGCAATCTTCTGGCAGGACCGACTGCAGAAGATATAGAAGATAAAGAGGGAATTGACACAACGGCGCAGGGCATGGAGACATTGCTTGCAAAGGGCGGAAAAAGTGTGGAAAATCTTCCGACAAGACAGATTATTACTTCGTTTGCAGGTCTGCGGGCCCATATGGCTGATTTCGGAGGAGAAGAGGACGATGATTTTGTGATTGGGGAAGCGGAAGATGCGCCGGGATTTTTTGATGCGGCCGGGATTGAATCGCCGGGGCTTTCCAGTGCGCCTGCGATTGGCGAATATGTGGCAGAATGGATTGCCGCCAGACTGTCTGCAAAAGAAAAGCCGGATTTTAAAGAGAAAAGAAAAGGAATGCCCAATATGGCGGAAGCGGATGAGGAAGAAAGAAAAAGGCTGATAGCGGAAGATCCTGCATTTGCCAATGTCATATGCCGGTGTGAGCTTGTAACAGAAGGAGAGATTTTGGCGGCGATCCGTCGGACTCTTGGCGCCACTACTTTGGACGGGATTAAGAGAAGGACAAGGGCAGGAATGGGCCGGTGCCAGGCAGGTTTTTGTTCCCCTAAAACAGTGGAAATACTGGCAGAAGAATTGGGAAAAGACATAGGGGAGATTACAAAAACCGGAGGTGAATCAAGGCTTTTGACAGGAATGAATAAAGCGTGAAGAGAATGGAGGAGAAAACAGTGACGGCGGATATCGTTATTATAGGAGGCGGTCCTGCGGGACTTGCGGCAGCAGTTTCGGCGAAAGAAGCAGGTGTGGACCATATATTGATATTGGAACGGGATAAGGAACTGGGAGGGATTTTGAACCAGTGTATCCATAATGGATTTGGTCTGCATACTTTTCATGAAGAACTTACAGGACCGGAATATGCAGCACGTTTCATAAGCAAAGTAAAAGAACTTCAGATACCGTATATGCTGGAAACGATTGTGATTTCCATAGGAAATGATAAAACGGTAACAGCAATGAATAAAGAAAAAGGACTGTTTACAATCAAGGCAAAAGCGGTGATTCTTGCAATGGGATGCAGAGAAAGGGCAAGAGGAGCGTTGAATATACCAGGGTATCGTCCGGCGGGAATCTATTCTGCAGGAACAGCGCAGCGTTATGTAAATATGGAAGGAAGGATGCCCGGAAAAGAAGTTGTGATCTTAGGTTCAGGAGACATCGGGCTGATTATGGCAAGAAGAATGACACTGGAGGGGGCTAAAGTAAAGCTGGTTGCAGAAATTATGCCTTACTCCGGCGGATTAAAAAGAAATATTGTGCAATGTCTTGAGGACTACGATATTCCACTGAAATTGAACCATACGGTAACAGGGATTAAAGGAAAAGAGCGGGTGGAAAGCGTTACGGTTGCAAAAGTGGATGAAAACAGAAAACCCATTCCCGGAACGGAAGAAGAGATTACCTGCGATACACTGCTGCTTTCCTGCGGGCTGATTCCTGAAAACGAGCTTTCCAAAGAAGCGGGTGTTTTGTTGAATCCAGTAACATCGGGTCCCTTTGTAAACGAAAGTCTGGAGACCAGTGAAGCGGGGATTTTTGCATGCGGCAATGTGCTGCACGTGCATGATCTGGTAGATTATGTGTCTGGAGAGGCACAGACTGCGGGAGAGAAAGCAGCGGCCTATGTAAAGGGTCTTCTGCCGGCATCAAAGGAAGAAACAACAGCGGTATCAGCAGAATCGGGAGTGCGCTATACGGTTCCTTCCAAGCTGGATATAACAAGAATGGATGAAGAGCAGATGATCAGATTTCGTGTAGATAATATATACAGAAATGCATATATTGCAGTGTATTTGAATGAGAAATGCATCAAAAAAATAAAGCGGCCAATGCTTGCACCGGGAGAAATGGAGCAGGTTAAACTGAGAAAAGCGGACATGGAACAATGTGATGGACTGGTAAAAATTACCATAAAAATAGAACAGGAAGTGTAGCAGATTTGAGTGTCCGCTAAAGCGGACAGATGGGAGCAAAAATGGAAGAAAGAGATCTTGTATGTATCTGCTGTCCTCTGGGATGCAGTTTGAAAGCAAAAATAGAAGAAAACGGAGAAGTGCATATTTCCGGGAATACTTGTAAAAGAGGCGAGGATTATGGAAAGAAAGAGACGACGGCTCCTACCCGTATTGTGACAACGACCGTGAGAATAAAAGGAGGGGTTCTGCCTGCCCTGTCTGTGAAAACACAGGACGGAATACCCAAAAATAAAGTGTTTGAGTGTATTCAGGCGCTGCAGGATGTGGAGGTAGAAGCGCCGGTTCACATTGGGGATATTATTTTTGCAGATATAGCAGGGACTGGGATTCCTGTGATTGCAACCAAAGAAGTGGAAAAATGCATGGAATGACCGGGAAAGCTAAAAAAAAATAAAAAAGATTAAAATACCAGTTGCTTTTTGATTAAGTAATTGGTATTTTTTATATATAGGATTTATCGGAAACAGAAAAAAATATATCATATATTTGTTAAGGAAGGAACAGGGTTTATGGGGATTGAATTTTTTGAACAGGACAGAGTATTTAAACTGGATACACCGAAAAGCAGTTATATCATTGGCATTGTAGATGAAGAAAATTTTGTCGGACACGCATATTATGGAAAGAAATGCAGAGATCATCATCTGGGATATCTTTGCAGGACAGGTGAGGCGCCCTTTGTGCCTTCTAAAAATGCGAGGGACAGACTTTCTTTTTTGGATGCGTTTCCCTTTGAATATCCGACTCACGGACTTGGAGATTACAGGGAAAGCTGTATTTCGGTCAGGACAAAAGGAGGGCACAGCGCAGTATCTTTAAGCTATACCGGTCATAAGATTTATAAAGGCAAACCAAAGCTTTCAGGTCTGCCGGCAACTTTTGGGTCAGAAGGGGAATGTACCACATTAGAACTTATTTGTGAGGATAAAGCGCTGAACATGGAAGTAGTGCTTTATTATAGTACATTTGAAGATACGGATGTGATAGCAAGAAGCGTGAAGATTACAAATAAGGGGAAAGAGCCGGTGTATCTCACCAGAGCGTTATCTGCCTGCTTAGAGATTGATAATCAGGATTTTGAACTTTTAACCATGCACGGTTCCTGGGCAAGGGAGAGAAAAATTCAGTATAGAAAAGTGGGGTATGGCAAGCAGGGTGTGACTTCCGAACGTGGGGAGTCCAGCCATCAGGATCATCCTTTTATTGCATTGAAAGCCGGTGATGCCACGCAGGAAAGAGGCGATGTATATGGAATACATTTTGTGTATTCGGGTAACTTTTTTGCACAGGCAGAGAAGAATCAATTTGATGTTGTGAGAGCCGTTATGGGGATTAATCCTCAGGATTTTTGCTGGAAACTGGAAGAAGGGGAAAGCTTTCAGACTCCCGAGGCCGTCATGGTTTATTCCTCAGAGGGTCTCGACGGCATGACCACGTCTCTTCACAAATTATACCGGAAACATCTGATCAGGGGCGAATATAAGGATAAGAAACGTCCTATATTGATCAATAACTGGGAAGCAACCTATTTTGACTTTAATACAGAGAAGCTGATTCAGATTGCAAAACAGGCTTCAGAGCTTGGCATTGAGATGCTGGTTATGGATGACGGCTGGTTTGGCAGACGAAACGATGATAATACAAGTCTGGGCGATTGGACTGTGAACGAAGAAAAACTAAACGGCGGCTTAAATCATCTGGTAGAAGAAGTGAATAAGCTTGGTATGAAATTCGGTATCTGGTTTGAACCGGAAATGATATCGCCGGATTCCGAGCTTTACAAAGCGCATCCCGACTGGGCGATCGCTGTACCGGGAAGAGAGCCTGGCAGGGCAAGAAATCAGTATGTACTCGATCTTAGCAGAAAAGAAGTGAGAGAGCATACTTATGAAAGTATTGCCAGCGTTTTAAGAAGCGCCAATATTGAGTATGTGAAATGGGATATGAACCGCCCGCTTAGCGATATTGGAAGTATGGAACTCGACGCGGACAGACAGGGCGAGCTTTTCCACAGATATGTTTTGGGCGTGTATGAATTACAGGAGAGACTGATTACGGAATTTCCGCATCTTCTGCTGGAAAACTGTTCCGGCGGAGGCGCCCGTTTTGACCCGGGCATGCTTTATTACAGCCCTCAGATTTGGTGTTCCGACGATACGGACGCGATTGAGAGACTTTCCATACAGGAGGGAACGGCGATGATTTATCCGCTGTCTACGATGGGAGCGCATGTTTCCGACTGCCCCAATCATACAGTAGGAAGGGTTACACCGTTTGAAACAAGAGGTTATGTGGCTTTGGCAGGAACCTTTGGCTATGAACTGGACGTGACAAAGATCCCGCAGGAAGACAGGGATCAAATTCCTGAACAGGTTAAAATGTATCATAAATACAATGATCTTGTAAGGGAAGGGGAATATTATAGAATTGCATCTTATTCGGTAAATCATGAATATGATTGTTATATGGTAGTATCAGAAGATAAGAGGGAGGCGCTTGTAACCTTTATTCAGGTTTTGAACCGTCCAAACTGCAAGAGTAGAAAAATAAAATTGAAAGGACTTTCGGAAGGGCTGGATTATACGATAGAGGGAGAAGAAGGAGTATACGCGGGCGATACGCTGATGAATGCAGGGATTCTGATTGAAAATCCGTGGGGAGATTTTAAAGGCAGACTGATTCATCTTACGGCAAGATAACAGAATAACCGGTAAAAACATAAAAATGATGAAGGCAAGGTGACTACTATGGGCAAAGCAGTAAAATTGGCAGATATTGCAAAGAGGATGAATGTAAGTACAGTAACGGTATCTAAAGCTTTATCGGGACAAAAAGGCGTCAGCGAACAGATGCGGGAAAAGATCAAACAGCTGGCAGATGAGCTGGGATATCGGCAGCCGTCTGCAGAGCGCCTTGCAAAGAAAAACAAAAGTTATAATATAGGGGTAATTATTGCAGAACATTATCTGGATAAATATAATTCTTTTTATTGGCAGATGTACCAGGAGGTCGCCACAAAGGCCGTACAAAAAGAATGCTTTACAATGCTGGAAGTAGTGACGACGGAAATGGAGACGGGACGGGAACTGCCTAAACTGATCAGGGAAGACAAAGTGGACGGTATGATTGTCGTTGGAAAACTTTCTCCGCAATATCTTCATAAAATGGAAGACGAAACAAAGACGCCGCTTATGTATCTTGATTTTTATGATGAAAACAGGGAATGCGACGCAGTTGTTACAGACAACTACTATGGAGCGTATCTTTTGACGAATTATTTATTCAGAATGGGACACAGGCAGATTGCTTATGTAGGAACGCTGCTTTATACGGGAAGCATTACGGACAGATATTTTGGATATGCCAAATCTCTTATGGAACATGGTGTGGAGATACGGGAAGACTGGATCATAAAGGACCGGGATATGGAACATGGAAAAGTCGGTGAAGACGGCGTTTTGCAGCTTCCAATGGAAATGCCCACAGCGTTTGTGTGCAACAGTGATCTGACGGCAAGTGAACTGATCAAGCTGTTGGAGGAAAACGGATACAGCGTACCGGAAGATGTCTCAGTTGTAGGATTTGATAATTATCTTTATCCCGGATTATGCGATGTGGAAATAACGACTTATGAGGTAGACATGAAGGAAATGGCGCGAAAGAGTATCAATATCCTTATTAAAAAAATGGAAAATGAAAGTTATAAAAAGGGTGTTTCTGTCATTGAAGGACATCTTGTATACAAGGACAGTGTCTCTCAGCTGAAATGGGACTGATCTTTGAAGAGAAACAAGGCTGCTGTTACGGCAGCCTTGTTTCTCTGTATATACGTGGAGTAATGCCCTCTCTGCGTTTAAAGAGATTAATAAAATGATTCGTATTTTCAATTCCGACCTTCGTACCAATTTCATGAACTTTTAAATTTGTATTTTGTAAAAGTATCTTGGAATTCTCTATTCTGATCCGGTTCAGATATTGGATCGGAGAGTCTCCAAAACAATTGGAAAATTCCCGGCAAAGACGATATTTGTTAATGGAAAACAGGTTCTCCAGTTCATCAAGGGAATAATTGTGTTCATAGTGCGTATCAAAAAGCTGTTTCACTTCCAGAAGATATTCCGGTACATGTATATTGCTTTTTTCTGCTTTTAAGAGTTGGGAAAGAAAAGTGACGCAGAGATTTGTCATATTTTGTTCATCTATCAGTTTGCACATGATATTTTCTTCCATGTTGTTTTGAAAAAGCAGATTAAAGTCATGTGTCAGTTTGCCGGAGACAATTGACTTTACAATACAGCCTGAAGCATTTTCTGTAGTTTCCATATAAAAAGGAAGATTTCCACCTCCGGCGAAAAGGACTTTGAATTTCCACGGTGCGGCAGTTGTCTGTAAAGTAAAAGGCTGATTACAGTGAAAGAAGAGAAGATCATCCTTTGACAGCAGATGACTTTTAACCGGACCGGCAGTCTCTATCTTCCCGCTTCCGGCGGTTGTATAAAGAAAACAATAGCAATCAATGCCGGTAATATCGTAAAAGAAAGGAAAACCTGCTTCGACTGCAGCACGGGAATACAGAGTGATTAACTGCGTATTTGTCAGAGGGTTCTGTTCATATATATTACCCAAAAGTACAGTATCATCCAAACCGGAAGTCAGATGAGGCGGAACGCGGAAAGAATGCAAAAATGCAGATGCAAAATCCATAATATTGTTTCCTTTCATTAAGATGTAACTTCATGATAGAGTATTGCAAAGTAAAAATCAAGGAAAAGTTAATATGAGAATTAAAATAAACTAAAAAAGGTTAATGTAAATTCTTATAAGAAAGAAAATAATAGTAAAAATATACAAAAATAAAATATAAAAATTGTATAAATAAGGGAAAATCATAATAATAACAAAAATGGTATATAAATATCAATAATAAATGATGATTAAAAATTCAATATATATATAATTAAATTAAAGTTATTTAAAAAACTTTTAAACTAAAATTAATTTAGGGAGGAACTTCAAATGAAAATGAAGAAATTATTGGCATTTGGTTTGGCAGCTATGATGGCTGTTGGAACGATCGGATGTGGTAACTCTGACGGAGGCCAGGCAGAGTCAAATGCACCGGCAGCAAACAACACAGACAATAATACAGACACAAATACCGAGGCAAACACCGATGAAAATGCAGACGCAGACAATAATGCGGATGCGGACACAGGCGCAGGTGATGACGGCGCTTTAAGCTATGCGGGAATTACTCTTGGCGAGAGCTACACAGATGTTACAGCAACAATTAAATGGCTCACACACAGAACCGATCTGGTAGAAAATGGTTCTCTGGATAATTACATTGCTGACTTTAATACAATGTATCCAAACATTACAGTGGAAGTGGAAGGTATCACAGACTATGCAGAAGATGCTCTTCTTCGTCTTTCCAGCGGTAACTGGGGCGACATCATGTTTATCCCGGCAGTGGATAAAAATCTTTTAGGCGAGTATTTTTTAAGCTTTGGCGATCTTGCAACGATGGAAGGCGAAATCAGATTCCCTACCGCGTGGGAGTATGGCGGACAGGTATATGGTGTTCCTTCTACAGGTAACGCACAGGGTATCGTATACAACAAAGCAGTATTTGAAGCAGCGGGAATCACAGAACTTCCGAAAACTCCGGATGATTTCATTGCAGCATTGCAGGCGATTAAAGATAATACAGATGCAACACCTCTTTATACAAACTATGCAGCAGGATGGACAATGGGTGCATGGGATGCTTACCTTGGAGGAACTGCAACAGGACAGTCTGATTATATGAATCAGGAACTGTTACATACTGCAGAGCCGTTCAAAGATTACGGTGACGGAACTCATGCTTATGCAGTATATAAGGTTCTTTATGATGCAGTTGCAGGCGGACTTACAGAAGACGACTTTACAACAACAGACTGGGAAGGCTGCAAGGGTATGATTAACAATGGTGAGATCGGATGTATGGTATTAGGTTCCTGGGCATTCTCACAGATGGTGGAAGCAGGCGACCACGGCGATGATATCGGATATATGCCTTTCCCGATTACCGTAAATGGAAAACAGTATGCATCAGCTGGACCTGACTACAGCTTTGCTATTAACGTAAAAGCTTCTGAAGATAATCAGAAAGCATCTATGGTATTTGTTAAATGGTTTACCGAAAAATCAGGTTTCTCATACAATGAAGGCGGTGTTCCAATCGATTTAGAAGGAGAATATCCTGATCTTTACTCTGCATTTGACGGTATCGATATGGTAGCAGATGATCCGGCAGTAGCAGGTGAAGAAGATCTCTTTAATGAGTTAAACTCTGAATCTGAATTAAGTATTAATGCAGGCGGAGATGCTAAAGTACAGGCAATTGTTGAACATGCTGCAAACGGTGACATGACATTTGATGACATTATGGCAGAATGGAATGCAAAATGGACTGGCGCACAGGAAAGCCTCAGCGTTGAAGTAACAAAATAATAAAAACATATGAAATGTTCAAGGGGCAGGGAATTACTTCCCCGCCCCGATTTTATAGTGTATGGACAGGGATAAGGAGGAATGGGTATGACGGCTATCGCTGCTACGGGGAGTAAAGAGAAACAGCCATCAGGGTTTACAAAATGGCGTAAAAGTAGAAAAGGACAGCAGACAATTGTAATTGTTACGTTTATGTTTTTGCCTCTTTTGCTGTTATTTACCTTTACATATCTGCCTTTTGCAGAAATGTTTACGTTTAGTTTTCAAAAGATGAAATATATTGGACCGAGAACTTTTGTAGGTCTGAAAAATTATAAAGACGTTTTTTCCAGAAGCGATTGCTTTGGCGCACTGAAACTCAGCCTGTATTATATGGGCGGTTCTATCGTACAGCTTGCGCTTGCGCTCTATCTTGCTACGGTGCTCAGTTTTAAAGTGAAGGGAAGCGGCATATTTAAAGGGTTAATGTTCTTTCCCTATCTGATAAGCGGTATCGCAATCGGTTTTATTTTTAAATTTTTCTACACAAGAGGATTTGTATTTGATACTGTACTCCAGTGGTGCGGATTTGAATTGGATAATCTTCCGTACTGGTTAAAAGATCAGCGGATTAATAATATATCTTTGGTGGCAACCTCGGTCTGGAGGTATTTCGGACAGAACATGGTACTGTTTATCGGTGCAATTATGTCTGTGGATGCGGAAATGTATGAAGCGGCGGATCTGGACGGCGCAAATAAATTCCAGCAGTTTATGTACATTATTCTGCCGAGCATCAAGACGATTGTTACCTTAAATGTTATCCTGTCTATCACGGGTTCGCTCAGTGCTTTTGAGCCGCCTTATGTTATTACGGATGGCGCAAATGGAACGGGAACGTATTTCGTTGTTATGAACGATATTGCCCATGTGCAGCAGAAGGTAGGTCTTGCCTCTGCAATGGCGATTGTGCTTTTGATGATTATTTTTGCAGCGACAATTCTTCAGAAACTGTTCTTTAAGTATGTATTTAAAGATGCGGCGGATGAAGATAAAAATGCAGGAATAAAGAGACAGAAAAAGATTGAGAAGGAATTAAGAAAAAAACAGGGAAGGAGCGCGGTTTGATATGAATGCAGCATTAAAAATAAAAAGGTATGTTCTTGTCTTTTTAAAATATTTTTCATTGGTGTTCTTTTCCTTTGTGGCAGTGCTTCCGGTTGTATCCTGTGTGGTTACGGCATTTAAAACGGATGCGGAATATGCGTCTACCAATGTTATGACAATGCCGGAAAACTGGTTGAACTTTCAGAATTTTGTAAATGCGTTTACAAGAGCCAACATGGGAAGGGCGTTTATTAATTCAGGTATCGTACTGGTGTGCGTACTGTTTGGCTCTATCATGGTAGGAACCATGCTTGCCTACGTGCTGAACCGTTTTCAGTTCCCGGGAAACGGGCTGATCAGAAATTTGTTTTTGTTTGCAACGCTGCTTCCGGGAATTGCGATGCAGGTATCAACTTATGCAATTATGAAAAATTTAGGCTTTATTAATCATTTATATGGTTATATAATAATGATGATGGGTACGGATGTTATTGCGATTTACATATTTATTCAGTTTTTTGAAAATATTTCCGTTTCCCTTGATGAATCGGCATATATGGATGGTGCATCCTATTTTACAATTTTTTTCAGAATCCTGCTTCCGCTTTTGAAGCCGGCGATTATTACGACAATGATCTTAAAAGGCGTTGGCACGTATAATGAATACTATGCGGCAAATTTGTACCTGCAGGATAAGACAAAGTGGGTAACAGTGGCAACATCTTTATATACCTTTACAGGACCGCTTGGAAACCAGTATAACCTGATTTGCGCGGGACTGATCGTTTCTCTTCTGCCTGCCCTGATTATTTTCATCTTATGTCAGAAGCAGATTTACAGTGGTCTTACAATGGGCGCAGTGAAGGGGTAAAGCAAAAATGAAATAGAAGAAATGAGGGTAAGCAAGATGGTAAATGAAGTGCGCAGACATTTGACAGAGTGTATTATTCCTTTTTGGAAAGGATTGAGGGACAATGAGCATGGCGGATATTATGGTTTCATGGGGTATGACCTTGAAGTGGATAAAAAGGCGGTAAAGGGATGTATCCTGAACAGCAGAATTACCTGGTTTTTCTCAAATGCTTATACAATACTGAAGGATAAAAGTCTGCTTGCGGAAGCAGAACATGGCTTTCAGTTTATGCGTGATTACTGCATGGATAAAGAATACGGAGGAATTTACTGGTCGGTAAAGTATGACGGCACACCGGAAGAGACTTTGAAGCACACTTACAATCAGGCATTTGCCATCTATGCGCTCTCATCTTATTATGAGGCTTCGGGGGATAAAGAGGCGCTGGATATGGCGTTTTCACTGTTTGATATTATCGAGACAAAATGCAGGGATGAGGTCGGATATTTGGAGGCATTCTCCAGATATTTTGAAGAAATCGATAATGAGAAACTATCCGAAAACGGCGTAATGGCGGAAAAGACGATGAATACACTTCTGCATGTATTTGAAGCTTACACGGAGTTGTATCGTGTAAGTCGTGAGGACAGGGTTAAGGAGCGTCTGCACAGCATTTTGGACAGCTTTGCAGCACAGGTATATAATCCGGAACTGCACAGGCAGGAAGTGTTTTTTGATAAAAATATGAACAGTATTCTTGATCTTCATTCTTATGGACATGATATTGAGACAGCATGGCTTATTGACCGCGGTGTGGAGATACTTGGTGAAGAAGAATATGAACGGAAAATGAGTCCGATCACAAAAGATCTGACTAATCAGATCTATCATATTGCATTTGACGGGCATTCTCTCAGCAATGAATGTGAAAAAGGGGTTGTAGATACACACCGTATATGGTGGGTGCAGGCAGAGACAGTAGTGGGATTTTTGAATGGTTATGAAAAAACGCCTGAAAGAAAAGAATATTATGAAGCAGCAAAGTCGGTATGGAATTATATCAAAGAATTTATGCTCGATAAGCGTAAAGGTTCGGAATGGTATTGGCGTGTGGACGAAAAGGGAAGACCGGATGAAGATAAGCCGATTGTCGAGCCGTGGAAATGTCCGTATCATAACGGAAGAATGTGCTTGGAAGTGATCAGGAGAGAAGCCTGAAAGAGTGAAAAGATGCTCACTCGGATCAATTCATGGGATAAGTGGAGGTTAAGATGGTGTGTAAAAAATATGAAGAAGAATTGAAAAAATATGAAGAACTGATCAACCGTAAGAATGAGATTGCAGAAGACTATAATGGAATTTATGACCGCTATAAGTATCCGGTACTTACGAGGGAACATATTCCGCTCTTCTGGAAATATGATTTAAATCCCGAGACAAATCCGTTTTTCATGGAGAGACTTGGAATCAATGCAGTGATGAATTCAGGCGCAATCTATTTAAATGGAAAGTATTATCTTGTTGCAAGAATCGAGGGAAACGACAGGAAGTCTTTCTTTGGCGTAGCGGAAAGTGATAATGGCGTAGACGGTTTCCGTTTTTGGGATTATCCGGTTTTACTGCCCGATACATGCCCGGAAGAGACAAATGTATACGATATGCGGCTTACAAAACATGAGGATGGCTATATTTATGGCGTATTCTGTTCGGAAAGTAAGGATACAAGCGTAAATGATCTTTCAGCAGCAGTGGCAGCGGCGGGCATTGTAAGGACAAAAGATTTAAAGACGTGGGAACGTCTGGATAATCTGAAGACACTGCGCTCGCCTCAACAGAGAAATGTGGTCCTGCATCCTGAATTCGTGAATGGGAAATATGCATTTTATACAAGGCCGATGGATGATTTTATTGATACCGGTTCCGGTGGAGGGGTTGGTTTTGGCCTTTGCGACGATATTGAACATGCAGTGATTGATGAAGAAGTTATGACAAGCAAAAGAAAATATCATACGATCACGGAAGCCAAAAACGGCGCCGGCGCAACACCGATTAAGACGGATAAGGGCTGGATACATATCGCCCACGGCGTAAGAAATACGGCGGCAGGTTTACGGTATGTCATCTATGCTTTTGCCACGGACTTAAACGATCCTTCCCGGGTAATTGCAGAACCTTCGGGAATGTTAATAGGACCAAGAGGATGGGAAAGAGTCGGGGATGTGTCTAATGTAGTGTTTACAAACGGAGCCATTGTAAATGAAAAAGAAGAAGTATTCATTTATTATGCTTCCAGTGATACAAGGATGCATGTGGCAGCGACTACAATTGAGAAGTTAAAGGATTATGTATTCAATACGCCGGAAGATCCGCTTCGTTCTGTGAAATGTGTGGAGCAGCGTATAGAATTGATCAGAAAGAATTTAGAATTTTTGAATAAATGAGTGCCAGGAATACAGGGCAAACCGAAAAAAATTAAGTTAAAAAGTTTATAAATTAACAAGAATAAATAGTTAAGTAACGAAAAAAAACGAAAAGAAAGCGGTCGAGAGTATAAATCGGCCGCTTTTTTGGCGTGAAACGTCGATAAATTAAATTTAAGTGCTTATTAAGTAAAAAATTAGTCAGCAATTTTGTTCAATATGTACGAAATTAGATAAATTAGTTAATTAATCTTGTAAAAATGCATAGGTATATAGTAAAATAAGTATACAACTTTTAAAAAAGTATAATCTGTCAGTAAAAAAATTATGAAATCAGCAATCCAAAAGTTAAGTTACAAATTGATATAAATTTGAAAAAGTAAATTAAAATGATTATATGAAATATGAAAATTAAAGTTAAGAACATTTGTTAAGTTAAAAGTAAAGTCCACAGAAAATGAAGAGAACACAATGCAATCATAGGAGCAACGCATATTATGATGTCTGTTAAGACAGACAGACGGGAGAGGTTATGAAAAGAAAACAGATTGGCAGACTATTATCCTTAACAGTTGCCGTGGCGGCTGCACTGACAGCCTGCTCGGGAGGAGAAAGCGGCGAACAGCAGCAGGCGGAACCGGAAGCAAAGGTCATAGGAACCTGGCAGGCGGAAGAAGCAAAGCTTACCGGTAATGTGAAAGTAGAGAGCAGTAAGAGCGGTTTTACGGGAGAAGGGTATATTACAGGCTTACAGAATGACGGGGACGGATGCCTGTTCACAATTGAAATTGCGGAAGCGGGATTTTATGATCTGAATTTTGTCAGTGCAAGCGAGGGCGGTTATAAAGAAAATTTTATAAAGGTGGATGGAACGGACGCAGGGACGATTATAAATGAAGATACGGAATTTTCAGATGCTGCGGTAAGGCGGATTTATCTGGAAGCCGGAACCCACGAGGTAGAGGTTGTGAAAAGCTGGGGATGGATCAGTATTGACAGTCTTGTAGTAAAGGAAGCGCAGGAACTTGGTCAGGACATCTATGAAGTGTCACGCGAGCTTGTAAATAAAAATGCGGATGAATGCGCAAAAAGGCTGTTCAGTTATATGTGCGATATATACGGGAAAGATTTTCTTTCCGGACAATACTGTGACAGCGGGCAGTTCGGACATGAAAACGCCTGTATCTGGAAAGTAACAGACGGTAAATATCCGGCGGTGCTGGGACTGGATTTTATTGAATACTCTCCTTCCAGAGTGGCAAAAGGCAGCAGCAGCAATGCAACGGAGTATGCAAAAGAATTTTGGGAAAATGGCGGCATTGTGACGTTCTGCTGGCATTGGAACGCACCGGAAAAATACTTGACGGGAACCTGGTACAGCGGTTTTTATAAAGAACATACCAATATTGATCTGGATGCAATCATGAACGGACAGGATGAAGAGGGCTTGGAACTTCTTATATCGGATATGGATGTGATTGCGGAGCAGCTTAAGATCCTGAGAGAAGCCGGTGTTCCGGTACTGTGGAGACCGTTACATGAAGCGGGCGGCGGCTGGTTCTGGTGGGGAAATTGTGAACCGGAATCTTACATAAAACTTTATCAGTTGATGTATGACCGTTTTACGAATGAACATCAGCTGAATAATCTGATCTGGATATGGAACGGACAAGACGGAGACTGGTATCCGGGCGATGAATATGTGGATATCATCGGGGAAGATATCTATCCGGGCGAAAGGGTATATACCTCCCAGATAGACCGGTATATGAAGGCTCTTGATTATACGGATGCAAAGAAAATGATTGTGCTTTCGGAAAACGGCTGCCTGTTCGATCCTGATCTGGCAATACGGGATGGCGCAATGTGGGGATTTTTTGCAACATGGGGCGGAGAATTTGTATCAGTCAATAAAAACCTGAATGTTTATTCTGAAACTTATACCGAAGAATCCATGTTAAAGAAGGTTTATGAACATGAACATGTTATCACGCTGGATGAACTGCCGGATCTGAAAACTTATCCGATTGAATAGTAAGAAGTTTTTACGAAGTTGATTTTAGATCGGAAAGTTTTTGAAAGGAGTGTGGTGATAAATATGGGACGATTATTTCATATGGATAGTCCTTTGATGGTGTTTTTTAATAAGGCGGGAGAGCTGATTCTTTTAAATATATGCTGGCTCATAGGCTGTATCCCGATTATTACGATAGGAACTTCGACAACGGCGCTTTATTATGCAATAGCAAAAAGCGTAAGAAAAGATACGGGATATCCTGTAGAAGAATTTTTTTCAGCCTATAAAAGAAATCTGAAACGGGGAATTGCAGCGACGCTGATTCTTATGGCACTGACATTTATTTTGTATATCAACAGAGAGATTGCAGCAAATACAAAGGAAGCGGTGGGAATAACGGGAGTTGCCGCATATGACGGGATATTTCTGGTGGCGGCCGGAATTATGGTATATCTGTTTCCGGTATTATCCAGATTTTCCTTCAAACTGAAGGAAGGATTTAAGCTTTCCTTCGTAATGGCAGTCCGGTATCTGCCGGTTACGGTTCTGATTGTTGCGGCGACAGTACTGCTTTTCACTTTTTGGGCTTATTTTTTGCCGATGCCCCTTATATTGGTGCTTCCGGCAGCGTGGTATTTTGCAGTATCTTTCTTTATGGAGAAAGCGCTTCTCCGGTATATGCCAAAACCGGAAGAAGGAGATAGGAATTGGTATTATAGTTAAAAAGCTGTATTGCAGAAAGTTTGCAATATGCGGAAAGAGGTATCGATGAAAAAGAGAAAGACAGGAAAGAGAGTTTTAGCACTTGTGCTGACGGCGGTATTACTCGCCGGAATATGTCCTTTGTATCCGTTAGAGTCGAATGCCATGACCGTGATGTCAGAGGAAGAATTCAAGGAACTTTTAGGGACTTATACGCTTGGGGAAGGCGTTCCGCTTTACAAAGAGTATCAGGCAGATAAGGATGGAAACATTCCGGGCCAGACGATAGAAGTGGATGCCGGTGATTTCAGCAGATATGAAGAGAACGGGGCGCAGACGGCGCCGCAGACTTTTGAAAACTACGAAGGTATGGAAGGAACCAGCGTTCTTACCGCAGAAAACGGTTTGATCGAATATGATATCGATGTGGCGGAAAGCGGATGGTACGATTTGTCTGTTGTCTATTATCCGATTGAAGGAAAGAGCTCTGAGATCCAGAGAGGATTTTTTGTAGATGGCGAACTTCCCTACAGAGAGCTTGCAGACGTAGAGTTTTCAAGGGTCTGGAAAATTGATGTGGATGATAAAGTAACAGATGGAAACGGCATCGAAGTAAAGGCGTGGGAATCAGACAATCAGGGGAACGATATGAAACCGTCAATGGTAGAGATTCCTGAATGGGTAACGACTTCTCTGTACGACAGCGACGGGTATGTGTTAGATAACCTTGCGCTGTATCTGGAAAAAGGAGAGCATACCATTACCATAGTATCCAGAAAAGAACCCATGCTGCTCAGGAAGATTATTTTAGGTGCAGATGAGAAGGTAGATTCTTATGATACGGTAAAAGCAGGATGGGATGCACAGGGAGCGAAAGCGACAAGCGGACACATGATCCGTATTGAGGCGGAAAATGTAATAAAGACTTCTTCACAGATGCTCTATCCGCAGCAGGATCAGTCTTCACCGACCGTATATCCGTCCAGTGCAAAAGAACTTTTGAATAACAGTATCGGCGGTAACTCATGGAGACTTTCGGGACAGTGGATGGAATGGGAATTTGATGTGCCTGAAAGCGGTTATTATAATATTTCGCTGTATGCAAAACAGAATTTTACAAGAGGTATTTATGTTTCCAGAAAGATTTTCATTGATGGGAAGGTGCCTTTTGAAGAATTTAACGATTATGGTTTTACCTATGAACAGAGCTGGAGAGAAGACACTCTTTCTGATGAAAACGGAACTCCTTATGAGATCTATCTGGAAGAAGGAAAGCATACGCTGCGCATGCAGGTAGTGCTTGGCGAATTTTCAGAGATTGTCAGTGAAGTACAGGAATGTGTGGAAGAGCTGAATGCTATTTATCGTAAGGTAATCCGTATCACCGGCGTAAGCCCTGACAGTTACCGTGACTATGAGATTACAGCAAGCCTTCCGGGCCTTGAACAGGAAATGACTGTGGTCAGGGATAAATTGGATCATGCAATCGACAGTCTGCGCGCAGCGGCGGGAGGAAGCAGTGATAAGGAAACGGTTCTGATCACTATGAGGGATCAGTTAAACGATCTGATTGAGGATCAGGAATACTTTGTAAAGGTCATCTCCACTTTCCGAATTAATATCAGAGCAACCGGTACATGGATTACACAGGTTATCGCACAGCCTTTACAGTTAGACCGTATTTACATTACTTCGCCGGATACAAAAACGGATGTGAAGAATGCGTCTTTCTTCGCGAAAGCGGGGTATGAATTTAAGAGATTATACTATTCTTTCGTAATCGACTACAACCAGATTGGCAACGTGGCGGAAGAGGGCAATGAAAATCCGACGATTACGCTTTGGGTAGGAACCGGACGTGACCAGGCAAATGTTATTAAATCTTTGATCGATGAAAGCTTTACGTCCGATACAGGAATCAACGTCAATGTACAGCTTGTTGATATGAACACGCTTCTTCGTGCGGAACTTGCGGGAGAAGGCCCGGACGTGGCGATACAGGTAGCAAATACCAACGGTATTGCGGGTGCGGTGTTAAATACAGGAAATGATACGCCTGTCAATTATGGTCTGAGAAATGCCGTACTGGATCTGACGCAGTTCGACGACTGGCAGGAAGTCACTTCAAGATTTTACGAAAGCTCGCTGACGGCATTTACCTTTGACGGTGCGGTATATGCGCTGCCGGAAACGCAGACATTCCCGGTTATGTTCTATAGAAAGGACATTCTGGCAGAGGTTGGTCTTGAGATCCCGCAGACATGGGATGAAGTAAAAGTGGCTATGACAGTGCTTGCAAAAAATCAGATGGAATTTGCGATGCTGCCCAGTGAACAGATTTTTGCAATGCTTCTGTATCAGAATGGCGGAGAATATTACACAGAGGGCGGCAAGGCGTCTGCATTGGATTCTGACATTGCAATCAGTACCTTTAAAGAATATTGTGAATATTACACGGATTACGGTCTTGATACGGTAACCAGCGCGGAAGAGCGGTTCCGTACCGGTGAAGCGCCGATTATGATAGCGGATTATACCGTGTACAATAATTTACAGGTTTCCGCACCGGATATTAAGGGCGTATGGGATTTTGCACCGGTTCCGGGTGTGGTGAAAGAGGATGGAACGATTGACCGTTCCGTAGGATGTACGGGACTTGCAAGTATCATTATGTCGGATACGGAATATCCCGAAGAGTGTTGGGAGTTCCTAAAATGGTGGACATCGGCTGACGTACAGATTTTATTTGACAGGGAACTGGAAAGTCTGATGGGTTCCGCAGCGCGTGTTGCAACAGCCAATCAGGAAGCCTTTGAAAGCCTGCCGTGGCCGGTAGAAACTTATGAAGTGCTTGCAGAACAGTTTAAATGGGTAAAAGGAATCCCTCAGGTTCCGGGCGGATATTATTCATGGCGTAACGTAAATAATGCATTCTACACAGTAACGACAGATAAGGATACGGCAACGCCCAGAGAACAGTTGATGGATAAGGTTATTTATATTAATGATGAGATTAATTACAAGAGGAAAGAATTTGGTCTGCCTCTTGCAGAAGATTAAGAGTAGGAGGAGAAGGCTATGGCATCAAGTGAAAATCTGTCGGATATAGCGAAAAGACAGAAAAAATTAGGGTATCAGATCAAAAAGAACCGCTCCTGCTATATTATGCTGGCGCCGTATTTCATTTTATTCTTCATTTTTACGGTGCTTCCGGTAATTATTTCCATAGGATTGTCTTTTACTTACTTTAACATGTTGGAAATGCCGCGGTTTACAGGGTGGGCAAATTACATAAGATTGTTTTTGGAAGATGATATCTTCCTGATCGCATTAAAGAATACTTTATTATTTGCAGTGATAACAGGACCGGTCAGTTATATGCTGTGTCTGCTGTTTGCGTGGATTATCAATGAGTTTTCAGGAAAATTCAGAGCTTTCCTTACTTTGATTTTTTATGCGCCAAGTATTTGCGGTAATGCATACATGGTATGGAGCCTGATTTTATCCGGCGACCGTTATGGTTATCTGAATGGTATTTTATTAAAACTGGGTATCATCGACGAACACATCCTCTGGATGCAGACGGAAAAATATATTTTACCGATGCTGATTGTCGTGCAGTTGTGGTTATCGTTAGGAACCGGTTTCCTTTCCTTTATTGCAGGTCTTCAGACGGTGGATAAGAGCCTTTATGAAGCGGCAGCTTTGGATGGAGTAAAGAACCGCTGGCAGGAACTTTGGTATGTAACGCTTCCGTCCATGAAACCGCAGTTAATGTTCGGCGCGGTAATGCAGATTACGCAGTCCTTTGCGGTGGCGGATATTTCCATACAGCTTGCAGGCAATCCGTCTATCAACTATGCAGGTGCAACAGTGGTAACCCATCTTTTGGATTATGGTTCCACACGTTTTGATATGGGTTATGCGTCAGCCATTGCGACAGTGCTGTTCCTGCTTATGGTAGGAACCAATAAATTAGTACAGAAAGTACTTAGAAGGGTGGGTGAATAATGAAGAAGATACGTTTTTTCAAACCAAAACAGAAAAAATTGAACCGTTCTATGGCGGGAAATACTTTATTATTTGTCCTGATGGCAATCTGCGGTGTATTTATGGCGCTTCCTATTGTAATGATCGTCAACAATGCATTGAAACCGTTAGATGAGTTATTTCAGTTTCCGCCCAAGATTTTTGTAAGAAATCCTACGCTGGAAAACTTTTCGGATTTGTTTGTCGTTATGAGCGATTCATGGGTGCCGTTTTCCAGATATATCATGAATACGATTATTATTACCGGATTAGGAACAGTCGGGCATGTTTTGTTAGCTTCTCTTGCGGCATATCCGCTTGCAAAGCATAACTTCCCGGGAAAAAACATTTTATTCAGCATGGTAGTTCTTTCCATGATGTTTTCCTGGACGGTTACACAGATCCCTACTTATATGATTGTTTCATGGCTGCATATCAACAATAATTATATGGCGTTGATCTTACCGGCATGGCAGTTTGGTATGGGGCTTTATCTGATGAAACAGTTTATGGAACAGCTTCCCGATTCGCTTATGGAGTCGGCAAGATTAGACGGGGCAACAGAATTTAAGATCTTCTGGAAGATCGTAATGCCAAACGTAAAGCCGGCGTGGCTGACGCTTGCTATCTTCCAGTTCCAGCAGATGTGGGCAAATACAGGAAGTATGTATCTGCGTGACGAACAGTTAAAGCCTCTGCAGTTTGCGCTTCAGCAGATTGTCGGTGGTGGAACGGCGAGAGCGGGCGCCAGCGCAGCAGTTACCTTTATTATAGCGGCAATCCCGATCATCTTCTTCCTTGTATGTCAGAGTAATGTAATCGAAACAATGACAACATCAGGTATGAAGGATTAAGACTCATATAGGGAGGAGTGTGATGGAATATGGAGAATAAGAAAAAACGGAGATTGGGGAAACGAATAGCAGGACTGCTTCTGTCGGTAATGTTCCTGGGACTCAGTATCGGAGAAACAGCGCAGGCATCTTCCCTTCCCTATGATACTTATAATTATGATTACTGGGAGAACATCGTATTTACACCGTCTGCCTATGTACCGGACGTAAGTGTATCCGGCGTGAATTTAGGAGTAGGAGCATTCTCTTCGCCGCAGGATATGTGCGTGGCGCCGGACGGGAAAATCTATGTTGCAGATACGGGAAATAACCGTATTGTTGTGCTGGACAGCGCAATGAAAAATGTAGTAAAAGTGATAGACAGTTTTGAAAGAGACGGACAGCAGGACACTTTTAATGCGCCGTACGGAGTATGCGTTTCGGAAAAGAACGAACTTTATATTGCAGACTCTGAAAACAAAAGAATTGTAGTTTTGGACGAAAACGGTGATTTTAAAAAGATTGTTGATAATCCTACATCGGAGATTCTGGAAGAAGGATATGTATTTACACCGCTTAAAGTAAGCGTGGATTACGCGGACCGTATTTACTGCATCGGAAGAAATATGTTTGAAGGAATCATGGTTTTCGATGAAAATGGTGATTTTACAGGATTCTTTGGAACGATCGAGGTACAGATCACACTATGGGAGAAATTCTGGAGAAAGCTGGCGACCAAGGAAGAACGGTCAAAGCAGCAGCTTTTCATTCCTACTGAATTTACAGGCATCGATGTAGACTCCGGCGGATTTGTCTACGCATCCAATGTAGACCCGGAAGGGGTGCAGGCAGTAAGAAGGCTGAATCCTAAAGGAGAAGATGTGATTAAAAAAGGAGAAAGCGGAAACCTTGGAGGGGATATTCTCGTTGCTATGTCCGGTACTTACAGCGGACCGTCGATTATAGTGGATGTGGTTTACAGGGAAAACGGAATATATTCTATTCTGGACAGCAAGAGAGGAAGGATCTTTACTTACGACAGAGAAGGCAATCTGCTTTATATCTTTGGAGGACTTGGTTCTCAGGCAGGAACATTTACCATACCGGTAGCGATTGAATCGAGCGGCGAGAAGGTTATGGTATTGGATTCATACAGGGGAGAGATTATCACTTTTATAGAAACGAGATACGGCAATCTGATTAACGAAGCAGTGGCGCTGCGCTTTGACGGCGACGAAACACAGGCGGTTGCAAAATGGCAGGAAGTACTGAAATTAGACGAGAATAATGAGCTTGCCAATACAGGTATCGGAAAAGCGTATCTGACCGCCGGGGATAATAAAACGGCTATGAAATACCTGAAGTTAGGCATGAACAGAGAATATTATTCCATTGCGTTTAAGCGTTACAGGAATGAAATTTTAAAAGATAACATGAACTTTATTATGACAGGAATTGTAGTTGTGTGCGTAGGAGTTTATGTATTCAAGAGGATTTGGAGAAAGAAGAAAGGAAAGAAAGCGGAAGGAGGGATTTTGTAAATGAAGAAATATTTTTCTAAGGATAAGTGGAATTTTATGTTTTATACTATGACACATCCGGCAGACGGCTTTTATGAAATCCGCCACAGAGACCGTGGAAGTGTTCCTCTTGCAGTCGTAATGGTTATTCTGTTTTCCATCTGCTATTCCATGAACAGAATGCTTGCCAGTTTTGTGGTAAATGACGTGGAGCCGAGAGCAGTAGACAGTTTGAGGGAATTAACGGCAGTGCTTTTACTATATCTGCTTTTCTGCGTAGGCAACTGGTCTATTACCTGCCTGATGGAAGGGGAGGGAAGATTAAAAGACATTGCGATTGCAGTCGGATATGCACTGGTGCCGATGATTGTAACTTTGGTTCCGGCGACCATTATCAGTCAGGGAATTGCAGACAATGAGGAAGCGTTTTATACCATGCTGGTAGTGGTAGGAATTGCGTATTCTGTTATTATAGCGTTAATCGGAATTATGCAGGTGCATAACTATACGCTTGGAAAGACGCTGATCGTATTGTTTCTGACATTTATTGCTATGTTTATTATTATTTTTGTATGCCTCCTGTTAGCAGATCTGGTAAATCAGATTTATAATTTCTTTTACAGTCTGTATACAGAAATCATATTCCGTAATTAGGAAGGAGAAAGCAAACGATGAAATTGAAAAAGAAAATAATGATATCGGTGCTTTCTGTGGTTTGTGTGGCTGCACTGATATGGTTGGTAAATTATTTGGTACGATACCAGTTTTATGATGCCTATAAGGCATATACAAAAGATTATGAATTTCAATATGATGAGAACGCAAAAGCATTTTCACCGGTTGCAGAGAGTAAAAGCGATGTGGAAGGCATGGAGTTGGTTTGCGAAAATGAAAATTTAAAACTCTATACCAATACGCAGACCGCGGAGATCGCGGTATATGACAAGAGAAACGGCAAGACGGTTTATTCTAATCCGCAGGATGCGGAAGAAGATGCAATTGCCAATCAGGTACATAAGAACTATCTGAAATCCCAGCTTGTAATAGATTATTTTAATTCCAGCAGGACTTCTTCTACTTATGATTCCTATTCTATGGGAGTTGCCAACGGGCAGGTAGAAGCGCAGGCAATTGACAACGGTATCCGTTACGTTTATGAGATCGGCGATACCAGCAGTCCGACAGGAATTGTTCCCATTTACATCACACAGGAAAGACTGGATGAATATGCTTCTAAGTTAGAAGAAAAGGATGCAAACCGGTTAAAGGGCAATTATGTGGAAAGCTCTATTGGAGACGGCTGGATGGAACTGATGGAAGGTTCCAGAAAAGGCGCGGGAACTTTGAGGAGAATAACGGCTCTGCTGGAAGAAGCGGGTTATACAGTTGAAGATTACGAAAAAGACATGTCAGACTCAGGAGTAGAGGGCGCTGTAAATGTTTCCTTTAAAATTGCATTGGAATATCGCTTGGAAGACGATAATCTGGTAGTAATACTTCCGACAGATTCCATTGAAGAAAGAGGCGGCGGATACATTTACCGTGTACAGCTTCTCAGATATATGGGCGCTGCAGGAGATGAGGAAGAGGGCTACATATTGGTTCCGAACGGCTCCGGGTCCCTGATTCATTTTAACAATGGAAAGACAACTTCAGAAGATTATAATCAGTTTATCTACGGAATCGATCCGCTTGCAATGGATTACACAGTACTTGACATTGGCGAAGACATCCGTATGGCGTTGTATGGGATCAGCAGACCGGACAGTGGCGTTTTGGTAACAATTGAAGATGGACAGTCGCTTGCCTCCATTACGGCGTCTGTAGCCGGGAAGGTAAACGAGTACAACTATGTATATCCTACCTTCGCACTGAGAGGCTCGGACAGATTATCCATGTTTGGCACAACAGGTAATGAAGCGGAGCTTCCGATTCTGGAAACGAACTATTATAAAGCGGACTGTACCGTCAGATATACTTTCTTAACGGAAGAAAATGCTTCTTATTCAGGAATGGCAAATTATTATAGAAACCGTCTTCTGACAGAAGGTAAGCTTTCTTTAAATGGAGAGAGCGGGGATATTCCTTTTTATTATGATGTAGTAGGCGGCGTGAAGCTGACGAATTATTTCCTCGGTACACAATATTTGAGCGTAGAACCGTTGACAACTTTTGACGAGGCAGGAAAGATCAGTGACGATCTGGCGGCAAATGGAATTTCCAATCAGGTCATGAACTTCCAGGGCTGGAGTAATGGCGGTTATTATCATGATGTGCCTGATAAGGTTAAGGTGATTGGAAAATTAGGTGGCAAGAGAGGTTTACAGGCCTTATATAATGTGGTCGCTGAAAACGGCGGAAGACTTTATACGGATACGGCATTTCAGAAAGTAACGTATATTTCCAAGAGATATAAATATAATTACGAGACATCACGTTACTATGGAGGCGGCTATATTGCTTCCTTTGGGCAGCTGAATCCGATCAGCCTGCGGCAGACTTCTTCTTTGACTTATGTGGAAACTCTGTATGACCTGATATCTCCCAAATTCCTGGTTCGCTATGTGGACGAATTTGTAGATGAAATGGAACGAATCGATAATGTCGGCATTTCCCTCAGGGACTTGGGAAATACGCTGCATTCAGATAAAAAGCGTACAGAGGTGATTGACCGGAATCAGAGTATGCATATTATAGAGGCACAGTTTGCAAAGATTGATGAGCTTAACAGAAACGTAATGGTAAGCGGCGGAAATGATTATACACTTCCTTATGTGGAAGATATTATTAATGCACCGATTAACCACAATGATTATTTTATTGTAGATGAAGAAGTGCCGTTCTATGAGATGCTGATACACGGCAGCGTAAATTATGCAGGATATGTCATCAATCTGAGCGATACTTATGACAGGGCGGATATTGTCCTTGGGCTGATAGAAACCGGAGCCTCTCCCCACTTTGCTTTTACATGGGAAGAGTCCAGTACAATGAAGTATTCCGGTCTGAACAGTTATTATGCAACTACTTATGCAAACTGGAAAGACGATGCGGTGGCAATCTATCAAGAAGTAAATGAAGCATTAAAATATGTAAGCGGCGAAACAATAACCGGACATGAAATTTATGATAACGGTGTTAGAAAAGTGGTTTACAGCAACGGTGTTACTTATTACATCAATGCATCAAATGTGGATGCAGAAGCTGACGGAAAAATGATTCCGGCAAGAAGTTATGAAATGGAGGGAATATAAAATGAAAAAGAAAAAAATGTCCCTCACTACAAAGCGGAGTATTACAGGATATGTATTTATCCTTCCCTGGCTGGTCGGTTTTTTGATCTTTTATTTACGAAGCCTGATCATGACGGCAAACTTTTCCTTATCGGAAATTTCAGTAGCGGTCGGAGGCGGTTATGACTCCAAGTTTGTAGGATTACAGAATTATTTATATGCATTCAGGGCACACGGAAGTTTTAAGCAGGTGCTTACTACTTCAATTGGAAATATGTTGGTAGATGTACCGCTGATTACCTTCTTTAGTCTTTTGATGGCAATGCTTTTGAACAAAAAGTTTAAAGGAAGAACTTTGGTAAGGGCAATTTTCTTTCTGCCGGTCATCATGAATTCAGCGGCAATTACGGCGGCGATTGATATGAGCCGCCAGATGCTGGCGGGAGGCTTAAGTGCAAGCAGCGCGGAAATGGCGAGCGCGGCAAGCGGCGTAAACATGATGTATTATGTGGAGATGTTCTCCAGCCTGGGACTTCCGTCCGGCATTCTGGACTATATTGTAGCGGCGGTAGCAAGGATTAATGACATTATCAGTGCGTCAGGCGTGCAGATCATTATCTTTATTGCAGCGCTTCAATCCATTCCGGGGTCCATGTACGAGGTGGCAAAGATTGAAGGTGCGACGGCATATGAAACTTTCTGGAAGGTGACTTTCCCGATGGTAATGCCGCACATTATTACAAACGTGGTCTACACGGTGGTAGATAACTTCGCAAATTCAGCAATTGTGGAAATGGCTTACGACACAGCGTTTACGGAAGTAAATTATGGTTTAAGTTCTGCAATGAGTTTAGTGAGTACAGCAATTGTGTGTCTGATACTGGTAATCGTCTGTGGATTTATCCAGAAGCGGACCTTCTATTATAACTAAGAAAGGAGAAAATACAGTGAAAAAAGAATTAATACTGGAGAATGACAGAAAAAAAATAATATCCATGATCAAAAATTTCCTGTTTTCTCTTTTCAGACTGATTGTTATTGCCGGAATATCTTATGTGATTTTAAGCCCGATTATCGGTATTATAGCAAATTCGTTTTTCTCCGATGCGGACGCTTATAATCCTATGGTGTATCTGCTGCCGCAGTCACCGACACTTGAAAGATATAAACTGGCTATCCTGCGTTTGGACTATTGGAAAACAGCAGGAAAAACACTGCTTTATTCCCTGACGCTTATGGCGGTGCAGGTAGTGATTTGTTCTATGGTAGGATATGGATTTGCAAGATATAATTTTCCGCTTAAGAAATTATTATTTGGCTGTGTGGTTGTGATGATTGTTATTCCGACACATACCATAATGCTTCCTATTTATGTGACATTTGCAAAGTTTGATCCCCTGGGACTGTGCAGTCTGCTTACCGGTTCTTCTAAGAACCTTTTATCAACACCGGTGCCGATGTATATCATGACGGCGCTTGGATGTGGACTCAGATCGGGATTATACATTTATATTTTTAATCAGTTTTTCAGAGGGCTTCCAAAAGAAATTGAGGAGGCGGCATTTGTGGACGGCGCCAGCACATGGTACACCTATTTCCGTATTATGCTGGTGAACGCAATTCCCTCGGTTATTACTGTAGCCATATTTTCTATGGTCTGGCAGTATAACGATACATTTTATTCAAAACTGTTCTTGATCGATCCGAATATTGTCATCAGTAAGAAAATTACTTCCTTACAACAGACAATTTCCAATCTGGATAAGGTTTTGGATCCGACAATATCACAGCTTTATGCGTATGCAGGAATCATATTGGTAATTCTGCCGATTCTGATTATTTATATCGCACTGCAGAAGTACTTTATCGAAGGCGTGGAGCGAAGCGGTATCGTTGGTTAATAACAGGCTTTTAAACATATAAAAGGAGGATGAAAGAGTTGAAAGCAAAAAAAATAGCAGCATTTCTTATGGCGATGACAATGGGACTTTCCCTTTGTGCATGTGGTGATGGAAATGCCCAAAGCACAGCTGGTAACACGGCGGAAACAACGCAGGAATCAGTGGCAGAAACACCAGCGGAGGCAGAAAGCGAAAGCAAAGAAGCAGAAGCGGAAAATGCAGGGGAAACGACTCCTTCCGGGGAAGCAAGTATTGATTTTGAAGACGGGTTATTTGCCTTTGCAGGAAATGACAAAACAGTAAGTCCTTCCTCAGATGATGCAGTATTTTCTGTAGAGGACTTTAATGGATCAAAAGCATTAAAAGTAACGACCCAAGGGAAAATGCCCTTTGTCGGACTGCAGATGGATGCGCTCCTTGGAGATAAGGTATCCAGTCTGAAAACGGTGGAACTGACGATCGGAATTGAAAATCCTGATGGCGAATTTAATGCCTGCTCAGGTTATATCTATGGATTAGTCGGCGAGGAAAACAAAAAGACCAGTGAAGCATGGTCGGTTTATCTGGAAACGGGAAATCCGAAGGTAGTACGTTATACGGTTCCTGACGATCAGAGCTTTAGTGCAGCGAATTCCATTGTCATTTCTTTAGAGACAGATAACGGAATGAACGCAGGCGCAGCACAGGCAAATCTTTACATTGATAATATTACATTTTTAGATGCAGACGGCAATGTGCTGGAAGCAGATACTTCTGCAGAATATGTGGCAGCGAGCACAGGAGATGACAGGTCTAATCTTTATGCTGTTTCAGGTGCAGTCAACTTTGAAGGTTTTGCTTGTAAAGGAGACGGCTGGGCGCAGGACGGCTTTGACATGCCGCAGGAGATTATAGACGCTTTAGTTCCCGGTTCTGTAGTAGAGATTACTTATACCAGTGAGACGGGAGACATGTGGCTTGTAATTCCGGATGCAGAAGCAGGCTGGATGAGAGTCGGTAATGGCGACGGCGATGTATTTGCGTACCGCAACAATGCAGGCAACATCGCACAGATTACTTTTGAGCAGCTGGCAGAACTCTGTGGGGATGACGTTTCCAAATGGGGAACAAGAATGCAGTGTGAAGCAGGCGGCGCATGGGAAGTTACTTCCGTAAAGGTTGGTACAAAGTCTAATCCGATTGTGGCTTCAGGCGCAGTAGAATTTGCAGGTTTTACCTGTAAAGGAGACGGCTGGGCACAGGACGGCTTCGACATGCCGCAGGAGATTATAGACGCCTTAGTTCCCGGTTCTGTAGTAGAAGTTACTTACAGCAGTGAGACCGGAGATATGTGGCTTGTTATGCCGGATGCAGAGGCAGGCTGGATGAGAGTCGGAAACGGCGACGGCGATGTATTTGCCGCATCTAACGGAAGTGTCTGTCAGTTGACATTCGAGCAGATTGCAAGCCTTTGTGGAGACGACGTATCCAAATGGGGAGCAAGAATGCAGTGTGAAGCAGGCGGCGCATGGGAAGTTTACGGCGTGAAAGTTGGAACAGCACAGGAATTACAGGTACTGAATAATCCTGTAAACTTTGAAGGATTTGCATGTAAGGGAGACGGCTGGGCACAGGACGGTTTTGACATGCCGCAGGAGATTATCGATGCCTTAGTTCCGGGTTCCGTAGTACAAGTGTCTTACACCAGTGAGACGGGAGACATGTGGCTTGTAATTCCGGATGCGGAAGCAGGCTGGATGAGAGTCGGAAACGGCGACGGCGATGTATTTGCCGCATCTAACGGAAGTGTCTGTCAGTTGACATTCGAGCAGATTGCAAGCCTTTGTGGAGACGACGTATCCAAATGGGGAGCAAGAATGCAGTGTGAAGCAGGCGGCGCATGGGAAGTTTTCAGCGTAGTAGTTGGGACTTCTACAGAAGAATAAATAAAGTAAAAGGAGAAATGAACTATGAAGAAACTAAAAAAGTTTTTAGCACTGGGATTAAGTGCAGCAATGGTACTCAGCACGACGGCATGCGGTGGCAATTCCGGTTCAGACAGCAATACACCTTCCAATACAGGAAGCAATGATCAGAGTCAGGCGGCAGACAGTAATGACAATAAAGAAGATGACAGTAAAGATAATACCGTAGCAGCAAGCGGAGAGAAAAGGATTATTAAGATTGGCACATGGTACGATCATTACTATACTTCAGACCACACAAAGCTTGAAGATAACCCGAGCGTGACAAATCCGGAAACAGCGCAGATGCAGCTTGACAATATTCGTGCCATCGAAGAAAAGTATAATGTGGAAATTCATTTTGTAAACCTGACATGGGACGGTACAATTGAGTCCATCAATACTTCCATTATGGCAGGACAGCCGGACTGTGATATTTATGAAGTAGATATGCAGTTTGGTGTTCCGGCAGCATTTAACGGTTATGCGGCAGCTCTGGAAGATGTACTTCCGGCAGATTCCGATGTTCTGACATCTCAGGAGATTTTGAAACCGGTAAATATCGGAACAGATAAGACATACTTATTTAAAGTAGTAAGCGCAGCGGATCAGCTTGGCGGTTATCCTTTGGGATTCAATATGGATATGATCAACGAGGCTGGTCTTGAAAATCCTCAGGATTTATGGGATAAAGGCGAGTGGACATGGGATAAATTTGAAGAGTACTGTGTAGCGCTTACCAAAGATACAGACGGCGACGGTGTAACAGACGTTTATGGATACGGCGGATGGTGGACCAACATGTTAGCATGCCTGTTAATGTCTAACGGCGCAACGATTGCTGCTGGTGAAACAGAAACATTAAGCAGTGCAGAAACAGGTGAAGTACTGAACTTTATCAATACCCTGTATAATGTTGACAAATGTGCAAGACCGTGGAATGAAGACGATTGGGATTCTAATAATAATGCCTATAAAAACGGCGAGACCTGCTTCTTTATTGCACCGGCATGGACGATCACTCCGGATGAACTGAACTTTGAACTTGGCGTAGTTCCGTGGCCGGTAGGACCGAGCGGAAATAAAGATACGAATAATGGTATGGCTCTGGCAGGTAATGCCTATCTGATTGCAAACGGTGTAGAAGATGCAGATTTTGTATATAAGGTATTTGAAGAATGGAATAACTGGTTCCAGGGAGATACAGAACTTCGTGACGATGTAGAATGGTTTGAGAACCAAATGATATCCGAAAGAAATTATAACTATCTGTATGAGATGGGTGAGAGAGAGCAGTTTGATCTCTGGCAGACAATTACAGTAGAAAACTTCAATGTTGTAGGAATGCTTGCAGGAGAAGTAACACCCGCACAGTTACAGGAACAGGCAAAACAGGAATTCCAGAATGGATTGGATGCATTCTTTAAATAATGACAGAGGCTTTGAATAAAAAAGCGTCATTTATGAACGGATAAAGAAAAGCACCAGGAAAGAGAGGTATGCTGTGGGCAAAAAAGTTACAATGAGAGATATTGCAAAACGTTTGTCGATAAGTACCGTGACGGTGTCAAAGGCTTTAGGTGAAAAAGACGGAGTCAGTGAAAGTCTCCGGGGAACGATAAAGCAGCTTGCATCGGAAATGGGTTACAGCTATACCTCTCTTTCTGAAAATGAACAGTTATTAAAAGACTATAATATTGGCATTATAGTTGCATCAAACTATATGCAGGAAGGAACATATCCCTTTTACTTTAAAATGTACCAAAGTATTGTCAGATATCTTTCTTCCCATAAATACTCGGGAATTATGGAGCTGATTACCCCGCTTATGCGGGAAAAAAAGATTCTGCCCAATATAGCGTCAGGAAAAAAAGTAGACGGAATTATTGTAATGGGGCAGCTTAACAGTGAATATCTGGAACTGCTTAAGGGAAAAAAGATTCCTTTAATATATCTTGATTTTTACGATAAGAATGAACAGGAAAATTCTGTTATAACAGATAATGTATATGCGTCCTATCTGCTTACAAATTATGTAGTGGAAATGGGACATGAAAAAATTGCGTTCGTCGGAAATATCTATGCTACATCCAGCATTTTAGATAGATATCTCGGCTATTACCGCTCTCTTTTAATGAACGGGATAGCAGTAAGAGAGGATTATCTGATCTCTGACCGTGGAGAAGACGAATTATTCATCGACCTGAAGTTTCCAAAAGATATGCCGACAGCTTTTGTCTGTAACTGTGATGAAATTGCTTATGTTTTAATGGAAAAATTAAAAGAGAGCGGTTATCGCATACCTGAGGATATTTCCGTGGTCGGATTTGATAATTATACACTTGCCGGATACACTTCGCCGAAACTTACTACTGTTGAAGTTAATATTGAAGCGATGACGAAGCATGCAGTGGATCTGCTGGTCGGACAGATAGAAGGAAGAAGCGTGGAGAAGGGAAGAAGACTCATAAGTGGAAAACTCATTATCAGGGATTCCGTTGCAAGACACAATAAGGATACATAAAATTATTTGAAGTGTCTGCAAAAAGCAGACAGTAAGGAGGAAAAATGAGCGAAGTAAAGATGATCAGCCCAGCAGTAAAAAATGTACCCTGGCAGGAAAGACCGGCAGGGTTAAAAGATGCACCGATTTGGAGATATACGGAAAATCCGATTATTGGAAGAAACCCGTTAAAAGGCGTTGCCAGAATTTTTAACAGCGCAGTTATGCCTTATGGAGATGAGTTTATTGGTGTATTCAGAGGAGAACAGACGAATGGAATTCCCTATATCTATATGGGAAGAAGTAAAGATGCTATTCACTGGGACTTTGATGAAAATAAGATTCCGTTTGTGGATGAAGACGGAAAAGAGTTTATGCCGATTTATGCATATGATCCCCGTCTTGTCAAGGTTGAAGATACTTATTATGTGATCTGGTGCCAGGATTTTTACGGCGCAGCAATTGGTATGGCAAAGACGACTGATTTTAAGACATTTGTACGTTTGGAAAATCCTTTCCTTCCGTTCAACAGAAATGCAGTGTTATTCCCGAGAAAGATAAATGGCAATTTCTGTATGTTGAGCCGTCCTTCCGACAGCGGACATACTCCGTTTGGAGATATTTTTGTCAGTGAAAGCCCGGATCTTGTATACTGGGGGAAACACAGACATGTTATGGGACGCGGCAACGAATGGTGGGAATCTTTGAAAATCGGCGGCGGCGCAGCACCGATTGAGACTTCTGAAGGATGGCTGTTATTCTATCATGGCGTAAGCGGAACATGTAATGGTTATGTTTACTCCATCGGCGGCGCTATTTTGGATCTTGACAACCCTTCTATCGTGAAATATCGTTGTGAAAACTTCCTGTTAACACCGGAAGAATGGTATGAAGAACGTGGTTTTGTACCGAATGTGTGCTTCCCATGTGCAACAATCCATGACTCTGAGAGCGGAAAAATCGCAATTTATTACGGTGCGGCAGACAGCTATGTGGGACTTGCATTTACGCAGTTTGAAGATATTATGGATTACATTAAATCCAACAGTGTTGTAACGACCAATGATACGGAAATCGGAAAACGCTGATTGCATTAAAAATTGGATCAGGAAAAAACAAAGGCAGCAGAGGCGCTGCCTTTGTTTTATAAAAAATATTCGGAGAGGAGAATGAGATATGAGTCTGCAGCCTGAAAAAGGCATTGTAAACAGAGGAAACTGGAACAGAATAAAAAAAGTAATGGAACGGGCAAAGGCAGGTGAAAAGCTTACGCTGGGTTTTCTTGGCGGATCTATTACGCAGGGATCTTTATCGAGTACGCCGGAAACCTGCTATGCATATCTGGTTTATGAGTGGTGGAAAAAAACGTTTCCTGAGGGAGAATTTGTATATGTTAATGCCGGAATCGGAGGAACAACTTCTCAGTTTGGAGCAGCAAGGTGCGAGTCAGATCTGTTACAGTATAAGCCGGATTTTGTGATTGTTGAATTCAGTGTCAATGATGAGAACAATGATTTCTTTTTAGAAACTTATGAAGGACTGATCAGAAAAATTTATGGGAACGGAGAAAAGCCGGCGGTTCTGATTGTACATAATGTTTGTTATGATACCGGTACAAATGCGCAGGAAAAGCATTTACAGATCGGAAAACATTACGACATACCCTGCGTGAGCATGAAAGAAACCATATATCCGCTTTTGGAGAGCGGAGAATTGAAAAACAGGGAAATTACACCGGATGATCTGCATCCGAATGACAAAGGCCACAGTCTGGTATCGCAGGTAATCACCTTCTTTTTGGAAAGAGTTTACGGGGATCTGGGACATAAAGAAGAGGAAGAAAACGCATTTCCTGAACCGCTTACGGAGAATGGTTTTGAACATTCGGTACGATTCCAGAATTACAATGTAAAAGCGGAATGTACAGGTTTTGAAGCGGATAAAAGTAAGCAGGAAGATATCCGCGAAACTTTCCGAAATGGTTGGACGGCATGGCATAAAAATGATAAAATTATTCTATACATTGAAGGAACCAGTATTGCAGTACAGTACCGTAAATCTGTCCAAAAACCCACTCCGATTGCCGTTGCGGTTATTGACGGAGACGAAGAAAACGCAATCACGCTGGACGGTAATTTTGAGGAGGACTGGGGCGACTGTCTTTATCTTACCAAAGCGGTTATGGGACTCGAAAAGAAAGTACACAGAGTGGAGATAAAGATTAAGAAAGAGAACCCGGATGACAGGGTACCGTTTTATTTAGTTTCTGTAATAAGTTCTTTCTAAATGGACACAGAGAATTGGGGTTATTTACAAAAGTTATGCAAAGGCCGGTCAGAAATGGATTATTATGCAGGCAGAAAAGAGGTTGAGTATGATGAAGCGGCAGCAGAAGACAGCACAGGGGAATGAAAGGGGAAAGGAAATCAGAAAGAGGGCGGAGTCTGCAAAAGACAGCATCAGGAAAGCTGGTACGGAGGTAAAAGAGACAAAAAGTATCATGAAATCGGGAAAGATCCAAACGGTTATTGTGGGCGCGTTTCTGGTTCCGGTTCTTTTTATTGTGGGACTGGGTATAATCTCTTACCGGAAGGCTTCCGGAACTATCATTGAGAAATATAAGGAATCCTCGATCAGTGCGATTTCTGCAGAGGGAATGTATTTGAAGCTGCTTTGTGAAACTGTTTCTTCCAAGGCGGCGGAAATTATTATGGATTCCGATACTGCCAGTTATTATGAACGTTATTACGATAATGCTGATTCCAAATCTTTGGATTGTTTCAGGAGTGTGAAGCAGAATCTGATCCATGTAGCGGCGAGTGTGAGTTATTTAAACAGTTATAATATTCTTGCGGAGAAAGGTACGCAGGTTACCTCTGCGTCAAAAACTTTTCCGTCGGATTCCTATGCATCTTTTCTGGAATCAGAGGAAGGGCAGCTTTTGATGAGCGATAATAACAGAACTCTGTGGCTGGGAAATCATGCTTATATTGATGAGATTTTCGGGATGTCAGGTGAAGAATACGGTCTTGTATATTATCAGCGTTTTCTGCGTGCAAATGCGGTTCTTGTTTTGGATATCAATATGGATACAATACAGACAGCTCTGACCGGCACCAGTTTTGGAAAGGACAGCTATAAGGCGGTGATAACGCCGGATAACAGGGAAATTGTCTATAAAGAAACGGATACGGAAGACGGAACCATTCATCAGAAAGTGGAAGAAAGTATTTTTGCAGGGACGGATTTTTACAAAGAATCTTTGCAGGCGGGCGAGACCGGAAGTAAAGAAGTAACCTATAAAGGTGAGAAATACCTATATGTTTACTCACCGGTAGGGGATACGAAAATTATGCTCTGCAGTTTGATACCCTATTCCAATATTGTTGCAGATGCGCTGGCTATCCGAAATACAACCGTTATTTTTGTAATTCTGGCAGCTATTATAGCAATGGTCGTAGGCAGTGCGATTGCAGTCAGCATCAGTAAGACGCTGAAAGTTACGATCCGCTCTTTGGACAGGGTTGCAGAAGGGGATCTGACCGTCAGCTTTAAGACAAAGAGAAGAGATGAATTCCGTCTGTTAAACGACAGCCTGAATCATATGCTGAGCGGTGTGCGGGGGCTGATGACTGAGGTGAATGGTTTTGGAGCGGAAGTAAACGGCCTTGCCGGGGGCGTGGCAGAGACAGCGGAGAATATCAATACTTCCATGAAAGATATTGCGAACGCCGTTGATGATGTATCTAAAGGAGTGGTAACCCAGGCAACAGAAACGGAAAGCAGTAACCGTAAAATGACAGAGTTTTCCGAGCAGATAGTTCTTGTCTGCGATCAGGCGGAGAGTATGGGCAGCGCTGCAGATAAAGCGATTAATGCAGTAAGTAAAGGAAAAGTTATTATCGAAGATCTGCACAGTCAGTCAGAACTTACAGTACGGTTTACGAAAGAACTCAGCCAGAATATTGTGAACGTCAAGGCGCAGTCAGATGAAATTGAAAGTATTATTAATACGATCAATGAGATTGCGGAGCAGACGAACCTTCTGTCTTTGAATGCTTCTATTGAGGCGGCAAGAGCCGGTGAAAACGGAAGAGGATTTTCAGTGGTAGCGGACGAAATCCGAAAACTTGCAGATCAGTCCATGCAGGCAGGCAATCAGATCAAGGGAATTGTTGAGAATATCAGGGTAACTACAACCCGGACAACGGATTCCGCGAAACGTACAGAAGAATTTATTTATAAGCAGGCAGGATCACTGGAAGAGACCATTGCAGTATTTGGTCAGATTAACAGCTGTGTAGAGGAACTTGTAGGCGGTCTTCAGAGGATGGCGGATAATATGAAAGCGATCGGAGAAGAAAAAGATGAGGTACAGGATTCCATCCGCAATATTTCAGCAGTATCTGAGGAAGCGGCGGCAGCAACAGAGCAGGTAACAGTTACGGTGGGAAATCAGGCAGATTCCATTGCGTACTTGTCACAAAAGGCGGAACAGCTGGCAACGCAGGTACATGCGTTAGAAGAAGCAATGTCACAATTCCAAGTATAAAAGAAATGAAACAGATATAAAAATAGTATATAAAAGGCGTGCTTGATCTGCTTTATGATTATAAAGCAGAAGTACGCCTTTTTAAGAGGAAAGAGAGGAAAAGAATTATGTTCAGAGACGATTTTGTGTGGGGCGTGGCAAGCAGCGCCTATCAGATAGAAGGAAGGGATAAAGAAGACGGGGCAGGTAAATGTATTTGGGATACTTTTACGGAAGAGGGCAGGATCTATGAAAAGCAGAATGCTTATGTCAGCTGTGATCATATGCACAGATATAAGGAAGATTATGCACTGATGCGTCTGTTAGGCGTAAAAGCATATCGCTTTTCTTTAAGCTGGTCAAGGATTCTGCCTGAAGGAACGGGAAAGGTAAATGAAAAGGCAATTGCATTATACCGGGATATGATTACAGAGATGAAGAAAAACGGCATAGAACCCTACATCACGATGTATCACTGGGAGTTTCCGCAGAGCCTTCAGGATAAGGGCGGATGGCTGAATGAAGAAGTGATCGAGTGGTTTGCAGAATATGCGAAAGTGGTTGCGGAAAACTTTGCAGATCTGTGTGATTATTTTATTACTTTGAATGAGCCCCAGTGTTTTGTAGGACTTGGTCATTTATCCGGCGTGCATGCGCCGGGAAAAAAGATGACGCCGGCACAAGTATTTCAAATTGCGCATAATGCACTCCGCGCACATGGAAGAGCAGTGCAAAACTTAAGAAAATATGCGGGAAAACCAATACAAGTAGGCTATGCGCCGACATGCGGCATGGCGTATCCCGAAACGAATAAAAAAGAAGATATAGAAGCGGCAAGAAAAGTGTTGTTTTCTTTTTATAATCCAATAGAGAATTGGACATGGAATGTGGCATGGTTTTCTGATCCGGTAGTGTTGGGGAAATATCCGGAAGAAGGAATGGAAAAATATAAAGAATACCTTCCGGTCATTACGAAAGAAGATATGGAACTGATCTCCCAGCCGATTGATTTTTTGGGACAAAATATTTATAATGGATATATTGTTCGTGCAGGAGCGGATGGAGAACCGGAATTTGTAACAAGAAAACCGGGATTTCCCAAGACGGCGGCAGGATGGCCTGTTACGCCGCAGTGCCTCTATTGGGGAGTGCGTTTTTTATATGAAAGGTATAAGAAACCTATTTATATAACAGAAAACGGTATGTCCTGCCATGATAATATTGCGCCGGACGGTCAGGTACATGACAAAAACAGGATCGATTTTTTGGATACTTATTTATCGGCGCTTCAAAAAGCTTCCGATGACGGAGCGGATATCAGAGGATTTTTCCTTTGGACATTTTTAGACAATTTTGAATGGGACAAAGGATACAATGAACGCTTTGGAATTGTATATGTGGACTTTGAAACACAGAAACGGATTGCAAAGGATTCTGCATACTGGTATCAACAGGTTATGGAATCTAATGGAAAAAATTTAGTGAGTAATAAAGGGGTAAGGCCTGTGTTATTTTTAGAACCGGTATTTAAACAGATGATATGGGGCGGTAAAAAATTAAGAACGGAATTTGGGTATGAGATACCCGGAGATGATACGGGAGAATGCTGGGCAGTAAGCGCACATCCAAACGGCGAATGCGTAGTAAAAGAAGGGATTTATGCAGGAGAAAAACTTTCCTCATTATGGCGGAATCATCCTGAATTGTTTGGGAATGTGAATTCGGATCGTTTTCCTCTTTTGATTAAGATTATCGACGCAAAAGCGGATCTGAGTATTCAGGTGCATCCCAATGACGAGTATGCAAAGAAAAATGAAAACGGTTCTTTTGGGAAAATGGAATGTTGGTATATACTGGATTGTGATGAGGATGCTGCGCTGGTAGCAGGGCATAATGCAAAAACGAAAGAGGAACTGGAGTCCATGATCCGGGAAGGTAAGTGGAATGAGTTTATTCGTGAGATTCCAATTAAAAAGGGCGATTTTATACAAATTGATCCGGGAACCGTTCACGCAATCAAAGGCGGGACCATGATACTGGAAACGCAGCAGAACAGTGATATTACCTACAGAGTATATGATTATGACCGCCTTTCCAATGGAAAACCAAGGGAGCTTCATGTCGATAAAAGTATTGATGTCATTACGGTTCCTGCGAAAGATCCAAAGGAGAGTGTATACTCTACAACAGATCTTGCGGATAATCAGATGAATCTTTTGAAGGAATGCGCATACTATCGTGTATGGAAGCTGCGCGTGACGAAGCCGGTTACAATCAGTCAGGAGTATCCGTTCCTTATTATGAGCGTTTTGGAAGGGGACGGACTGGTAAATGGGCAGATGGTCAGAAAAGGAGATCATTTTATCCTGCCTGCCGGATATGGAGAAGTAAAATTACAGGGAAATATGGAAATCATTGCTTCCAGTACAGCAGGTAATAAATAATTTAAAATCCTTCCGACTATAGTTAGTCCGGGATGATCTGAAAAGTGGGAAAGAAAGTAGGTAATAAAGATGCTTGTACAACAGTATAAAGATATGTTAAACAGAAAATCCGTGATTCGTCAGCTTTCGGAATTTGCTACGGAAAGAGGAAAAGAAATCGGGTACGAAAACGTATTTGATTATAGTCTGGGGAATCCTTCGGTGCCGACGCCGAAGGAGTTTACCGAAGCTTTGATTGAAATGTTGAAACAGGATGATCCAATGACGCTTCATGGATACAGTCCAAGTCTTGGAATCACATCGGTAAGGGAGACTATTGCAGATTCCCTGAACAGGCGGTTTGGGATGCACTATAAGAAGGAGCATATTTTTATGACATCAGGCGCTGCCGGGGCAATTGCCCATGCGATACGCTGTATCGCAGGAGCGGGAGATGAAATTCTGACTTTTGCGCCTTTTTTCCCGGAATATAATCCTTATGTAAATCTAAGCGGAGTGGAATTAAAAATAGTACCTGCAAATACAGAAGACTTTCAGATTAATTTTGAAGAATTTGAAAAAATGCTTTCTCCCAAAGCAGCAGCGGTGCTGATTAATACACCGAATAATCCATCCGGCATTGTGTATTCTACGGAGACGATAAAAAGACTTGCAGAGGTTCTGAGAAAGAAGTCAAAAGAGTATGGGCATGAAATTTACCTGATTTCAGATGAACCTTATCGGGAAATTGTATTTGAAGGAGTGGATGCGCCTTTTGTATCCCAATTTTACGAAAATACTTTTTTATGTTATTCTTTTTCTAAATCGTTATCCCTGCCGGGAGAGAGGATCGGATATATCGCAGTAAACCCGGATTGTAAGGATGCGGAAACTTTTGTAAATATGTGCGGGCAGATTTCCAGAGGGATTGGTCATAACTGTCCGCCATCCATGATTCAGCTCGGTGTGGCGAAGGTAATTGATATGACGGCGGACTTGTCGGTTTATGAGACGAATATGAATCTTTTGTATGAGGAACTGATCCGGTTAGGATTCCAATGTGTAAAACCGGGAGGAACTTTTTATATTTTTCCGAAAGCATTGGAGGAAGATGCGGTTCTTTTTTGTGAAAAGGCAAAAAAATATGATTTGATTTTAGTACCGGCGGATACTTTTGGATGTCCGGGATATTTCCGTATGGCATATTGTATTGATACAGATAAAGTGAAGCGCTCCATAGAAGCGCTTCGCAGATTTGTGGAATCAGAATATGGAAGATAAAAGAAAGAAGGAATGAAAGATGTTTCAGGCAGGACTTGTATTAGAGGGCGGAGGAATGAAAGGCGTTTATACCGCAGGCGTGTTAGATTTCTTTTTGGATAAGGGCATAGAATTTTCGAGCTGCTATGGTGTTTCCGCAGGAGCGGGTCAGATGTGCAGTTATTTGTCCAAACAAAAAGGACGAGGTTATCGGACATATGTGGATTATCTGGATAATAAACATTATTGTGGGGCATGGAGCTTTTTGACTTCGGGAGATCTTTTTAATGTAAAGATGTGCTATGATCTGATTCCTAATTATCTGAATCCGTTTGATGAAGAAACCTTTGAGAAGTACGAAGGGAAGGCATATGCGGTCGCAACAAACATAAAAACCGGAAAGGCGGAATATATTCGTATTAAAAATGCAAATGAGGATATGGATGCAGTACGTGCTTCCAGTTCCCTGCCGTTGGTTTCCAGAAATGTAAAGATCGACGGAGAGTTATATCTGGATGGCGCATTAACAGATTCCATTCCGATCAGAAAATCAATACTGGATGGAAACAGAAAAAATGTCGTGATTATGACAAAAGAAACCGGATATAGAAGAAAGCCCATATCCGTATCCATGCAGGCTCTTCTAAAAGTAAAATATGTGAAATATCCTAAAGTATATGAATTGATGAGGGGACGCCATATCGAATATAATGCGACTTTGGACTTTTTAAAAAACCAGGAGATGAACGGGCAGGCATTTGTGATCAGACCGGAACATGACAGTGGTGTCGGAAGGATCGAGAAGGATGGAGAAAAGTTAGAAGCGCTGTACCGTATGGGGTATGGGGATGGTGAAAAAAACTATGACAGGATGATGGAATACCTGAATCAATAATCGGAAGAAAGTAGAGAAAAGATATGTTAGACATTATAAAGGCGATTTTATTTGGTATTGTGGAAGGGATTACAGAATGGCTGCCGATCAGCAGTACCGGACATATGATTTTATTAAACGAGTTTGTAAAACTGGACGTATCTCCGGAGTTTTGGGAGATGTTTCTTGTTGTGATACAGCTTGGGGCAATTTTAGCGGTTGTGGTATTATTTTGGAATAAGCTTTTTCCGTTTCGATTTAAAGAAAAGCCGGTGATCCAAAAAGATATTTTCAGCATGTGGTTCAAGATTGTTGCGGCATGTATACCGGCAGCAGTAGTAGGTATTTTTTTTGATGAAAAGTTTGAAGAACTTTTTTATAATCCGGTTTCGGTTGCCATTGCACTGATTGTTTTTGGCATCGCTTTCCTTATGATCGAAAACAGAAATAAATCTTTAAAACCCAGGATTAATTCTCTTTCAGAGATTACCTATACTTCGGCAATGATTATTGGTTTGTTTCAGCTGATTGCAGCGGTTTTTCCGGGAACGTCCCGTTCAGGCGCAACCATAATCGGAGGACTGCTTATCGGGGTGTCAAGAACTGTTGCCGCAGAATTTACCTTTTTCATGGCAATACCTGTTATGCTTGGCGCAAGTTTATTGAAAATACTAAAATTTGGATTTGCATTCAGCGGTACAGAAATGAGAATACTGTTAGCAGGCATGATCGTTGCTTTTTTAGTGTCTGTTTTTGTCATCCGTTGTTTGATGGGTTACATTAAAAAACATGATTTTAAAGTATTTGGCTGGTATAGAATCGTACTTGGTATTTTAGTACTTGCATATTTTTATGTGATAAAATAAGCTTTAAGAGTCATTGAGTAACGATTATGACAATGTAACAGAGAAAAGTGCAAAAGGTAAAGAAAAAGACACAAATTGTTGACAACAGGGCAAGAACGCGTTAAGCTAATAAAAGTAGTCAAAATGATTGGCGAAAAATATGGAGAGATAGAACCAGTTGGCGGGATGCCGTTGATCATAGAAATGGCTGCCTGCAGTGAAGGGAGAATGTTATTATGGCAACAACCAAAGCAACAGAAAAAACGACAGCGAAAGTTCAGGCTAAACCTGTAGAGGCAAAAACTACCGAAACGAAAGCAACAGAAAAACCTGCAGAAGTAAAAGCAGAGCAGTTGAAATTAGATGTTACTGCAGAGTCGAAAAAGGTTGCTGAAAATGTAGAAAAGGCAGCAGAAAAAGCAGTTGAGAAAGTGGCAGAAAAAGCAACGGCAGCTAAGAAGGCTGTTGGGGCTAAGAAAGCGGCAGCAAAAAAAACTGTAGCAGCAAAGAAAGCAACGACTGCAAAAAAGGCTGAAGAAGAAAAGAAGACAGAGAAAAAAGAAGTTGTGAAAGCAGCTATTCATGTAGAGTTCAGTGGAAAATCCATTACAAATGACGAACTTGTACAGATTGCAAAAGATATTTGGAAATATGATTTAAAGAGAAAAGTGAGTGACTTCAAAACTGTTGACATTTATGTGAAACCGGAAGAAAGTATGGCTTATTATGTAATCAATGGTGAAGTAAAAGGAAGCTTTTTCATCTGATTTGATTTCAAAATATAATATGTTTTTCACAGATAAAGACCGTGACACTATTTACTGGTGCACGGTTTTTTTATGTGTGGTCCGTGCAGGGAAAATTCTGCATAATATAATAATATATTATAAAAAAGGAATAAGAAAATGGATATGAATTCAATGTTCCCGGGGTATGTTCCGGTCACAGGCATCGTTCAGAACATCATTAATATGCATGACTGCTGTTCTATTATGGTAAGCGTGCTTGTCGGTAATAATGAAACAGTAAATCTGGTTATAGATGAAGACACGGTCGTAGTTGATAACCGCAGAATAAGACGTGGAATGCTGATTCGCGGATTTTATGATGCGTCCAAACCTGTAATACTGATTTATCCGCCGCAGTATCAGGCGGTTGCCGTAGTAGTTTTGGGCAGAAGAGACGAGGGTGTGACACTTGCATATTTTAACAGACATCTTACTGCCAGCGATAATTCTCTCAGGCTGAATATCGGGAGAAATACCGTGGTAGAGACAGTAAACGGTCAATTATACAGATGTGATCCTTCAGAACATGTACTTCTTGTATTTTATGGGGCAACCACAAGAAGCATTCCTCCTCAGACTACACCGGACCGGGTAATCGTATTTTGTTAACGAAATGGAATGAAATAAAAAAGACTGTGCGTCTATGGAGGACAGCACAGTCTTTTTTATGCGGCGGATCAAAGGGCACGTCTTAGAACAATTTGTCAATTCTTTCCATAGCCTCTATCGTATTTTCTCTGTTGCCAAAGGATGTCAGACGGAAGAAATTCTTCCCGTTCTTTCCAAATCCTGCGCCCGGTGTTCCGACAACCTGCGCATTCTTCAACAGATAGTCAAAGAAATCCCAGGAATCCATGCCATTTGGGCATTCAAACCAGACATAAGGAGAATTTACGCCGCCAAAATAACGGATTCCTTTTTTGGCGAGTCCCTCTGAAATAATCTTTGCATTTTCCTGATAATATTTGATATTCGCCCTGCATTCCGCCATGCCTTCTTTTGAAAATACAGCGGCGGCACCTTTTTGTACAATATAAGAAACACCGTTAAATTTTGTAGTCTGTCTGCGGTTCCACATAGCGTTCAGAGACAGTTCTTCTCCGTTAGAAGCAGTAAATTTCAATGTCTTTGGCACGATGGTATAGCCACATCTTGTTCCGGTAAATCCTGCTGTTTTGGAAAGTGAGCAAAATTCGACAGCGCATTTTTTTGCCCCCTCAATGGCAAAAATACTTCTTGGAAGGGTTTCATCGGTAATAAAACATTCATAAGCGGAATCATAAAGGATCAGTGCGTCATTTGCCAAAGCATAGTCTACCCATTCTTTTAGCTGTTCATGGTTATAGGCGGCGCCTGTCGGGTTGTTGGGAGAACAGATATAAATAATGTCTGCATGAATGTTTTGATCCGGCATCGGAAGAAAATTATTTTCTGCGTTCGCATCTATAAAAGTGATATTCCTTCCGTTCATGATATTGGTATCTACATAGACAGGATAAACCGGATCGGGAATTAAAATTACATTATCTTTGTCAAACAGATCGGTAATGTTTCCGGTATCACTTTTGGCGCCGTCAGAGACAAATACTTCGCCGGCTTCAATAGTAACTCCGTTTTCTTTATAGTAGGAAACAACGGCATCTCTCAAAAAGTCATATCCCTGTTCAGGACCATATCCTTTAAATGTTTCTGAAGAAGACATATCGTCTACGCCTTTATGTAGTTCTTCAATGACTTTTGAAGCTAACGGACGGGTAACATCTCCGATTCCAAGCCGAATAATTTTTTGATCCGGATTTGCAGCGGAATATTCGCTTACACGGTGGGCAATTTCAGAAAACAAATAACTTTCTTTTAAGTTCATATAATTTTCATTTAACTTTGGCATAATATACTCCCTTCTGATTTGTGGATTTTCTATTCGTAGTTCTTAATAGGAACACTAAAATGATAACGCGGATATCGGGCCTTGTCAATGAAAGTTTTAGCGGTTTTACATCATTTTAGTGTGTCTTGGAAGAGATAAAGTGCCGCTTAGCGGTTTGCGGATTGCAGGGACAGGGGAATCTGCTACAATAAGGGAGAGACGAGGAAGGAGTGGGAAGATGAAACTGACAATGGAACGTGTCGGGCCGGGCGAAGAGGAAATGATTGTCCGTTATACTGAGATGACAGGGCAGATACAGACTATAATTGGAATTGTACAGGGTACGGGAGAGAAGATTAAAGCCAGTTGTGATGAGCGGATATTCTTATTCAATCCTGAGGACATCTTTTATCTGGAAAGCGTGGATGGCGGAACTTATGCTTATTCAAAAGACAGAGTGGGAAAAGTTTCGGAAAGCCTGGAAAGTCTTGCGATGCGATATGAAAGACGCGGATTTTTCCGCTGTTCAAAATCGATGGTGCTAAACATATATAAGATCAGTTATTTAAAAAGCGAACCTGGAAACCGAATCCTCGCTACAATGGAAAATGAGGAACAGGTTCTGATTTCCAGAAGATATGCAAAGCAGTTGAGGCAAATATTGAAAGGGGAGGAAAAAGATGAAGAATAAAATAAAAAAAGGATTTATCCGGTATCTGAGGGATGAAATTGCGATTGAATATAAAGCCTGTCTTTACTTTTTCTTCATTTTATTTTTTTACTGTGTCTGTCTGGTCTGCAACGGAATCTATTCGGCGGGTATTTGGCATATGGCTGAAATGATATTGACTGCTTATTGTATGGTATATTTACAGGTATATGGCTTTCATAACTTTGACGAAGCGGAGCAGCTTGGAAAAAAAGAGGCGGCGGCAATGTTTCTTTGTACAGGCCTTTATACCGCTGCTTCCTTTGGCTTTCAATGGTTTGGGCGGCATATGGCAGTGACGGTATTGTTTTTTTGCTACATGCTGTTTGGATATTGGTGTGTGTATCTGATAAACAAAATAAAAAGAAAGATTGATACGGAAAATCTGAACCGGATGTTGTCGGAATTTAAGAAAGAAAATAAAGCAGGGTGAAAAAAAGCGGAATAAAACAGGAGGATTCCTATGGAGGAGAAAATAAAAAAACAAGCGGGTTATGCAATCGAGATAGAAAGTCTGACAAAAACGTATGGAAAAAAACGAGGTGTCAGGGGGATATCATTTGCAGTAGAGGAAGGGGATATTTTTGGTTTCCTCGGGCCGAACGGTGCAGGTAAGTCTACGACGATACGCAGTATGCTGGGGATGCTTCATTTTTCAGAAGGGCAGATCAGACTGCTTGGGATGGATACAAAGAAGCAGCAAAAGGAGATTTTAAATCAGGTTGGCTATATGCCCTCCGAGGCATTTCTTTATCCTTCCATGAAAGTGAAGAAGGTCATTTCCTTTGCGGCACAGGCACGGAAAAAGGATTGTGAAAAAGAGGCGGCAAGACTTAGCCGGATTTTGGAAGTGGACGGAGAAAAGAAGATATCAGAACTTTCTCTTGGAAACCGGAAAAAGGTCAGTATTATATGCGCCATGCAGCATAAGCCCAAATTGTTGATATTGGATGAGCCTACGTCGGGACTGGACCCTTTGATGCAGGAAGCATTTTTTGGTCTGCTGTTAGAATATAACAGCCAGGGTACGACTATTTTCTTATCTTCCCATGTATTGTCGGAAGTAAAAAAATATTGCAGGCATGCAGCAATTATAAGAGATGGCAGACTGGCAGGAACAGATACGGTGGCAAATCTATCCAGAACTAACTTAAGGCGCGTAAGGATACGGGAAAAGGGCGAGGAAAAAGAGTTCGTCCATGATGGGAATATAAAAGAACTTCTTGTCAGATTAAATGAAATGGATTTAGAAGATGTTCTGATAGAAGAGCCGCCGCTGGAAGAAGTATTTATGCATTACTATGAATAGAGAAGGAGAATGAAACTATGACATTACTAAAGCATGAATTAAGAGCCTATAGTAAAACGTTGATCATATGGATGATGTGTGTTGGAATCTGCTGTTTTTCCTGTCTGCTTTTGTTTGAAAGTCTGGAAGACAGTATGGGAGAAATGGCAGATATGTTCTCGGCAATGGGCGGATTTTCCGTGGCGCTTGGTATGGATAAAGTCAATATCGGAACAATAGAGGGGTTTTATGCAACGGAGGTCGCCTTGATTTTTGCGCTTGGAGGAGGCATGTTTGCCGCTTTGACAGGCGCTGGCATACTGTCTAAGGAAGAAGAAGGGCACACGGCAGATTTTTTATATACGCTTCCTTTTGGGCGAAGTCAGATTGTATTATGGAAATATGCGGCAGTCTGCCTTTTGTGTCTTTTATTTTCCGCCGGAGCGGTGTTGTGGATACTGTTTGGATTTGCCTGTATGGGTGAAATGCCGCCGATGCGGGAGTTTTTACTGTATCATGCTGCACAGCTGTTATTACAGATTGAAATCGGAAGTATCTGCTTTTTGTTATCTTCTGTCTGCAAAAAAAGACAGATTGGAGGGGCGCTGGGACTGGTTCTTATTTTATACTTTATGGACGTGATGTGCAGAATTGTGCCTGCAATCGAGGATCTGAAATATGTGACGCCTTTTTACTTTGCAAATGCTTCTGATATTTTTTCTTCGGGTATGCCGGGAGGAGAAATGGCGGCAGTTAGTATTTTTGCAGCGGCCGCATCGGCGGCGCTTTCATTTTGTATTTACAAAAAAAAGGATCTGTCATAATTTGACTGAATATACCTGTAATATCAATTGAAATTTCCTCATATATGATATATACTAAAACTTAAGCAGGCTTTGTCGAAGTATGTAATAAATTGTAAAAATCCGCGGCAGTCTGCAGGAGTATAAATATGGAGGGAGAAATCTATGGGAGCAATTATAGGAAAAATCATTATTGCACTTGTTATTATTTTGATTTTAGTCATTGTAATAACCGGTTACAAAAAAGCGCCGCCTGATACGGCTTTTATTATTTCAGGTCTGCGAAAGAAAGTCATTATTGGTAAAGCAAGCGTTAAAATTCCTTATTTGGAGAGACTGGATAAACTGAGTCTAAAGCTGATTGCCATTGACGTGAAAACGTCCAATGCAGTACCTACTGCAGATTACATCAATATTCAGGTGGATGCGGCGGTCAATGTTAAAATCAGCAGCGAACCGCAGAAGCTGGCACTGGCGGCGGAAAACTTTTTAAATCAGACTACCCAGTATGTGGCAGGCATTGCAAGGGAAGTGCTGGAAGGAAATATGCGTGAAATTGTAGGGCGCATGAGATTAGAGGAAATGGTCAGTGACCGTCAGAAGTTTGCAAATCTTGTCAAAGAGAATGCAGAACCGGATCTGGCTGCAATGGGGCTGGATATCGTAAGTTTTAATGTACAGAATTTTGCAGACGGTAATGGTGTCATTGATGACCTGGGTATAGATAATATTTCTCAGATCAAGAAAAAGGCAGCGATTGCCAAGGCGGAGGCGGATAAGGAAATTGCCGTTGCTAAGGCGGAGGCTGACAGACAGGCCAACGATGCCCGTGTTAATGCGGCAAGGGAGATTGCAAAGAAAAATAATGAGCTTGCGCTTCAACAGGCAGAACTGAAAAAACAGGAAGATACAAAGAAGGCGGAAGCAGATGCCGCTTACAGTATTCAGGAACAGGAACAGAGAAAGACAATTGAGATTGCTACGGCAGAAGCAAGCATTGCAAAACAGGAAAAAGAAGTCGTTTTAAAAGAGCGTGAAGCAGAGGTACGCGAGAAAGCATTAGACGCTGAAATTAAGAAAAAAGCAGAAGCAGATAAGTTCGCCCGTCAGCAGTTATCGGAGGCGGAATTATATGAACGCCAGAAGAGAGCGGAGGCGGATAAGTTTGAGCGCGAAAAAGAAGCGGAAGCAATGAAGGCGACTGCGGAAGCACAGAAATATGCGAAGGAACAGGAAGCTGTCGGTATCCGCATGGTCGGCGAGGCAGAGGCGGAAGCGATTCGTGCAAAGGGTATTGCAGAAGCAGAAGCAATGGAGAAAAAGGCAGAGGCTTATCAGAAGTATAATAACGCCGCTATGGCAGAAATGCTGATCGGCGTGCTGCCGGATATTGCAGGCAAGATTTCCGAACCGCTGAAACAAATTGATAAGATCACGATTATTGGCGGCGGTGACAACGCAGGAAATGGCGTAGGCGACGTAGCGGGAAACGTTCCGGCTGTGATGACAAAATTATTTGAGTCCATGAAAGAAACAGTAGGGATCGACCTTGCAGAGATTATGAAGGCAGGAACCTATGACGCGAAAGTAAACAGAAATATTAATATCACCGGACTGGAAGGGGAAAACGGCGATGTGAAATCGCAGGTAGTTTCTGCGGCGGTGAATTCCGCGGTGGGAAATCCCACGTTGGGAAGCCCAACTGGGATGGATCGGTAAAAAGCGTTCGATGTATAACGCATTAGAAACAGTGATATAAGAAAGACCGGATAACTGGCAATATGGTTATCCGGTCTGTTTTGTGTGGAAACAAAATGGGAATAATATTATCCGAATTTGACGTTTTGCGGATCATAAAGAATAAAAATGGAAATATTGCGGTTGCAAAAAGACCAAAATAGTGTTATTCTGAAAAAGAGGAAGTGATAGGATGACCATTGAAGAAATGAAAAAGTATAAACGGATCAAAGGATATACGAATGCACAGGTTGCAGATCTTTCGGGAGTTCCGCTTGGAACCGTGCAGAAAATTTTCGCAGGAAAAACGACAACGCCCAGATATGCCACGCTTCTGGCGTTGGAAAGTGTTTTTAAAGATATGGAAGAGAACAGGGACGCTTTGAGGGAGGCGCTTATTTATACAGCGCATGCAAAACAGGGAGAGTATACAATAGAAGATTATTATGCGCTGCCGCAGGAGCACAGAGCAGAATTAATCGACGGCGTCTTATATGATATGTCGTCACCAACTTTTGTGCATCAACAGATTGCAGGCGAAGTTTATCTGCAGATCAGTAATTTTATCAGGGGAAACAAGGGACAGTGCCTGCCGGTGATTTCACCGATAGATGTACGACTGGACTGTGATAATAAGACTATGGTACAGCCGGATGTGCTTATCCTGTGCGACCGGATTAAGATCCAAAAGTGGGGCATTATGGGAGCGCCTGATTTTGTACTGGAAGTCCTTTCTCTTTCTTCAAAGCGGAAAGACTGTATCAAAAAACTGGATAAATATATGGAAGCCGGGGTAAGGGAATATTGGATGATTGATCCCCACCAAAAGAAACTGATTATATACTGGTTTGAGAAAGAGGTATACCCTGTTATCTGCGGACTTGACGGTGAAGTGGACGTGGGGATCTATCAGGGTCAGCTAAAGATTAATCTGCGTGCGGTCAGAGATATTATAACGGCCTATCCTGACGAATGATTTTTGGCGCAGGAGGCGTATAGATATCATACATACATACATATATATAAATATGAAATAATAAATAAAAACCATACGGTTATTTTTGACATGCCGTATGGTTTTTATATTTCTTTAATAATTAATTTTAGAAATAATGTTGACAATAAAATGAGTAAGTGATATTTTATGTCTATAAGGTGTTAGCACTCTAATGAAATGAGTGCTAACAATTAGCAAAAGAGGTGGCGAAGTGCAGTTAGATGAAAGAAAAATGAAAATATTGCAGGCCATTATCCGCAACTACCTTGAAACCGGGGAACCGGTAGGAAGTCGTACTATTTCAAAATATACGGACTTGAATCTGAGTTCAGCAACGATCCGCAATGAGATGGCAGACTTAGAGGAGCTGGGATACATTCTTCAGCCTCACACCTCCGCAGGAAGGATTCCGTCGGATAAAGGCTACAGACTCTATGTAGATAAAATGATGGAGGATAAAGAGCGGGAAATATATGAGATGAAGGAAATGCTTCTTGAAAAAGAAGATAAAATGGACCACCTTTTGAAACAGGTAGCGAAGGTGCTTGCTGTAAGTACAAATTATGCAACTATGATTACAGCGCCACAGATACACCGGAATAAACTGAAATTTATCCAGTTGTCAAAAGTGGATGAAAACAATATTCTTGCCGTAATTGTTGTGGAAGGCAATGTGATTAAAAATACAATGCTTTCCGTAGAAGAGGAGTTGGATGAAGAAACACTGTTAAAACTGAATATTCTATTGAATACCCATTTAAACGGTTTATCAATAGAAGAGATCAATCTGGGGATGATTGCAGCGTTGAAACAGCAGGCGGGTATTCACAGTGCAATTGTAAGCGATGTGATCGATGCGGTGGCGGAGGCGATCAAAGCAGATGAAGATCTGGAGATTTATACAAGCGGCACCAATAATATTCTGAAATATCCGGAGCTTGCCGATAAACAGAAAGCAAGCGAACTGATTAATACTTTTGAGGAAAAACAGATGCTTACCGAACTGGTGCAGGATTCGCTTTCCGGGGAAAACGGAACAGGGATTCAGGTGTACATCGGCGACGAAACGCCGGTACAGTCTATGAAAGACTGCAGCGTGGTAACAGCTACTTATGAGCTGGAGGAAGGAATGAAGGGAACGATTGGCATTATAGGTCCGAAACGGATGGACTATGATAAAGTGGTCGGTACGCTGAAGAACCTGATGCACCAGTTGGATGATTTGTATAAGAAAAAATAGAAAGGATGAATGCCGTGTCAGATAAGGAAAAAGAAGTTTTGGAAGAAGAACTTGAAAATCTTGGGGAAAACGGGGAGGAAAAAGAGCAGGCAAAAGAGTCTGCCGGGGAAGAAGAAAATACACAGGAGGAAGCGGCCGGAAAGGAAACAGAAGAGAAAGAAAGCATAGAAGGAGCTCGGGAAAAAAAGGCAGAGAAAAAGAAGGCAAAAGCAGAGAAAAAGCAGGAAGCTTTCAAGGAAAAAATTGAAGAACTGGAAGACAGGGTAAAACGTCAAATGGCGGAGTTTGATAATTTCCGTAAACGTACGGAAAAGGAAAAATCCCAGATGTTCGAGACAGGCGCAAAGAGCGTGATTGAGAAGATACTTCCGGTTGTAGATAATTTTGAAAGAGGCCTTGCAGCAGTTCCTGAAGAGGAAAAAGGCAAGGGATTTGCTGATGGAATGAATATGATCTATAAACAGCTTATGACAGAGCTGGAAAGTATCGGTGTGAAACCGATAGAAGCTGTCGGGCAGGAATTTAATCCTGATTTCCATAATGCAGTCATGCAGGTAGAAAGTGAAGAATTTGAGTCAGGAATTGTGGCACAGGAATTACAGAAAGGATATACTTACCGCGACAGTGTTGTCAGACACAGTATGGTAGCTGTGGTAAATTAATGGTAATCCATAAGCGCTTTAAAGACGACGCTTAAGAATTTATAAATTTTAAAACATCCATTTAACTATATTTTTTATTTAATATCAGGAGGAAAAGTTATGAGTAAAATTATCGGTATCGACTTAGGTACAACAAATAGCTGCGTAGCAGTTATGGAAGGCGGAAAACCTACCGTTATTGCCAATACAGAAGGCGCAAGGACAACACCGTCCGTTGTGGCGTTTACAAAGACGGGAGAAAGACTGGTAGGCGAGCCTGCAAAACGTCAGGCAGTTACCAATGCAGAAAAAACAATTTCATCCATTAAACGTGATATGGGTACGGACAGAGGACGTACGATCGACGATAAGAAATATTCTCCTCAGCAGATTTCCGCTATGATTTTACAGAAATTAAAATCTGATGCAGAGAATTACTTAGGTGAAAAAGTGACAGAAGCAGTTATTACCGTTCCGGCGTATTTTAATGATGCGCAGCGTCAGGCAACAAAAGATGCCGGTAAGATTGCAGGTCTGGATGTAAAACGTATTATCAACGAGCCTACGGCTGCAGCTCTGGCATATGGCCTTGATAATGAAAAAGAGCAGAAGATCATGGTTTATGATTTGGGCGGCGGTACATTTGATGTTTCCATTATCGAAATTGGAGAGGGTGTTATTGAAGTGCTTGCAACCTCCGGTGATAACAGACTCGGTGGTGATGATTTTGACCAGAAGATAACAGACTGGATGCTGGCTGAATTTAAAAAAGCAGAAGGCATTGATTTATCAAATGATAAGATGGCGCTTCAGAGATTGAAAGAAGCGGCAGAGAAGGCAAAGAAAGAATTGTCTTCCGCTACAACGACAAATATTAACTTACCGTTCATCACAGCAAATGCAGAAGGACCGAAACATTTCGATATGAATCTGACAAGAGCTAAATTTGATGAACTGACACATGATCTGGTAGAACGGACTGCAGTTCCGGTACAGAATGCATTAAAGGATGCAGGATTGAATGCTTCCGAGCTTTCCAAGGTATTATTGGTAGGCGGTTCCACACGTATTCCGGCTGTTCAGGATAAAGTAAAGGCATTGACCGGACATGAACCAAGTAAAACATTGAATCCTGACGAGTGTGTTGCTCTCGGCGCTTCTATCCAGGGCGGTAAGCTTGCCGGTGATGCAGGCGCAGGTGAAATCCTTCTTCTGGACGTTACACCGCTTTCCCTTTCCATTGAGACAATGGGCGGCGTTGCAACAAGGCTGATTGAAAGAAATACAACGATCCCGACCAAGAAGAGCCAGATCTTCTCAACAGCGGCAGATAATCAGACAGCGGTTGATATCAATGTGGTACAGGGTGAGAGACAGTTTGCAAAAGATAATAAATCTCTCGGACAATTCAGACTGGATGGTATTCCGCCAGCAATGCGCGGGGTTCCGCAGATCGAAGTTACATTTGACATCGATGCAAACGGTATCGTAAATGTATCTGCAAAAGACCTTGGTACAGGAAAAGAACAGCATATTACCATTACCGCAGGTTCCAATATGTCCGACGACGAGATTGACAAGGCGGTAAAAGAGGCGGCAGAGTATGAAGCGCAGGATAAGAAGAGAAAAGAAGCCATCGATACAAGAAATGACGCAGATTCTTTTGTATTCCAGACAGAAAAAGCGTTGAGCGAAGTAGGCGATAAGATTGATGCCGGAGAAAAAGCAGGCGTTGAGGCTGACTTAAATGCATTAAAAGAGATTTTGGAAAGAACAAAAGATAAAGAAATGAGCGATTCTGAAATCGATG
>CANSUS010000015.1 GCA_947650155.1 uncultured Lachnospiraceae bacterium
AAAAAGTATTGGAAATGAGCATTGACGAATTAGAGTTGTCAGTCCGTTCCTATAATTGCTTAAAACGTGCAGGTATCAACACAGTAGAAGAGTTGACAAATAAAACTTCTGAAGATATGATGAAAGTTCGTAATCTTGGACGCAAGTCATTGGAAGAAGTGCTGGCAAAATTGAAAGAGTTAGGTCTTCAATTGAATCCAAGCGAAGAATAGTATATGTATGCAGCTCCGGTAAGACCAAAGAGCGCGGGGATGTTGCTCATATAATGGAACTGTTCATACATTCGGTAAGTAAGACCAAAGAGCGTGGCCGGATGCAAACCATTAGAAGGAGAATAAAAAAATGGCAAAGTACAGAAAACTTGGCAGAACATCAAGCCAAAGAAAAGCATTACTCAGAAGTCAGGTAACGGCGCTGATTCATAACGGTAAGATCGTTACTACAGAAGCAAAAGCAAAAGAAGTAAAGAAGATTGTAGAAGGACTTATTGCATTAGCTGTTAAGGAAAAAGACAATTATGAAACCGTAAAAGTTACCGCTAAGGTTCCGCGTAAGGATAAAGACGGTAAGAGAGTAAAAGAAGTGGTAGACGGTAAGAAAAAGACTGTTTATGATGAAGTGGAAAAGGAAATCAAAAAAGATATGCCTTCCAGACTTCATGCAAGAAGACAGATGCTCAAAGTATTATATCCTGTAACAGAAGTTCCGACTGCAAACGCAGGTAAAAAGAAAAATACTAAAGAAGTAGATCTGGCAGCAAAGTTATTTGATGAGTACGGACCAAAATACGCAGGACGTAACGGCGGTTATACAAGAATCGTTAAAATTGGCCAGCGTAAAGGCGACGGCGCTTTAGAAGTGCTTCTTGAGTTTGTATAAGATTTTTAAATTTAAAATATGTAAAGATAAAAAACAGGCGGTTCCATAACGGAAGACGCCTGTTTTTAAATAGATCTGCATGCAATGGACTGTGATAATCTGTCTCCATTATTCCACAGTCTTTTGAAAATGCTGGTAATCTTTGCAGGAATTCCAGTTTCCGCCCCAGACAAAACCATGTTCTTTAAAGAGTTTATAACACAAATCTTCATCATCGATTTTATAAGGAAAGTCCAGACTCCGGTCAGCATAACTTTCACTTCCAGCGGGGGAAATATAAGTACTGCCATCCGATTGAAATACGACGTAGGGATTATAAAAGGGATTGATATCGACAGCCAGTCCGTAGGCATGTTTGGATAGACTGCTTGTGCCGTCCACTACCCGGTAATTAAAACATGAGGTGTTATTGTCTTCCATAGAAGCGGTATCGTCCCCGTCATATTCGTCAATTAGCCGCACCTTTTCTATTTTATATTCTGATAAAAACAGTTCATAAAATATTTCTAACAGGTCCTGTGCAATGGACTTATTGCAGATAAGCTCGCCCTCCGTTATTTCATCATTAAAATTATAGTGCAGTATGTGCATATACCGCAGATCATCCAAAGAAATATTTTCGTTTTCCACATAGGAAATACCGGTTATTCTGGCTATGATCCCGTCGGATAATGGCTCATAATAAAAATACAGCTCAGCGTTCTCTCTGGAAATTTCAGCGGGAGTATCTGATTTGATTTCAGTGGAAGCAGTTTCATCTGGTCCGGGAACAGCAGATGTTTCGGCTTCAGCATTTGTATCCGGTTGGGAGGCAGTTTGGGAGTTGGATTCGTTGACCGGGTCAGCGTCGGCTGTTATTGGAAGTTCAGGGATCTGTTCGGATGGTTCGGTTTCTTCTGCCCGCAGCTTAGCATTTTTAGCCGCATAATCGCTCAGGCTTTCTGAGCGGGAAAAAATACGCACCAGGGCGGAGCAGAAAATAATAATGAGGAATAAAATCGCAATCGGTTTAAAATATTCTTTCATAAAGCAAATGTCCCTTTTTGATTTATAGTGCCGTTCTGATAAAACGGCTATGACTAAAATTATATCATAAAATAATTCGTTTGAAAGACAGTATTTCGCAAATCAACAATATCTTGTAATTATCGGCATAATTTAGTACAATTAAGACCGTGGCATACTAGAGTGGCGGTTACAGGAAAAAAGTACGCTGTAAAAAGAGGGCGTGTTAAGACGGAGACGGGAGAACACATGGGAATCATTCAGACAAAAAAACTGGTATTTGAATATATAAGACGCGATGAAGAGGGGAATGTGGAAGGGATCACGAGGGCTGTTGACGAGGTGGATCTTGATGTGTCGCAAGGGCAGTTTATTGCAATTCTTGGGCACAATGGTTCCGGTAAATCCACTTTGGCAAAGCATATCAATGCCATTCTTGCACCAACTGAGGGCACGGTGTGGGTAGACGGAATGGATACGCAGGACGAAGAGAAAGTGTGGGATATCAGACAAAGAGCAGGGATGGTATTTCAGAATCCCGACAATCAGATTATTGGACAGGTAGTAGAGGAAGACGTAGGATTTGGCCCTGAAAATATGGGAGTTCCCACAAAAGAAATATGGGAACGGGTTGAAGAAAGTTTAAAAGCGGTAGGAATGTATGAATTTCGCAAGCATTCTCCCAATAAATTATCCGGCGGACAAAAGCAGAGGGTATCTATAGCAGGGGTAATTGCCATGCATCCCAAATGTATTATTTTGGATGAACCCACGGCAATGCTGGACCCTAATGGCAGAAAAGAAGTGATCAGGGCGGTGCGGGCGTTAAATGATGTGGAAGAGGTCACAGTCGTATTGATTACACATTATATGGAAGAAATTATTTATGCGGATAAAGTTTTCGTTATGGACAGAGGACACGTTGAAATGGAAGGAACGCCGCGGGAGATTTTTTCACAGGTGGAAAAACTGAAGTCTCTGCGTTTGGATGTGCCTCAGGTGACGCTGCTTGCGCACGAGTTGAAAAGGAACGGACTGAATATTCCGGATGGGATACTGACGATAAAAGAGTTGACGGAGGCGCTTGAAAGCCTGAAATAGTTTTTGAATGGAAGGATAAAGATTTAGATCAGGAATCTGCAGACAGCAGATTAGAAAAGATAGGAATGGGAAAGCATGTCGATCATTTTAAACCATGTAAATTATATATATGACGGGGATACGGAGATCCCGGTAAAGGCTTTGGACGATGTATCAATAAAAATAGAGGATGGAGAATTTATCGGTCTGATTGGGCATACCGGTTCGGGCAAGTCCACATTGGTACAGCATTTAAACGGACTTGTAAAGCCGACAAGCGGCGGGGTGTATTATAACGGCGAAGATATTCATGACGGAGACTATGATCTGAAGACGTTACGAAGCAAAGTAGGGCTGGTTTTTCAATATCCTGAGCACCAGCTTTTTGAAGTGGATGTTTTTTCTGACGTTTGTTTTGGTCCTAAAAATCTGGGACTTCCTAAACGGGAAGTGGAGCTTCGGGCCTTTGACGCGCTTCGGCAGGTAGGATTTCCGGAAGAATTTTTTTATCAGTCTCCTTTTGAATTGTCGGGAGGACAGAAAAGAAGAGTTGCCATTGCAGGAGTGCTTGCAATGAAGCCGGAAGTACTTGTGCTGGATGAGCCTACGGCCGGTCTGGACCCGAAAGGGCGGGACGAAATTCTGGAGCAGATTAAGAGACTCCGGGAAGAGACGAAAATAACCGTGGTACTGGTATCCCATAGTATGGAAGACGTTGCAAAATATGTAGGACGGATTATTGTAATGAACCGTGGAAAAGTAATGTTTGATGATGTACCCAAAGAAGTATTCAGACATTATAAGGAATTAGAGGCAGTGGGGCTTGCCGCGCCGCAGGTGACCTATATTATGCATGCATTAAGAGAAAAAGGATTTCCTGTAAATACACAGGCAACTACGATTGCGGAAGCAAAAGAAGAAATATTGCGTGTTTTCAGAACTTGAAAGGGTTAATTTATGCTTAGAGATATTACATTGGGACAATATTATCAATCGGATTCCGTGATCCATAAATTAGATCCGCGGGTAAAGCTTGTCAGTACGATACTGTTTATCATTTCCTTATTTGTAGTGGATCATATAATCGGGTATTTGATAGCGGGACTTTTTCTTGCCGTTGTGATCAGGATTTCCAAGGTTCCTTTTAAATTTATGGTAAGAGGTATGAAATCCATAGTGGTGCTTCTGCTCATTACTGTTATCTTCAATCTGTTTCTTACGCCGGGCGAAGCTCTTGTTACAATCTGGAAATTAAAGATCACAAAGGAGGGATTGAGGATTGCCGTAAAAATGGCAATACGGCTGGTTTTTCTGATTATCGGTTCTTCTGTTATGACTTTGACGACTACGCCCAATAATTTAACGGACGGTTTGGAAAGTATTATGAAACCATTGAAGATCTTCCGCGTGCCGGTGCATGAGGTGGCGATGATGATGGCGATAGCGCTTCGATTTATTCCTATTTTGTTAGAAGAAACAGATAAGATTATGAAGGCGCAGATTGCCAGGGGCGCAGATTTTGAAAGCGGAAATCTGATTAAAAAGGCGAAAAGTCTTGTGCCGCTTTTGGTGCCCTTATTTATCTCTGCATTCCGGCGGGCAAATGACCTTGCGATGGCGATGGAGGCAAGATGTTACCGTGGCGGAGAACATCGTACAAAAATGAAGCCGCTGCAGTATAAAAAGCGGGATGCTGCCGCGTATACAGTGGTCGTAGTTTACCTGGCAGTCTGCATTATTGGAGGCAGAATATTGCCGGGACTCATTGACATCAACGGAATATTTGGAAGATAATAGCGGCCCGGCGGGAAAATTGAAAGACGGAGCAGATATGGAACAGGAAATACAAACTAAAAGGATCATGCTGACCGTGGCATATGACGGTACGAATTATTGTGGATGGCAGGTACAGAAAAACGGGAATACGATTGAAGGAGAATTGAATCGCTGCCTCTCAGATCTTTTAGGGGAAGATATAAAAGTGACGGGGGGAAGCCGTACCGATTCCGGGGTGCATGCTTTGGAAAATATTGCCGTTTTTGATACGAAAGCCAAAATGCCGGCGGGGAAATTTTCTTATGCATTGAATCAGAGACTGCCAGAAGATATACGCATACAGGGATCGAAGCAGGTGGATGCGGACTTTCATCCCAGACATTGCTTTTCCAAAAAGACCTATGAGTATCGAATCTATAATGCAGAGTTTCCCCTGCCTGTAAAGCGGTTTTATTCCTACTTTACTTATGTTCCACTGAATGAAAAACGAATGCAGGAGGCGGCGTCTTATCTGGTGGGAGAGCATGATTTTAAGAGTTTCTGTTCTTCCGGATCTGTAGTAGAATCTACAGTTCGGACGATCTATGAAGCACGGGTTTACAGAGAGGAAAATGAAATCATCATTCGTGTAACAGGAAACGGATTCTTATACAACATGGTAAGGATTATAGCAGGGACATTGATGGAAGCGGGAAGGGGAAATATAGAACCGGAGGAAGTAAAGCGGATTATCGAAAAGAAAGACAGGGCATATGCAGGGCCTACTGCGCCGGCAAACGGACTTATTCTGTATCAATATGAAATTCTATGAGGGTAACAGTTCAGGCTTCCGCCAGCAGACAGATCAGTATTCTAAAAGGAACCCTATGATGTAAAAAATTCTTAAAATAGCCATTGACACACGCGGGTGCGTATAATATAATATTTTACTGTGACAATGTTTAAGTATATCGAAACCAAAGCCCCGGTGACGATATATGAAATATAGTAGTATTCAGGTTTGTGGAATTTTTGTAGTGCAGCCGGACATCTGTATGAAAAAGAGGAAGCAGGCAAACGAAGGATAACGAAAACTTCGTATTAAGACCAGGTTTGAAAGTAAACTTTCAAATATTGATTAGTGTGTGCACTGAAGCGCACAAGGAGGTATAAAAATGAAAACATTTATGGCTAGTCCGTCTACAATCGATAGAAAATGGTATGTAGTAGACGCTGCGGATATGACACTCGGACGTTTGGCATCTGAGGTTGCTAAAATTTTAAGAGGAAAGAATAAACCGATTTTCACTCCTCATATTGATACCGGTGATTATGTGATCGTTGTAAATGCTGAAAAGATTAAAGTAACCGGTAAGAAGCTGGATCAGAAAATTTATTACCATCATTCCGATTATGTTGGCGGTATGAAAGAAGCAACTTTAAGAGAGAAATTAGCAAAGAAACCGGAACAGGTTGTTGAACTCGCTGTAAAAGGCATGCTTCCCAAAGGACCTTTAGGAAGACAGATGTATACAAAACTTCATGTATATGCAGGACCTGAGCATAATCATGCGGCTCAGAAACCAGAAGTATTAACATTTTAATGAAAGGAACTGAAAGGAGAAGATTAAAATGGCTAACGCAGCAAAATTCTACGGAACAGGTAGAAGAAAAAAATCTATTGCAAGAGTATATTTAGTACCTGGAACAGGTAATATTACAATTAATAAAAGACCAATCGACGAGTATTTCGGATTAGAGACATTAAAGGTTATCGTTCGTCAGCCTCTTGCTGCAACGGAAACAGTTGAAAAATTTGACATTCTTGTAAACGTTCACGGCGGCGGATATACCGGTCAGGCAGGTGCAATCAGACATGGTATTGCAAGAGCTTTATTACAGGCAGACGGCGATTACAGACCGGTGCTTAAGAAAGCAGGATATTTAACAAGAGATCCGAGAATGAAAGAAAGAAAGAAATACGGTCTCAAAGCGGCACGTCGTGCACCGCAGTTCTCCAAGAGATAAGCAATTATTTATATGCAATGTAAAGCCCTTGAAAATTTGTTTTTTCAAGGGTTTTGTAATATTTTTGTTGATTTTAGTGATATGATTGCATATAATAAAAATAGATAGGAAACTATCTTTGGAGAGTTCCTGCCAGATAGTGGAAGATTTTAGACTCGGGAGAGTTCCTGCCAAATAGTGGAAGATTTTAAACTCGTAGGGAGCAGTAATGCTCCCTCATTTTTTTAGAAAGGGATAGAATGGAAGAATTTAAACTGTATAGTGTGTCAGACGAATATATAGATTATTTGCGAGCTATATTTCCAAATGTATATTCAAATAAAGAAACAACGAGGGTTCATACCCGAAAGTATGTTGGTACAGTGTTACGTTTGGATAATTACCATTATTATATACCGATGTCTTCACCAAAAGAATCGGACTATCAGATTGCCGGTGAGAAAAAAGTAATTAAAAAGAGTATTATCCCGATTATACGCATCGTGGTAAAAAATTCAAAGGGATAAAGGGAATTAAAGGGGACTCTGCGAATCAGTCATATGATACCAGTCCCACCATCAGAACTGCATCTTTATGATATTGAAAATGAGAAAGACGATACATATAAAGATTTGGTGCAGAATGAAATTATATTTATTCGTAAAAACCAGGATAAAATTCTTGCTAATGCAAAATTGTTATATAAGCAAAAAACAGAAAATGACTTATAGGCAGGATATGTAAAAGCTGCATTAGAGTATAAAGCTTTAGAGAAACTATGCAGAGATTATATAAGTGAAAAGAGATAAGCAAACAGAACACAAGATTTCAAGGATATTTACTCCGCAGGTTTTTCCTGCGGAGTTTTTCTGGTCTATTAACATTTCGGGTTATTTGGGTTATAATATATTTCAAGCTTATATAGATTTCTTAATGGAAGTGCTGTTATGTGTGATGTGAAAAAATATTTTAATAGCAGGTGTTCATGGAGCGGATAAAGGGGGATTAAAAAATGAAACTATTATACGGAACGGGAAATGCGGCAAAACTATCTGCAATGAAACACAGGCTTGAAAAATTGGATATAGAATTAATTGGTTTGAATGATTTGAAAGAGGAAGGGGCTGTTATTCCGGCAGTGCCCGAGGATGGAAAAACCCCACTTGAAAATGCAAGACAGAAAGCAGCGGCATATTATAAAGCATTTCGGATTCCTGTGTTTTCCTGTGACTCAGGCTTATATTTTGATAATGTGTCGGATGAAATTCAGCCGGGCGTACATGTACGGACGGTAAACGGAAAGTGTTTGTCCGATGCGCAAATGATAGAATACTATGCCGGATTAGTGAAACAATATGGGAATCTCGTGGCAAGATATAAAAATGCAATTTGTCTCGTATTGGATGAAGACCATATTTATGAAGCAATGGAGCCATCTATGGAAAGTGAAAAGTTTATGTTAACAGATATGCCTCACAGTACGATTAGAAAGCCGGGATTTCCATTAGACAGTATGTCGATTGACATAAAAACGAACCGATACTTTTATGACTTACCGGAAGAAAAATTGGAGCAGGTTGCTGTGGAAGACGGATTTTTAGAATTCTTTCAAAAAATTCCAGTGAATTTTTCTAATTTTCCTGTTTTCTTTGAAAATAAAGTCATTGTACAAGAATAAAAGTGTATGGTATAATAGTACCAGCGTAGTAGTATCGGAAAGAGAAAAGCTTTTTGTATATTGTAACTATTGGAGGAGAAATAAATGACAAAGGAAAGGCAAGAGGGCTTAGTATTTACAAATGAGAACTGTATAGGATGCAATAAATGTATTTCTGTATGTCCCGTTATTACGGCAAACAGAGCAGTGGAAGTACAGGAAGGAAAACAGATCATTGAAGTAGACGGTGATAAGTGTATTGCCTGTGGGGCGTGTTTTGATGCCTGCGAGCATAATGCAAGAGAATTTTGTGACGACACGGAAAGCTTTTTTGAAGCACTGAAAAGAGGAGAAAAGATTTCTCTTTTACTGGCGCCTGCATTTGCGGCAAATTACCCAAGAGAATATAAAAAAGTTCTGGGTGGTCTGAAGAAGATGGGAGTGAATCGGATCATCAGCGTAAGCTTTGGTGCGGACATTACGACATGGGGCTATGTAAAGTATATTACAGAACATAATTTTACAGGGGGAATTTCCCAGCCGTGTCCGGCGGTTGTAAACTACATAGAACATTATATCCCGGAACTGATTCCAAAACTTGTGCCGATTCAGAGTCCGCTGATGTGTGCAGCCATCTATGCCAAGAAATATATGAGGATTACGGATAAGCTGGCATTCATCAGTCCGTGTATTGCGAAAAAAGCGGAGATCATGGATGAAAATAATGGAGGTTACGTTTCTTATAATGTTACTTTCGATCATTTAATGGAGTATGTCCGCAAAAATAATATAAGCGGGAATCCGGTGGGAGATGAGATTGAGTACGGTTTGGGGTCTATTTATCCGATGCCGGGCGGCTTAAAGGAGAATGTTTACTGGTTCTGCGGAGAAGATTTATTTGTGCGCCAGATAGAAGGCGAGAAGCATGTATACGAGTTTTTTGAGGATTATAAAAAACGTGTCCTTGGGAATAAAGAACTTCCGTTTATGGTAGATGCGCTTAACTGTGCAAAGGGCTGTATTTACGGCACCGGAATTGAAGAAGAGAAGACGAAAACAGAAGATACGCTCTATGAAATCCAGCGGATAAAAGCGGCAAGTAAAAAGCACGGCGGAGCAAGCGCATGGGGAGCAAAGTTAAGCCCGAGACAGCGTCTTGCCAATTTGAACCGTCAGTTTAAAGAGTTGAATATTAACGATTTTATCAGAAAGTATACCGATAAATCAAAGGGTAATATTGTAAAATATCCTAATACTGCCGAATTGAATGAAATCTTTAAAAAGATGCATAAAGATACGGAGAGCGAAAGAACGATTGACTGCAGCGCCTGCGGTTATGCGACCTGTAATGATATGGCGGCGGCAATTTATAACGGATGCAATAACAAGAAAAACTGCGTACATTACATAAAAGGCAAGGTAGAAACAGAGAAAGAAGAGCTGCAGGCAGTTTCCAGTCAGATTGAAGAAAAGAATAGAGAGATTCAGGCAAAAAATGATGTGATCGGTCAAATGGTAGAAGAGGCAAACGAGAGTTTTGAAACCTTAAATCTGTCTATTGCGGAGATGGTAAGCGGCAACAATACCAATGCGGAGGAAAGCAGCAATATCAGTGCGGCAATGTCGGATGTGGTGGATTTCTGCAATAGTATGAAAACATCTTTTGCAACAATTAATAATCTGCTGATGCAGTTGGAAAACAATAATAACAGCATTACGCAGGTTGCGAACCAGACCAATCTTCTTTCTTTGAATGCGTCTATTGAAGCGGCAAGAGCGGGAACGGCAGGAAAAGGTTTTGCGGTTGTGGCACAGGAAATCAAGAGCTTAAGCGAGTCCAGCAAAGATACGGCATTAGACAGCAATAAAAATAAAGAAGAAATTGTTTCCGCCATGAACAAACTGGCAGAGGAATCCGAACACCTGATACAGATTGTAGACGAAGTGAATGAAAGAATCAGTAATCTGGCGGCAAGCACACAGGAAATTGCCGCGTCAGCAACGATGATTGGGGAGGTTTCCGATGAATTAAGGGATAAATTTGAGGAATTGAATCAAATGTAACGCCGGCGGCATGTCTGGAAGTATGAAAAAACGAGGAAATCTATGGTTACATTTAGTGCATGCATGATTGTGAAAGATGAAGAGCGCGTATTGGAACGGTGTCTGGACAGTATAGCTGATCTGATGGATGAAATCATTATTGTGGATACCGGGTCCGGTGACAGGACAAAGCGGATTGCCGGGAAATATACGGATAAGGTGTATGATTTTACATGGGTTGGGGACTTTTCAAAGGCGAGAAATTTTGCCTTTGAAAAGGCATCCTGTGATTATATTTATTCAGCGGATGCAGATGAATTTCTGGATGAAGAAAACAGAGAAAAATTCAAACAACTGAAGGAAACGATACTTCCTGAGATTGATATTGTACAGATGAAGTATACGAATCAATTGGAGTACGGGACAATTTATAATTATGATGAAGAACTGCGCCCCAAATTGTTTAAACGGATTCGCACTTTTCGTTTTGAGGAACCGATTCATGAGATGGTAGTGTTGGATCCGGTTATTTTCGACAGTGACATTGTAATTGTACATAAACCGGAAAAGAGTCATACGTCCAGAGATATTGAAGCATTTGAACGTCTTGTCAAAGAAGAGAAGAGGCTTTCTAAAAGGCTTCACAACCTGTATGCAAAAGAGTTATTCATATCAGGAACAGAAAAAGACTGCATCAGGGCGGTTCCCTTTTTTGAAGCTTCAGCGATGGATGAGACGCGAAGTCTGGATGAAGTGAAAGAGGCATGCTGCGTTGCGGCAAGAGGAAACCGGCTTTCAGGAAATATTCCGGCATTTTTCAAATATGCCTTAAAAAATGTGGCGTCAGATGGATGTTCGGAAATCTGCTGTGAGATCGGGCAGTACTATATGGATCAAAAAGATTATAAAGAGGCGGCGCTGTGGTTTTATAATGCAGCTTATGAGACAGAATGTATTTTGAATGTAAAATGCAGGGATGAACAGCCGCTTCAAGCCCTGTCCAAGTGTTATTGGCTGTGCGGGGAAAAAGAGCTGTCGGCGTATTATGAAGAAGAATGTCAGAGAAGAATGTCCGGACGAGCATAAAATTTTGTACTTTACAAAATATACCGAGTATGCTAGTCTGAAATTACCCGATAAATTGAAGATAATTATAAGCCTGTCATAGAAAATCTGTGACAGGCTTTTTGCGCAAAAATTCGTGAAAAGAAATTTTTCATTTCTATTTGAGTCGTCAAGAGAGGCATATGGGGAGGTAATTATGTACGAAAGAATACAAGAACTTATTTTATTTCTGCTTTTAGAAAGCTGGAAAGAAATCGGTATAGACGCCGGGAAAGGAATGGGAATCCTGTTTTTTTGCATGTTGGCTTTTTTCTGTATTGTATCGGGTATTTTTATAGACAGCCGGTGCGCATGCGTTTACTGTATTACGCCGGAAGGAAAGAAAAAATTATTGGGAGACGTTTATATAAAGGAAAACAGAGGCGGATTTACGGCAGTGCTGCCACAGCGTTTTTTGGAGAAGTCGGGTTCCATTTATTACTATATGGAAATACCGGCGGATTTTACGGGCAGCCACTATATGGAGCAATTGTTTTTGGAAACGCCGATGGGGACAAAACTTGTTCCGGTCAGGAAAAAAATACACTTTAAGATTGGATTGGGGGAACAGCTTGCACCGATAAGGTTTTCATAATATAATAAGAAAGAATTGCGGAAAATTCCGGAAAGGAAATTGGAAAAAAGATGAAAAAGCGAGAGGAACAAATCGTGGATAAAAAGTTTTCCTGGGAAGAAAACATCAGAAAAGTAGTTCCGTATGTGCCGGGGGAACAGCCAAAGTGTCAAAACATGATTAAACTTAACACAAACGAGTGTCCTTATCCGCCGTCCCCTTTAGTGGAAAAGGCATTGCGGGAATTTGACCATAGGGATCTAAGGCTTTACCCTGATCCGAACGCATCCATTTTGACAGAGGAACTGGCAAAGTATTATGGTGTGGAAGCGGAACAGGTTTTTGTAGGAGTGGGATCGGATGATGTGCTGGCAATGGCGTTTATGACTTTTTTTAACAGCGGAAGCCCCATCCTGTTTCCTGATATTACTTATTCTTTTTATGACGTATGGGCAGAACTTTACAGGATTCCGTATAAAATGATACCGCTTAAGGAGGATTTTACTATCGATCCAAAGGATTATCAGGTGGAAAACGGGGGGATCGTTCTTCCGAATCCCAATGCGCCTACGGGAATATTGGAATCTCTTGCGTTTATAGAAGAGATCCTGACGGCAAATCGTGACGTGGTAGTGATCGTAGACGAGGCATATATAGACTTTGGCGGAGAAAGCGCCCTTCCTCTGTTAAAAAAATATGATAATCTGTTAATTGTGCAGACTTTTTCAAAGTCAAGAGCAATGGCAGGGATGCGGATCGGATATGCAATCGGTAATGAAAAGTTAATTTCCTATTTGCATCATGTGAAATTTTCTTTTAATTCCTATACAATGGACAGTATAACCTTAAGCCTTGGTACTGCGTCAGTCAAGGATGAGGCATATTTCAGGGAAACGCTTGCAAAGGTAATAAAGACAAGGGAATGGTCCAAGGAAAAATTAAAAGAACTTGGCTTTATATTTGAAGATTCCAAAAGCAATTTTATTTTTGCATCGCATCCTGAAAAAAAAGCGGAAGAAATTTATGCTTACTTAAGGTCAAAGAATATATTTGTGCGTTATTTTAAGAAACCGAGAATCGATAATTATTTGCGGATTTCTATCGGTACGGACGAAGAAATGGAAATACTGGTAAAAGAACTGACAGAATTTCTGATGTAAAAGCGTTCCGGTTGTTCAAAAGGCGGGGTTGTGTATGCACGGTACACAGACCTGAATAAAGCAGAGCCGTGCAGAAATGAGGAAAAAATGGTAAAAAATATTTTAAAAGGTGCAGTGATCGGCATTGCAAATATTATTCCGGGAGTGAGCGGCGGAACGATGGCAGTAGCTATGGGCATTTATGATACGCTGATTCATTCTCTGACACATTTATTCAAGGAATTTAAAAAGAGCGTGATGACGCTGCTTCCGATTTTGCTGGGTGCGGCGATTGGAATTGTGGGTCTTTCATTTTTGATTGAAAAAATGTTTCACTGGATACCGATGCAGACCAATCTTTTATTTATCGGGCTGATTCTGGGAGGACTTCCTGCAATGACTGTAAAAGTAAAAGGGGAAAAGATAAAACCGGGATATATTGCTGCCTTTCTTGTCTTTTTTGCGATTGTAGTCGGAAGCGCGGCACTTGGCTCCGCGGAGGGAAAATCGGCGGATCTGACCATGAATTTTTTGAATATTGTTAAGCTGTTCGGCGTTGGAATGATTGCTTCTGCAACGATGGTTATCCCGGGAGTGAGCGGTTCCATGATGTTAATGCTGATGGGATATTACAATCCGATTATCGAAACGGTCAACAATTTTATCCGTTCTCTGCTTGCTTTTGATATGGACGGGATCTGGAAAGGGTTCTGTATTTTGTGTCCTGCAGGAATCGGAGTGGTGCTGGGAATTTTCCTGATTGCAAAGTTGATAGAAATGATATTTGAAAAGTTTCCGTTTTATGCTTACTGGGCGATTATCGGACTGATTGTGGCGTCTCCGTTTGCCATTGTTTTGATGGGAGAATTTGGAACAATTACGGTGCTTCATGTACTGACCAGTATAGTGACGTTTGGTATTGGATTTGTGATCGCTAAAAAATTGGGGGAATAGACAGATCCGAATATATTTCAATTTTCGGATGGGTGAAGAAGAGGATACGGCGATGGATGCATATACGGATTTTGCCAGAGTGTATGACACCTTTATGGATGATACGCCCTATGAAGAATGGTGCGCGTTCCTGACAGGAGTACTGCAGGAATTTCATATTGAAAAAGAACTGGTACTGGAAATCGGGTGCGGTACGGGCACGCTTACAAGAATGCTTTCCGGGGCAGGGTATGATATGATCGGCTTAGACAATTCGGAGGACATGCTGAATGTAGCGATGGAGAAAACAGAAACTGCAGGTCTGGGAGATAAGATTCTCTATCTATGTCAGGATATGAGGGAATTTGAGCTGTATGGAACGGTGAAAGCGGCGATAAGCGTATGCGATTCTCTGAATTATCTGTTAGAAGAAGAGGAACTTTTGCAGACCTTTCGGCTTGTCAATAATTATCTTGATCCTAAAGGGATATGGATCTTTGATTTTAATACGGTCTATAAATATGAGCAGGTGATCGGAGACGCGACGATTGCGGAAAACAGAGAAGAATGTAGTTTTATCTGGGAGAATTATTATCATGAGGAAGAACAGATCAATGAATATGATTTGACTATCTTTGTTCGTGAGGAAGGTCCGCTTTTTCGCAAATTTACAGAAACCCATTATCAGAGAGGCTATACGCTCCGGCAGATGAAAAATCTGGTGGAGCAGGCAGGAATGACGTTTATAAGAGCGCTGGATGCAGATACAAAAGGCGAAGTATGTTCGGAAAGTGAACGGATCTATGTGATTGCAATGGAGAATGGGAAGAAAACAGTGTAAGAAGTACTCCTAAGACTTATGCCAGAGGGCATTTCGTCAAGAAGTATTAAGTCTCGCACGGGAGAATGCTCAAATTCGTAGGTTGAGCAAGAACGGAGGAATAGTTTGACAGATTATTTAGTAAGAGCGACAGCGGCAAACGCGCAGATCAGAGCGTTTGCCTGTGTGACAAGGGATACGGTGGAGGCAGCCAGAAAAGCGCATGATACCAGTCCGGTTGTGACGGCGGCTTTAGGAAGGCTTTTAACAGGAGCGGCTATGATGGGAAGTATGTTAAAGGGGGAAAAGGACCTTTTAACAATCCAAATACATGGGAGCGGTCCGATTGGGGGGATGACCGTAACGGCGGATGCAGCCGGGAACGTAAAAGGATACGCGAATGAAACGAAAGTGATGCTGCCGCCAAATGCAAAAGGAAAACTGGATGTAGGCGGCGCGGTGGGCATCGGTTTTATGAATGTCATAAAGGATATGGGATTAAAAGAACCTTATGTTGGACAGACTGTATTACAGACCGGGGAGATTGGGGACGATCTGACTTATTATTTTGCAACTTCCGAGCAGGTGCCTTCTTCAGTGGGGCTGGGAGTTTTAATGGAAAAGAACAATACCGTAAAACAGGCAGGCGGGTTTATCATCCAGCTTATGCCTTTTGCATCAGAGGAAATCATTTCCCGATTAGAAGAAAATTTAGGCCGGATCGATTCGGTTACGGCTCTTTTGGACGCCGGAAAAAGCGCCGAGCAGATTTTAGAGGCGCTTCTTGGCAGTCTGGATGTGGAGTTTACAGACAGGATGCCCGTTTCTTTCTCCTGCAATTGTGACAAAGAAAGAGTTTCAAAGGCATTAATCAGTGTAGGCAAAGAGGAATTGAAAAATATGATTGAGGATGGAAAAACAATTGAAGTCAACTGTCATTTTTGTAATACATTTTATCATTTCACGGTAGAAGAGTTGAAAGAACTGCGAAAAAAAGCGCTGCGTTAATGCAGGCAGATGGGAGCGGATATGGAACATGGTTTTATCAAGGCGGCAGCCGCCATACCTAAGATCAAAGTAGCGGACCCGGAGTACAATGCAGGTGAAATCTGTAAAAAGATTGAAGAAGCCTGTGAAAAGCAGGCGAAGATTATTGTACTGCCGGAGCTGTGCATTACCGGATACACATGCGGGGATCTGTTTTTACAGGAGGCGCTTTTGGATAAGGCAAAAGAGCAGCTTGTAGTGATCGCTGAAAAGACGAAGGAAGCGGATGCGGTTATTTTTGTGGGACTTCCGATAGAACGGGAACATAAACTTTATAATGCGGCGGCTGTCATAAAGGGAGGAGAGGTGCTTGCATTTATTCCCAAGAGGTTTATTCCTGCCTATAGTGAGTTTTATGAAACAAGGCATTTTACGCCCGGGAATGAAACGGCTGTGGACTTTTTATTTAACGGGAAATATGTTCCTTTTGGAACGGATATTTTACTGGAATGTGACTGCATGAGCGGTCTGGTAATCGGATGTGAAATCTGTGAGGATATCTGGGTTCCAAATTCTCCCGCAGTCAGACATGCTATGGCAGGCGCAAGCGTAATTATTAATCTGTCCGCATCCAATGCAACGGTAGCAAAAGACACTTACCGGAACGGGTTGGTTACTTCTTCCAGCGCAAGACTGATTGCAGCGTATATCTATGCCAGCGCGGGAGAGGGAGAATCCACGCAGGATGTCGTATTCGACGGGCACAGTATGATTGCGGAAAACGGTACGCTGCTTAGCGAGGCGAAGAGGTTTTCGGGGGAAACGATCTATGCGGATATAGATATTCATAAGCTGCAAATGGAAAGAAGGCGCATGAATACTTTTATGTCGGAAGATACCCATACTTATACGGTACTTCCTTTTTCTTTAAAGAAAGAGGAAACGAAGTTAACAAGAGTATTTGGGATGACGCCTTTTGTACCGACGGACAAGGAGGCAAGGGAAAAACGCTGCGAAGATATTCTCTCGATTCAGTCTTACGGGCTGAAAAAAAGATATGAGCATACCGGAGCAAAAAATGCGGTGATCGGCATTTCGGGCGGTCTGGATTCTACGCTTGCCCTGCTTGTAACGGTACGGACTTTTGATATGCTGGGATATCCAAGAAATCAAATTCTTTCCGTTACCATGCCCTGTTTTGGCACCACAGACAGAACTTACGACAATGCGTGTTCCCTTGCGAAAACGTTAGGGACACAATTAAAGGAAGTGGACATAAAAGAGGCGGTGACCGTCCATTTTAAAGAGATCGGGCAGGACGTGGACAACCATGATGTCACTTACGAGAACGGGCAGGCCAGAGAAAGAACGCAGGTACTAATGGATATTGCCAATCAGACAGGCGGTCTTGTAATTGGAACAGGCGATATGTCCGAGCTGGCGCTTGGATGGGCGACTTATAACGGAGATCACATGTCCATGTACGGAGTAAATGCCGGTGTTCCCAAGACCTTAGTACGTCATTTGGTTCAGTTTTACGCAGATACGTGCAATGATAACGCGTTAAAAGCGGTGCTGTTAGACATACTGGATACACCGGTAAGTCCTGAACTTCTTCCGCCTGTGGACGGCGTTATTTCACAAAAAACGGAGGACATTGTAGGGCCCTATGAACTGCATGATTTTTTCCTGTATTATATGTTAAGACAGGGATTTGCACCGGGAAAAGTATATAGAATCGCTTGTATTGCTTTTAAAGGGATTTATGAGAAAGAAGTAATTTTAAAATGGCTCAGAATTTTTTACCGCAGGTTTTTTGCGCAGCAGTTTAAACGTTCCTGCCTGCCGGATGGACCGAAAGTAGGAAGCGTTTCTTTATCTCCAAGGGGAGATTTAAGAATGCCCTCGGATGCCAGCGCGAGATTATGGCTGGAGGAACTGGAAAAATTTTGATGCCCACACACCGAAAGGACACAAGTCATTGTATTCATTTGACTTGTGTCCCCGGTTAATTTTGACGCTTTCTTATTCAGTTGTTTTTTCACTTTCAGCGGGCATTTCAGCGCCTTCTTTTGTCTTTAATTCTGTGTCAATCTTTTCTTGTTCGGGATAACCAAGCTCCGCCTGCTCTAACGCCGAATCGATGGCATTTAAGAGCAGCATGTATGTATAGCGGTTCTCATCGTCATAAGTAACGTCTTCCAGGTTTTGGATTTCCAATATCTGTTTTGTCAAATCCTCAAAGGAAGGTTCAATTAACGGATACATAGTAGCGACAGCTTCATCCATATTGACAAGCCGTAAATCGGTGATTTCGGTTGCAGATACATCGACTTCTACCGATACGGTACTGTTTTTTAAGGATAAACTGGTTGAATAAGTGCCCGGTTCATAAGTTTCACTTTCGGCGGGAGCGGAAGTTTCCGGCTCCTTTTTAGGGGCTTTATCTTTCGGCAGGAACATAATGATCAGAAGTATAATAAAAAGAATCCCGAGCACAGCAAAAAGGCCGGTATAGATCAATTCTTTTAAATGTAGTACAACAATTTTGGTTTTGGCACTCATAGAATATCCTCGCATATCATTTACTTTTATATAACATATTAGAAATGATGTTAAACTATGACAATTTGGATAAAATAAATAATTTCACCAATTTGGCAGTAGTGCATGTAAAAGTTTTTTGATATAATCAGGATTGAAAAATCAGAAATCTACCGATTGGGTGGAGCATAAAATTTTGAAAATGAGGCGTCAAAGGCGGCATGGAGGATTAAGATGAAAAATTACACGAGACAGGATATTTTAAAGCTGGTGGAAGAGGAGGATGTGGAGTTTATCCGTCTTCAGTTTACAGATATATTTGGGAATTTAAAAAATATTGCGGTGACTTCCAGTCAATTGGAAAAGGCTTTAGATAATAAATGTATGTTTGACGGTTCTTCAGTAGAAGGATTTTTAAGGATGGAAGAATCGGATATGTATTTATATCCGGATTATAATACGTTAGATATTTTTCCCTGGCGGCCCCAGCAGGGAAAAGTGGCGCGTCTTATTTGCGATGTGTATTGTCCGAATGGGGAGCCATTTGAAGGAGATACAAGGAATATACTGAAAAAAGCAGTTACAGAGGCAGAAGCGCTTGGATATACCTTTGACGTAGGTCCGGAATGTGAGTTTTTCTTGTTCCATACGGATGAAAATGCGCTGCCCACAACGATTACCCATGAACAGGCAGGATATTTTGATATGGGACCGATCGATTTCGGAGAAAATGCAAGGCGGGATATGGTACTGACTTTAGAGGAGATGGGATTTGAGATCGAGTCCTCCCATCATGAGATTGCACCGGCCCAGCATGAGATTGATTTTCGGTATGATGAAGCGTTAAAAACGGCGGATAATATTATGACGCTGCGTCTTGCGGTTAAAACGATTGCAAAACGGCATGGTCTTCATGCTACATTTATGCCAAAACCCAAATATGGGGTGAATGGTTCCGGTATGCATATCAATATGTCATTGTCAAAGGATGGAAAAAACATTTTCAGCGACGAGAGTGATGAGAACGGACTCAGTAAAGAAGCTTATTACTTTATTGGGGGGATTATGAAACATATAAAGGGAATGACAGCGATCACCAATCCCCTTGTAAATTCTTATAAACGTCTGGTGCCGGGGTATGATGCGCCGGTTTATATTGCATGGAGTGCGGTAAGCAAAAGTCCGTTGATCCGTGTGCCATCGGTACGGGGAGAGTCAACGAGAATCGAACTGCGCTGTCCCGACCCGTCAGCGAATCCTTATCTGGCGCTTGCCGTATGTTTACAGGCAGGTCTTGACGGTATCAAAAATCAAATAGAGCCGCCAAAGAGCATAGATCGTAATATTTATGAGATGAGTGAAGAGGAAAGAAAAGCAGAAGGAATCGAATCTATTCCGGGCACTCTGATCGAGGCGGTAAAGGAATTGGAAAGAGATGAGTTTATCAAAGAGGCGTTAGGAAAACACGTGGCGGACGCCTATATCAATGCGAAGAAACAGGAATGGATGGCTTATAGCAGGCAGGTTACGGATTGGGAGATTAACCAGTACTTATATAAGTTTTGACGCATGTACCTTTATAATACGATAAGGGAGGTGCAGCGTGACAAATATAATAGTGGTTTTTCCGAAAGCGGAGGAAACAAAAGGGATAAAAAGTCTGCTGATGCGTAACGGATTTTCCGTGACGGCAGCATGTATTACGGGCGCACAGGCACTGGGACATTTAGACGGATTAAGCGACGGGATTGTGATAAGCGGTTATAAACTGCCGGATATGATGTATACAGAACTGCATGAATGTATGCCGAAAGAATTTGAGATGCTTCTTATGGCTTCCGCACACCTGATCAGCGAAGGCGTGGAAGGAGATATTGTCACCCTTACGATGCCGCTAAAAGTATATGACCTGATCAATACCGTGGAAATGATGGTTCATGCGTTGGAAAGGCGAAGGAAGAAAAGACGCCAAAAACCAAAAGTGCGTAACGAAGAAGAAGCATCTCTGATTTTAGAGGCTAAAAAAGTGCTGATGAACCGAAACAATATGACAGAAGAAGAGGCGCACCATTATATTCAAAAATGCAGTATGGACAGTGGAACCAATATGGTAGAAACAGCGCAGATGGTATTATCCATGATGAAGTAACGCACTTTTTGCAATGAAAATGGCATTAAATGTGATTCTTTATATGAATAGATGCTGATACAATGATTTCAAGCTTACTAGGCAGCTAAAGCTGACGGCTAAAGCTGCCGGCTAAAGCTGCCGGCTATATGATGGTCCGGAATTGTTGGCTGAAAGCAGAAAGGATGGATTTCTATGAAATTTACAAAGATGCATGGATGTGGAAACGATTACATTTATATCAATGGATTGGAAGAACATGTGCCGCAGGAAGAGAAACCTCAAATGGTAAAATACCTTAGTGACAGGCATTTTGGAATAGGCGGCGACGGCGTTATATTTATTAACCCGTCTGAAGAAGCAGATTTTGAAATGGAAATGTATAATGCGGATGGGTCCAGGGCAGAAATGTGCGGTAATGGCATCCGCTGCGTGGGAAAATATGTATATGATAAAGGAATGACCAGCCAGAAACAGATCAGCATAATCAGTTATGGTAAAATAAAATATTTGCAGCTTGAAACAGAAGAGGGAAAGATATCGACTGTGCGGGTCAATATGGGAGCGCCAGAGCTGTCAGCGAAGAACATTCCTGTCATTTCTGAAAACGAGCAGGTCATCAATGAGGAAATAAGCGTAAGCGGGCAGACATTTAAAATGACATGTGTGTCAATGGGAAATCCTCATGCGGTGATTTTTGTAGACGACGTATCAGAGCTTGACTTGGAAAAAATCGGACCGCTGTTTGAAAATCATGAACGTTTTCCTAAACGTATCAATACAGAATTTGTGCAGATCAAAGACCGGTCGCATGTTAAAATGCGTGTGTGGGAAAGAGGAACCGGGGAAACGCTTGCATGCGGCACAGGATGCTGCGCTGTAGCGACGGCCTGCATTTTAAACGGGCTGACCGAAGAGCAGGCGGTAGTAGAGGTAGCAGGCGGAGAGCTTAAAATTGAATGGGACAGGGAAAAAAATCTGATTTTTATGACAGGAACTGCACAGACGGTTTTTGAAGGGGAATGGGATGGAAGATACAAAGTTTGACTCCTGCATGGAAAAGATGCGGGCAGGAAACAAAGAGGGATTACGGGAAATTTATACGGATTACGCAAGATATATCTGGTCTGTTGTGTATGGAATTGTAAAGAGTAAAGAAAATGCGGAAGACATAACCAGTGAATTTTTTATCAGATTATGGGAAAAAGCAGACAGTTACCGGACCGGAAGCGGACATCGTACTTATATTACCGTAATGGCACGGAACATGGCAATCGATTATATTCGTAAGTACGGCAGGGAAGAAGCGTCGGAGACGATAGAAATGACGGAAGAAATTCCGAAAGAGAGCCGGGTTGAACAGCAGGTTATCAACAGAATGGACATGGAGGCAGCGCTGAAAACGTTAAATGACAGTGAACGGCAGATTATTAATTTAAAGATCATGGGAGATCTGACATTTAAAGAAATATCCCGCGTTATGAAGCAGCCAATGGGTACAGTGACATGGAAGTATAGAAATGCATTGGAGAAGCTAAAGAGGTGTGGTTATGAATAAAGAATTTAAAAAACAATATCGGGATTATATAGCAGAGCAGGCGCCGGATCTGTGGGACCGGATAGAGGCCGGTCTGAAGGATAAGTGTACAATGAATCATGATGTGCCGGAACATCCGGTGGAAAATAAGGATACAGACGCACGGGATGGTGAACGAAGACATGTCCGGCAAAAGAGGAAAACAACGACTGTTTTTATTTCAGCGGTGGCAGCAGCGTTTCTTTGTCTGTTGATTCCGGCGGCCTTCGTAAATAACAACAATAAGTTTGCCGACAGTAATATGAGTGCAGAATTTGCAGTGGCGGAAGAAAAAGAATTTGACAAAATGGCAGGCGGAGCAGAAGGCGATGCCGGTATGGCAGCAGGTACAGAAAAGATGGAAGAGGCGGATCAAGGTTTTTCTGATCTGGAAAACGGAGCAGCGGCGGAAGAAGCGGTAGAAGAACCTGCCGGGGGAATAGAGTCTTTTTGCCTTAAAGTACAGATTGAAGAGATGACCGAAGAGATGGATTCAGAATACGATACATTGTATTTGGCACGAATACTGGAAACGGATACGGAGGAAGAAAACCGGATGCCGGATCAGATCACTGCAGGAGCGGAAATTTCTTTTTATACGGGAGAGGAGACAGAGAAAGAAGGGGCGGAAGTTTTACAGACAGGACAAGAGTATGAAGTGGTTTTAGAGACCATTTTGGGGGAAGAAAATTATTTTGCAAAAAAAATCAAAAAAATTCCATAAATTTTGGTAAGTCTATCCGTATATTAGTTAACAGTATAAAATAACAGTATTGTTAACCAGGAAACAGTGTCCGTTAAAGCGGACAGGGAGGTAGACTTATGAAAAAGAAAACAGGAACAAAATGGATTGCAGGGATCTTACTGACATCAATGTTAACAGGATGCGGAAATGCAAAATCAGATACCGGTACTGCCGACGGCGGAACTTCAAACGGAGGGAATTATTATTTAGAGGCTCCGGCGGACGGATACGCCTATGCAGAGGAAAAAGCAGCCGGGGATTATGGAGAAGCCGGAGCATGTGAAGACTCTTATGAAGTGGAATTTAATACGGAAGAATACAATGCGCAGAAAGAAAAAGGATTTGCAAAGGCGTCTGTCACACCGCTTTCTACGTTTTCGGCGGACGTGGATACAGCGTCTTACAGTAATCTGAGAAGAATGATAGAGGACGGATACAGTCTGGAGGACATACCCAAAGGCGCAGTCAGAATAGAAGAGATTCTGAATTACTTTGATTATGATTATAATCTGCCAAAAGGAGAGGAGCCTTTTGGTGTGACAACGCAGATAGGAGATTGTCCGTGGCAGGAGGAGCATAAGCTTCTGGCAATCGGTTTAAAGAGTGAAGCAATTGACTTTTCGGAGAGTAACGGCGCCAATCTTGTGTTTTTGCTGGATGTATCCGGCTCTATGAATGCCAGCGATAAACTGCCGCTCCTGCAAAGGGCGTTTGGCATGCTGGCGGAAAACTTAACGGAAAAAGACAGAGTTTCGATTGTGACCTATGCGGGAGAGGACAGCGTGCTTCTGGAAGGAGAAACGGGCGATCACACAGAGCAGATCATGGAAGTCTTGGACAGTCTTTCCGCAAGCGGCAGCACCAACGGCGGAAGAGGGATACAGACGGCATATGAGATTGCAGAGGAATATTTTATTGAAGGCGGCAATAACAGAATTATTCTTGCAACGGATGGAGATCTGAATGTGGGTCAGACGTCGGAAAGCGAGTTGACCGAACTGGTCGAGGAAAAGCGGGAAAGCGGAGTATACCTGACAGTTCTGGGATTTGGAACCGGAAACATCAAAGACAATAAGATGGAAGCACTTGCGGATCATGGAAACGGAAATTATGCCTACATAGATTCCGTGCAGGAAGCTAAAAAAGTGCTGGTAGAAGAAATGGGCGCTACGCTTGTTACAGTGGCAAAAGACGTGAAGCTTCAGGTGGAGTTTAATCCTGAGAAAGTAAGGGAATACCGTTTGATCGGTTATGAAAACAGAATGCTGGATGCACAGGATTTTGAAGACGATAAAAAGGATGCGGGTGAAATAGGCGCAGGCCACACGGTTACCGCTTTATATGAAATCGTACCGGTAAAAGACGGAGAAGAGGCAGAAAACTCTTTGAAATACAGCCAGACAGTTACGACCGGAAGCGAGGAATGGCTTACCATCAATATCAGATATAAAGAGCCGGATCAGGAGGAAAGTATTTTATTACAGTATCCGGTAGATGACAGTTCTTATGCAGAGAAGCCTTCCACAGACTGGCAGTTTGCGGCGGCAGCGGCGGAATTTGGTCTGGTAGTGACGGACAGCGACTATAAGGGGACGGGAAGTTTAGAACATGTGAAATCGGTTTTAAAGGGACTGGATATAGAAGACGACGAGTATAAAGATGAATTTTATGATCTGGTTAGAAAACTGATGAAAAACAGTTAAAAAATTTTTCTTGCCAATTGAAAAAACTTGTGCTATTATCAACTTTAATCAAATGCAGTGAAAGAGACTCTTGTTATGGAGAGCGACAGGAATACGGCGTCACCGACTGAGAGCGCCGTTTGCAGGAAGTAATAAAGGGAACGCTCCGGAGCAGTCTGCTTGAACAGAATAGCAGTAACATGCAATTCTGCTAGGGCAGAACGTAAGCACGCGTTAAGTGTCAGAGTGGGGAAAATTTTTCCCAATGCGGGTGGTACCGCGGATATGACCGATTATCCGTCCCGGAACATAGGAGACTATGTTCCGGGACTTTTTGGTTTTTCTAAATATGCCTGGCAGTCTGAATAAAAAAGGAGAATGCTTATGCGTACAGAAAACATTTATCGAAACAAAACAATGGAACAGCTTAGTGAAAGCAATGTAGGAGAAACAATAAGGATTGCAGGATGGGTAGAAAATATCCGCGACCACGGCGGAGTCTCTTTTTTGGATGTAAGGGATATGTATGGTGTGATGCAGGTGGTGATGCGTGATACGTCTCTTTTAGAAGGAATCGGAAAAGAGGATTGTATTTGTGTGGAAGGTCCCATTGAAAAGAGGGATGAGGATACTTACAATCCTAAGATTCCTACGGGAACCATCGAACTGGATGCCAAAAAAATCGAGATTTTGGGGAAAGTGCAGGCCCCGCTTCCTTTTGAAGTAATGACGTCCAAAGAAACAAGGGAAGATCTTCGTTTAAAATACCGCTATTTGGATCTGAGGAATAAAAAAGTAAAGGACAATATGATCTTCCGGTCTGAAGTGATTTCTTTTTTGCGGACGAAAATGACGGAAATGGGATTTTTGGAAATACAGACGCCGATTTTGTGTGCGTCTTCCCCGGAAGGCGCAAGGGATTATATTGTTCCTTCCCGCAAATATAAAGGAAAGTTCTATGCGCTTCCCCAGGCGCCGCAGCAGTATAAACAGCTTCTGATGGTATCCGGATTTGATAAATATTTCCAGATTGCGCCCTGCTTTCGAGACGAGGATGCGAGGGCAGACCGTTCGCCCGGAGAATTTTATCAGTTGGATTTTGAGATGAGTTTCGCCACACAGGAAGATGTGTTTCGTGTGGGAGAAGAAGTGCTGGAAGATACTTTTGAAAAATTTGCACCGGAAGGATTTGAAGTGACCAAGGCTCCTTTTCCTGTGATCAGCTATGCACAGGCAATGTTAGAGTTTGGTACGGATAAACCGGATTTGAGAAACCCCTTAAGGATTATGGATGTGACGGAATTTTTCCAGAGGTGCAGCTTCAAACCGTTCTTAAAAAAATGTGTCCGTGCGATCAAAGTTCATGCGGAAATGTCAAAAGGGTTTCATGAAAAGCTTTTAGATTTTGCGCAGTCCATCGGCATGGGCGGACTGGGGTATCTGGAAGTGGCAGAGGATTTAAGCTATAAGGGGCCGATTGATAAATTCATCCCTGACGATATGAAACAGGAAATGGCAGACCTTGCAGGCTTAACGCCCGGCGATACGATCTTTTTCATTGCGGACAAAGAGGAACGGGCAAATTTGTATGCAGGTCAGATTCGTAATGAACTGGGGGAGAGACTGGGATTGACAGAAAAAAATGCATATCGCTTCTGCTATGTCAATGACTTTCCCATGTTTGAATATAACCATGAGGAAAAGAAAATTGATTTTACCCATAATCCCTTTTCCATGCCGCAGGGCGGGCTGAAAGCGTTGGAAGAAAAAGATCCGTTGGAGATTCTGGCATATCAATATGATATTGTATGTAACGGTGTGGAATTATCCAGCGGGGCGGTCAGAAACCACAATCTGGATATTATGATAAAAGCGTTTGAAATAGCAGGCTACAGCAAAGAACAACTGGAAGAAAAATTCGGCGCGCTCTATCAGGCGTTTCAGTTTGGTGCGCCGCCCCATGCAGGCATGGCGCCAGGTGTTGACCGTATGATTATGCTTCTTAGAAATGAAGAAAGTATTCGTGAGATTATTCCTTTTCCGATGAACGGCAATGCGCAGGATCTGATGTGCGGCGCGCCGGGAACAGTAACGGAGGCACAGCTTAGGGAAGTGCATATTAAAATCCGCAGTTAGTATAAAAAGGAGATGGGAAACAAGTATGGCAAATATCATAAGTGACGAAACAATTGAATATGTAGGCATTCTTGCGAAGCTGGAGCTTTCCGGTGAGGAAAAGGAGCAGGCGAAAAAGGATATGGGAAGAATGCTCGATTATATTGATAAACTGAACGAGCTGGATACGACAGGCGTGGAACCCATGTCCCATGTTTTTCAGATACAGAATGTATTCAGGGAAGATGTAGTGACGAATGGGGACGACAGTGAGAATATGTTAAAGAACGCGCCGCAGGAAAAAGATCGTATGTTTGTGGTGCCGCCCACAAGAGACTAAAAAACGGAGGAATGCAGATGGAAATATTGGCATGGAGCGCCGTCGAACTGGCGGCGAAGATAAAACAAAAAGAGGTCACGGTAAAAGAAGCGGTAGAAGCAGTTTTTTCCCGAATTGAGAAAAAGGAAAAGGATCTGAACTGTTATGTGACTTTAGATCAAGAAGGCGCTTTGAAAAGAGCGGAAGAAGTGCAAAAGAAAATAGAGGATGGAACGTTGACCGGTAAGCTGGCAGGAGTACCGGTGGCGGTCAAGGATAATATGTGTACGGAAGGAATGCGCACAACCTGTTCTTCTAAGATTCTCTCTGATTTCATTCCGACCTTCAGCTCGGAGGCAGTTTTAAATCTGGAAAAAGCAGGAGCAGTGATCATCGGAAAAACCAATATGGATGAATTTGCGATGGGATCGACAACAGAAACGTCCGCTTACGGAGAAACGAAAAATCCCTGGAATGAAGCGCATGTGCCGGGCGGGTCTTCGGGCGGCAGCGCGGCAGCAGTGGCGGCGGGAGAATGCTTTTTTGCCCTTGGGTCCGATACCGGCGGATCGATCCGCCAGCCCGCTTCTTTTTGCGGAGTAGTGGGTATGAAACCGACGTATGGTACGGTATCCCGTTATGGTCTGATCGCATATGGATCTTCTCTTGACCAGATCGGGCCTTTGACTAAAAATGTAACAGACTGTGCCGCTGTGATGGAGATGATAGCTTCTCATGATACAAAGGATTCTACTTCCATCAAAAGAGAAGATACCGATTTTACTTCCGTACTGACAGAAGATGTGAAAGGATTGAAGATCGGGATTCCCAGAGATTATTTTGGCGAAGGTCTGGATATTGAAGTAAAGGAATCGGTGCTTGCGGCGGCAAAAGCTTTACGGGAAAAAGGGGCATTGGTGGAAGAATTTGACTTAAGTCTTGTGGAATATGCCATTCCTGCCTATTATACCATCGCTTCAGCGGAAGCAAGCTCGAATCTGGAACGTTTTGACGGCGTGAAATACGGATACAGGACAAAGCAGTATGAAGGACTTCACAATATGTACAAAAAAACCCGTTCGGAAGGTTTTGGAGCGGAAGTGAAAAGACGTATCATGCTGGGGTCCTTTGTACTGAGTTCAGGTTATTATGACGCTTATTATTTGAAAGCGCTTCGTACCAAAGCGCTGATTAAGAAAGCGTTTGACGAGGCCTTTACGAAATACGATATGATTCTGGGGCCTGTGGCGCCGACGACGGCTCCCGAACTTGGAAAGAGTCTTTCCGATCCGCTCAAAATGTATCTGGGGGATATTTATACGATTTCCGTTAATCTGGCCGGACTTCCGGGGATCAGTATTCCGTGCGGAACCGATCAAAAAGGGCTGCCCATCGGACTTCAGCTGATCGGAGACTGCTTTTCTGAAAAGAAACTTTTTCAGGCGGCGTATGCCTATGAAAAAATACGCGGAGAGTTTGTACTTCCGGCAAATCGGAAAGGAGGAGAATAGTAATGGCAAAACAATATGAAACGGTCATTGGTCTGGAAGTCCATGTGGAGCTTGCTACAAAGACAAAAATTTTCTGCGGCTGTTCCACTGCTTTCGGAGGCGCGCCCAATACCCATACCTGTCCGGTATGTACCGGAATGCCGGGTTCTCTTCCGGTTTTAAACAGGCAGGTGGTAGAGTATGCTGTGGCAGTGGGCCTTGCGACAAACTGTACCATTACAAGATATTGTAAATTTGACAGAAAAAATTATTTTTATCCTGACAATCCGCAAAATTACCAGATTTCCCAGCTCTATCTGCCAATCTGCCGGGATGGCGGCGTAGAGATTGAAACGGAGGCGGGGAAAAAAAAGGTGGGCATCCATGAGATCCATATGGAGGAAGATGCGGGTAAACTGATTCATGATGAATGGGAAGACTGTTCGCTGGTCGATTATAACCGTTCCGGCGTGCCGCTTATTGAAATTGTATCCGAGCCGGATATGCGAAGCGCCGAGGAGGTCATTGCTTATCTGGAAAAGCTCCGCCTGATCATCCAGTATCTTGGCGCCTCGGATTGTAAATTACAGGAAGGTTCCATGCGTGCAGACGTGAATCTTTCCGTAAGGGAAGTGGGAGCGGAAGCATTTGGAACCAGAACGGAAATGAAAAATTTAAATTCCTTTAAAGCCATTGCAAGGGCAATTGAAGGGGAGAGAGAACGGCAGATAGATCTTTTGGAATCCGGGGAAAAGGTCGTACAGGAAACAAGACGATGGGATGACACAAAGGAATGTTCTTATGCGATGAGAAGCAAGGAGGATGCACAGGACTATCGTTATTTTCCCGAACCCGACCTGGCGCCGGTGATGATAGATGAGAAGTGGATCGAAAAGATCAGAGCGGACCAGCCGGAATTTCGTACCGAAAAAATGGCGCGTTATAAAGAGGAGTTTGGAATCCCGGACTACGATATTGAGATTCTTACAAACTCCAAACATCTTGCCGATATTTTTGAGGCCGCCACGGCTCTTTGCGGACAGCCCAAAAAGGTGTCAAACTGGCTGATGGTGGAGACCATGCGTCTGTTAAAGGAAAAAGAAATGGAGCCGGAGGATCTTTGTTTTTCTCCTGAAAATCTGGCAAAGCTGATCGGACTTACGGACAGAAAGGAAATCAATAATACGGTAGCAAAAGAAGTATTTGAAGTGATGTTTGAGAAGGATGTGGACCCTGAAAAGTATGTGGAGGAAAAGGGACTTAAGACCGTAAATGACGAAGGGGCGCTGCGTGCAGTGGTGGAGAAGGTTATTGCGGATCATCCGCAGTCAGTAGAGGATTATCATAACGGGAAGGAAAAGGCGATTGGATTTCTGGTAGGGCAGACGATGAAGGCGATGAAAGGTAAGGCGGAACCGGGGATGGTGAATCGGCTGTTGAAGGAACTGCTTTGAGGTGAATTTTGAGTGACGGACGAAGAAAGGCAGGAATACAGGCGGCAGGACGGCGAAGGAGGCTGGATTTTCTAATGAGGTGCGTGAGGGGTGTCGAGGCCGGTCAGGGGCGGTGATCATTCGGCATCCGTGCCTCAGGATCACCTAAATCTGCATCCGTGCAGATTTCCCCTTACGTTTCAGGGCACCTCATAAGAAAATGCAGCCTCCTTTGCCATGTCCTGCCGCCTGTATTCCTGCCTTTCTTCTGACAGTGACACTTTGAGGGCTGTATTGAAAAAGGCTGTGGCAAGATCATTTTTTATGATTTTGCCACAGCCTTTTTATTGGTAATTAATTTGGATGAAATGTTTTTGCTGCTTATAAAATTTGGGGTTTCATTGTTGACAGGGAACTATTGTTTTTATATAATTAAACTGTGAGTTTAATTATTTTAAAGCTATGCATTCGATGAAAAACAGGAATGGCATTGAACGAAGCGGAAAAGGATGGCAGTGATATGGGAATTTTTTCAGGAATTGTATGTTTCATTTGTTTTTGCCTGTTATCAGCAAAAGCAGCAACTGCAAAACTGCATGTTGAGAAAATGGATAGAATGTTTATGAAAATGCACAAACCTGTCAGTGCATTTTTGATGATAGCATGTATTGTACATATTTTTTATAGTATCCCCCTACTGAAAAACCGCAGTCTGCTTGTGGTAATTTCAGGCTTTTCCACTACGGCGTTTATGATTTTGCTGATTTGTTTCTGTCATATGATAAAGGACAGAAAGAAAAAAATATGGTGGCACAGGGTATGCACGATTCTTATGGCGGCAGGTATTTTAGGACATTTTACAACATATATAACCGATTTTAACAATTATCAAAATATAGTAACGCATATAGAAATTGATAATATCAATTTGGAAAATGTGAAAGACGGGATATATAGAGGAGAGTGTGATGCAGGTTATATCTATGCCAGAGTAGAAGTTGAAGTCAGGGATGGTGCGATTGTTTCTATTAATCTTTTGGAGCATAGAAATGAAAGGGGGGAACGTGCAGAAGCCATGATAGATCATGTCCTATCAGAACAGAAAATAGATGTGGATGCAATAAGCGGAGCTACAAACTCCAGTAAAGTTATAAAAAAGGCGATTGAAAATGCAATTTCGGAGCGTTGAGCGATTTCTTTCACGCTTCTCCACCAAGAAACCGCAGATATTTCACCGCCGCATCCAATTTAGAAGTATTTCTCACAATCCCAAAAACCGGAACTGACTGTGGATAGCATCCGGCTTCTGATATGACAGGTGTGTCGCCTACATAAATTCCGACTGGAATCGGATCTTCCAATATTGAAGGATCGTGGTGGTCGGTAAAGGTTTTTTCAAGATCTTTATAGTAGTCGTGATCGTCTTCATATTCCCAGTAAGCGTCCGTGTTATGTGCCGCAATCTGCGCGCCGTCTATATAAAAAATATCATCTTTGTATTTCTCCAGCAAATCCTCAGGCAGCACTTCCCGCAGATCGGAAAAAATTTCATTTACGGCGTAATTTGCGAAGACATCCTCGTCAGCAACTGTGACATCTATGTCACCAGTCTGGATCATAGCAGCAAATTTCTGTGAAGCAGCCAGAGTGGTTTCAGAAAGATCGGTCAGAGAATAATACATGGCGCTGTCTAAAAGGGTCTGATACTTTTCGGTATCGATTCCCAGGTATTCAGAAAATTCATTCATTTGCTCTTCCGCGGAAAAAGTCTGGGCAGCATTGAAGTAAACACCGTAAAAAGCGTAGTCTTTGGAATTTACAATGTCACGGACAATTGTAACGATAAGAAAAACAGCAACTGCCGCAACAATAGTATGAATTTTATAATAGTCCCAAAAGTAGGAAAGTTTTCCTTTGAAACTCATATCCTTTGTTTTTTGTTTTTCCTGTCTGATCTCATCTGAAATTGCCATCTTATCTCACGACTCCTGTTTGTTTTATATAAAAGAACTATTCTACTATACCGTTTCTCAAAATCAGTGTCAATAAACAGGGGATTATTATTTTATAAAAAGAGTGTGATTGTATTTCCTGTTTTATATTGCTATAATGGCAATAGAAAGTGTGTTGATAAAGGGGAAGATGCGGGCTGATATTTTTCAATGCCGCAGGAATGGAGAGGAATATGGATACGAAAGAAATGAAACAGGCAAAGGAAACTACAGGAGAAGAAAAGGAAGAGGTAAAAGAGGAAGTCAGGGAAGAAGTCAAAAAAGAGGAAAAGAAAGGGAAAGGAAAAAAGGCAGTTCTGATTGGCGGCGCTCTGTTGGCTGTTGTGCTCATAGCAATAGCAGTAACAGTATGGGGGATTATGCGGAATCTTCCTGAAAAGGGCTATGAAAATTATACGATGCGGTTTACACAGGATGTGGTTGAGTATTCTGAAAAGTATGATTACTGGGATGTGCTTACAATAGAGTATCCGCAGATAGAAGGCGTGGAGGGAGAACAGATCGAAAAGCTCAACAAGATCATATATGATACGGCAATGGACAGAACTAATTACTGGCATTTGGAACCAAATGACCAGGTGCGTAAATTTCAGGACGAATATACCATGTTCTGCAGCGATGTGAAAAGCTATGTAACTTATCACAGCCAGTATCTTGTCAGCATTGACTATTTTGAACTTTACGCGCCGGATCATCCTGTTTATTATTTGAATTTCTCGGAACGCGGCGTCAATATGGATCTGGTTACGGGAGAAGTATACGGATTATCGGATATATTTAAAATAGATGATACTTTTATAAAAGTATGGTGCAGTGCGGCTCATGAAGAATATGGAGATTCCATTCCGGATGATGAGGAAACCTATGAAATTATGCGTACATGGTTTCTGGGAGAAGATGAGGAATTGAATGAACTTTATGAGATCAGACCGTTTTTCAGTATTACAGAGGAGAAAGATTTTGAGATCGGCATTTCCATTGAACCGAAACTGGAAGGACTCAGAGGCAGTAGACCAAGTATGAATATTTACAGTGCGGTTATTCCGGCGAAAGAGTTAGAAGCCTGCCGTAACGAGTCAGAGTTTTGGAATAAATATGAAAAATCCGAGAGTGCGGGAGAAGTAATCCAATGCGAAGAGTTAAAAGAAAATATCTGGCTTGGGGAGGATGCCGGCGTATGGAGTTATTGGGAAGAAAGATAGTTTTTGTCATGGCAGGCATACTGCTTTTGTGGGGGATTTCGGATTGTACTGTAAAAGCAAAAAGTCCGTATCCGATTCTTTATGATCAGAGTTTTTCGGAAGATGAAAATTATATTATCATCAAAGAAGACCCGTCTGAATATGAAGTGGCAAAAGGCGATTCTTTGTGGAAAATTGCAGAGAGGACATTTGGAGACGGACGGTATTATACGGAGCTAATAAAGAACAATCAGGATATTTTACAAAATCCCGATCTGATTTATCCGGGGATGATATTAGAGGTGGGAAGAGAAGGATATATAGAAAAAGAAGGCGGGCCGATGGGAATGTCAACGCCGGAATTTTGGTTTGATTTTCCGACAGGCTGGACAGTGGGCTATCTGCAAAGCGGAGAAGTGGGCGCCAATCTTACCATATCAGGAAGCGGAATGAATGATGTTGCCTGCCTGATACAGAAGCGTATGAAAAATACCGTTCCTGATGCTTCGGACTGGGAGAAATATGTGCAGCAAATTAAAGATCATGTACAGGAAAAGTATAGCGACAGTGTTTCAGAACTTTCTTTTGAGCATTATCAGGTAAACGACGAAGATTTGTATTTGTATTCTTACATATATACGGTGGACGGTGCAGATTATGGCTTGCAGGGAACGATGCAGATTCATGTCTGTGCGGCGCTTCGTCTGACGGAACATATCCAGGCGGAATATATTGGCTTTAGCAGGGATGAGGAAATAGATGAGATTGTCCGTTATATGGGAGCGAGCTTTGAAGAACTGGAAATGAACGGCGAGTTATCAGTCGGCATGGCCATTTTTCCTGATTTTGCATGGGAAGCGGAGGGAATGTACGATTCCTTTTCCTGGATAGCGGGATATTTTGATGCGGTTTTTGAAAAAGCGACAGAAAAAGAAGAGGAGAAAAGTTTAAGGGACAGACTGCTTGCTGACTGATCCCGAAAAACCGGAATAACAGATTATTGACCTGTTGGAAGAAAAGCAGGAAGATAATCTGTTTTAAAATATACATAAAAAAATGATAATGCATGTTGAATCTTTTTTTAATTTATTATATTATGTAATAATATATATAAGTTACAGAGCAGGAATGGAGGACATTATGAGCGAAACCTATGTAGAGTGTTTAGTGTCAAAGGGAGTTTCAATGGGAGCCAGATTTTTGCGTATTTTACTTACCATGCTTACAGCAGCGTTCGCAGTGCTGGGGATTTTAGGATTTGTGATGGCATTAATAGCGGCGCTTGTTTTGGGTGTTTTGACGTGGTTCGTATATATGCATACAGATACGGAATATGAATATCTGTATTTGGACCGGGAGATCAAAGTGGACAAGATCTTGAATAAAAGTAAAAGGAAAAAACAGGGGACATTCGAGATAGAGCGTTTGGAAATATTCGCTCCTGTCAATTCTTATCACTTGGATAACTATAAAAACAGGCAGGTAAAAGTACTGGATTTTAGCAGTGGTAAGGAAAAACAGCCGGAGGCAAGGTACGCCATGTACTATGAAGGCGGTCAGAAGATCATTTTAGAACCGACAGCAGAGTTTGTAAAAGCAGTACAGAATGTTGCACCAAGAAAAGTATTTACAGATTGATTCACAGATTAGGAGGAAAGAAAATGGGACAGATCATTGGAGAAGGCATTACATTTGACGACGTATTGCTGGTGCCGAGTTATTCACAGGTAATACCCAATCAGGTGGATTTATCCACATGGCTGACAAAGAAAATCAGGCTGAACATTCCTATGATGAGTGCGGGAATGGACACGGTTACCGAGTACAGAATGGCAATCGCTATGGCAAGGCAGGGCGGAATTGGTATTATTCATAAAAACATGTCCATTGAAGCACAGGCAGAAGAAGTAGATAAAGTAAAGCGTTCAGAAAACGGCGTTATTACGGACCCGTTTTCTTTATCCCCCGAACATGCATTGTCAGATGCAGACGCGCTTATGGCAAAATTCAGAATTTCCGGCGTGCCTATTACTGAAGGTAAAAAACTGGTAGGCATTATAACAAATCGTGATCTCAAATTCGAGACAGACTACACCAAAAAAATCAAAGAATGTATGACCTCAGAAGGGCTGATTACTGCTCCTGAAGGTATTACAATAGAAGAAGCGAAAGAGATTTTAGGAAAGGCAAGAAAAGAAAAACTGCCAATCGTGGATGAAGACTTTAATTTAAAAGGACTTATCACGATTAAAGATATTGAAAAGACAATTAAGTATCCTCTTGCGGCAAAGGATGTGCAGGGACGTCTTTTGTGCGGGGCAGGCGTAGGCATTACGGCAAATGTGCTGGAGCGCGTTGCAGCGCTTGTAGATGCCAAAGTGGATATTATTGTATTAGATTCCGCGCATGGTCATTCGGAAAATGTGCTTCGCTGTCTTAGAATGATTAAAGAAGCTTATCCTGATTTGCAGGTCATTGCAGGCAATGTTGCAACGGGAGAAGGAACAAAGGCATTGATCGAGGCAGGGGCGGATGCAGTGAAAGTCGGAATCGGACCGGGTTCTATTTGTACTACCCGTGTGGTTGCCGGTATCGGCGTACCGCAGATCACAGCAATTATGGATGCCTATTCGGTAGCAAAAGAATACGGAATACCGATTATTGCAGACGGCGGTATTAAATATTCCGGCGATATGACAAAAGCAATTGCAGCAGGCGGCAATGTCTGCATGATGGGCAGTATTTTTGCAGGGTGTGATGAAAGTCCGGGAACATTTGAATTATTCCAGGGAAGGAAATATAAAGTTTACCGTGGAATGGGTTCCATTGCAGCGATGGAAAACGGAAGCAAGGATCGTTATTTCCAGTCAGATGCGAAAAAGCTGGTACCGGAGGGCGTGGAAGGGCGCGTGGCTTACAAGGGCACAGTAGAAGATACGGTATTTCAGCTGATGGGAGGACTGCGTTCCGGTATGGGATACTGCGGAACTGCAACCATTGAAGAATTAAAGCAAAATGGGCGTTTTGTAAAGATATCGGCGGCATCTTTAAAGGAAAGCCATCCGCATGATATACATATTACAAAGGAAGCACCAAACTATAGTACGGATGAATAAAAAAGGGGAGTAAAAAAAGGACGGTACAGTATAGGAATCAGAAACAGTACCGTCCTTTTTGAAAGAGGGACGATGAGGGAACAAAAGATTGAGGGAGATTTTTCGCTGAAGGAGATTATGGGGTTAGACCATGTACAGAGACTGGCGGATCGATTTTGTGAAGTGACAGATGTATTTGCGTATGGCGTAGACAAGGAAGGAAAACAGATTACAAAAATATCGGGAAACGCAGAGGAAAAAGAGCGGGTACTGGGGTATTTGGATGAAGAACAGATCAAGGAAATGATTAACCGTGTGCAAATTGGTTCACTGGAAGAACAGGCGGTAGAAGATACAGAATATGTCGACATGAAGATTGCGGCAGTTTCCATCCGGATCGAAGAGAATCATCTTGTTACATGGATTGTATGCGGTATCATAAAAGACCGGGATAAGAAGGAATTTGGTGCGGTTACGGAAAATATAACGACCAAAGTGGATGAGAAGAAATTTTATCATGTATTGGATGTATTAAGGGATACCAGTTATGTCATACTGGAAAATCAGATCTGTCTTGTAAATGCAAGGGCGGAAAGCGTCAGAAGCCGAAATTCGGAAAATGAAATGGGGCAGTCGCTGAAGCGGATAGAAGCGACTACGAAAGTGGTGCAGCTTTTGGACAGCGATGCCATTATGGAGGATATTATAGGGGAAACGCTGCAGATCACAGGAAAGCATCTTGATGTGAGCAGCGCACAGTTTATCAGCCTTGACAGGGAAAAGGAAACAATGGATGTGATAAGCGAATGGTGTCAAAAAGGGGTGATTTCTTTTTTTGATCAGACAAAGGGGCTTACTGTATTTCCTTTCCTGAATCAGGATAAACCGCTTGTCATTTCCTCCGATTCCTTCGAGTCGACTCTGGCGGGCGAGACGCTTACAGGATATGGAATAAAGGCGCTAACCGTATTTCCGATTACCCTGCAGGGGCAGACGGACAGGTATTTGTGCATGATGGACAATAAAGAGCGGATATGGCAGGTAGAGGATATTAAATTTATCAGAGACGCCGCCAAGCTTTTACAGAGTGTGGTACAAAGACAATTCCAGAAAAATTCTCTGGAAATTTCTTATACGGCATTAGAAGCGATTCTGGATAATCTGGTCTGCGGTATTTATGTGCGGGATATTAAGACAAAAGAACAGCTTTTTGCAAACAAATGTCTGAAAGATAATTTCGCAACGGAAATATCAATGGGAATATTGGATCAGCTTTTGGACGAAGGAATTGCAAAGCAGAAAGAAAATGGCAGTTCTGAATTGTATTATAAAGTATTGCAGCAGTGGTATGATCTTTTTTATACGAGTATCGCATGGGTAGACGGAAGGAAGGCGGAACTGTTCTGCCTGTATGATATTACGGAAACGAAGATTTATCAAAGGAAAATGGAGCAGCAGGCATATACGGATTTCTTAACCGGACTTTATAACAGAATGTGTTGTGAAAGAGACCTGGCTTCTCATATTGATAATGCAAAAAAAATGAAAACAAGCGGTGCGCTGCTTTATATGGATCTGGATGATTTTAAGCATATTAACGATGGACTCGGACATCAGTATGGAGATGTGTTATTAAAGGCGATTTCTAATAACCTGAAAAGCATTGAAGGCATCCAAAGCAGCTGCTATCGTATGGGCGGCGACGAGTTTGTCATTATTATACCTCCGGAAAGTTACCCCAGGTTTCAGGAGATTATCGATGAGATCCAAAAAATATTTGTGAAACCCTGGTATTTAAAAAATGCGGATTATTACTGCACGATGAGTATGGGAATTGTTAATTACCCGGAGAGCGGAGAGAGTGTTCATGATCTGATTGTAAAAGCGGATGTGGCGATGTATGAAGCTAAAAAATCCGGAAAGAACAGGATTATGAACTATACGGACGGGCTTTCCGCCGGTGCAAGCAAGCGTCTTGACATGGAAAAGAATATGAGGGATGCGACGGCGAAAGGCTATGAAGAATTTGAAGTGTATTTCCAGCCAATCATAGATATTCAAAAGCCGGGCAACCCCTGTGTGGGTGCAGAAGCGCTGATTCGCTGGAACAGCGCCAAGATGGGATTTATCGCACCTTCGGAATTTATTCCTCTTGCCGAGTATCTGGGACTGATTAATCCAATCGGAAATTATGTACTGAAAACTGCCTGTACTGCCTGTAAAAACTGGAATGACAACGGTCATCCCAATTTTAAGGTCAATGTGAATCTTTCCGTGATCCAGCTGCTGCAGCCTGATATTGTAGACACGGTTTCCAAAACGATTGCCGAAACGGGGATCAATACCCAAAATCTTACACTGGAAGTAACAGAGAGTCTTGCCATTAATGATATGAAAAGAATGAAAGAGATTCTTGGAAAAATCAAGGAACTCGGGGTACGGATTGCACTGGACGATTTTGGAACAGGCTATTCTTCCCTGAATCATATCAGAGAGATTCCTTTTGATGTGATTAAAGTGGATCAGAGTTTTGTAAAAGATCTGGCGGAAGACGCGTATTCCCAGTCGTTTATTAAGATGGTAAGTGACCTTGCCAATGCCATCGACGTGAACCTGTGTGTGGAAGGCATTGAGACAAAGGAACAGTATAAGGTACTGGAAGGTATGAAAATCAGTATGATACAGGGATATTATTTTGACCGTCCCATGCCCCGGTATCAGTTTGAAAGAAAGTATTGCCAGAAACAGGAGAAAAATAAAGCCAAAAGGCAAAATAGAAAAGCACAGAATGAGAAATAAGGAGGAGCCGCTTAAAATGGAAAAGTTATCATTGGAACAGGAATTGAAAAATAATGCTTATCCCGGGAGAGGAATTGTGGTTGGTAAGTCGCAGGACGGCACGAAGGCAGTGATTGCTTATTTTATTATGGGAAGAAGCGTAAACAGCAGAAACCGTATTTTTGTGGAAGAGGGAGAAGGGATCAGGACACAGGCGTTTGATCCTGCAAAGCTGGAAGATCCCAGTCTGGTTATTTATGCGCCGGTCAGAGTACTTGGAAATAAGACGATTGTGACAAACGGAGATCAGACAGATACCATTTATGAGGGGATGGATAAACAGCTTACATTTGAGCAGTCGCTCAGAAGCCGTGAATTTGAGCCGGACGGGCCCAATTTTACGCCTCGTATTTCCGGTATCCTGCATATAGAGAACGGAAAATATAATTATGCCATGTCCATTTTAAAAAGTAATAACGGAAGTCCCGAAGGCTGTAACCGCTATACTTTTGCTTATGAGAATCCGGCGGCAGGCGAGGGACATTTTATACATACCTATATGCATGACGGGAATCCGCTTCCCAGTTTTGAAGGAGAACCGAAATTAGTTTCCATTCCGAACAATATGGAGGAGTTTGCAGGAATGCTTTGGGAAAGCCTGAATGCAGAGAATAAAGTTTCCCTGTTTGTCAGGTTTATTGATATTGCAACGGGAAAATATGAGACAAAAATAATCAACAAAAATCAGTAACGGCGTGACAGAAGTGATTCGGGTCTATCTGAAAAGGAATCGAGCAAAGCAAAGGAGATAAAAAATCATGAATGAAATAGAATTAAAATACGGCTGTAACCCAAATCAAAAACCGTCCAGAATCTTTATGGAAGACGGCAGTGAACTGCCGGTACAGGTATGGAACGGAAAACCGGGATATATTAATTTTCTGGATGCTTTTAACGGCTGGCAGCTTGTAAAAGAATTGAAAGCCGCTACAGGGCTTCCGGCAGCTGCTTCCTTTAAGCATGTGTCACCTGCGGGAGCGGCGGTAGGACTTCCGCTTTCCGAAACGTTAGCAAAGATTTATTGGGTAGATGATCTGGGAGAATTATCTCCTCTTGCCTGTGCGTACGCGAGAGCAAGGGGCGCGGACAGAATGTCGTCATTTGGTGATTTTATTGCATTATCGGACGTCTGCGATGCAGATACGGCAAAGCTGATTAAACGGGAGGTATCCGACGGCGTGATCGCGCCCGGATATACTGATGAGGCAATGGAATTATTAAAGGCCAAGAAAAAAGGAAATTACAATATCATACAAATAGATGCAGGCTATGTACCGGCAGAATTGGAAAGAAAGCAGGTATACGGCATTACTTTTGAGCAGGGGCGCAATGAGCTTCATATCAATGAAGACCTTTTATCCAATCTTGTTACAGAAAATAAAGAACTTCCTGAGGCTGCGCTGATTGATATGAAAATATCGCTGATCACTTTGAAATATACCCAGTCAAATTCGGTATGCTTTGTCAAAGACGGTCAGGCAATCGGAATTGGTGCAGGACAGCAGTCCCGCGTACATTGTACCCGCCTTGCGGGAAATAAAGCAGACAACTGGTTTTTACGCCAGGCTCCGCAGGTACTTGGTTTACAGTTCGTGGATTCACTTGGCCGTGCAGACAGGGATAATGCCATTGATGTTTATATCGGTGAAGAATATATGGATGTGCTTGCGGACGGTGTGTGGGAAAAGACTTTTCAAGTAAAACCGCCGGTATTTACAAGGGAAGAAAAAAGAGAGTGGCTTGATAAATTAGAGAATGTTACACTGGGATCTGATGCTTTTTTCCCGTTTTCGGATAATATTGAGAGAGCACATAAAAGCGGCGTGAAATATATTGCACAGCCGGGAGGATCGGTAAGAGATGATCTGGTGATAGAATGCTGCAATAAATACAATATGGTAATGGCATTTACGGGTATCCGTTTATTCCATCATTAAAAAACGGGGGAACTTATGAGACTGGCGGATTTGGAAAAATATGATCCGATTACGATCCAGTGTCATGACAATCCCGATGCGGATGCCATTGGCGCAGGATTTGGGTTATATACATATTTTAAAAGCATAGGGAAAAATACGAGGCTGATCTATAGTGGACAAAATAAGATCCATAAAGCAAATTTAAAGCTGATGGTGGAGAAGCTGGAAATACCGATTGTTTATATGGAGGATAAAGACACCTATATTGACGGTCTTCTGATTACCGTGGACTGTCAGTATGGGGCGGGAAATGTGACGAAACTTAAGGCAGACAGAGTAGCTGTCATTGACCATCATCAGATAGAAATGCCGAAACTGGAATTAAAAGAAATCAATTCTTCGCTTGGAAGCTGTTCTACTCTTGTCTGGAAAATGATGAAAGAGGAAAATTTTCCTGTAGAGGAGGACCGCATACTCAGTACCGCTCTTTACTATGGCCTGTATTCGGATACGAACCAGTTTGCAGAGATCTATAATCCTGTTGATATGGATATGAGGGATGCCATTCCCTGCAATATGAGTATGATCCGGCTTTTCCGCAATTCCAATTTAAGCCTTGCAGAGTTGGAAGTGGCAGGGATTGCCATGATCCGTTATATTTATAATGACGATCATAAATATGCCATCATCAGGTCAAAACCCTGTGATCCGAATATTCTTGGTATGATCAGTGATTTTTTAATACAGGTGGATGAGGTCTGGTCCTGCATTGTTTATAATGAAATTAATGACGGGTACAAATTTTCGGTCAGAAGTTGTGTGAAAGAAGTGAATGCCAGTGAGCTTGCGGCATTTGTCAGTGAACAGATTGGTTCGGGCGGCGGACACATGGAAAAAGCGGGAGGATTTATCAGCAGAAAACTTTATGAAGAATATTATCCAACGTTACATTCGGAAGCGTATTTCAGTGAAAAGATGAATGAATATTTTGATCATACTGAGATTATTTATGCGGATGATTATGAGGTAGATATAGCGGATATGGATAAATATTGTAAGAAAAAGATTCCGCTTGGTTTTGTAAAAGCTACCGATATCTTCCCGGTCGGAACGCCGATCACGATCCGTACTTTGGAGGGGGACGTGGATATGATGGTGGCGCCGAAACTCTATATCATGATAGGAGTAAAAGGGGAGGTGTATCCAAGTACAAAGGGCCAGTTTGAAAAATCGTACCGGATTATGGATGAACCTTATAATTTACAGGATCTGGCGGAACGTACAGAATATATCCCTACTATAAAAAACCGTGTGGATGGAACGGCAAGATTTTTGACAAGTTATGCGGGAACCTGTATTGCCAATGGTAAGATAGGAATTTATGCGAAACAGATAGATCAGATGGTAAAGGTATTCACGAACTGGGGCGGAGACAAGTATATGCTCGGAAAGAAAGGAGATTATCTGGTAGTCAGATGCGACGACCTGCATGATATTTATGTGGTGGAACAGGACGCGTTTTTGAAGACTTATGAGCCTTGTATGGAATAGTGTGAGAAGTGCTTCTAAGACTTATGCCAGAGGGCATTTCGTCAAGAAGTACTAAGTCTCACACAAGAGAATACCCAAAATACGGGCATTCTCCGTATTGATTTGTGATTCCGCAGAGCGGAATCATAGAGGTTAGTGTGAGATATGAAGAGAAAAGGATGGAAAGATAAATTATTATTGTTGATTTTTGCAGTTTGTTTTGTCATAGCAATACTGGGAGTGTTTTCAGACCTGAAGATTTGGGAGCGGTATTTTGAACGGCAATACGATCTTAAGACTGTGAACAACGTAGAAGAAAATTGGAGAAGAGAACAAATATCATCCTATTCTGCTTCAAAAGAGCAGAGCATAGAGTTGGAGAACGGCCAGATTTCAGCAGGCGATTTTAAAGTACAAATTCCAGTGGAATTTGTAGAAACAGCAGAAGGGCGATATGAAGCGCCGGATTACGCTAATATTCTTATCTCGCTGCAGCCATACGTGGGAGCGATTCCTGCTTATCCTACTGAAAATGAATTAAAAGAGCAATTGGAGGATGAAGTTCAAAGAATGTTTTCGCAGGAGGCAGTAATTACTGTTTTGGGATATGAAAAGTATGAAATCGGCGAGGGTAATGTACTGCGTTTTGAAACGCAGTGCGATATGGGTGATATAAGGATTAAACAGATACAATGTATGATAGTTACAAAAAAGGAATTGATTATTATTTGCTATACAGATTCTCCAGGGGAAGCATGGAAGGATGCCTTTGAGGAAAGTATCGCAAGCATTACAATAGAATAATCAGTTTGATGTAATGGAAACATACGGATTGGAGTGTGTATGAATAAAAAAGCAGGTGCCGTATTTGCAGTTATAGTTTTTATAATTTTTGAAGGCTTTCTGATTTTCGTAGGGCCTAATATATGGGGAAGCGATCAGGCATATCACATATGGGGAAAGACGAATACTCTGGTTTTTATTGGAATGGCAATTATTTCAGTAATTTTCAGCATGTTCAGGAAAAATAAAAAGAGTGACGGCAGCGGGGAAGAAACAAAATCAGAGTCAGGTGGAAAATAAAGTAGTGGACGGCCAGTGGATACAGGCTGTACATTCATTAAAAAGAGGGAGATATGAGTTTAAAGGAATGGAAAAATAAATTAATAATATTGATGGTTCTGATTGCCTGTTTTGTATTTATACTGCATGGAATCATAAAAGATAGTCTAAAAGAACATGAGGAATCTAAGAGCGTTTGGGAGACTGCAAAGGAACAAACGGCACAAGAGTACGAAACTGTGGCTCCGGTTTCTGAGAAGCCTGATATCAAGTTGGAAAATGGAGAAGTTTCCATAGGAAATCTGAAAATGAAAATCCCGGCAGAGTTCGAGGAAATTAAAGAAGGATTTTATGCAGCCCCGGGCGGGTCCAATATCAGTTTCATTTTTGAGTCCTATCCCGGACAGGTACTCATATTTCCGAACGAGAAAGAAGTAAAAGAAAGTGTGGAAGCGGATGTGCTGAAGGTAGTGAAGCAGGAAATAGAAGCTGAAATCAGCCGGTATGAGATATATGAGATAGATGGATATGCTGCATTAAGGTATACGGCAGAGTATGATATAGGGAGTATTTCGTTTGTTTATACAGCATGTACGGTCATTGTGGAAGGTAATAATGTTGTTTTGATCAGTTTTACGACTTCGGACGATTCGGTGTGGAAGGATGCTTTTGAGGAAAGCATCGCAAGTATTACAATGGAATAAACTGTCAGGTGTAAAGTCAGTGCGGAGGCAGAGATTTTACACCTGATTTTTTGTCTGCATGAAGAATAGCAGACTTATGGGGAATCTGCTTGGTTACCAGTATGAAAAGCGATTGCCGGACACTTCGGACAGCTTGCGTGTTCCGGCAGTTGGCGAAAAGGATGATTGAGCAGGCAGGATAATAGTTGTATAATAGAAATCACAGCATACGAGGGGGTGTTATAATGCTATGTTTATGTCATAGAATAATCGATTTAAGCAATCAACTCTGTACAAAGTCTGGTGTCTGGACGAAATTTGTACAGAGGTAAAAACGATCGTCCACATTGGATTTTGTACTTTTTATTCTAAAAAAAGAGAATAGAATGGAGAAAATTCAATGAAAGAAAGAACATTAAAAAAATATATTATTTTGTGGTTAAGCCAGAGCGTATCAGGGCTTGGAAGTTCCATGACCGGGTTTGCGCTTGTCTTGTGGGCGTATGGACAGAGCCATTCCGCAATGTCCGTTTCGCTGATGTCCTTTTGCAATTATGTGCCGTATGTCTTTTTAAGCCTGTTTGTCGGTGGTTTTATAGACAGGCATAAGAAGAAAACAATCATGCTGGTTTCGGACAGCATTGCGGCGGCTGGTTCACTGGCAGTATTGGCATTACTGCTTGCGGGATGTCTGGCAGTCTGGAATATTTATGCCATAAATGCAGTGATCGGTGTCACGAATGCCTTCCAGCAACCTGCATCCGCAGTGGCAACGGGAAGGCTTGTGCCAAAGGAGAAGATTTCAAATGTCAGCGGGATGAATTCTTTTTCCAATAATCTTATCGTGGTATTCAGCCCCATGCTGGCGGCTTTCCTGCTGGCGGCAGGCGGGCTTCCGCTTATCCTGCTGATAGATCTGGCGAGTTTTGCCATTGCATTTTGCGTATTGCTGTTCTATATTACAATTCCGGAACAGATGCAGGACAAAGCATACAGTTCACCCTTTGCCGGGATAGCGCAGGGGTTTGACTTTCTGAAAAAAGAAAAGGGCATTTTTTACATGATGCTGACAATGGCGCTGATTAATTTCTGTTCAAGGCTGACCTATGAGAATATTTTATCGCCAATGATCCTGGCAAGAAGTTCCGGGGACAGCGCTGCGCTTGGAATTGTTAATGCCTGCATGGGGGCAGGCGGGATTGCCGGGGGAATCCTTGTTTCCGTGAAAAAAGAGAGCCGTCATAAGACAGCGGCTATTTATATTTCGGCGGCACTGTCTTTTCTGTTTGGGGACTTGATGATGGCAGTTGGGAAAAATGCATTCTGGTGGTCGGCTGCTGCGGTCGCTGCCAGCCTGCCGATTCCATTTATAATGGCAAACCAGAATGCGATACTGTACCAGAAGATTCCTCCTGTTATGCAGGGGAGGGTGTTTGCCGTTAGAAATGCCATCCAGTACAGCACGATTCCGGCTGGCATTATCCTCGGAGGCTGGCTGGCAGATTATGTTTTTGAGCCTTTTATGGCTTCCGGAAACAGGCTGGCAGGGATGTTGGGAACAATCGTAGGGGACAGCGCAGGAAGCGGCATGGCTGTTATGTTTTTATGTACGGGAGTCTGTGGCTTTGCCATGAGTATTTTGTCTCTGCATAGCAAAAAAATTCAGAAATTAAATGACTGTTAATATTTTAGTATATGACGAAAATAGATTGCAGATCAGAATGTTTAGTTAATAATTATGTGATAGGCGGGAAAGCCACATTTGTGGCTTTCCCGCCCATTTCGATTTTGAGAAAAGAACGACCTCAAACAAAGTCCTGTTTTCCTGCGTTTCAAATACCCTCCCCGGAAGCAGCGTTTGGCATATTGTATGCATGACAACAGCTATGGCTGCAAAAACGGCAGAGACTTCCTATACAATAGATGATGCTATAGAAGTACTATTCGGAAAGCTTGATGAAGCGATTGATGATATGAATTAGGAATACATAATTTAATGGTGGATTTAAATTTTATAACTTATACCAAAAGTAGATTCCAAAAAAGTCCACTTTTGGTATAAGTTTTTTATTTGAAATAGTGTAGAATTTTGTATAAGAGAAAAAGGAGGATACGGATGGAAAAAGAACTGAGTATTAATAAAAATGCTATAGGTAAAGCAATAGACAGCCTGCGTGATACGGCAGGAGAAATTCAGGCAGAGGTAGAAAAGACAGGAGGTAGAAGCGGACTGGAAACACTGGAACGGTACAGAAAGGATTTTGAAAGGATGTCGGCGGTTATGGAAAGTTATCTTGCACTGCTTGATGAGGATTGTAAAAGACTGGAACAGACGGTAAATGTCCTTTTCAGGTTTGAAGCGGATCTGTTGACGGAAAGTCTTGCAGAAAGGGGACCTGTAGGGCAGTAAGGATAAGGAGTACAAAGAGATGGGATATTATGTTATTATGGAGGAAGTTGAGGATCTTGAGCGTGTGCTGGAAAGAAAGATGAGGGAATGGAGCGTTCAGACAGAACAATCCATACAGTCCCTTGGAAATCTTCTTGCCTGTCTGGAAGAAAAGGCAGCCGGAGCCGCGGCAGAGGCAGCCGGAAATTATATGCGGGAGGTTCATGGATGCCTTCTGGGACAGCTTGGACAGCTGGCGGTGGAAATGGCATACCGTTATTTACAGTACGCGGAAGGATATTATAAGATTGAGGCGGACACCTGTGCCGGGGAGATTGCCCAGGAAAGTCTGGAGGAGCAGATGCTAGTATTGGAGCAAGGGGAGATGTCTTTTTTAGAAGCGGCGGAAGAACTGGAGAGAACCCTCAGCAGTGTGGCAGGCATTCTGGATCTGCCGGCCCCTTCTACAGGGACAGTGGAGAGCGGATTTCAAGAGATGCGCGAAGAGGTACGGTGTCTGTGGGAAGAAACAGGAACCTATGAAGAGGAACGTCTGGCGAATGATTTTAAGGGCATGGAAGAGACGATGGACAGTCTGGAAAGCCTGATTGCCAGGTGCAGCGGGAAAGGCGGCATCCGGCTTGACCAGTACCATGCAGGCGGGATACTGAAGTACGGAGAAGTGACTGGCCTGTCAGAACTGGCACAAGAGAGACAGGGGTATTTTATGGAAGCCATACCGGCTATGGAAGAGCAGATGGCGGTCTGTCAGAACCGGATTCTGGCAGAAGACAGGGTGGAAACCGGAAAACAGCAGGTATATGCGGGTATAACAGCCATTACGTTTACCGCCATTTCGGCAGCGGTCATCATTGGAAGCGGATTCAGCGCTGTGCCGGCAGTGGCGGTATTTTCAGAAATAGTGCTCGGGTCTCTGACTACAGCTTCCACAATTTATCAGGTATCGGAAGTCTGCGAAGGATTCCAAAACATTGCGTTTGGGAGAGCAGGGAACATTACAAGTACGGCCGGAAATCCGGTCAGGGATCTGCTGCCGGAAGAGATGCACGAAATGTATGAGTTTGTAGGGAAAGGCAGCACGTCTGCCGTCCAGGCATGGGCAGTAATAGACATCCTGAAAAGTGCAAAGGTACAGGCCGGCTGGAAAGGAGTAACAGAGGAGGCGGGAAAGATGTGGCTTGCTGGAACCGGTGCGGGGATGATCGGAGAGGCGGCAAGAGAGAACGGCATACCTGGCAGCGGAGTGATTCTGATTGAGACAGCGGCAGCGGTCGGGATATATGGAACGCTGAGCGGAATCCGGCCGTTAGCGTCCGCTGTCAGCCGGAAGATACAAGGGTTAAAGAATAGCAGAACAGCGGCAGAAAATTTGACCGGGACAGGCATAACAGCAGAGTACCGGAATTTTTTCAGGGAAGGAAAACCGGAAGAGAGAATCACAAAAGACCTGCTTGGGATCGGCCGGGTTGAGGAATATCAGGCAATGGCAGGGGCACAGGCACAGCTCAAAACACAGACAACAAGCAGGGTGGAGAGTGAAGAAATACCGGAGCTTTTGATGTCGCCAGAAGCATTGGAGCATTATCAGCAAGGGAACCGTGTAAGGACAGCTGCAGGAAAGGAATGGACGCCGGAAGAAATAGCATCATGGGAAAGGTATCAGGACTTTTTACGGAACGGAAGCAGGATAGAGCCGACGAGGGAAGAGTTAATAGGGCGGCAGAGGCTGATGGAGTATGAGGCTTTGAGCAGGGTGAATTATGAGGAGGTGCTTGTGCTTAGGAGAGGGGTGTCAGAAGCTGGCACAGATGCATATGTTGCACCTAATGGGGGTGGAGGAATAACATCAACAATTAAAGTAAATGGTCTGACAGTAAGCTTTGGACATGGTGGCAGGCATTTGGAAGGAACCAGTTTAAATGTAAATGCTGTAAATCAAGCTTTGGCGAATAAAGTTTCTACATTGAATTTAACAACAGGGCAGTTCCATAAAGGTCAGATTGTTGTTGATGGAGTTACCATAGAGTATACTTCATATGGTGTTTCAGATGGAATTATAAACGTTGGTACTTATTATCCACTAGAGTAAAGTGCAAGTAATTAAGAGTTAGAAAGGATTGAAGATGTATAGAGAGATAAATGAAAAAGAACAAAAATGGATTGATAGTTTGATGAATGTTGAATTCTATGGTAGAGATATTTTACTTAAACAATTTTCAAAAGCAAGGATTATTAATAAGCAAGAATATGCTTTTATTTCTATAAAATTTAAAATCGAAGGGGAAATAGAGCCTTATCCGTTTCAGGTTAGAGTACCTATAGAAATGCGGGCTTTTCAAAAGGCATCGGCACCAGTAGTTTTTTTATTGCATATTGTTGGCGGAGTTATAAATGAATTAGAAATTTTTACGGCGGATTCGACACAAATAGAAGCGGATAACATAGAATTAACAAGAGTTGAGTATGAAGTAAATCAAGAAGTTGCCATGAAAATGTGAATGTGATTTTATTGGGAGATAAAAGGAGAGACTGTACGAAAACTCGAATGATTTTAAAGGTATGGAAGAGACGATGGACAGTTTGGAAAGCCTGATTGACAGGTGCAGTGGAAAAGACGACATTCGGTTTGACCAGTACCATGCAGGCTGAGGGTGGTACAGAGGCTGATGGAATGGAAAATCAGTTGGTAATATAAAAGAATATAATGATTTTTTTATCACCAATTGTACCAACTATTGAAGATGCAGAATAGATAGTAGTTGCTGCCAGAATTTTGATTTATTATCAACAAGAATTTGACTATTATCTGGAAGACGTGATTAATTTTTTCTCCGATAAAGATTTATTAACATTTTATGAAAAAAAGGAGGCTGACAGAATATGAATGTAATTATAATTGGTTCCGGAGGCTGTGTCAGTACGCCAAGGGCGTGCTGCAGCTGTCGTGTCTGTACAGAAGCACGGCGGAAAGGATATCCGTATGCAAGAACGGGGTGCAGTCTGTTTATTGAAGATGTGAATATATTGATTGATACGCCGGAAGATATCAATGCTTCATTGAATAACTCCGGCATACAGGAAGTGGAACATATTTTATACAGCCATTGCGATCCCGATCACACAATGGGAATGCGTGTGATTGAACAATTGAAAATGGACTGGCTTGCCAATTCGCTGGGAAAGAAACCGGAGAATCCGATAGAAATTGCTTCTTTACCTGCCATTCTCGAAGATATTAAAATGCAGGGGACAAAGTATGGTTCCGTCATGGAATATTATGAGGCAAGAGGTCTTGTATACACAAAAGAAATTCGTACTTTAAAAAAAGACAATATTTTAATTGAGCTGGTTCCGGCAGATGATCAGGAACATGTGGCAATATTCATCATTTCTTCTAACGACAAAAAGATAATTTATGCTCCGTGTGACGTAAAGCCCTTTCCAAAGTCAGAGAAATTTCAAGGTGCAGACGTTTTAATTATTGGCAATACAATTGTAGGGGACATATTAAAAGATGGCTTTGTATTAGAGGAAGATAATCCACTGCGAAAAGAACTGTTTACTTTAGATGAAATCGATACGATACGGAAACAGTATGAAATCAAAAAAGTGATTATTACGCATTTAGAAGAAGATTGGGGAAAATCATATGATGATTACAGAGAATTGGAGAAAGAATTGAACTTCATATATTTTGCATATGACGGACTGAAAATAAATTAAAACTATGCAAAAAATCTGATATGGAACAGCAGGCGAAATAAAAACCGTAAAATATAAGTAAAAAGACCTAAATAGGCACAGAAGTAATCCCTTAGAATCTGTAGATAGAATATAAAGTCTATACTACGGAGAAAATGGATCTATGAGCGATTATAAGGATGTATATATGAGGCTTGCAGCATACAGAAAACGGATCGGGATGACACAGGAACAGGTGGCAGGAAAGATCGGTGTAAGTCAGGAACAGTATTCTTATCTGGAACATGGGACGACAAAGCTGACAGATCAGAATTTAGAGAGTCTGCTTGGGCTGGGCTGGAATATAGATTATATCATTACAGGAATTGAATCTGACCAGAATCATAAGGAGACGGAAATCGAAAAAGCGTTAGGCAGCATTACAGAGGAGGAAGAAAAGGATTTTATTATGAAGCTCTGTTCAGAGATTATGATAGAGAAGGCGGAAAAGTACAGATTAGACAGTACGCCACAGGTGAAGGAAGCTATAAGATTGATGAAAAATATGGTAAGATCCTGGAAAGATTTTTCCATGTGCCGCTGCCTGAGGGAAAAGCTTGCGCTATCCCAGATCGCTATGGCGGAAAAGACAGGGGTGGGGATCAAGAAATACAGGGAAATCGAAAAAGAGAGAAAGTACCCGGATGCAGAAATGCTGCTGACATTTTATAATATGTCAGGGTATCAGCCGATCTTATTTCTGAACTATTATGACAGGAAGATGCTGTTTATCAGGCAGGTATGGGATCTGTTTGAAAAGAAGGAGAAAGACAGGATATTGGAATTTATCGATTGTGTTAAAACTGTGTTATAAGAAACATAAGAATATTTTTGAAAGCGGTGAAGCATGCAGGTTTTGCCGTTTTTTATATCATGCATTTCATTGAATAAAGGGAACGCTCCGGGTTCAGGAAAAGGGATTGGCACCGAAAAGAAAAATGATGCAAGAATGATGCAAAAATGATACAAGAATGATGCATGGGGAATGTAAAATAGCAGTATCAAATGAGGTTATGGGAAATGGAAAAAGTAGAAGTTTATGATTAACCTTGATTTCATAAAAGGGGGTGCAGGTCAAAGCGTTTGCAGTGACTAGACATTATGAATTTACAAAAGAAGAAAAGAAAAAAGAAATCCTCTGCAGCATGGGCTAAAGATTTTTTTCTGCAGAGTTCTATACGTCTGGCGGCTTTTTTGTCTCTTTCGTGTTTTTACATGGAGATTATTTTCAAACTGTCAGTCGAAACATTGCATACCGGAAGTTCATTTGTATTTCTGGCTTTATTCGCTCTCTGTGTGGGGCTGGTTGTTTCAGGCGTTGTTTCGCTGCTGCCGGAAAAAGCAGTGCAGATTCTGATACCAGTTTATCTGGGATTTTTATTTCTTATTTTTATTGTGGAATTTCTGATATACAGACAGTTTAAGGTAGCATATGACTTAAATACCATATTGAATGCCGCAACGGATGCACTGGGCGGATTTAGCGCTGATATTGGGCGGCTGATCTTTTGTTTTGATGGAATCAGTCATATTATGCTTTTTTTGCTGCCGCTGATCTTGTGGTTTGTACTAAGGAAAAGGATAATAGGGCAGTTACCCGGGCAGCTGCCCCAAAAGGGCATTTGGCGGGGATGTACACGGCAGACAGTTTGTTTTTTGCTGACGCATTTGGCAGGGGGAGCTGCCTGTTATGGAGCAGCTTTGTTCCTTATTATATGCTGCGGTCTGCATAAGGACATTTATACAAATCAATATAATTTTGAGTCGGCAGTCATGCAGTTTGGGCTGGGTGAAGGGTTGTGTCTGGATATTCGGAATCTGGTTTTAGCCAAAACATCCGCCCCTGTTTTTGAAAGCACGGAAGAAGAACTCGTACAGGGCATAGTCAATACAACTTTGGGAGATACCCTTGTAAGCAGCAGGGGGGAGATCATATCCGACGGCAAGACCGCCGTACAGACAAAGGAGGCTGCCGGCGCTCAGGAGATAGTCATACTTCAAGAGAGGGCTTCCTCCCAAGACACGAAAACTGTGCAGGAGGATGAGCCGGAAACACCGGCTGTATATGGTCAGAGTGTGGCTTCTGTTGATTTTGCTGCTCTTGCTGCCGAAGGTGGGGATTGTGCCGATATTGATGCTTATGTTTCTGGGCTCACGCCGTCAAGTCAAAATGCCTATACAGGTTCTTTTGCAGGGAAAAATTTGATTTTGATCTGTGCGGAAGCATTTTCGGGTTTTCTCATTGACCCGGAACTCACACCGGCACTTTACAGGCTTTCCACAAATGGAATTAATTTCAATGATTATTACCAGCAGTCAATTGCCGGAACAACCGGAGGCGAATACCAGCTTTTATTTGGTCTGATTCCGACTTCCGGCGGAAGCTCTATTAAGGAGATTACGCAGAACGGAACGCATACCAATATAGGCGCGTTTTTAAACGATAAGGGATATTTCGGCATGGCTTTTCACAATAGCACTTACACTTATTATGACCGGCATGAGACGCATACAAAGCTGGGCTACAGTGAAGGATATATGGGAGTGGGAAATGGTCTTGAGGAGCTGCTCAGCCCTAAATGGCCGGCAAGCGATTTGGAAATGATGCAGGAAACTCTGCCAATGTATATTGACAAACAGCCTTTTAGTGTTTATTACATGACGGTAAGCGGTCACAGTGTATACGATTTTGATAACAATGCCATGTCAAGGGAAAATAAAGATGCCGTAGACGCATGGTGCACGAAGAACAATCTTTCTTATACGGAGCCTGTACGTGCTTATATCGCGGCGAATCTCGAACTGGAAAAGGCAGTGGCTTATCTTGTGGAAACCCTTGAAGAAAAAGGGATTGCAGATGACACGGTCATCTGCATTGCGCCGGATCATTTTCCCTATGGGCTGGATTCGGATGCTTCTCTGGGAAATATGCCGTATTTATCTGAATTATATGGTTACCCGGTGAACACCTATGAGGAGAGAGACAGAAGCCGTGCTATTATCTGGTGTGGAGAACTTGAAGATCATGAGCCGATTGTTGTTGATACGCCTGCCTCTTCCGTAGATATGCTTCCGACATTGTGCAATCTTTTTGGTGTGGAATGGGATTCCAGGCTTTATGTGGGAAGGGATGTGCTCTCAGATGCGCTCCCGCTTGTTTTCTTTGGAAATTATGACTGGAAGACTGACTTAGGATATTATAATTCTACCCGGAATATTTTCACGCCGACAGATGAAAATGCTGTTATTCCGGAAGATTATGTAAAGCAGATATCCAGTATTGTGAGAAATAGAATGACATTTTCCAAGTCTGTACTCAGCCATGATTATTATACGCATGTTTATGATGCGGAATCCGTGTCGGAATGATGGAAAGTGAACTTTTTTACATGAGATAGAAAAAAATTTTTTAACCTGACCAATATGGTCAGGTTTTTTTATGCACCTGAATAGTAGAAAAAGAGTCAGAAACATGCAATATTCGGGCATTTGAAAAACATATACCAAAAGTGGTGAAAAAAAAAGTCCACTTTTGGTATAAGCTTTTTTCAAAGAATAGTGTAGAATCTTGTCATATAAAAATGATATGCCATTCTTTGGTGGAATTGTTATATTTTGACAAAGGAGAAATTCATGTTATGGAAGAAAGAAGAAAGCGGATCAAAAGAATATATGCTGTATTTGGAAGTCTGCTTATTATAATTCTCTGTCTCTGCCTTGGCGCGGAATTTGAGCAGACTATGCGGCAGCGTGATGAAAACATGCAGACAGTGACGCAGATTGCAGTTGTGAACATGGATACCGGAGTTGTAAGGGACGGGGAACTGTTAAATTATGCGGCAGGGCTGATTCAGTTCCCGGATACCAATTTTACATATACCAGTCTGGAGATGGCGCGGGCGGGGATACAGAACGGAAGTTATGCGGCATACGTCATTATACCGGAAGGTTTTTCAGCCTGTGCAGTGAGTGTGGAAGCGGAACCGGAAGAAATTATGATACAGTATGCGGTCAATGAAAACTTAAGAGAAGACATTTATAACGAGACGATGAAAGACATCCATAATTTTGAAATTACCCTTAATGCCAATTTATCGTATATGTACGTCAGCGCCATTTTAAAGGAGTTTCATAAAGGGCAGGATGCGGCGGCATTCATTATGGCAAGCGATGAGAAAGAAATGAAACTGATTCAGGGGATTGAAGTACAGAATCTGATCGGGCAGCTGGAAATCACACAGGCGCAGTACCCGGAGAACGAACTGGAGTATACGGATCTGAGCGAAACAATAGAGAAAAATAACGAATATCTGGAAAAGATCGATGAATTTCAGCAGACCGGCATAGAGCAGGGACAATTGGAATTTGAAAAAATTAAAGAAGCGGATACGGCATGGCAGGCGGCGTTTCAGAACATCGATACAACTCTTAACGGAATTGAGATTACAAAGGACGAGGATGGAAATTTGATCTATCAGGAAGGGCTGGAATATTTGGAGCAGACAATAGAAGAATATAAGGATCTTTTGGATGCGGAAAAGCTTGCCATTATGATTCAGATCGGCTGGAACGCCGACGGGCAGGGAGGGGGAAGCGTTTCCGGCAACGAAGTAGTCTATGACGAGATTGACAGAACGGTAAACGACAGAATCAGGCTTTACAATGAAGAAATCGAAACGATCAGAAAAGAAATAGAGGAAAGCATTGGAAGAGTGTGCATAGATGTATCGGGAAATCTGGCGGGGATGGATGATTTACAAAATGCCGTGGACAGAATTCCCCAATTTACCTATGACAGTAAGACTGTCAGCGCAGGCGTTTTGGAAGAATGGCAGAACAATATGGTGAACGCCGTACTGGCAATGTCTGTTCCCGATACGGAAACATGGACGGATATTTTTCAAACAGAGATTGTAGACAAGGTCATGGATGAAGCGGAAAGGAAAAACGAATTACTGAGGGAGCAGAGTACGCAGGCAGCAGAAGCGATGGCGGAATATGAGACTGCGGTGGGGGAGTATGATCCGTTTCAATTTATGGAGACTGAACGTCTTGCAGATTATGTAAATGAATTGAACAGCAGTCTGTATGATTTGGAAGAGGAAATCAATGAATCCACAATGGAAAAAGAGGACTATATTACAGAACTTTACGGCGCTGTGCTGGAAAATGAAACTCTGTGGCGTGAAAATCTTGATCAGACCTTCCGTCTGACAAGCGGAAATATTTCAAATATGGTGGACGTTCTGAAACAGAACAAAACGAAGACAAATGAAACGAACACAGGACTGTTGTTAGAATTTTCCAATCAGCTTCCCTATACAAGACTGGGGAAAGTGGAGTATACCAAAATGTATGACTTTGTAAGTCATCCGTTGGAGACGCAGGATCTGAGTGCGGAAAGCATAAAAGCGCTGCATAACAGAAACTATGAAACACCGGTTTTTATCGTGGCCGGAATCTTATTCCTCTGGCTGGCAGCGGGGGGCGTTTATTCCGTCAGCGTGCTGACAAAGGAAGAAAATAAAACGGATAAATAGGGGAAAATTCCTTATTTATATAAAAAAACAAAAGGAGGAAATAAAAATGGCAGGTACAGGAAACATTCACATGAGCCCGCAGGAAATGGAGGCGGAGGCAGCCGGATTTGAGAGGGACAATGAAAACTTTCTGGAAGTGATTCACTCTATGAGAAACAGAGTCAATTCTCTTTGTGAAACATGGGAGGGCAGATCCAGCGAAAATTTCAGTATGCAGTTTTCGGATCTGGAACCGGGATTTTCCAGCACTTCTGAACTGATCTTAAGCATTGCACAGCAGCTTAGGGACATTTCCGCCGCTTTACAGGATGCGGATGAACAGATCGCTGCAAAGATCGGCGTTCAGTAAAAAGGCACCGCCATATGAGGAGCGTCATATGGCGGTCTTACCAAAATGAAAAGAAAAATTTGAAGGCAGGGAAACAACAGAGGACATGGAAATGGCGGATAGGGAAAACACACAGGAGGCGTCTTTGCCGCTTTTGCCGGATGCATGGAGAACAAAGACACAGGGCGGCTATTCTGTTACGGAGGGAATGGAATACGAACCTTTTACAGAACAGTTTCGGTATCGGTATGACAGGATACAGGAGAAAAAATTCCGGCAGACAAATCAAATGAAAACGGATATTTTTACAGAAAGAATGGAGATACACACAGAAGAAAAAATAAGGGAGCGCTTGTTTACAGAAGTGAAAGACGGTAAAAAACGGGAAGATACGCAGATAAAGGTTCCGCAGCATGAAATTTTTATTGGAACCGGCTTTATGATTCTTTTGTTTGTCATTCTCCTGCAAATTACCTTGAAAAGAAAGAAGCGAAAATTCGCGGGCTGAGCAGGAATGGAGATTAGGATGGAAGAATATGTACAAGTTACGGTCAGAAGCCTTAAAAATGAATGGAAAGAGATGGATATCAGAGTACATACGGGGCAGTCATGGGATTATATTACCGGTGTTCTTACAGAAAACGGACTGATCAAAACAGCAGAGAAGCGGACATACCGTTCGGTAAGGCAGAACCGTTTTTTTGAAGGGACACAAAACAGTATTCAGGCAGGTATCTATACCGGAGACATCATAGAAATGGGGGAACAGTAGGTTGGAAGGACAGATAAAAGAAGTCGTTTTAAGGTATGCAGATATCAGGGCAGACAAAGAAAAGGAGTATTTAGAACTGATAAAGGACAGGGAATTTTTTGTGCCGGCGGATTATGAGCAGACGGAAGACGGATTGAAGTTTTGTTTCCGGCTGAACGGACTTTTCCCCTTTTCGGAACTTTATAAAGAAGAGGAAGTAAGAAAATATGCAGTACTTCTGAAAACATTGGAATTACATGAACCGGCGGAAATATTTGCCTTCTCTCTGCATCCGGATAATCTGTTTTACAGTCTGACCGGTCAGGTAAAAGTGCTGGTGCGGGATATTGCAGACAGCGAAGAAGACAATGGAAAAGAATTTCTGAAAAATTATAAGGCTTTGGCCGGGGCTGTACTTTACAGAAAATATACTTATGAAGATTTCAGGGAAGGAGGAGAATCTCTTTTAAAGAAAAAGCAGTCCACTGAAAAGATTTACGAAAGCCGGACACTGGAAGAATTGCAGACATGGTTAGAGGAAAGGGTACAAAAAGCGCATACGGAACGATTGTCGGATCAGCTGGTGGTAAACAAAAAATCACAGAAACGGCTGAAATTTGCAGTCTTTTTATTTGGAATTATGGCGGCGGCAGGAGCGGCGTTCGCCGGTTATTATTTGGAAATGAAATATCCTTATGAAACAGCCGTGCAGAATGCAATGAACGCTTATATTGATAAAAATTATATTGCGCTGATCGACTCTATGAAGGCGGTAGGTCTGAAACAAATGGACCGGTATCAGAAATATATTTTATCAGAGGCATATATAAACAGCGAAAATCTTTCCGTGGAACAGAAACAGACGATTCTGGCGACGCTTACGACGGATCAGAATGAAAAAATTTTTGATTATTGGATCTGCATAGGCAGGCAGGAACCGGTAGAGGCACAGAATATCGCAATGCAGCTTTCAGATGACGAATTACTTTTGTATGCCTATCTTCTGGACAGAGATCTTACACGGGTGGATACCGGAATGGACGGAGAAGAAAAAAAGAAAAAGTTAGGCGAGCTGGATCAGAAAATCGAAGAATATACAGAAAAAATAGTAGAGGAAGAGATAGAAGATGATGAATTTTAAACGTTCACCGAGAATGTTTCACAGAATAGAAAAAGTGGAGATTCAGGTAAACAGACCTTCCGACAGAAAAAAGATGGAAAAGGGCAGTATTGTCCAGATTGTAGTTCCGCCGCTTGCCATGACGGCGGTGACGGCAGGACTTGGAATCATGATGGGAAGGGGAACTTATATTTTAATTTCGCTGGCAGGTACGGCAATGACCGTCTTATTTTCCGTAGTTACATTTTTGAAGGAAAAAAAGACGTGCAAAGAAGAAAACGCACTTCGAGAATCGTTGTATGAGACTTATCTGCTGGAAAAAAGAAAAGAAATCTACAGACAGTATAAACAGGAAGAAGATGCATACCGGTATCATTATCCGTCCATAGAAGTGTTAGAAAAGAAAGTATCACGTTATGATGAGAGAATCTATGAAAAGACATATATGGACGACGATTTTCTCTGCCTGAGCATAGGTATGGCGGCGCAAGCGCCTCTTTGCAGGATCAGGCTGGAAGAGGAAAAGGAGTTAACAGGAGAAAAAAATCCTTTGTATGAAGAAGCAAAGGCGATCAAAAAAGAATATGAAACGATAGAAGCGCCGGTCATCATCGATTTGAAAAAAGAGTATTTGGGACTTGTGGGCGACAAAGCTGTCATCCGACAGCAGATTCCGTTGATCCTGATGCAGCTTTGCGTATTTCACAGCTATCACGAACTGGAAATTGTTTTTATCTTCGGGGAGGAAGAAACGGAGTATGAATATTTAAGATGGCTGCCCCATTTAAAAATACATGCGGTCAATGCAATTGGAATGATTCATACGGAAAGAAAACGGGATCAGGTACTTGGAAGTGTGTATCAGATTTTAAAGGAAAGAAAACAGAGGGTGGAAGAGGACAGGAAAGACAAAACTTTTTTACCACATCTGCTGTTTGTGATAGAAGAACCGAAACTGATATTGGAACATCCTGTTATGGAGTTTTTGGAAGGGAACAAGAGAGAACTTGGATATTCTCTGATTTATACAACGGCAACAAGAGGAAGCCTGCCTGAAAATATAGATACGGTAGTCCTTTTGGAAACGGCGTCCCAGGGAAAGCTGCTGATGAGGGGCAGGCAGGAGGTCAGCAAAGGATTTCAGCTTCCCGGCATTCATGGGGTTTCTTTGGAATGGATGGCACGGAATCTAAGCGCATTGAAGCACGTGCAGGGAATGCAGAATCATATTCCGGATCATATTACTTTTTTTGAAATGTATGGTATCGAGCATCCGGAGCAGCTCCATGTAAAAGAACGCTGGAAAAACAATCACTCGGAACAATCGCTTGCAGTGCCCTTGGGCGTAAGAGGAAAGGAAGACTATGTTTATTTGAATCTCCATGAAAAGGCGCATGGTCCGCACGGACTGGTGGCAGGAACGACCGGTTCCGGCAAATCGGAGATCGTGCAGTCTTATATTTTGTCTCTCGCAGTCAATTTTCATCCTTACGAGGCGGGATTTTTACTCATTGATTATAAGGGAGGCGGCATGGCGTCTCTGTTCCAGAATCTGCCGCATCTGTTAGGGACGATCACAAACCTTGACGGCAGTGAGGGACTCAGGGCAATGGCGTCCATTAAAAGTGAATTGTCAAGAAGACAGCGGATTTTTAATGAATACGGGGTCAATCATATTAACGGTTATAACCGCCTTTTCCGGGAGGGAAAAGCGCAGGAACCCCTGCCCCACTTGTTTTTAATCAGCGATGAATTTGCAGAATTAAAAAAAGAACAGCCGGAGTTTATGGAGGAACTGGTCAGTGCGGCAAGAATCGGAAGGAGTCTTGGCATTCATTTGATTTTGGCGACACAGAAGCCGACCGGAGTGGTCAATGAACAGATCTGGTCCAATTCTAAATTCAAACTGGCGTTGAAAGTACAAAATGAAGGCGACAGCAAGGAAATCCTAAGGACGCCGGATGCGGCATCAATCGTGCAGCCCGGGCGGGCGTATTTGCAGGTTGGAAATAACGAGATCTATGAATTATTTCAATCCGCATGGAGCGGCGCGGTATATCGGGAGGAACAGACAGGGGAGGAGATAGACGGAAGAATTTATCTCATCAACGACTTGGGGCAGGGCGAATTGGTCAATAAGGATCTGAGCGGCGAGGAGGCAGAGAACGGAAACCCGGTTACGCAGCTGGACGCCACGGTAAATTACCTCCACGCAGTTTCACAGGAGATGGGGCTGAAAGAAGTAAGAAAACCCTGGCTGCCTCCGCTTCCGACCATGTTGGTCAATACGGAAAAAACACAGCGGCCGGAGAGCGGACTGCCGGATCTGCAGGTGCGGATCGGCATGGTGGATATCCCGGAAAAGCAGGCTCAGGAACCGTATATTTTAAATCTGGCAAAGGAAGGGAATCTGCTCTATCTTGCTTCCGCCGGTTATGGAAAGACGGTGTTTTTAACAACAGCAGCCCTTTCCCTTGCAAAGAAGAACCGTGTGGAGGCGCTGAATTTTTATATTCTGGATCTGGGGAACAGCGGACTGATGCCCTTAAACCGTCTGCACCATACGGCGGATTATATGACCTTTGAAGATACGGAAAAGCTGGGGAAGTTTATCAGTTTTATGGAGAAAGAGGTGAAGAGGCGCAGGCAGATGCTGGCACAGGCAATGGTACAGAACTTTGAAGTCTATAACCGGACAGGCTGCGGCGTCATGAAAACTATCGTCATTCTTCTGGATCATTATGACGTGGTCAGGGAACTGGGGCAGGAAACGGAGGACTTTTTTCAGAAGCTGTCAAGGGACGGTTCCGGTCTTGGTATTTTTCTGATCGTTACGGCAACCCGCAGCGCAGCCATGAAATACGGCACTTACAACAATTTCAAAAACAAGATTGCAGGGTATTTATTTGAAGCAAATGAAACAGCAGGAATTGTAGGAAGAAGTGATTTGAAACCGTCAGAGAAAAAGGGAAGAACGTTAGTAAAGTGGAAAGGAAACGTAAATGCCATGCAGACGGCGGTCATGGCGGCTTGTAAGGAGGAAGAGGAATACAACAAAGGAATAGAAATGCTGATAAGGGACATCAACAGTCTGTACCCGGGAGAAAAAGCCGTGCGCATTGCCGTACTGCCGGAGAAGCTGAACCGGCATTCTCTGATGGAATATGAGGGCGGCTGCCGGATACGGCTGGGCCTGCATACAGAGACGGTGCAGGCAGCGGGACTGGAAGGAAGCTTTGCGCCGTTTGCCATTCTGGGCGATCCGAAACGGGGAAAGACAACGGTAGTAAAGGTCATCTTAAGCCAGTTATCAGGCGCGGAAAAGATCTGGCTGTTTGACTCCCCGTCACTGGAACTCTACAGCTTTAAGGGGATGAAGAACCTGCGATATGCCGGTACGGAAGAAGAGACGGCGCTTCTTTTCGGGGAGCTGGAGGAAGAGGCGGAACGCCGCAGCAGGCAGATCCGGGAGTGGATGGATAAAGAGGCGGACGTAAATCCGAAAGAACTGCCGGGGCGTTTCCCGGAGTGTTACCTGATAGCAGACGACTTTGAACATCTGGCGGAAAGAATGAAAGGGGAGGCGAAAAGAGCAGCGGAAATCCTTGCATCCTGCGAAGGAGTGGGAATCCGCATAATAGTAAGCGTAACAGGGAGCAGGCTGAAAGGATTTGATGAGATGACGAAGTTTGTAAAAGGATGCACCAGAGGACTTTTAATGGGCAGCCCGGGGATGACGGGGATGTTTCCGACAAAGAGCCAGAGGGAGCTGCCCCAGCCCGGAGACGGACTGCTGTTTCAGGAAGGAAGTTATGAGAGGATTCGGGTTGCGGAGTATGAGTAGATAAGAAATGGAGGAAAAGGAAATGGAAGGAATGAAGAAAGAAGCAGGAGAAAAGGCGTTTCTGCCGATTGGAAGCACAGTGGTTGTGAAAGGAAGCGTAAAGAAGCTTATGGTAGTCGCAAGGGCAGTGTATGCAAAACTGGAGAAAGGGGAGGAATATTTTGATTACGGGGCATGCACCTACCCGGAAGGGCTGATGGGGGACAATATCCTGTATTTTAAAAAAGAAGACATTGCGGAGGTGGTATACCGGGGGTATGAAGATGCGGATGAGGAAAGAATGCTTGCCAATATCAGCCTGGGGCTTGAGAGGATAGAAAAAGAGAGAAAGAAGGACTGTTAGGAAAACAGACAGAGAAAACGGACAGGGAAGGAGGCAGGCTTCATGTCAAGAGCGGGGATACGGGCACAGATAAGCAGTGCGGAGGCTCAGATAGAGGAATGCAGCAGGAAGATAGACAGGCTGCAGAGAGAAGTGACGGAACTGACAGGGATAAGGCCGGCGGTAAACAGGGCGGCGGAAGAGACAGGGGAACTGGCGCATGAGCTGAATGTAAAGATGGGATTACAGGAACGGTGGGAAGGGGACAGGAGGAAAAAGTATGATGAACGGTCAGTGGAAGAACTGTTAAAGCCTTATGATAATTATAAAAAAGAAGTGGAGGAGATCCAAGAAGAGATCAGTGAGGCTGTCAGGAAAAAGAAGGAAGAGATCCGGGAATGCAGGGCGGACATCGTCAGCCTGAGGTCAAGGATTGCCTTTCTGCATGAGGAACTGGCACGGCAGGAGTACTGAACCCTTCCAAAGGATTCCGGAATAGAAAAACAGGAAAAAGGAGAAAAACGAATGGGAGAGGAAATTGCGCTTAACAAAGAAAGTATAGCGGGAGCCGTAAAAAATCTGCGGGAAGCGGCGGCAGGGATACAGACCCGGGTGGAAAAACCAGGGGGAAGGAGTGAACTGGAAACACTGGAAAGATACCGGAAAGATCTGGAAAGGATGTCGGCAGTCATGGACCGTTACCTGGAACTTCTGGAGGAAGACTGCGGGAGAATAGAACAGGCGGCCTCCGCCCTTGTCCTGTTTGAAGGGCAGATGATCGTGGAGAGGCTGGCAGGACAATAAAGA
>CANSUS010000016.1 GCA_947650155.1 uncultured Lachnospiraceae bacterium
TTTCTTACTAACTGGTTAAATGTTGGCATTCTGATTCACCTCCTGTTATTAAAATGATCCTGATATGTGCCTTTTATTCGCACACTACGTTATTATACGTTTTCCCAAAACCATTGTCAACACATATTTTTCGCATTTTATCTGCATTTGTAACCGTTCAGCCTGCCGCCTGCCGACAGATCAGGATTTTAAAAGGAGCAGCCAATCTGTCAGCTGCCCCTTTCGCATAACTTTCCGTAACCTAAACTTCTTCCGTATCTAATTCATCTAATTCCTCTTCTTCGATCTCATCCATCTCGTCCATGTCAAACTCGTCTGTTTCATCAAATTCATCTGACAAATCGTCCTCTGTTTCCGACAGTTCGATCAAATCCGAATCCTCTCCAAAAGAAATTTCATCTTCCATAGATAAGTTACTCATTAATTTATCATCCGTATCCAGTTTTACGTTACGATATCTCTTCATACCGGTTCCTGCCGGAATCAGCTTTCCGATAATTACGTTTTCTTTCAGACCGATCAGCGGGTCAACTTTTCCTTTAATCGCCGCTTCCGTAAGCACTTTTGTAGTCTCCTGGAAAGAAGCTGCGGAAAGGAAGGAATTCGTCGCAAGCGCTGCTTTTGTAATACCAAGCATCACCTGTTTTCCTTCTGCCGGTTCTTTTCCTTCTGCAATCAGCTGTTCGTTCATATCTTCAAATTCCAGAACATCCACAAGCGTACCCGGAAGGAATTCTGTATCTCCGTTATTCTCGATGCGGACTTTTTTGAGCATCTGACGCACAATGACTTCAATATGCTTATCACTGATATCAACGCCCTGTAAACGGTACACTCTCTGTACCTCTCTGATCATATAATCCTGAACCGCACGGATTCCTTTGATCTTTAACAGATCATGCGGATTTACACTGCCTTCTGTCAGCTCATCACCGGCTTCTAACACTGCACCGTCCATAATCTTAATACGGGAACCATAAGGAATCAAATAGGCCTTGGACTCCCCGGTCTCATGATTGGTAATGATAACCTCACGTTTTTTCTTCGTATCCTTAATCGTGGCAACACCGCCAAATTCTGCAATAATAGCGAGTCCTTTCGGTTTTCTTGCCTCAAAAAGCTCCTCTACACGGGGAAGACCCTGGGTAATATCATCGCCGGCAACACCACCCGTATGGAACGTACGCATGGTAAGCTGCGTACCAGGCTCACCGATGGACTGTGCCGCAATAATCCCTACCGCTTCACCCACCTGTACTGCTTCACCGGTCGCCATGTTAGCGCCGTAACATTTTGCGCAGATACCGTTGTGAGAACGGCAGCCAAGAATGGTACGAATCTTCACTTCTTCAATCGGTTCGCCCTTCTCATTCACACCCACGCTCAAAATTCTTTCTGCGCGGCTTGGCGTAATCATATGATTTTTCTTTACAATGACATTTCCTTCCCGGTCTTTAATTTCTTCACAGGAAAAACGCCCGTTGATTCTGTCTTTTAAATTCTCGATGGTCTCTTTACCGTCCATAAATGCCCTGACAGTCATGCCCGGAATTTCATCTTTCCCTTCACAGCAGTCTATTTCACGAATAATCAATTCCTGCGAAACGTCAACCATACGTCTTGTCAGATAACCGGAATCGGCTGTACGCAGCGCTGTATCGGAAAGACCTTTACGCGCGCCATGTGCAGACATGAAGTATTCCAATACATCCAGTCCCTCACGGAAATTCGATTTAATAGGAAGCTCAATTGTCCTTCCTGTTGTGTCCGCCATAAGTCCACGCATACCTGCAAGCTGTTTGATCTGCTGATTGGAACCACGGGCTCCAGAATCCGCCATCATAAAAATATTATTGTATTTATCCAGACCCGCCAACAGAGTCTCTGTCAGTTCTTTATCCGTTTCGTTCCATGTCTCAACTACTGCACGGTATCTTTCCTCTTCCGTAATCAGGCCGCGGCGGAAGTTCTGGGAAATCTTATCTACTGTTGCCTGTGCTTCATTTAACATTTCCTGCTTCTTCTCCGGAACAGTCATATCGGAAATAGATACGGTCATCGCCGCTCTTGTGGAATATTTATATCCCGTAGATTTAATATCATCCAATACCTCTGCCGTTTTAGAAGCGCCATGCGTATTGATTACTTTTTCAAGGATCTGTTTCAATCCTTTCTTGCCAACATGGAAATCCACTTCCAGTTTCAGGAAGTTTTCCGGATCTGTTCTGTCAACAAAGCCCAGATCCTGTGGAAGAATTTCATTGAAGATAAAACGCCCCAGCGTAGATTCCACGTTGCCTGTAACTACTTCTCCATCCGGCTTTGCCTTATTTACCCTTACGGTAATTCTGGAATGCAGCGTAATCACACCGTTTTCATAGGCCAGTATTGCTTCGTTTACGTTCTTGAAGAATTTGCCTTCTCCTTTTGCGCCCGGACGTTCCTGTGTCAGATAATAAATACCAAGTACCATATCCTGTGAAGGAACGGCAACCGGACCGCCGTCGGAAGGTTTTAACAGGTTATTGGGTGACAGTAAAAGGAACCGGCATTCTGCCTGCGCTTCCACGGAAAGGGGCAGATGCACCGCCATCTGGTCACCGTCAAAGTCGGCATTAAATGCAGTACATACAAGCGGATGCAGTTTAATCGCCTTACCTTCTACCAGAATCGGCTCAAATGCCTGAATACCAAGTCTGTGCAGTGTGGGGGCACGGTTTAACATAACCGGATGTTCTTTAATAACCTCTTCCAGAACATCCCACACTTGGGTGTCCAGTCTTTCCACTAATTTCTTTGCGTTTTTAATATTCTGGGAAATTCCCCTTGCAACAAGCTCCTTCATCACAAAAGGCTTGAATAACTCAATTGCCATTTCTTTCGGCAGACCGCACTGATAAATCTTAAGTTCCGGTCCTACTACGATAACGGAACGTCCTGAATAGTCCACACGTTTTCCTAAAAGGTTCTGACGGAAACGTCCTGATTTACCCTTCAGCATATCAGAAAGGGATTTTAAGGCACGGTTACCCGGACCTGTTACCGGTCTTCCTCTTCTGCCGTTATCGATCAGAGCGTCTACCGCTTCCTGCAGCATCCTTTTTTCATTACGCACGATAATATCCGGTGCGCCTAACTCCAAAAGTCTTTTCAGACGGTTATTTCTGTTAATGATTCTTCTATATAAATCATTTAAGTCAGACGTAGCAAAGCGGCCGCCGTCAAGCTGTACCATAGGACGTAAATCAGGCGGAATAACCGGAATCACATCCATAATCATCCACTCCGGCTTGTTTCCTGAACCACGGAACGCCTCCACAACTTCCAAACGCTTGATAATTCTTGCCCTTTTCTGCCCTGTGGATTCCTTTAATCCGGTTTTTAACTCTACTGCTTCTGTTTCAAGATCGATCGCTTCCAACAGTTCTTTGATCGCTTCTGCACCCATGCCTACGCGGAATTTACTTCCGTAGGTTTCTCTCGCATCCTGATATTCCTTTTCAGATAATACCTGCTTATACTCTAAGCTGGTTTCACCTTTATCGAGCACAATATATGAAGCAAAATATAATACTTTTTCCAATACCCTAGGGGACAGATCCAAAATCAGGCCCATACGGCTCGGAATCCCCTTAAAGTACCAGATATGAGATACCGGAGCCGCAAGCTCGATATGTCCCATACGCTCCCTGCGGACATTTGCCTTTGTTACTTCCACACCGCACCTGTCGCAGATTACGCCTTTATATCTGATCTTTTTATATTTACCGCAATGGCATTCCCAGTCCTTGCTGGGTCCAAAAATTCTTTCACAGAAAAGACCGTCTTTTTCCGGTTTTAATGTCCTGTAGTTAATGGTCTCCGGTTTTGTAACTTCTCCCCTTGACCATTCTCTGATTTTTTCAGGTGATGCTAATCCGATCTTGATCGCATCAAATGTCATCGGTTGATAAACTTCATTTTTTGTTTCTGACATTTTGGCACTCCTTCCAAAGTTTGTAGTCATTTCTACGCCTATTCGTCAAAGGATTCTACAAAATCCTCTTCCAGTTCTTCGTCAAAGAATTCTTCCTCTGTCTCCTCTTCTTCCGCACTTATGAGTTCGCCGCTGTCTGCATCAAATTCCTGCTTCTGATATCCCATTGAGCCTAAAGAATCTGACTCATAATCATAATTTCTCGGCTCTCCTTCCATCTCATAGCGGTAATCTGTATCGCCATATTCAATGGATTCCATGATCTCCACTTCTGTCTGATCCTCACGCAGTACCCGCACATCCAGTCCAAGAGACTGTAATTCTTTTAACAATACCTTAAAGGATTCAGGGATTCCCGGTTCAGGAATATTTTCTCCCTTTATAATCGCCTCGTAAGTCTTTACACGTCCGATTACATCATCGGATTTCACTGTCAGGATCTCCTGAAGCGTATAGGATGCGCCATAAGCCTCTAACGCCCAAACTTCCATTTCACCGAAACGCTGTCCGCCGAACTGCGCTTTACCGCCGAGAGGCTGCTGGGTTACCAAAGAGTAAGGACCCGTGGAACGGGCATGAATCTTATCATCTACCAAATGATGGAGTTTCAGGTAATGCATGTGTCCAATCGTTACCGGACTGTCAAAATATTCTCCCGTCCTGCCGTCACGAAGTCTGACTTTACCGTCTCTGGAGATCGGAACGCCTTTCCATACTTCCCTGTGATCTCTGTTATCAGATAAATACTGCATCACTTCCGGTAAAAGCTCTTCTTTATGCTTCTTTTCAAACTCTTCCCATTCTAAGTTTACATAATCATTAGCAAGGTCGAGTGTATCCATAATATCTATTTCGTTCGCGCCGTCAAATACCGGCGTTGCCACGTTAAAACCAAGCGCCTTGGCTGCCAGGCTCAAATGAATTTCAAGTACCTGTCCGATATTCATACGGGAAGGCACACCCAAAGGATTTAATACAATGTCAAGCGGACGTCCGTTTGGCAGATACGGCATATCTTCCACCGGCAGTACACGGGAAACAACACCCTTGTTACCATGACGGCCTGCCATCTTATCACCAACGGAGATTTTTCTCTTCTGTGCAATATAAATTCTGACTGCCTGATTGACACCCGGAGACAATTCGTCCCCATTTTCCCTTGTAAATACTTTAGCGTCTACTACAATACCGTATTCGCCGTGAGGTACTTTTAAGGATGTGTCTCTTACTTCTCTTGCCTTTTCTCCAAAGATTGCACGAAGAAGTCTTTCTTCTGCGGTCAGTTCCGTCTCGCCTTTCGGCGTTACCTTACCAACCAGAATATCGCCTGCACGAACTTCTGCGCCGATACGGATGATTCCTCTGTCATCCAGATCTTTCAAAGCATCGTCACCCACACCCGGAACATCCCTTGTGATCTCTTCCGGTCCTAATTTTGTATCACGGGCTTCTGCTTCGTATTCTTCAATATGAACGGAGGTATATACATCCTCCTGTACCAGTCTTTCACTTAAAAGAACGGCATCCTCGTAATTATAACCTTCCCATGTCATGAAACCAATCAGCGGATTTTTGCCAAGCGCAAGTTCCCCTTCTGAAGTGGAAGGACCGTCTGCAATCACCTGGCCCGCCGCAACATGATTTCCTTTAAATACAATCGGTTTCTGATTGTAACAGTTGGACTGGTTACTTCTTGAGAATTTTGTCAGACGATATTCGTCTCTTGTTCCGTCGTCATTTGTCATCTTAATCAGATTGGAAGATACATAGTCAACCGTACCCGCCTTTCTTGCGACCACGCACACACCGGAGTCCACGGCTGCCTTCGGTTCCATACCTGTTCCTACTGCCGGCGCCTCTGTTATCAAAAGCGGCACTGCCTGACGCTGCATGTTGGAACCCATCAGCGCACGGTTCGCATCGTCGTTTTCAAGGAACGGGATTAACGCCGTAGCAACGGAAAATACCATTTTCGGCGACACGTCCATGTAATCAAACATTGCTTTCGGATATTCCTGTGTTTCTTCTTTATAACGGCCGGACACCATGTTTCTCACAAAATGTCCTTCTGCATCCAAAGCTTCACTTGCCTGCGCCACATGATAATTATCTTCCTCATCCGCAGTCATATATACAACCTTATCCGTAACACGAGGATTCTGCGGATCGGATTTATCGATTTCACAATACGGCGCCTCCACAAAACCATATTCATTAATTCTTGCATAACTTGCAAGAGAGTTGATCAAACCAATGTTCGGACCTTCCGGCGTCTCAATAGGACACATTCTTCCATAATGGGAATAGTGAACGTCACGAACCTCAAATCCTGCCCTGTCTCTGGAAAGACCGCCGGGGCCAAGTGCGGATAAACGTCTCTTATGGGTCAATTCACCCAGAGGATTGTTCTGATCCATAAACTGGGACAGCTGGGAAGAACCAAAAAATTCCTTCACCGCTGCCTGCACCGGCTTGATATTAATAAGAGCCTGCGGCGAAACTTCCTCTGAATCATGGGTTGTCATTCTTTCACGAACCACTCTTTCCATTCTGGAAAGACCGATACGGTACTGATTCTGCAAAAGTTCGCCAACCGCCCTGATTCGTCTGTTGCCCAGATGGTCGATATCATCGCTGTTTCCAAGACCATATTCCAAATGGATATTATAATTAATGGAAGCTAAAATGTCTTCCTTCGTAATGTGTTTCGGAATCAATTCATGTACGTTTTTCTGGATTGCTTCCGCAAGTTCTTCCGGATTTTCTGCATGTTCATCCAAAATCTGCTTTAATACAGGGAAATAAACCGGCTCGGTAACACCCAGTTCTCTTGGCTTACAATCCACAAAATTGGTAATATCCACCATCATGTTGGAAAGTACTTTTACATTTTTTTCCTCTGTCTGAATCCATACAAAAGGAACGGCTGCATTTTGGATCATATCAGCAAGTTCTACCGTCACCTTTGTACCTGCTGCTGCCAAAACTTCACCCGTAAGAGTGTCTACCACATCCTCTGCCAGGATCTGATGTCTGATCCTGTTGCGGAATGCCAGTTTCTTATTAAATTTATATCTTCCGACTTTTGCCAAATCATATCTTCTGGGATCAAAGAACATTGCGGTGATCAGACTTTCAGCGCTTTCCACGCTTAAAGGTTCACCCGGACGAATTTTTTTGTATAACTCTAACAGACCTTCCTGATAATTTTCAGAAGTGTCCTTCGCAAAACTTGCTTCAATTTTGGGTTCATCGCCGAATAATTCCCGGATTTCGTCATTCGTGCCTACTCCTAGCGCTCTGAGCAGAACGGTAATCGGTACTTTTCTCGTTCTGTCCACACGTACATAGAAAACATCATTAGAATCTGTTTCATACTCAAGCCATGCGCCGCGATTCGGAATTACGGTAGAAGAAAACAGCCTCTTTCCGATCTTGTCATGACCAATCGCATAATAAATACCAGGAGAACGTACTAACTGGCTTACGATTACACGCTCTGCACCATTGATCACGAATGTGCCCGTCTGCGTCATTAAAGGAAGATCGCCCATGAAGATCTCATGCTCGCTGATCTCTTCTTTTTCTTTATTATAAAGGCGGACTTTTACCTTTAAGGGAGCTGCATAAGTGGCGTCTCTTTCCTTGCACTTCTCAATAGAATACTTGACATCTTCCTCGCACAGCTCGAAGTCTACAAATTCCAGACTCAGATGACCACTGTAGTCTGCAATTGGAGAGATATCATCGAAAACTTCTTTTAAGCCTTCTTCCAGAAACCATTTGTAGGAATCCTTTTGGACTTCTATCAGGTCAGGCATCTCCAAAACCTCTTTTTGCCGTGAATAACTCATACGCATATTCTTGCCGTTTCCGGAGGATATAGGACGTATTCTGTTCTTTTCCATTGACATTTCACCCCGTTCTTTATGATTTTCAGCCTATTTGTCGGTATATCATTATCAAAATTGCATACCACTCCACAATAGAGCATCTTCCATTTTACTACATGGAAATTTGCAAGTCAAGCATATTTTGCGCTTTTTGTCAAGCACTAAAAAAAGCACTCTCAATTAAGTAGAGTGCTTTCCGCCTTTGTAAGTAGTTCTTATTATTTAAGCGTAACTTTAGCGCCTTCTGCTTCCAGACTTGCTTTCATAGCGTCAGCTTCTTCTTTGGAAGCTGCTTCTTTGATTACCTTCGGAGCGGAATCTACTAAGTCTTTTGCTTCTTTTAATCCAAGACCTGTAGCTTCACGAACCACTTTGATAACCTTAACCTTGTTAGGTCCAACCTCTGTTAATTCCACATCAAATTCTGTTTTCTCTTCTCCAGCGCCTGCTGCATCGCCAGCGCCTGCTGCTGCAACTACAACGCCTGCTGCTGCGGATACACCAAATTCTTCTTCACATGCTTTTACTAAATCATTTAATTCTAATACTGTTAACTCTTTGATCGCATCAATAATTTCCTGAGTAGATAATTTTGCCATTATAATTTACCTCCATTAATTTTTCTTTTCATTCTGGTTTCATTTTACAATTATTCTGCCGGTGCTGCCTCTTCTGCAGGCGCATCAGCTGCAGGAGCTTCTTCTGCTGCCGGTGCCTCACATTCGGATGCGCCGCCTTTTTCTGCCAGCTGATTCATAACACGGGCAAAGTTCGTGATAGGAGACTGAATGCTTCCAAGCAGCTTGGAAAGTAATTCTTCTCTGGACGGAATGCTTGCAATGTTTGCAATTCCCTTTGCATCATAAGCAATTCCTTCTACAATACCGCCTTTGATTTCAAGAGCCTCTGCTGTCTTTGCGAATTTAGCTAAAACTCTTGCCGGTGCTGTTGCATCAGTTGTTGAAATAGCAATAGCGCTCGGTCCTTCCAAATAAGAAGCAAGCGCTTCGCAGTCTGTGCCTTTGAACGCAAAGTTCATCATTGTGTTTTTGTAAACTTTGTAAGTAATTCCTTCAGCACGAAGCTGCTTACGAAGTTCTGTATCCTGTTCCACTGTAAGTCCACGATAGTCTACAAGTACAACGGACTGGGCATCTTTGATGTTTTCGGAAATCTCTGCAACGATAGGCTGCTTTAATTCAACTTTTGCCATTTTTCGATTACCTCCTTATAGATTTTATAGCCGAAAAAACCTCCCTGAAGACAGAGAGGTATAAAGTCTTATTGAAACTCTTCTCCTCGGTAGGCGATACACTTACGCTCCGGTTCATCCCCATTGCACCTACTGTCTTCGGCTGGTCAAAACGACCTTAACTAGAATAGCATAATACCCGCTTTTCTGTCAAGCCCTAAATTAATACGTAATATATCCGTCCTCATCCATACTGATATGTTCGGAAATCGAACGCATATATTCGATCACTCTTGCTTTTTCTTCCCCCGCAAGCAGCTGCGTCCGACACCCCTGCTGTATTGCCGGCAGGAACTGTAATTTACTGATCTGTCCGTCTTTTAAGACAACCTTGACAAGACAGGTATCCAACGTTTTTGAACTGAACAGGAAGTTGCCGACACTGTAAAAAACAGGTACGCCTTCTACCACATCGATTCCCTGTAAGCAGTGGGAATGATCACCGATAATCAGATCCGCGCCCGACTGGGCGAGTTTTAACGCCTGATCTTTCTGCAGCCAGTCCAGTTCATCTGTATTTTCACTGCCCCAATGCACGTATACTACAAGAAAATCACATTGTTCGGACGCTTCCTTTGTTTTTTCATATAAAAGCGTCCCGTCCAGACACCTGAATACGCCCGGGCTGTCTGCAGATGCCCCTTTTGTATCAGGATTCTCCAGCCTTTCAATCTGCGTCGCTGAAAGGAAACCGATTTTCAGTCCGTCCGTTTCAAAGTAAAACGGTCTGCCTGCCTCTTCTATATTACGCCCCGCCCCCACGAAAGGCATTTCCATTCCTGAGAGCGTATCCACCGTATCCAAAAGCGAAATTTCACCATAGTCATATGTATGGTTGTTTGCAATAGATACGATATCCACTCCCATGTCCAAAAGATAAGCCGCATCTTCAGGATCTGCCCGGAAGGTAAACTGCTTTTCCGGTATCGGTTCCCCGCGACTGGTATAAGTAAACTCATTATTTACCATAAAAATATCCGCGCCGGTCATCTCCGCCAGAAGATCCGGTGAAAAAGAATCTTTTATTTTTCCCGGTCTGCTTTCTATGCTTACCATAGCGGCATATTCATCATCAAAAAGTATATCTCCTGCAAAGGCAAGTACCACTTCCTCTTCCTTTTCAGGTTCAAACCATTTCCTTCCCTGGTCATAGGTGTAGACAGGATGCTCCTCTTCTTCCCCGGCCTCACAGGAACTCTCTTCTTCGGAAAAAATCTCTTCTCCGATATCCACAGTCTGATCAATCTTTTCTGCAATAGAAGAACCGCTGTCATCTGTCTGCGTTTTTGCAATCTGTGTTCCTGCCGTCAGTTCCGGTTGTCCCTCTGTACCGCTGCCCATACCATCCCTGGTACGCACATACGACAGGGCATATACTGCAATCCCTGTTACCAATGTGAGAATCAAAAGGATCTCAAAGCATAATATCATATAGGTTTTCTTTTTTCGGCTTTTATGTTTCTTCGTCTTCATAATTCTTATTATATCAGATTATTCCTTCCCTGTCGCTGTGAATTTAAAAATCCCCTTCAGACGCCCGAAGAGGATTTTCATTTTCCATGATGTAATTAATATTTTGCAACGCTTACTTTCACGCCCGGTCCCATTGTGGAAGTAAGAGTAATGCTTCTTAAATACTGTCCCTTTAATGCGCTTGGTCTTGCTTTTACAATCGCATCCATTAACGCGTTAAAGTTTTCGTTCAACTGCTCGTCTGTAAAAGAAGCTTTTCCTACCGGAACGTGTACGATATTGGTTTTGTCAAGTCTGTATTCAATCTTACCTGCTTTAATATCGTTTATTGCTTTTGTTACATCCATTGTTACTGTACCGGCTTTCGGGTTCGGCATTAAACCTTTTGGTCCAAGTACCTTACCGAGACGTCCTACAACGCCCATCATATCCGGTGTAGCGACAACAACATCAAAATCTAACCATCCATCATTCTGAATCTTCGGAATCAGTTCTTCTCCGCCTACATAATCAGCGCCTGCCGCTTCCGCTTCAGAAAGCTTATCACCCTTTGCAAATACCAATACTTTTACCGTTTTACCTGTACCGTTCGGCAGTACTACCGCGCCACGGATCTGCTGTTCTGCATGACGTCCGTCGCAGCCTGTTCTGATGTGAGCTTCGATGGTTTCATCAAATTTAGCTGTAGCTGTTTTCTTTGCAAGTGCAATGGCTTCAGCCGGCTCATAAAAAACTGCACGGTCTACTAACTTTGCAGCTTCGTTATATTTCTTACCATGTTTCATCGTTCTTCCTCCCGTTATTAATCTTCTACTACAATACCCATACTTCTTGCAGTACCGGCAATCATGCTCATTGCTGCTTCAAGACTTGCTGCATTCAAATCAGGCATTTTCAGCTCTGCAATTTCCTGAACCTTTGCCTTGGAAATTGTCGCTACCTTTGTCTTATTCGGTACGGCAGAACCTGATTTAATATTAGCTGCTTTTTTAAGAAGTACTGCAGCAGGCGGAGTTTTTGTAATGAAGCTGAAGCTTCTGTCCGCATATACTGTAATAACGACAGGGATGACTACATCTCCTTTATCAGCCGTTCTTGCGTTGAACTGTTTTGTAAATTCAACAATGTTAACGCCATGCTGTCCAAGAGCCGGACCAACTGGCGGCGCTGGTGTAGCTTTACCAGCAGGGATCTGTAACTTAATATATCCTTCTACTTTCTTTGCCATTTTAGGCACCTCCTATAATGTGGTAATTGGCGCAATGCAGTATGCATTGCTCCCACTGCCCGCCAAAAGCAGGCATTACTGGTTCCTTTATTTCAATCCTGCAGCGCAGGAATAAAATAACATTATTGCAATCTTCTTACTTCCTCAAAACCGATCTCAACAGGCGTTTCTCTTCCAAACAGCTCTACATTGATTGTCGCCGTCTGTTTACTCATATCCAGCTTCTGCACGATACCAACCGTATCCTTCCATACGCCTGCAACAACCGCTACGGAATCTCCTTCCGCAAAGTCAATGGATACATTTTCCATTTTAATGCCAAGCGGTTTCATTTCCGCTTCCGTAAGCGGCACCGGTTTACTTCCCGGGCCTACAAATCCTGTAACGCCGCGGGTATTTCTTACAACGTACCATGTATCATCATTCATCACCATATTGACAAGAACATAACCCGGAAACATTTTTTTCTGCACTGTTTTTTTAGCGCCGTTTTTCATTTCCACTACTTCCTGGAGCGGAACTCTGACTTCTAATATCTCTTCCTCCAGGTGTCTGTTCTCAATCGTCTTCTCAATATTGGCTTTTACTTTGTTTTCATAACCCGAATAGGTATGCACTACATACCAGTTTGCCTCTGCCATACAATCATCCTCACCCTTACTTTACCAGGAAATCTACACCATTCAGAATAAAAAAATCCAATATTGTAATAACAGCTCCAACGACAACGGAAATACATACTACCGCAACCGACTGTTTGAACAATGATTGTTTATCCGGCCATGAAATCTTTTTCATTTCCGACTTTACTCCTGCAAAGAAACTGGGTTTCTGCGCTTTTTCAGTTTTTTCTGAACTTCCCATTTTCATGCCCTTTCCTTATTTGAAGCTTCAAATAAAATTATTTGGTTTCTTTGTGTAATGTATGTGTTTTACAGAATCTGCAATATTTCTTTGTTTCCATTCTGTCAGGATGTGTCTTTTTATCTTTTGTTGTATTGTAGTTACGCTGTTTGCATTCTGTACATGCTAATGTGATTTTTGTACGCATAATTCTCCTTTCCATGTATGCTGTAACTCATTACAGCATCCCATTCTGCGTAAACAGAACCTTCTTTTTTCTGTCTGCTACGCAGCGCCTCTTAAAATTATTTTCTTTCGTTATAGAGTCCTTTTGTCCAAATTTAGAGCATAAAAAAAAGACCTAAATCTTATCTCGCTTCAATACTATAGCATACGGCTGCCTTTGCGTCAATACTTTTTTACAGACCGGTAATTGAATCTTTTTCCGAAAATTCTTACATATTCTTACATATACTATTAAAAAACCATAATAACTGACCGATATACATTATAACATATGTGTAGGCATTACACACTCTTTTAATAAAACTTTTAGAAATAAAGAAAACAGAAAGGCAAGGAAGGAGGATGCACTTATGGCATACACTGCTGCACTCAATACTGCATATAATTATTATTTATCAACTTATTCCAAATATACAAAAGGGTCTTCGCAATTCGACACACATAAGAAAAGCGAATTGCGGAATATCTATAATTCTATCGTAAAATTAAATAAGGAATCCCCTCTTTCCATATTTGATTCTACAAAAGACACCAGAGAATTTGCGATAGATTTAAAAGAAAGCGCCCGTTCCCTGAAAAATACAATCGCTTCTTTGGGCGGACTGGATAATGACAGTTTACTGGATAAGAAAATTGCCTTCTCCAGCAACGAAGATTTCGTTACTGCAGAATATATCGGTCAAGTGAACGGCAGCACAGAAGTCCCTTCTTTTACAATTGAAGTGGAATCTCTTGCTTCTCCACAGGTCAACGTAGGCGCTTACCTGCCGGACGAAAATTCTGCCCTTCCCGCTGATACCTATTCTTTTGATCTGAATATTAATGATCTGAATTATGAGTTTCAGTTTGCCGTCCATGAAAATGAATCCAATTATGATCTTCAGAACCGTCTGTCCCGTTTGATCAACAATGCGGACGTGGGATTGAAATCCGATATTATTATGGATGAGGAAGGCGCTTCGGCACTTCGCATTACTTCTGTGGCAACAGGACTTCCTGAAGGGAAAAAATGTCTGTTCTCTATCTCTGATATACACACGAGTAAAAAAGCTGGCGCCGTATCTTATCTGGGGATTGATTATATGGCAAGAAATGCTTCCAATGCCTCTTATCTTTTGAACGGCGAGCAGAGGACCTCTTCTTCCAATACTTTAACAATTGATAAAACTTACGAGATCACTTTAAAAAATACCCGTACTACAGAAGGAGAGACTGCTACAATCGGACTAAAAACAGATGTGGAATCTTTGACAGATAATGTTTCTGCTTTGGCGGACGCTTATAACACATTCATCAAAGATACTTCTTCGTATCTGGAAAAACAGCCAAAGTCCGGCCGTCTTGTTTCTGAAATGAAAGGTGTTGTATCCTTATATGCAAACGAATTGGATGCCGTAGGTCTTTCACTTGATCAGAACGGAGAGATCAAAATTGACGAAGACGCATTGAAACAATCCGCATTGGAAAACGATGCAAAGGAAAATTTCCATTCCGTAAAAGACTTTGCAAACTCTCTGATCCGCAAGACAGATCAGATCAGTATAGATCCCATGCACTATGCAATCAGCAAAATCGTTGCCTATAAAAATCCAGGTAAAAATTTTGCACCGCCTTATATTACCAGTGTTTACAGCGGCATGCTTTTTAACAGTTATTGTTAAATGCATTGAACAACAGCCCTGTGGAAATCTTCCACAGGGCTGTTTTATAGGAAATACATCATTTCTATTTTACTTGCCGCATACCGCCTTTTTGATTACAGCGGAATGTTTCCATGCTTTTTCGCCGGCTGCTCTGCCTCTTTCGTCCGGAGCGCTCTCAATGCTTTTAATAAAGAAGCTCTTGTTTCCTCCGGCTTTATTACTTCATTCACATACCCTCTCGCTGCTGCAACATAAGGGTTCAAAAACCGTTCCTCATACTCCTTTTTACACTGCTCCCGCATTTCTTCAGGATTCTCAGCAGCCTTAATTTTTCTCTTAAATGCAATATTCACTGCACCTTCTGCTCCCATTACCGCAATTTCCGCGATCGGCCATGCAAATACCATGTCCGCTCCCATTTCTTTTGAATTCATAGCAATGTAAGCGCCGCCATACGCCTTTCGCATAATCACGGAAATTTTAGGTACGGTAGCTTCTGAATATGCATATAAGATTTTAGCTCCGTGGCGGATAATACCACTGTGTTCCTGCGCTGTTCCCGGCAAAAACGCCGGAACGTCAACCAATGTAATAAGCGGAATGTTAAAACAGTCACAAAACCGGATAAAACGCGCCATCTTATCAGAGGCATGCACATCCAGGGAACCTCCCATCGATGCCGGCTGGTTTGCAACTATACCGACCACCTCTCCATCCATTCTGGCAAATCCGACTACGGCATTTTCCGCAAAATCTTTGTGCACTTCAAAAAAGCTGTTTTCATCCGCAATACAGTCGATGACTTCCTTTACGTTATACGCCTTTCTCGAATTATCCGGGACAATCTCACAAATTCTTTTTGCTTTTTGTTCTTCTTCTTTTGAAAATACACTTTTACGAAGCTGTCCCACTTTATGCAGCACTCTTCCAGCGCTCTTACCTGCAGTAAGCGCCTGTTTTCCCTGTAAGGATAAGATGACAGGCGTTTTTTCATCATAACTGCTCGGAAGATATGTTAACAGCTTACGAACTCCCATCAGGCATTCGCCTTCCGTATCATATGTAAAGTGGGATACCCCGCTCTTTTTCGCATGAACCTGCGCGCCTCCCAGTTCTTCCACAGATACTTCTTCATTAATAACCGTCTTTACCACATTCGGGCCGGTAATAAACATTTTAGAAGTATTTCTTACCATAAAAATGAAATCGCAAATAGCAGGCGCATAGCAGGCGCCCCCTGAACACGGTCCTAAAATAACCGCTATCTGCGGAATCATCCCGGATGCTTTTGTGTGTCTTAAAAACATCCCACTGTAGCCGCTTAAAGAAGAAATCCCTTCTTCGATTCTTGCTCCGCCGCTGTCATTAATGCAGATAAGCGGCGCTTTCATTTCCATTGCCATATCCTGAATCCGGCATATTTTCATGGAATGATATTCCCCAAGCGTACCTCCGATCACAGTAAAATCTTCACTCGCCACAAATACAAGGCGGCCGTCTATCTCTCCATATCCGGTTACAACGCCATCGCCTGCCACTCTTCTCTTATCCAGGTCAAAATCATCAATTCTGGATTCTATAAATCCATCCACTTCCACAAAACTGCCTTCATCCAGCAAAACTTCAATTCTCTCTCTTGCCGTCATCTTTCCTGCTTCATGCTGCTTATTAATGCGTGACTGTCCGCCTCCTAAGAGTGCCTTACGTCTTCTTTCGTCCAAATCCTTATTTGCTTCTTCCCAAGTCATATCCTGCTCCTATCCGCTTTTATTTGTTATTCTAATATTTTGCAAGTATAATATTTTGAGTTTCAAACTTTTTGAATATTATAACACATCCTTTTTTCAATTGCAACCGGAAAACTTCATCAATCTCAATTCCATGTAACCGTTCGGGCTTCCGTCTGCGGGCAGATCAGTCTTCTAAAAGGAACCCTTTGGAAGACGTCAGCCGCCCGGGCAGCCCTTCTATTTTTCCTCTTCACACATTTTCCACGCTGCCTCAATCACTTTATCCATATCATAATATTTATACTGTCCAAGTCTTCCTCCAAACAGCACATTCTTTTCTTTTTTGGCAAGCTCCTGATATTTTGCAAAAAGAGTTTCATTTTTCTCATCGTTCATTGGATAATAGGGTTCGTCCCCCTTTTTCCAGTTTGCAGGATATTCTCTTGTGATCACGGTATCCGGCTGTTTTCCAAATTCAAAATGCTTATGTTCTATGATCCTCGTATACGGCACATCCTGTTTCGTATAATTTACTACCGCATTTCCCTGATAATTTTCTTCTCCTTTTAACACTTCCTCTTCAAACCGAAGCGAACGGTATTCCAATTCACCGAGACAGTAGTCAAAATATTCGTCTATCATTCCGGTATATAATACTTTGTCAAAGGTAACTTTCCTTTCGCCTGCTTCCTCATTCTCCTGTAAAAACTGCCTGTACTCCACTCCCAGTAATACCGGGATATCCGCAAGCATATTTTCCACCATACGCGTATAGCCGCCTTTAGGTATTCCCTGATACGGATCATTAAAGTAATTATTATCATAAGTAAACCGTAACGGCAGTCTTTTGATAATAAAAGCGGGCAGATCCTTACATTCACGCCCCCACTGCTTTTGCGTATACCCTTTTACCAGCTTTTCATATACGTCAGTACCTACTAAAGAAAGCGCCTGTTCCTCTAAATTCCCGGGCTCGCATATTCCCAGATCCGCAATCTGTTCTTCTATCTTTTTCTTCGCTTCCGCCGGCGTTACAATTCCCCACATTTTGCTGAACGTATTCATATTGAACGGAAGATTATACAGTTCATCTCCAAAACGGGCAATGGGTGAATTAATATAATGATTAAACCTTACAAACCGGTTTACATAATCCCAAACTTCTTGATTGGAGGTATGAAAAATATGTGCGCCGTATTTATGCACCTGTATCCCTTCCACATTCTCCGTAAAAATATTTCCTGCCACATTGGGACGTTTATCTATCACAAAACAAGTCTTGTTTTTTTCTTTCATCTTGTTTGCAAATACCGCTCCAAAAAGTCCTGCTCCTACCACTAAATAATCGTAATGCATCTCGTTCCTGCTCCTTTCTTCCCTCCTGCCATACCGCCTGCGGCGGCACAGACAATCCTTAAGATTTTTCCCTGAGTTCTCTTGCCAGCTCCAGAAAAACTGGCTTATGCATAAATAAAAATGCCTGACGGCTGTAAAATTTATTAAATACCTTGAAAAAGTCTTCCTCTGTCTCTAAAATCCTTCCCTCCATATCTACAAAAACAACAGAGGGCGTATATTCTTCCAATGAAAAAATATCCCTGCACAGGATAAAGCGCTTTCCTCCCTCACGGTTTTCTTTTGTATTTGTAATTTCTATCCCGGGATTTACCGCCAGTATACCTGCCTTCAGATCATCGGTATCCAGATCTTCCTCTAAGGTTCTAATCTCCACCCATGCGGCCTCCGCTAATATGGACCGCAGCTTCTCCTCATTTCTATCCAGCTCAAAAATCCTGTTTTTTCCCGCCTTTCCCGTCACTCCGTGGAGGGCGTCGTCATAGGCGCTCATAACTGTTTTTGTTCGGCTCTGTTCCCCTTTATAAAATCCATCGTAAAAAATTTCAAACATATCTTCCAAAAAACTTTCACACATTTTTTCCAGTTTCTCTTCTTCCGTATATTTAATAAAGAAACTAATCCAGTTACGCCATGCATAATACGTAGGAAACGTATTGACCGCTTCTTTTTTGGCTCCCATAGAATGCAGGACTTTGGAGGCTCCCACGGAAGCGACCTTATACCCTGCAAGATTACAGCGGTATCCCCATTCCGTATCATCCCAGTACAGGAAATTCTCCTCCGGCAGCATACCGATCTTTTTAATTAACGACGTCCTTACCAGAACGGAACAGGCCGCAACGGCATCCGAATATACCACCTCAGGCATGCTTCCGTCTTCCAGAAAATTACAGTATTTCGCCTCGCAGCAAAAACGTTCAAAATCCACGTCAATTCCAAACTGCTGCACATAGTCCGGCGCCTCCATATGATATACTTTGGACCCCGCCATCCCCACGGTATCGTTCTGCTCCATAAAATCATAAAGCGCGCCAATTGCATTTTCGTCCACCAATACGTCATTATCCAGGCACCAGATATAGGTATAGCCCCTCTCCATCGCATATCGGATTCCTGTATTAAACCCGCCCGATCCGCCAAGGTTCTCTGCATTCTCCAGCAACGTCAGTTTTCCTTCGTATTTCTCCCGGATACATTTTACAGAATCATCTGTTGAAGCATTGTCTACAACGATAATATCAAAATCTTTAAAAGAAGACTCCAACACGCTCTGTATACATTCTGTTACATATCCGCTTTTATTATAATTACATATAACCGCCGCAATAGGATTCATTTTCGACCGCTCCTCCCGATTCGTATCCGAAAAAAGCAGTCATTCACCAAAAGATGAAAAAACTGCTTATTTCCTTCCTGCTCTTAACAAAGAATAGCAGAACAATTTCCAAAAGTAAAGGAAAATATTTGACAAATATTAAGCTAAAAAGTGTGAAATTTATATGCACAAGTAAATATTCTGTGTTAGAATACAGAAGTAACAAAAAATGGAGTAATATTGATTGACATGCGTACCAAAGCGCGCTGAAAGGCAGCTATATGAAAATACTTATTTTTGAATGGGGCTCTTATACACAGCCTGACATCAATGCCTGTTTTGATAAATGCCACATAAACTACCGTATTGTTTCTTATTATTTTGAAAATAAAAACAAAGACACTTTTTTCTCACACCGCTTCGCGAAATTTTTAGAAGAAGACGCTTATGACGCCGTATTCAGCGTCAACTACTTTCCATTAGTTGCTCAGGCCTGTGTGGAGCATTCTATCAAATATCTGTCATGGAGCTACGATAATCCCCTGGACGTTCAAAATATAGAAGAAACTCTTGGATTTCCTACTAACTACGTTTTTCTTTTTGATAAAAAACAAGTGGAAAGCTACTTAAAAAAAGGGGTTCAAAATGTATTTCATCTTCCTCTTGCCGTGAATCCGGACAGATTAGACAGCATCACCCTTACCGGACAGGAACTTTCCTTCTATCAGTCGGAGCTTTCTTTTGTCGGAAAATTATATCGTTCGCCATTAAGCGCATATAGGTCTGTCATGGACGATTATTGTAAAGGTTACATCGATTCTGTGTGTGAAACACAGCTGAAATTATATGGCTGTTATCTGATCGACGATCTGCTCACCGACGAACTTTTAAACCGCATCAATGCGCATTGCCGCAGTCTGGAACCGGATACAGAATTTTATCTTTCAAAGGAAGCGCTCTCCTATGCCTGTGCAGCCCAGGTTACCAGAAAAGAAAGACTGCTGCTTTTAAGCCTGCTTTCCGCCCATCACCGGTTAAAACTCTATTCCAGGGAGCAGAATGCGCCTTTGAAAAATGTGGAATATATGGGTACTTGCAACTATTTAAGTGAAATGCCTAAAGTATTTAAAGCAAGCGATATTAATCTGAATATCACTTTGAAAATTCTGCAGACCGGCATTCCCCTGCGCGCATTGGATATATTGGGATGCGGCGGTTTTTTACTGTCCAACTATCAGGAAGAACTTGCAGAAAATTTTGAAAATGAAAAAGAAATCGTACTTTACGAAAGCATAGAAGACGCTTACGCTAAAGCCGATTTCTATTTAAGGCATCCTGACCTGCGAAAACAGATCGCACAAAACGGACATAAAAAAGCCGCAGAGCAATTTAATTATAAAACGCAGCTTACAAAAATATTTGAGGAAGCCGGATTATTCTAAAATTTAAAATTCCTTCAACACTGTATTTCCGCCATTTCCATCATATGGGAAAGCCATTCCGAAATCCACGTGTCGTTTCCATCCAATCCGTCTTCCCCTATAGGCAGAAACTCCTCCGGTATTTCCAACCACTCAATATTGGGAATATTGGGGAAGTTTTTTTGAAGGAATACAACATCTTCCCGGACACTGGAGAATACAAACATGGAAAAATTCATCTGCTGGCTTAAATTTTCTCCATATTCGTCCCTTTCATGAAATAAAATATGAGCCATGCGGCAGCCAAGCTGATTATACGCAAGGGTATCGCTTTCCGTTCTTAGCTCAAACCCTGCACAGTCAAAGCTAATCAACAGACTGTATCCGCCTGCCGCAATTTTATAATAGATCTCATGAAGCGGTTCGCCCGATGCTATATCAAAAATTTCAATATCACCATATCTTCCCGCTTGGATTGCAAACAACTCCAAAAGCTTTTTATGACAGGGGTATTTTTGTAAATTTACTACAAAAACCGTCTTCACAACAGACTCTCCTTTCTTCCGATCAGTCCCATACAAACTCTCCGGGTACGTTCATCCCTCTCCGATCATAATTTTAATATATTCTTCCTTTTTTTCCTTCATGATTAACAGTCCCTGCTCGGCTTCCGCCAACGAAAATCTGTGAGATATTAATTTCTCCGGCGTCATTTTTTTCTGCTCCAGCCTGTGGAGGACATAATGCCAGTCATCCTCTTCTTCATGCGTAAACGATGAATTCCATGTACCGGTAACCGTAATCTGGTTTCTGAGGATTTTCCAGTACACGCTCTTCTCCAGATTCATATCGGAACAGGGATTTCCAACAAGACAAATCCGCCCCATAGGTGCAGTAAGATCAACTGCCTGTAAGAACGTCTCGTTTTTTCCAACACATTCAAAAAACAGATCTGCTCCCACGCCCTTCGTCTGTTCATAAATCCATTTTGATACGTCCTGAGCCGTACTGTCGCAAAAATATTTTTCATCCAGCCCCAGTTCCCTGACGATCTGTTTCTGAGATTGTTTATTCCCCACTACCAGAATATTTTCCATACCGGCCTCTCTTAAAAACATAAAAAGCAGTATTCCTATCGTTCCCAGTCCGCAGATCACTATCGTTTCTTCTGTACGGGGCCGCACCCGGCGCATTGCATGAACGGCCACTGCCATAGGTTCCATCATGGCCGCCTCTTCAAAAGTCACGTTGTCAGGAAGCGGCATCAGATTCCACTCGGGAACCGCCGCATATTCTGCAAATCCGCCGTCCCTGCGGGATCCCAGATAACTGTAATCCCGGCATAATTCATACTGTTTTTTTTTGCAGGCAGCACATTTTTTACATGGAATTAAGGGGAAAATACCAACACGCTTATCCTTCCATGACGGATCTGCTCCGCTCCCTGCTGCCACTACCTGCCCGGAAAATTCATGTCCCGGTATCAGCGGATGCGTATGCGCCCCTGTTTGATATATTCTCGGAATATCAGAACCGCATATTCCTGCCGCTCTGACAGAAACAAGCACTTCGTCTTCTTTTAACTGCGGTTTTTCCGCTTCTTCCAGACGAATCTCATCAATATTATGTAAAACCCATGCTTTCATCTTTATCCCCCATGTCCGCTTCAGCGGACTCAAAATCAATAGTTGAAAACGTTTTTCTTTCAACCTTATCCTTCATGTCCGCCTTTGCGGACACTCCTCTCAATTCTTCTTTACCAGTTCGCAAAACCGTTCCAGATCCTGCTTTGTGGTAATTTTAAAGTTCTTCTCATCCCCCGGTATCATGACCACATCCATTCCGGCCATAACAGCAGGTTCCGTAGAACCGTTAATTGCTTTTATCCTGTCAGGATACAATTTTCTGTTAGCTTCATAATATGCCCCTATTTTAAACGCCTCCGGAGCCTGTCCCGCATAAATTTCACTGCGGTTTAAAAGCGCGTCGACTTTCTTTCCGTCTGCGCTTGCATATACGGTATCTTTCATTGGAAGGACAGGAAGGACACCGTCATGACCCTTTACCGCCTCCAGACATTCCGTAATCATCTGCCTGGAAAGAAAGGGTCTGGCGGCGTCATGAATCAGGATTGTCTCTTCGTCCAACGCATACTCCCTGATGTCCCTCAGCCCCTGACAGATCGAAAGCTGTCTGGTTTCTCCCGGTTCGGAAAATCCCCGGAATTTCCGGTTTTTATCATACTCTCCAAGCCATTTTCTTATCCTTTCATGCCACTGGGGCGCCGCCACGATCTGGATAGCGTCGATCCCTTCATGACAGGATAATTGTTCGATGCAGTAAGCGATCACCGGCCTGCCGCCTGCTTCTATATATTGTTTTGGAATATCCGAGCCAAGGCGGGTTCCGGTTCCGCCGGATAAGATTAGCGCGTAACTCATGTGCTGTCACCTCTGCTTTATCTTTATTTCCTTTTCAAAATCTCAATATCCACATGAATGAACAGGATGTAACGTCTTAATAATGCAATAGATTTTACACCCTGTTTTGTAGATTATGTTTATGTAATTGTAAACTGTATTCCTGTTTTTATGTAGCAGTGATAGTATATCACACCCAAAATGTAAAGTCCATTTAAAAAATGAGAAAACCGGATTCCGAAACTTAAACCGGATCCGCCGTTATTAACACCATATTTCCGCCTTTAATTTTTTAAGCACCTTTAATTTTTCATCTTCGTAAAGCCCTGCCGCATAATCAGTAATCAATTTTTTATAAAATTCAGCATAAGCGGGCCAAATTTCTTTTTTCTGATTATTGCACAACAGATTGTATTCACTCTCAGCGACTTCCATCATCGTGTAACAAAAATTTATATTTCTCTTTGCAGTAGTACTATGCCTCTTTCTAAGATACCAATTGTAATATACTTTAGAATTCATTACCACAGAATTTACATATTTTAATACCTGTATATTAAAGTCCGTATCTTCTCCGCCATATCTGTAATTTACATTAAAAGTAATATGATATTCATCGAGCAGACTTTTCCTGTATAAACCTGTCCAGTCACAGCTCAACAGCTCATGAATATTATCATAATCCCCAAACATTTCCTCTCTGTTCAGATATACCTTATCACGGCATTTTCTCTCAATTTCCGAGGTTATTAGATTCTCCTCATTCATCTTTATTGTCTTATATGACCATCGTACAAGATCGGCGTCATATGTTTCGATTAATCGTATATTATCCTTTAACGCATCAACCTGCATCACATCATCATCATCACAGAAAGCTATATATTTACCGCTTGCTAAAAGCAATGCCCTGTTCTTATTCTCTGATATTCCGCAATTGTCATCATTCTTATAGAATTTAATCCGGTCATCCTTTTTTGCATATTCAGAACATATCTCGGCAGTCGCATCCGACGAACAGTCATCTACTATAATTGTTTCCCAATCGTAATAAGATTGATTCCTAATACTTTCCAATGCTTCCGATATATATTTTTCGGCGTTATATGCAGGCATCAAAATACTAATTTTCGGCATCATTATTGTCCTTCTTCCTTATTCTGGCTGCAATTAAAAATGGAAATTGCTGATCGTGATATTCTAAATCCTGCGTACAGATATCCTCGACGCAAACTCCATATAAGTATGCAGCAGCAGCTTTTACATTTCCGTATTGCGTAACTCTATAAGAATCTCTGTCGCAGACCTGACTGCATAATCTATCTATGGATCTGGATGTGAAACTCCAGTATTCTCCCCATTGATTATCATCATATTCACATAATGGTTTTATTCCGGGAACCGTTATCAGCGCTGTCCCTCCTGGTTTTAAAATTTTATAAATATTGTGTATTGCTTTATTTAAATCAAAAATATACTGCAGCGTTTGTGTGCAGATAAGACAGTCTACACTATTTTCAACTACGCCTTCACCTGTTTCAAAATTGACCTTTATTGCATTTCTACCCCATCCCATTACATGGCTGACGACAGACTTGTCCACTTTATCGCCGCCATATTTTAATGTATACTGATTATTCGCAATTTCCATAACAGTACCTTTTATATCATCACTGTAAAGATCCAAAAACTTCTCTATATAATATCTGTCAACAGCCTTTCCTCTGTCACTGCCAAATATTCTGCTTACCGGAATATTGGATAACTTTCCTACTGTAGATACATCCGCACTATTCTGCTTTACCTTATTTCTGATTATAGATTTCAGTTCATTCATGGAATCCAGTCCATACTCAATGCCTTCGTCTATATATACCAACTTTTGGCCTTTAGATTTTAAAGACTCCCCTTTTGAAAACGCAATTTTTTCTAAGCCAGACTGTTGCGGAGATATTGACGCCCCAAATCTAATACGGTCATCTTCTACTCCAAGCTCTTTTAATTGTCTCCACATTCCGAAAAAATCTGAAGCCACACAGTAAACAGGATACGCCGGCAGCACGCTCACTTTCGATGGATTATATACCGGAAGATGATAAAGCTCATCTTCCATATCCCGCTCCACTGCATTATCTAAAAATCCTTCAATCTGATAATTTTCTCTAAAGGTTCTATATTTATTTTTCAGATATTCTCCTCTGCCAAAAATAAAAATTTTCTCCATATTCTTTACTCACTCACTGCAAAGTCTTCAAAATGTTTCTCTTTGTCACATATCGACCACTCGATATCCTTTTGTATACAATGCTTACATAAAGGCACTTCTTTCTCCATATCCTTCAGTAAAAGATTTCCATCTGTGTAATCATCCAATTTATAAATTCCTTCCGTCGGTAAATTTTGCTGAAAATATTCGTTAAATTTTGATATATACATCAGCGTTGGACATCTTGCTATCATCCCGTTATTCACCGTAATACAGCCATCCGATATACACAGCTTAGGATATTTACTGTTTGCATTTGTTGAAACAGGCGTATTAAACTTCTGCTTGCTGTCATATGCCGCAATTCTATAATGAATTTCATATTCTTCCAATCTGTTTGTGATTTTATCAATTATTTTATGCGTTGGAGCATACTCCGATATGGAAACTCCTATATTATTTTCATATATAATTTTCAGAATATCTTCTGATAATTGCGGTATCAGCAATCCATTTGTATATATTTGTATAAATGTCTTAGGCAGTTCTTTTCTAAGCGCAATAACATACTCTGCAAGATCCGGATTCAGAAGCGGTTCTCCCCCTAAAACATCTATTCTGAATATTTCGGGGAAAAGTCTTTTTAACTTCATGATATCTTCCATTTTTTCCTCAAATACTGCCCCAATCTCGTCAAATAATGGAGAAAAATGCGTACATCCCCTGCAATTCAAATTACATTTATCACTTATATGAAGTTCTACATGGGGCATAATTAAATCCCCCCATCCTACCAAACTTACACATTCATTTTTCAGGAAAGCCTCCAATCCTAATTTTGAAGATTTATCACTAAAATCCTTAAACCAATATATATTGACTATGCCATTGGAACATAACGTCTTATATATTGATAAAATACTGCTTGTATTTAATACTGATATTACGACAATTGAATTTTTATCAATTTCAGTTATCGGCAAAATCGGATAATTTAAAAATTCTCCCTCTTTATAGGAATCCATAAATCCATCTAAAGAAATCTCATATTTGTTCATTTTTTTTAATAGTTTTTCTCCGATATTTCCTGCACCATATATATAAATACTCATATTTTTCTCCCTACATTTCTTCCAGTATTTTCTCAAATGAAATACTCTTTAAATTTCCTTTTATTAATAATTCTTCTTCTATTTCTTTCCGGCTGTTCAGCGTTGTGATGATTACAATGTCAACGCTTCTCAAATTATCTAATCTGTGATAAACCGGCATATCAGTCACACATATATTTTCGTTTTTATCAATAATATATGAGACAGAATAATGATGACTTTTCAGCTCTTCCAGTAATTGTTTTCCTAAAACCCCATATCCATATATTGCGGCTTCCTTATATCCTTTGTTTAACAGAAAGGACGATATATCGCAATTTTGATTTTTCAGTCTTATCCAGTTTGACATTATTCTGGTAAACTGCTTGTATTTTGCCAATTCCATTTCCACGCCAGAATTTGGTTGATTCACATTTTCAATCAATATTTCATAATAGGTTTCAAGATATTTTTCGGGCTGCTCATTCTGAAACCCTCTATACTTCGCTAATGATACGATCTGATCCCCATAAGGATGCATTTCCATTTGAGAAGAATAACTGTTCACCATTCCTTTTTTCCTGCCAATCACATTGCTGACATCCAGATAGCATGTAATATCTGCCAACGGCGTATGTACTTCATATAGAAAAGCTCTTATATTCTTCTGTTTCTTGATTTCTTCTATTGCATATTCATATACAGCCGTATGATCGCTATGGTTATCATGTGGATTTGGCAGAAAAACGAAAGAAAACTTTGAAAAGTCAACCTTTTCAAAACAATCTTTATGCTGTATCAAAGTCCCGTCCTCATAATCAAAAAATTTATAGTCTGTTATTCCTGCCATTTCCATTGCGCTGGCACATTCGGCTTTTCTTGTCTGTATCATTTCATCAATACAATATCTCTCATTTCCATACCTGCCGTCTGTCATTATCCAGACTGTACATTGTTCTGAAAACATACTTAACAATCCGCCGGCGCCTATGCTTTCATCATCCGGATGCGGCGCTATCACTAAAATAGTATCATCCGTTTTTATCTCTAATTCAAATACTCTCATTCCTATCCGCCATCGCACCCTTTCTATATTGAAGCGATATACTTAACACCTGCTTCCTCTAATATTTTTTTGATCTCACCCTGATGCTTTTTATGGGCTGCAATGATTACAGGTACAGTAAGATCCGGTATTTTATCTGCTGAAAATTCATGAATTTTATATCCATACGCACAGTTTGTATTTCCGTTAAGCGACGATACAAAAACTTTTACTATTTCTATCCCCATGTGATGACAATATCTTATTACAGATAAGATTTCATAACCTGCGCCATATAGATACACTTTACCTTTCTTTACTATTTCCTCCTCTATTTTTTTTTCGATTTCTATTTTTTTAAAAAAGTAACTGCCTCTCAGCAGATTTATCATCAATTCATCGTAATCGAATGATCCGCCTGCACTGATTATGCCGCGGTCCACACGGCTTAGATTCAATATGCCGCCAATATTTTTCTTAATATACCAGTCAAGGAAATGTACTTTGGACTCCATATATTTACTATCGTCAGTTAAGTTTTTGAACATAAACAGGATCTGCCTTAATTGTCCGTTTGCAGAATTTGACATAGCCTCTGCCTGTCTGCTTGTTGAACTTTCATTTATATTATAAAAGTATCCGGCATAATCGCTTACAATCACTCTGGAAGCTTTCAAAAGAGCCTGAAGTACGAATAACCCTCCTTCTCCTATTTTTAAATTTTCAAAACAAAGCCCGTTTTCCACTATAAAATTCCTGCCATACACTGCGCCGCATGCAAACATAAACTCTTCGTCATTTTGTACAAACAAATCTAATAATTGCATGCCGGTATAAACATCATGATAAGCGTTAACTATTCCTGTATGATTCTCTTTTGATTTATTTGCAAATTTCAAAAAACACATCTCAGCTTTTTTATATTCCATCAGGCGGTAATATTCTTTTAAAGCATTTTTTGACAAATGATCGTCAGCATCTAAAAAAACGATATATCTGCCTCTCGCAGTTTCTATGCCTTTATTTCTTGAAAACGCTGCACCGCAGTTACATTCATTATATAATAGTTTAATTTTATCATTTTTTTTCTTAAACTCTTCAAGCACTTCCACTGATCCATCTGTAGACGCGTCATCTATGCATATCAATTCATAATCGTCAAAATCAGAATCCAGTACGCTCCCAATACTTTTCTTCAGGTAATTCTTTTTATTATATACCGGCATAATTACAGATATTTTAATTCCCACAATTTTCGACTCCCCACTTACAGCAAAGTTCAAACTTTTCTCTAATATCGGCTCTATCCATCTGCCACTCATGTGTAAAAACAGGAATAAGATTACCGCCGCCTTTTTTTCTCTCGTCTAATTCCTGTATCACATCCGTAGAATTTTCCAAACGGGTGCATGATTTAACAAATTCCAGCCCCGTCATTTTATCATAAAAATAATTTAAGTTTCTAAGGTCTTCATTCTCTTTTTCATTTAAGTAATAACTGTTCCTGCCGTCATCTGCTGCTAAAAGTGCAGCGGTTCCTTTTTCTTTCAAAAACCGACACATTTCCAGCGACCCCTGAAAGCCATGCAGCCTCAGTATTTTCACAGGTTCTGCCTGTCCGGTTATTCTGGCAGTCTGGGCTTGAAACATCTCATAATATTTCATAAACTCCTCCGCCGAATCAGCTATATACTCATAATCTTCCCTATAGCAGTGAAATCCGAAGCGCAGCCATCCACTATTTTCCTTAAACTCATTGATATATGCATCTGACACTTTACTCATTTCATAAGCCCCGTCTGAATACGTGCAAAACAAAGTAAATACCGCGTCATACTTTATATGCATCTCTTTCAGAAACGAAAGCGTTCTGGTTTCAAAAATACTATCCATCTTATTGCTGCACACAGCCTTAAAAATTCCCTTTGTATCATCCAGCGATATATGCAATATTTTCATTGTTTTCTACCCAATATTACTGTCTCCAACTCTATATGAATAAAATTCCCTCATCTCTTCTGTAAGCCAGTGATTGCCTTCTGCATCAACTCTGTCCAGCATTTCTGCGTATGTCGGCGTCTCTAATTCCGGTATGGTTCCCAATGTCAACAATGCATGACAGTTATAACAATGCGCTGTAGGACAATTGCATCCTATCTCCACAAAAGGAATCTCCTCATCCGGATTTTCGTACAAATTATAAAAATCCATTTTCCCCGGTTCTGGAGCCCCGTCGCAAATCCTACAGTTTCCCGTAGACAGTTCAAGTGAAAAACTCCAATTCCCTGCATAACAATATTCTCGATGCGGCTTTAAAAATTCCTCAATTTTATAATCAAACTTCGGAGAATCAAATACCGACCATATTTTTTTGTACTCCTCTTTATCATATTTTGATAAGATTTTCAGTTCCCTGCTGGTCGTATCTCTTGCCACACTTATATGCGGCATTGCTCCGTTCATATACTTATCAAATATTCCCTTTATTTCATCTATATAGGGTATCAGTTCATCACATGGAGTAATATCAATTGAAAATGATACTTTTTCATTCTTTACTTTTGAAACATTGGCAAAGAAAATATCTGTTAAATTTTTCTTTTTTAACTCAAAATAATGAAAAGAAAATTTAAAATATAGTTTCTCTAATAATTGCCTTGGAAATGCAAGTATTTTTTCTATTGTATCGCTGATTGTTCCGTTTGTCACAATAGAAACATTATGTCCATTTTCCAAAAGCATCTGTATAACCGGTATGATATGTGCTCCTAATAACGTTTCACCGCCCGCGCATAAATTAAAAATACAAACACCGCCTAAACGTTCTATAGAAGTTGCCTTTCTCATCACTTCCACCGGATACTTACATGTAAACATCTCATTGTCAAATATTTTTCTCTGTCCTATATAACAGTAATCACATTTAAAATTACATGCCTGTGTTGACACATAACAGTTAATAAAGCGTCTGGGCTTCTCTGACTTCATAAGTTATTCTCCCCTGATTTGTCTTTCCAGTTCGTCTAAATATTGATCAAGATATGGTAGTTTAAATTCATAATTATTTTCTTCTATTCCTTCCATCAGATCTTCAAACTCTGACAGATCATCACAAAAAAACATATACGGCAAATCTTTTATCCATTGGTATACATTTTTGACCTTCCCTGACAGATTATCAAACGCTATACATGGAGTTCCCGTTATCGCTGCTGAAATCATACAATGCAGCGTATCGGTAACTATAATCTTTGCACTGGCAATTTCGTTTAGTTTTTCGTTGACCTGCTCTAATCGTTTGTCAATTCCTTCAAAATTCCCCGAGTGCATCGATATTTCTTTTACATCAAATCTGGTTCCCTCAAAAAATGTTTTTATATATTCTTTATCACTTTCCGGTAATATAGATTCTTTATCATTTCGTATACACAATAGCACCCCGCTTCTTCTATCCGTACTTTGCCTGTATTCCTTAAAATAAAGCGCCATATCTGGCATAAGTTTTATCTCAAATTTTATCTTTTCTGTATTCTTAAAAAATTGAAACGACTGTTCTTCCCGAAATATTACTGTGAGATTTTTATGATCGTTGTAGCTCTTTAAAGTATTTTCATATTCACATTTACCCCTGTCATTTTGCTCAAAATAAACCGTTTGGGGCAGAATGAACACTTTATTTTCACGATACGATTTTAAAATATCCCTGACATTATTTTCTCCATTATAGAGCCACAATGAACCTAAAAAGCCGCCGCCTGTTATTAATATAATATCATCATCATTAATATATTTCCTTAGTTCCTTTCCAAACCAAAGATATTCAATATCGGTAATTTCAAATATACTGTACTCTTTAAATCTTGTATTTAAAAATTCCAGTTCCGACAACGCGATCAAATGATCTCCTATATTGTCATGCTCAGGTGTGTTAATTAATAAAATCTTTCTTTTTGATTTTTGACACAATGACTTTAGATGCAGAGGAAATTCTTCCAATGCTGCCCATTCCGCTATCTTGTCAATCAGTATCGTATAGGGCACCTTTAAAGCATCCAATTGTCTTTTTATTACAGCAATTGCATAGGGATCTCCAACAGTTATGAGTACTTCCGGATGATCATAAGTCATCATTTGTTCAGGACCAATACAGGGCAGGTTTGTATTTTTCTCAATCCCCCATCTACTGCTGTTATTATCTACACAATATGCCGGATCATAATTTTTTTTAATGAGTTTCCAATTATTTACCAATGCTATTCCCGCACCAAATACAAATTTTGTCATTTATTCCAATTCTTCCAATCTATCTTTTATTGATTCATACTTTTCTCTGGTTTCTTTTCTTAACTGGTCCCCGGCTGCAAGCCAGCTTCCCCTGAAATGATGTATGGAAAATGTGTTTTCGCTGCGTATATCTTCTCCATTTATGTAATTATATGGGGAAAAGAATTCTGATGCATAGATATTTATTCCCTTTAATTTTTGATTTTTATCTTCAACTTCTAATCCATATTTCATTAAAATCGCTGTCTCAAAATATCCGCTTGCTTCCGCGTTGAATTTTCCATTTCCCAATGAGAAATCAATATCTTTTCTAAAATCTAAAATTTCCTTTATGATCTCATTATGAGGAATGCTTCCTGAACCTCCGCCAAAATTTATATGACCAACCCTTTCTCTGCTGCAAAAAGCATCCTGATAACGGAGTTCATCCAAATTTTTTAATATTTCAACATCAGTGTCAAAATAAAACCCGCCGATTTCATAAAGTTTTTCCAATCTGACTATATCTGGAATATATCCCCATTTTTGCAATTCTGCCGCTTCTTTTGTATATTTGTATTTACACAAATCAAAATTGGATTCATCCCATTGAATGATTTCATAATCCGGACATTTCTCCTTCCATGTTCTAATACATTTCATTAAACTTTCCGGTATTGGTTTGCCCGAAAACCAACAACAATGTATAATCTTGGGAATTTTTGTTTCTCCGTAATCTCTGAAAATACGATTAATCGATTTATCATACTGTCTATCCAATTGCATATAGGCTGCTATAAAGCAGCACCTGTATCTACATTCTTCAATCAGATCGAGCTGCGTCATTACCGAATAAAACTCTCCATTCGTAATCAGGACACAATAGTCCTCTTTGCATTCACGAAGTATTTCTATATTTACAACCAACACTCTGTTTCCATTGAAATCGATAAAACAATCTTGCTTTGACGGATCATTGTCAATAACATAGATAATCCGCTTAGATAAATGATACTTATTTGAAATATATGGTATAAATGTTTTGCAAACCGCACCGGCACCGAACAATATGATTTTTTTATCGTTTTTTATAACAAATTCTGTAAATTCCTCAATTGTTGATTTGATATACCTCATCGCTTAATTCCCCTGACTACTCCTTTGACCAGTTTGGTTGATATCGTATTTTGCTTTACCGTATATGGGAACCACATATAACCAGCACTGGTATCATGTTCTATATTATGCTCGTCCATAAAATGCTCAATCAATATCTGATCGTAATCACTATGATAAGAACATACAGCCAATCTAAGATTTTCCGATAAATCCACTAATCGGCCTGCACCACAAAGCGCATCATATTCTGCACCTTCTATATCCATTTTTATAAAATTAACAGGCTCATCTATCATTGAATCCAGTTTCATCAATTTTCCATCATCATACGAAGTAAGAAAACCGTTCAAAATTACTACCTTGTCAAGATAATCTTTAAATGTCAGTTTCAATGCTTCACACCAATCTTCATCGGCTTCTATTAAATATATTTTTTTTACATGATCTACTATATCCAGCGAAAAATTTCCTTCTGCCACTCCTGCATCAACAACGATGTCTCCGGCATGAATTTGGATATCCCCCTGTAGATATCTATGCGGCGATTCCGTATCCTGTTCGACAAGAATCGATTTATAATATCTGCGAATTGCCTCTTCTGACTTGATTTTACGTGAAAAATACATTCTTTTGCCGTGGTGCATTACATAAAACATATTCGCTTCCATATCAAAGCTAATCTCAATATCTTTTTCTGAATAGTTTTTTATAAAGTCATAATTAAATACATCCAATCCACAATATTCGATATGATGCAGTATGTTTCTGATCTCACTGTCATCAGAATCTTTGTATCGTTTCAACAAAGAATGTTTTATAAAAAAATATTTATTCTCTATTTTATTTTTGAAATCCGAATTCATATTTACTATCTGGTCTTTTATCTGTAAGTAAGAATCTGACATAATAACAATTTTATCGAATTGGGAATTATAAAGTACCTCTGGAGGATATACGGTATATCCATACATTACAGAGCCTGTATTTCTTTCATCATTATCAATAAATCCTATTATTTTATATTCATCCAAATTAATATATTGTTCGAGCATACTTCTGGCAACATTTCCTGTTCCCCATAAAAATACAGACTCCATCTCCATCTCATCTCTTTTCCTCAGCATAATTTATGTTCCATATTACTAAACCATTTATTTTCATAGATATATAAATCAGTATACTGGTATTGCAAACCGTTTTTCCAGAGAGCATAGTTGAGACTCAGCTGGTCCCTCAAAGAATTTTGCATAACTTCTTCATACCAGCATTCCATTGCTTTCATTAATAGCGGATCATTATGCCGTCTTACAATCACGCCTCCGCACCCTAATCCATTTGAAACCGGAAACCCCTCCTGGTAATATTTATGCATCTGTTTGAGTATTATCTCCTTCTTATCAAGACTCATTTTGATACATTCCGCCGCTTCTTCATAAGCGCAGACCCTCTCATAATGCGGCATTAACAATATTGGCGATCTGGTCTGATATTCTCTTAGCATTTCAGCCAGATCTTCTTTTATAAGAAAACTGGCGTCTACCCAAATGCTGGTTTCATATTCCGGGAAAAATAAATGCGGCAGTATTTTATATTTTTTTCCCAGACTTCTTGGATTGCTTTCGCTTTCCACATATTGTATATCCCAATAATCTGACTTTAAACGACTGTTGTCAGTAAAACATACATACTTAATATTTGTTTTTTTCAAATTTGGAGTCTTTAACTCATCATAATCACCAAAAATTCCAGTATATACAACAAGCGAATCCGTTGAAAGGATATCTTTGACACTATTTACATCATAATTCCTTTCCACCGCCATACTCCTGTTATATTTAATAGTTCTCTCTATTTTAAATTCTTCAACTGAGTAATAAGTTATACTCAGCTGAAATTCCTGCTTTATCTGTCTTACTATGTCGGAATAATAATTGGAACAAATCACAACCGCATCATAATCACTGTAGGCTGCAAGCATTTGGGGCGATTGAATTTTTATTCCACTCATACTTTTATTCTGTTTGCCTGTATCATTATCACAAATGCCGACAATAGTTATATCCTGCATTTGAATATTATTTCTGCAATATCGGACAAAACTTTTCGCTGTATTCCCGGCTCCAAATAAAACAATCTTCACCTCGCACCTCTTGTATCACTATATTTCTTGCAATCTACCAATAGTTTTCTCCTAAATCAACCATTTCATTTATGATGGTTTCTATTGAAATAATCGGACAATTTATTTTCTTTGACAGCATTTCTGCAATATTGTCAAAATAAAAAACTGGAGTTACCACAATCATATCTACATTGTCGCTAAAATTATCAGGAGACACAATTGGCAGTCCTTCATAGTCTCCAGATATATTTTTATCCATTCCACTGGTAACCACAATATCTGTTCCTCTAAGCTCACTTAGCAGCAATTTTCCAACATGGCTCATTCCATAAATCGCTATCTTTTTATAAGAATGGTTTTTAAAATAATCCGTAAAATCTTTTCCCTGCTGCTTTATATACACCCATTCATTCATTAAAAGAAACAACTCCGAATACTTTTCAGACTCCAGTCTTGTATTTTTTAATTCATCTATCGTTGGCTTTACAATAAATTTTATGCTTAAACCTATTCCTATACACATTCCAACAATGGTAAATATAATTCCAATAATCATTTTTCTCCCATCTGTCCGCTTCTGCAGACACTCAAATCAGAGCAGTTGAAAGTGTTTTTTCAACTTCAATACAATATTTACATAATGGAACCTCTTTTTTTAACAATTCCAATATCCGGGCTGGCGGCATATCGGTATTCACATCGATCCGTCCTTCTTCGGGCAGGTTTTGCTCAAATACCTGATTAAATTTATTTATGTACAAAAGAGTCAGACATTTTGCTATCTTCCTTTCCAGCCTTAATCTTTCAAAAGTTCTGTCCACTGCGCTAAAATTCGTTCCGAATCAAATCGTCCAATATTTTTAATACAGTTTTGGCTTTTTTCTCTATAAATACTTTCATTTAACAACAGCTTTTCCATAGCCCGTCCCATTTCATATTCTGTTTGACTAATATCTGCAGAATATCCCGAAGAACTTTTTTCATGATTTTTTGTAATATATCCGGCAGCTGCATCAATTGGATATTTTGTTTCCTTATAATCAGCCATAACCACTTCTCTGATCCCGCCTGGAAAGTCGGAAGCTACTATTGGAATTCCATTTGCCATAGCTTCCACTGCTACACAGGAAAATGATTCTGATTCAGAACTCAATACAAAAATTTTTGCTTTTCCATATAATTCATCTACATTCTTTACAAACCCCAAAAACTTTACCTTATCTTTTATTTTTAATTGTTCCGCCAGTTTTTCTAACTTTTCCTTTTCCGGCCCGTCTCCTGCAAGCCACAATTCAGCCCCGGGAATTCTATCGTGTACGCTTTTAAAGGCTTTAATAATATGCCACTGCCGCTTTACCTTTTCTAATCTTCCAACAGTTAACACAATCGGTTTTTTATCTTTTTCAATACGTTCTCTATGTTTTATACCTAACGGATTATAAATAACTGTTATCTTTTTTTTAGGCAGAAAATATTTTTTATGCAAATCATTTGCACACCATTCTGAAACAGTAACAATTTTGTATGCCAAATTACTTAACAGCATTATTATTTTGTTGTATGCCAGACTGTTAATATCAGTTCTAACAGACATGCAATTATGGATCGTCAGAATTTTTTTATCATTTACATCAGATAAAATATTTATCAGATTCATTTCCTGAGAAATACTGATAGTAGTTTCAATGTTATACTTTTTTTTAATATCTTTAATTAGGCCGGCATCAACAATGTAGGAAATCACTTCTTTGCTAAATGAAGAATTATCTATTTTACATGGAGACACTATAATTTTTCCTTTATAGGGATATGCTCTAAGCCTGTCATATTTGAATACAATAAGAAAAACATTAAATCCATACTCAGATAACATTTTGCTTAACCGTGATGCGGTTCTTTCCATTCCTCCTGTTTCTATGCTCGGCACCAATATTCCTATATTTTTTTTCCCATTCATATTTTTCTAAACCTTATTCATATATTTTTGATAATAATTTTTTAATGTACTACCAATATAATGAGATGCTATTTTTTGAAACAGAACTTCCAAATCTTCATACAAATTTTCAATACTGTAAGAATCCTTAAATATTGGACTTCCTCCCGGCATCAATTCCGATGAATGCAGCATAAATTCCAAATAATCGCAATCACTTTTTATCATTTTATCAACAATGTATAATAAATCTTTTCTATTACTGCCATCCGGCCTTAACCATATCTTTTTTCTTAATATGCTTTCATAATTATATGGTTCTTTCATTATATTTTTTATGATCCCCTTCATTGGACTTTTAATTATTGTCGGCGGAATCTCTAATATATTTTTTTCACCATCTATTAAAAACGCTTCTGGCTTGTATTTCTTATAATCCGGTCCGCTGCAATTATTTCCAATTGAGCTCTCCCAACTTACTCCAGGCGTAATGCTGCAATCAACCTTATATCCAAGTTCGCCTAATTTTTCAATATACCATTTATCAATATACCATCTTCCCCCTCTATGGCTTTCCGGTGCAATTTTAAAATTCCGGTATATTAATTCCGTCATAGTTTTCAACTTTTCCAATAAAATATCTTTAGGGTATTCCCCGGCATATGGATTATGCCCTTTATAACAATAGGGAAGCCTATATATTGGCGGCGTATTCCAAGCGTGCATATGCATGCCAATTTCACACCTGTTATCTTGAATCCACTCACATGCACTTCCTTGAAAAACCGTCGAAATTCCCATTTCATAATTCACCAGATATGTAGGATAAAAGTCAAACTTATTACACAGATTTTGAAACCTCTCTATATAAGCTGCGTTGTTTGTCGTTATTTTGCGTAAACCTTTTTTAGTCGTAGCACGTTCCCATAAATTATCACCCTCTGTATCTATAGTGATTAAAAAAACTTTTTTCTTCAAATCAATCTGCCCTGTCCTTTTCACGCAATTTTAAAATTTTTTTACTCTTGCACAGATAACAAGAGGATACCTGTAATCATAATATTCCAACTCATCCACAGTCAGATGTTCCTGATTTATACCATATAAAAATGAAGCCGTTGCCTTAGCATTTCCATAACCTGCAACATATATATCTTGTTCAGAAGCGACTTCCATGCACAATTTTTTCATTGATTTTGTTGTAAAACTCCAATACTCCCCCCATTTTTCATCATGAAATTCACTTAGTGGTTTGATTCCCGGTACTGAAACCAGTAAAGTTCCGCCTTGTTTTAGCATTCTATATAAATTTCTTATAGCTGCTTTCAAATCATATATATATTGCAGTGTTTGTGTACATATAATACAGTCCGCAATCTCGTCTTCAATACCCTCACCAGTCTCAAAATTCATTTTTACAGTATTATTCCATCCCATAACATGAGATATTATCTTTTTCTTACATTTTGTTCCATATTTACTGATATACCGGTCGTCTTGTACCTCAATAGTTGTACCCAATATGTTCTCTTCATTTTGCTGCATAAATTTTTCGATGTAATATCTGTCTATTGGTTTACCGGCTTCTTCCCCTTCTTCTAATATAGGATTCATAGGAAAATGTCCTATTATACCCTTGTCAATTTGCTCCGCCATCTTCATTCTGGCAGAGCTGATTTGCTCCTTATTTTCTATTAAAATTAGTTCTTTACTGTTAACAGCATAATATAATTTTCCATTCCGTATCATTACATTATCGTTTACACAAAGCACGATCTTTTCATCAGGAATTCCCATACTCTTTATCTGATAAAACATTTCAACAAAGTACATAGACGTTATAACAACTCTGTCAAAATCAAGTGTACCAATGCATTTCGGATTATATACCATAGTACGATAAGCATTATCCTCTATGCATTCTGCTACTGCATTATCCAAAATACCTACTATTTCGTAGTTCTCGTTTAAATAAGCAATATTATTTTTCAGGCTTTGTCCTCTCCCAAATACCAAAACCTTATCCATATTAGCATTCTCTCCTCAAATAGATTTCTTTGGCGCATTATATTACAGTTATTGATTTCAGACTATTACATCATTTAAACGCTAAATTTATTAAATCAGTCCAATAAATACATCAATAAATTTAAATCCCAGCCATCACTCTCATAATATACTTCCGACAATCCGCCTTTACGTATATTTTCATACACTTTGTTTCTGTCATCTGCAGATAATACCGGCTTATGCATAACAATATCCATCCCTTTTTTTTCCACGATACAGCCATGATATTCGTCATAAAAGATAAATCCATCTTTTGTTTTTTTATATGGACCAAACGAAAAAGGATATTTGAAATAAGACCTGTCTTTTTGATCATATTTATATTCAAACTCTGAAAATTCTCCCGTTTCTGGCGTATACCAAATATATTCGTTTCTCTCATACTCAGTCGGTGTATTACCTTTTTCTACCCCTATCAGCAATCGTCCGTCACATTCCCCTAATACATACATTGTATTATTAAATTTATGTATTTCCCGTTGTATTTTTCCAGTGTGATAATCAATTTCATAAAAGACAAGATTTCCGATACATTGTGTATATATCTTTTCATCATACATAAATGCCACATAAAATCCATTTGCTTCTGCATCTGTTTTAATCCATTTAAATTTTTTCTCTTTCTTATCAAAGATAATAAAAAAATTAATATTATCACTATACGAATATATAGGAATCAGAACTATTTCATCATAGCATGTAACTTTTCCACACAATGTTCCCTCAAATGATATGGGAACTGTTCCCTTTAAATCATATTTTTCACGAAACGCTTCGTCTTTTAAAGCAAACTTTATTACTTCACTTCCTTTTTCATTAATGGCATATACAAAATCATCATCCGCAAAAGCATCCCTGAATTTATAGTTTTCTCCATCACATATCGTTCTATATTGTTCCGTATTAAAATCATAAACTACTACTTTTGATGCATAATACGGAAATAAAAACAGTTTATTATCATAAAAGAAAATTCTGCAAAACAATTTTTCCTGAACTGCCTTTTCCCCTTCAATTACACCTAAATATTTAACAGAATGTGTTTCCATATTATATTGCAGCAAACAATTTAATGTCCCATGAAAAAAATAGATATCATTTCCTACAACACAAAAATCATCAGCCGGCCATAATGATATATCCATAGCATTTGCTATCATCTATACAAACCCTCCAAAAAACAAAAAAATACCTCTGTAATCACAGAGGTACTAAAAAATAGTCATTATATTCATGCCTCCATGCATCTATCCCCGAACTCTTTTCGGTTCTTTTATATCTTATTTATATATCGGACTTATTCGCAAAAACTTTAATTCTTTTGTTCAGCCATAACTATACTCTTATCATCCTTTTCCTAAAACCGCAGCTCCCTGATATCCTGTAACACCTCTCCATACGGTTTATTTTTTCCAAACAAAAGCGTCGTCCCCAGCACAAACCCCTTTACGCCTTTTGGCGCATAATCCAGTATCTTCTCCGCACTGCACGCGCCGTCCCAGTAAATTTCAAAATCCATATCCTCTTTCAGAGCAAGCAGCTTCGTAATCTTTTTTCCCACATAAGGCAGATACATCTGCCCGGCATTTCCCGGATTCACGGACATAACAAGAACCTTCTTCACAATCCGCAGCATCTCCATAATCGTTTCCACGCTTGTCCCCGGATTAATGGCAATTCCCGGCGTCATTCCCGCATCGATAATTCTCTGCAGAGTTGTGGAAGGATGATATTCCGCCTCAGGATGAATATATACCGTATCCTCTTTTCGCAGTTTCTTTAAAAACAAACCAATATTATTACTGGGATGTTCGATCATCAAATGCACGTCCAGCGCTTTTTTTGTTACCGACGCAATATAAGCCATATCGTTCAATGACATGGCAAAATTAGGCACATAACGCCCATCCATAATATCGATATGAAAGGAATCGATCCCTCCTTCTTCCAGATCCATTACTTCCTTTTCCAGATTTCCATAATTTGCACACATCATCGATGCCATTAATTCTATATCCATTCTCTTCCTGCTTTCCTTTATACTTTTTGTTTCATCTGTTTCTTTATTCGGCTGCTTCACAGCACCGTCACATCCTGCAGCATAACCGGCTTTTTCTCCCGCAAGCACATCTGCGCCATATGACTTCTGTCTCCGTAATATGCGTCGCAAAACATCACTGCTCTGCCAGAATCTTCGGTATCGTCATAAATTCCAAAGCCTTCTTTTTGATACTGCTTTATCAGCTCCTGATACTCTTTATACAGTTCCGGTTTTACCTCTTTTAATACTGTCTGGCAATTCGGATCAACCCGCCACAACAATACCGCTTTTTCTACATTTTCCCGAAAAATCCGAAAAACATCCTTTAATTTATTAAGTGCCTGCTCCTCGCTATGCATAAACGTTGCCACGCCGGTAAACATCAGGATGATTTTTTTCCTGTTTCCATCCCGTCCCATTCTCTTCCGGTTCCATTCCTCCGGTATCCGAAGCTCACTATTCTCCCGCATATCCTGTTCGTAATCCGTCTTTGAAAACCCGGTTCCCGATATTTTTTCTTCCCAGACCATTCTGGTCTCTTCTCCCGCGAACCCGGTTAAAACTTCAATATACCGTTCCCTCATCTTTTCCGACTGCACGATCACCTGATCTGCATGTATTACCCCGGGTACTGTCACATAATAAGACATATTGTACAGGGCGCGCCCATCTGACGGCTCTATTTCATCCGTCATAAAAGGCGGAATATACACCAGCCTGTCCGTATACTGTTTCAGATTTTTCGCATAGAAAAAAGGATGCACGCTGGTAATATAGTTATCCTCATCATAAGGATTCTGAATAAAGACCGCAGCCGGTCTGCGAAACTCAAAATCATAGCTGTTATAGTCCGTAACCATTACCCCTTCCGGATAGCCTTCCCTTTCATAATGCATCTTACCAAGGCTCCTGTCCGGATTCTTTTCAAAATAGGGAATCGGCATCACATAAACATCACAGTCCGGGTCTTCTTTAGCCGCTTTCCATACACTGGCCATGCTATCCCAAAACGCCGACTTATAAGGTAAAAAGAGTACTTCCTTACGTTCTTTTATATCCTTTTGCACACTTTCTTCGATCTGAGACAGCGCCGTATCCAAAGGCGATAAATCTGCATCCCCGGCAGCCAGTTTTTCATGTGCTTCATACAGCTGTTCACAATATTCCTCCAATATGCCAACTGTTTTAAATCCTTCCCCAAAGGACTCCTCCACCGTATTGCCTATCGCCACTGCTACATCCTGACAGCTGCCAAGCAGTTCCATTGCCACTGCATTCTCCTGCCTGACAGCCGCCTGGCAAATCTGTGCCTGCGCTTCCCTTAACAGCTCTACAAGCTCCTCAATCCGCATTTTCAATGTCTGCTGTTTCGGATGGATTCCCTTTTCCAAATCATTCTCTGAAAATACATACCGCTTTGTCAGTCTGACTCCCTTTTGGTCATACAACATCTTTTCTTCCGACTTGTACCACGGATAATCGTGCATCCCGCCCTCACGCACAGAATGCATATACTCCCCATACTGCATTTTAAGTACGCCGTCATAATCTGCCGGTACAGGAATTTGAATCGTCTCAAAAGGAATCATAACAGTATTTTCAAAATACGCAATAGGAAATGCATGGGATTTTCTGCTGAGCCAATAAGACATATGGACTACTTTTTTTGCTCCCTTTGCCTTTCCCATCGCATACAGCCTGTCCATCAGGGTATATACCTGCTTTTTCATGGACTTGCTTCTGTCGAATACTATATTGCACTGTTTCTCCAAATACGCCGCTATATCTTCCAGTTCTTCCTCAGGCCGCTCCCTGTAAGAGGGATGATCCCTGCAGAAAGAAACTGCCAGTATATTAGTAAGCTGCGCTAAATTTTCCCGCAGCGTTTCCTCTTCCGGATTCTCTATTAAGTAATCCAGCGGAAAAATATCCACTCCGGATACAAAAGGAAACTTATGATGTTTCTTCAAATAATCTTCCTCAAAATTAATATAGTCTGAACTTCTTACCTGCGTAAGCAGCTCATAAAATTCCTCCTCATTCTGTGCATTGACAACTCTGTATCCTTCCGGGAGTTCTTTCGCCGCCACTTCATTAAAACGAATATAATCATCCCGCAGCATACAAATATCCAGATCGTCATCCCAGGGAATAAAACCGCTGTGCCGCACAGCTCCAAGCAGCGTCCCGGAGTAAGCGAACCATCGGATCTGATGTCTTTCACAAACCTTTGCTATTTCACCCAGTACTTCTAATGATGCCGCCCAGGAGCATTTCATCATACAAGGTACATAAAATCCCTCTCTTACTTCGTCTTCATAATAGGTATGTGGAAACTGCATTTTTAACCCCATTTCTGCGCAGTTTTTTGCGCATATCAAGTTTGTAGAAGCCGCGCAGATACAAACTTCCGCCTCTCTCGCCGCCCTTATTCTACGCTGTTAATGATGCTGACATTCTGCCACATCACGGGCTTTCCTTCTCTTCTGCACAAATTCATCTCATAGCTTGCATCTCCATAATAGGCGTCGCATACTGTCACGGCAAGATCAGATTCTGCCATATCGTCATAGATCCCGAAATTTTCCTCCCTGAATCTGTCCACTACTTCCTTATACTTTTCCCACAGTTGCGGATGCGTCCATGAAATGGACTCCTCAATAAACGGATTCGGTCTCCACAGCAATACGACCTCTTCCTGCTTTTCCCTGAAAATCCGAAACGTATCCTGTAACTTTTCAATCATCTGTTCCTGATATTGCAGCAGCGTACTCATATTATTATAATACAGAATCACTTTTCTGTAACTGCCATCCGGCTTTTGTATCTTCTCCTGCCATGCATCCGGAAGTACCATACCGGCTTTTGTATCTTCCTGCACACAGTCCGCCAAAGGCGACCCGGCCCCCGATATCTTGTCTTCCCATATTTTTCTCGTATCTTCTCCTGCAAACTCTGCCAAAGTATCGATGTAAACCTGACGCATATTTTCAGACTGCACGATCACTTTATCTGCATACAATACTCCGGGGACATTTATGAATGCTTTTGCATTATACAGAGCCTTTTCATTCCATGACTCTATTTCATCCACAACAAAATAAGGAATATAGATCAGACAATCCGTATAATTGATCAGCTTTCTTGCATAAAATGCCGGATCTACACTGACTGTATAATGATATTCATCATGCGGAAACTGAATATAAATCCGATCAGGATGATGTTCCTCCAGATGAAACTGTTCATACTCTGTTACAGGCACATAATCCGGAAATGCATCCGCTTCATAATGCCTCGCTTTCGCCATTCCATCCCAGTCCTTGTCATAATACGGAATCGGGATTACATAGACATCACAATTCGGATCTTCCACTGCCGCCCGCCAAACGCTTTCCAAGGCATCCCACGCGGAGGCTTTATAAGGCAGAAAGACCACTTCTTTTCGATCTGTATTCCTTTCTTTCTTTTGATCTGACACTCTGTTATTTAACTGCATCAGAGTGTCTGCGATATTACCATTTTCCCCGCCAAAATCCTCAATATGGTATCTGTACCGCTTGGGAAAGAGATTGTTCTGTTCATAGAGCACCTCTTCCTGTCCTCTGAAAAAAGGATAGTCATGCAGACCTCCATCATATACAATCCGCATATATTCCCCGTATATTCCACGCAAAACATCATCATATGCAATGGGCACGGCGATTCCGGTCACTTCAAACGGTAAAAATACAACCTCATCATAATATGCTTTCGGCCAGCGCATCGATGGTTTTTCCATCCAGTCCGGCGTCATGCCAATTTTCTCCGATTCCTGTTCCCTGTAAAGCTTACACAATGTTGTTGCCAGCCGGAACAGCTGGTTCTTTATGGATTTATTTCTGTCAATCTTCACACGGCAAAGATCCTCTATCACGCATAGCTGCTCTTCTAAATCCTCTTTACTCATATAACTAAAATCTTCTTCCGCCGCTTTCGCGCACATCATTACAGGATTCGCCAGACTGCACACCTGCCGCATCTCTTCTTCGTTGGGCGCAAGATAATCCAGAGGAAAAATATCAACTCCTGCCACAAAAGGAAATCCATGAAATTTTTCCAAAAAAGACTGCTTTAGGCAAATACCCCTGCCGTTTACAACTCTCGCAAACATTTCGTCCCATTTTGCTTCATAATTCATTTCCAATACAGAATACCAGTGAGGCAGCTCTTTCCTTGCCGCATCCATAAAGCGGTCGTAATCCGGCCGTAACATACAAATATCCGTATCGTCGTCCCACGGAATAAATCCGCCATGACGTACTGCCCCTAATAATGTGCCGGATACGGCAAAATAAGGAATCTCATATTTCACACATACTTTCGTAATATCTTCCAATACCTCAAGCTGCGCTGCCCACGCACATTTTATCATACTTGGGACATAAAAACCCTCTCTAACTTCATCTTCAAAATAAGACTGTGGAAACTGCATAGATACTCCTGTCTGCATGTTTTTACATGCGCGCATAATATTATTATTGAACCGCCGCCTTTATTTTTGTCAAAAACGGAATCACTTTTCGTAAAGCTTCTGCAATTTTTACATCTTCTTTATCCTGTAATGCCAGGCCTAATTCCATAATTACCGGATTCATTTCTTCTTTATCTATTGTTTTATTTCCTTCGTCAAGCGCATCTGCGATCCTGTTATAAATTTCTATCACCCAGTTCAATCCGTCGATACAATTTTTCAGGAAATCATCCGTATCCGGTTTTCTGTCATATTCTAATTCCTGCGACAGCGTTTCCATTCCCGGAATCAGTTTGTCCAAATACTCTCTCATTACTTCTATCGCTTCTCTTTTTTCCTGTGTTAATTCACTCATCTTTACTCCCATCTGCCCGCCCGGCGGACACAAAATGCATAAATAAAAAATACCCCTGAAATCACAGAAGTATTTAATCGTTTCGTTACCTTTCCATGCTTCCCTGCAAATACAACCGACTTCCTTTTCGGTACACATATATTCTCTTTTATTATATCGGTCATATTTTAAAAAAGTTTACAATATAAGATAAGTCGATGATTCTCTTCCATGTCAGGAAAGTTTTTTCACCCTCTCTATTACACAACTATGCGGTTTATTTTCCTTCTCTTTGTCATACCCTATTCCCACAAGCAGTATTTCCCCCGCATACCCTTCAAGCGCCTGCGTATACTGTCTGTCTTTGATCTGTTCTATGGCCGACTTTGCGGTTTTATCATATTTTAACTCCACCACAAGCGCAGGCTTTCCCGTGTGCGGCAGCGGCAGAAACACCACATCTGCAAATCCTTTCCCCGCAGGCAGTTCCCTGATCAGCTTGTAATCTTTTCTCGCACTGTAATAAGCCAGCCCGATTGCCGCTCCCATTGCGTTCTCATCATTGTATGTCAAAATCGAGGCGATTTCCGTATGCGCCTTGTCAAGTCCTTCCGCTACGCTTTCCTCGTCTCCATTTAATGTATCCTCCAAAAGCTTTTCCGACGCCTTCAGGACTCGCATGACCTCCGGCCAGCCGCCCACGCTCATTGCATTTTCAAATTCCCTGATAATCTCTCTATTTGGAATAAACGCCTCTTCCGTCCCAGAGTCATAACCAAGGTAGCCAAGATGGATCAACAGTGTAAGAATATCATCTTTCGTATGAAAGGTTCGCATATCATTCTGAAAGCTCCGCGTATTTACCCTGACGCTCTCACCCCCAAGCATCTTCATAATGTCCGCGCGCAGCCCGTCAAAGTCCATATCTATATAAACTTTCAATGCTTCATATGTTTCCGTCGTTGTCCAGTAATTGGAAAATCTGTGGCGGTGCATCGATTCCACAACAGACTTGGGATTATAAATATGCCTGAAGTTTACAAACCGGTATCCATCATACCAATTCCCCGTTTCTGCAAAATCCATGTCAAACCGTTTACATAATTCTTGTACTTCCTCACCTGTAAACCCTGTATACTCTTCCAGAGTCCCCTGGTCCGTCATAGAGTATTCCCAGAACATATTCAGGGCGGAATGCTGCCCGTATTTCTTAACCGGCAGGATTCCCGTCATATAGGCAAGCGCAACGTACGGCTGGTCCTTTAAAAGGTTTCGTAAGAAGTCAAGGTACTGCTTCTGTAATTCTTCCGACTCCTGTCTTTCCCTCATCACGCAGTCCCATTCATCGATCAGAAAAAGAAAGCGCCTTCCTGTTTTTACATAAATCTTCTCAAGCGCTTCTGCCAACTCCGTTATTCTTTCCGGAACAAATTCCCCATATGCCTCTCTGATCTCTTCCATCACAACCTGCTCCAAATACTCCGTCACTCCCCGATTTTTGGACCTGATTAAGAACTGCTGCATATTCAGAAATATCACATCATATTGGTTCAAATGTTCTTGGAATGTTTCCTCTTTTTCAGCTCTGAATCCTCGGAACAACTCCGCCGAATTACATCCGCAGCTGTAATAAGCTGCAAGCATTTTAAGCGCTATCGACTTTCCAAAGCGCCTTGGTCTGCTGACACAAATATATTTCTGTTCTGTCCCGATCCGCTCATTCGTAAATGCAATTAATCCCGTCTTATCTACATATATTTTGGAACGGATTGTTTCCCGAAATCCTTCGTTACCCGGGTTCAGATAAATGCCCATACGCCGCACCTCCTTTGAATCGCTTGATTCATATTAGCATATATTCTTTACACTAACAACGAAATATTATATTATATTTTGTATAAGATAGGATCAAGATTGGAGAAAAACAAATGAAATATTTAAGTCCCGATTTTTATGAAACTTTTAAATGTATTGGCAGCGATTGTCCGTCTACCTGCTGTGCATATGGATGGTGTATTTATGTTGATGAAATAACAAAAAAAGAATACGATTCCGTGACCGGCGATTTTGGTCAGAAATTAAAAGATCATATTCAATCCGTCGAAGATTCTCTGTATGCTTTTCGGCTGAAAGAAAATGGACGCTGTCCGTTTTTAGATACCCAAAATCTTTGTGAAATTTATCAGGAACTGGGACCTGAGAAACTTTGCTATTCCTGTCAAATCTATCCACGAATTACTTTTCAGCATGGAGACATTCACTTTCGCACGCTTACGCTTTCCTGCCCTGAAGTATCCCGCATACTGCTAAACCGGACCGATCCTGTTTCTTTTTCTTTTGCAGAAATCCCCACAGAAGAAGCATCTGAGCCGACCTGCATTGACTGGAACTGGTTTAATACCTTTCTTTCCTGCTTTATTTTCAGCACCACACTGCTCCAAAACAGAACTTATCCACTGTCAGCCAGACTGCGTGTACTTCTTATTTTCACATTTACATTACAGACGCTTTTAGATGAAAATAAGGATGTTGCACCCCTTCTGGAAACCTTTAAGAATAAAAAGTATCTGGAAGAACAATTATCCTCCTTTTCCCAGCTGCCCTCCAACTATTCCGCCATGTTTTCAGCCTTTTCAAAATTTTACTCAACAATTGGCGCTCCCATACATAATTTCATTTTTCCGTCTTATGCAAAATTAATGGACGCCTTTATCAACTCTTATGACAGCGGACATTACTCCGATATTGCTGATACTTTTTCCCTGCTCATGGATGCCCCGCATTCTGCTCTAAAGAAAAAGGAATTTCCACAGAAGACCAGATTACTCTTTTTTCCTCCACATCCAGAATATTTGAGCATAATGAATCTAACTTAAAAAAACTGGAAACCTTCTATGAAAAAGATGGACAAACTGATATTGGGTTTTTGTTGACGCTCGTTTGAATAACCCTGCTGATGTGCCTGTCACACCCCATGCTGCTTAAGAGCAGTCTTATTCATCCTCTTCCCAGACTTCCTCATAGCCTTCCGATTCTTCCTGGGCAATTTGAACCATCTGACGAGCCGTCAGCTTGCTCTGATATACCGGGTTATTAAACAGATTGTCCAGATCCGGTCTGACAGTATGATCTTTTTCAAATGAAATTGCAAAAAAATCTTTTCCCAGCCATTGATAATCCCGTTCACTCATTTGTTCCGGATGAAAATAATACCCTCCATACCGAAAAGAATGCCAGTTTCGGAATGTGTATACATCCGGGTGGTATACCGACATATAAGTACCATACGTTTCAAATTCGCTGAAACTGTTTTCCTGAATAAATTCCAGACGGACCGCATGAAAGATTTTCTCCCAGAATTTCTCACCTAAAATATCGTTACGGCTTTCTATTTTTTCCAGCATTTCTTTCATATATCCGCAGTCAAACAGCATATGCTCCGAAATAAACGATTTATCAATGGTCTTTCCAAGCCGTGGGTCTAAAGCCTTCATCGTTACAAAATATTCGTCGCAATACTCATGTTTCAAATCAAAATAAGGCTTTTTGTCTGCTGCAAACATGGAAAACTCTCTGCATGGTACGGTATCTCCATCCCATGACATATAATACCGGTCCTCACACCGCCTTGCATACTCCATCTTTAGAAACTGCTGATAATACCATCCGGCAAGTCCTCTTGGCAGTTCCCGGCCCTTTAAAATGTCAGCCATTACCTCTGCCATGCACTGATGGACCGCCGTAAACGGAATCAGATCATTTTCATTCATAAAGTCCGCTTTTTCACCCAGCCCCGACTCTTTTACCATATGCCCCAGTTCTTCGCTCCCGACAAAAATTACCTTGCGGACAGGAAGATATTGCACAATTCTTTCATTGTTGCATTCCACACGTTTAAAATCTTTCGGTGTCACCACCACTATCGCATCATACCTATAAATATCCGACATCCTATGCTCCTATCTGCGTACATTAACACGTTTACAAATTTCTCGATTTCCGTACTGTCAGCCTGATTCCCGAATGTCCCATTCCCTGTTCAATGTGGTATGTTCCTCTATAAAGCGCTGCATCTGCTGTCCCAGTATCTTCACACCTTCTTCTGTCTTTGCATACAGCCGGAACCGCTCTTCAAAAAATTCACTTTCTCCCATCTTTCCGCAAGCGTCCCACATCAGACAAATTCTCAGACATTTCAGAAATTCATTCGCCCTGTACCAGTCTGCAAATTCCTCCAATATATAAAAATATGTTTTTATACCTTCTTTCCAGTTCTGGTTTACACTTCCTGCCGAATAACCGGTTACAAACAAAGGTTCATGAAAATAATACATCTTATTTTTTTCTGCAATTCTCAGACTGAACTCATAATCTTCCAGGCATTTCAGATTTTCATTAAAACCGCCGCTTTCCTTCCATGCTTCCATAGTCAGCATCATTGCCGGCGTGCCTGCCATCGGATCTCTTAAAAGATGCAGCATCATGGATTCTTTTTCAAAACCTTCCGGTATATTTTCAAAGGGCATGAGCGTCACATTTTGATTCTGGTCCGCCACCAGAAACGCGTGAAAAACCATGCCCGGATTTTCTTCCTCATGCAATTTAAAAATTTCCAGCTGTTTTTGCAGCTTCTCTCTAAACCAGAGATCGTCACTGTCATTGAAAGCAATGTAAGCTCCTCTTGCTATGGACGCCCCCATATTTCTGGCGCCTCCTGCGCCAAGATTTTTTTCACTCCTTATATATTTAATTCTCTCATCTGTACGCATCATATCACGAACAAGTGCTTCCGTCTGATCTGTGGAACAATCGTCTGCAATAATCAGTTCCAGATTGGTATAACTTTGATTTAATACTGACTCCATAGCGCTCTTCAAAACTTTTTCACGATTATAAGTCGGAATCACTACGCTGATAAGCGGATGTCCGTCAAAAGGTTTCTTTGTATTTTCCACCACAGGCGGCGCTGCATTCCTGTGTTTCGCCACACTGTCACCATATGACTCCGGTCTGTCTGTGAATACGTGAAAGTACTCGCATCCCAACGCATCATAAAGCAATTTTCCATCCTCTCGTACTAACTCAAATCCGGCACCATTCACTATAATAATCGTATCAGGAGCAAAGGAGAAAAAAGCTTCCATACAATCTTCACAGGTATCTTGTTCTCCGATTCCAATAAAATATACCACGTTCTCATTTTCCAGAATATCTCGTATCCTCTGTGCCAACATTATTTCCTTTTCTGATGCCGCCTCATGATAAACGACTGCATAAGTCTTTGAAACTTTATTTTCTTTTTCTGTTTCATCCAGCATTTTTTTCACTGCATTCACTGTATTATAATAATCCCGCACTTTTTTATACCCATTCATGGCAATCCTTATTCTTTCTTCTTCATGTGCAAGATAATAATTCACCTTCTCTATTAATTCATTTACATTTTGAAATAATACGACCTCTTTATCCGGTTCAAAAAGTTCTGCAAGTTCCTCCTGATAATTGCTAATCACAAAACCACCCACGCTCATAATATCAAATACACGCTGGGGAATCCCTGTTTCAATTGACCGCATCGTAATATTCAAATTAATCTTGCTGAGATAAAAGACTTTTGGCATTTCTTCCTGATAGCTTATTTTTCCTTTTACATGTACATTCTGCAAATTGGAAGTGTCACCGTCCGTATATAATGTAACATTATGATGCATAGCCAGCGCATTTAATATGCATGTCCGGTCTATCTCCGAAATTTTTCTGCTAAGCAGATACAATTCCAACATATATCTTTTATCGATCTGTTGATCTTTATTTATATATAAATGAAGCTTATCAAATATCCGGTCGGTAAGATCATAGTCCAGTACATCAAAACATTCATAGCCTCTTCCCCAATGTAAAGCTATCTTCTGTATGATCCCATTGATCCTTTCTCCCATTTCTTCGGTCAGCTCACATGCCTTTTCGTTATATCCATTTTCCTGATATAAATTTCCTACAAATGAAATATCATTGCTGTACTTTTTCTCATCCTCTTCGGAAATATGCAATCCCGAAGTTCTGTCTACATTAGCTGCTAACGGCAGATGATATAAATGTATTAAACCTTCCCTTTTCATCCGCATATATTGTTTTTTATCAAAAACAAAAATATAATTATATTCACTTTTTGCAAACTCTGTGTATAAAGCTGTCTGCGGCGAGTCAAAAACCCATGAAATATATTTTGTTTTCAGTTCTTTACAAACTGCCGCAACTGCCATACTGAAATTATAAGTCATAACCACGTCATATGCCCTGTGCTGCATATAATTTTGCAAAGACTCTTTTTCTTCTTCGGAGTATTCCATTATTTTTATTTTTCCGGGATATACGTCCGGTTCCAAACCATTTTTGTATAGCGCCCAATGCATATCATTCAACGCAATCTCATCACTGTATATATACAATATATTCATGTCTGCTCCCATCTCGCGCTCTTATATTCAAAAAATAGCAAAAATAAAAGGGTTGGTAACCCAACCCTTTTAAAATCATTTGGTCTAAACAAATTAGCCAAGTAATGATAATACACCCTGATTAGCCTGATTAGACTGAGCCAACATAGCCTGACCTGCCTGAGCAAGAATGTTGTTGTTGGAGTATCTAACCATCTCAGTTGCCATATCTGTATCACGGATCTGGCTCTCAGCTGCTGTTGTGTTCTCAACAACGTTATCCAAGTTGTTGATTGTGTGCTCAAGTCTGTTCTGGATAGCACCAAGTGCTGAACGCTGATTAGAAACTGATTTGATAGCTGTCTTAATTGTTTCAATAGCTGATTTAGCACCAGTACTGGTTGAAACATCAACGGCATTAACACCAATTCCAGATGTACTCATCTTGCTGATGCTGATGGAGATTTCCTGTCCACTGGAAGCGCCAACCTGAAGAGCTTTATTTGTGAAAGATCCTTTTAACAGATTCTGCTCATTGAACTCTGTAGTGCTAGAAACTCTGTCGATTTCTGTCTTTAATGCTGCAACTTCTGCCTGAATGTAGCTGCAGTCATCAGATTTGTTTGTTCCGTTAGCTGCTTTGATAGCAAGTTCGCTCATACGCTGTAACATATCATGAACTTCTGTTAAAGCACCTTCAGCTGTCTGTACGCAGGAGATACCATCCTGAGCATTTGCGGAAGCCTGTGTAAGACCTCTAACCTGACGTCTCATTTTCTCACTGATTGCCAAACCAGCTGCATCATCTGCTGCACGGTTGATTTTGTAACCAGAAGATAATTTCTCTGTTGACTTAGCCTGAGTTTTTGTTGTGATACCTAACATTCTGTTAGAGTTCATAGCTGTAAGATTGTGTTGTACTACCATAATTTTATTCCTCCTTGAATATTGAGCAGCTTCCCTGCTGCTTTTGATTGGTTAAGTAATCCTTTCTCCGACCGTACGCTTCTTCAAAAGTGATTACCTGTTTTTTAAGTAATTTGTTTTACTTGTATTATATATCGGACGCAATTGGGAATACTTAATACCTTTTTTTAAATTTTTCTATTTTTCTTTTTTATTTTTTATTATCCATAAAAACTGCCGAACCGCCGCTGTTTATTCCCCTCATAGTATTATAGTACTGCTTGGCAACTTTCATACTGTTTTTCCCCAGCTGAATTTTTTCACGCTCTCTTTTAAATTTCTGTTCTACCGTCGCACGGTTGCGTTCTTCTGTCGTCTGGATAAAAACGCTTTTCTCCGTGATCGCCCGGATAGCATCCTGTAAACGGATAATCTGATCCCTGTGCGCCTCTTTGTTACTTTCCAATTCTTCCTTTACCCGTTCAAAAACTTTCTCAAATCCGCTGTCCAATAAGTTGAGCCGGTCAATCAATTCGCCTTTTTCCTGGGTATTCTGATCAAACGCTTCCGCATCAAATTCTTCCGCTTCTAATATTTTTTTCTGTTCTTCATTTTTTATGATTATTTTATCAAGTACTTCTATTTTCTTTTTCAGGCTTTCTTCCAAAATATCTAAATATTGTTCTGACATTCCGGCTCCTTTCCTTTCCCGATTATTTTTCCATTTAAAATGAGCGGTCTGTGCTGTCACAGACCGCCATATTCACGTACTGCCAAAAGAATCCTTTCAAGTTGTTCCCGTAATACGCATGACTTCTTTCCATGTATCACGCATACTCCGTAAGTGTGTAGCAATTTCTTCCACAATTTCTTTATCTTTTGTCAGGTTTGCATCGATAAGCCTTCTTTGAAGATATATATATACCCGGTCAAAATCTTTCGCAACCGGATACTTCATATCCAGTGTCGCCCGGAATTCATCTATAATTCTCTGCACTTTCATAATATTAGCATGTGCCTTTTGTATATCTCCCTGCTCAATACCCATAATTGCAATATTACAGAACTTAATAGCCCCCTCATAAAGCATCAGGGTAAGTTCCGCCGGCGTTGCCGTTAAAACCTTACTGTCGTTGTACTTTGCATATGGATTTTGTCCTGCCATTCAGGTAGCCTCCTACATTCCTAATAATTGGGAAACTGCATTTGATTTGGACTCCAACCTTGCAAGCGCAGTCTCCATCGCGGAGAACTTCGCATAGTATCTGTCCATAAAAGCATCCACCTTCTTTTGCTGCTGTGCAATCTTCTCTGTATAATCGTCATACTCTTCCTGCATAAGTTTATCTTCGTATACACAGAAAGCGCTGCTGACGCCGTCAACACCTTTCATCTTGTCAAACAAAACGTCATGCAGATTATTGGCAAGTTTTGTAAAGAATGATGTAACGGTATCCGGATCTGCCATAATTGCTGCCATCAGTTTATTTTCATTCCGGCTGGTATTGGAATCATCGGCATCTCCATCTATATGATATGCATTTCTTTCATTATCCGGTGCGTTAAAATATCCCAGCGTATCGATTCCGAAGTCAAACAGATATAATTGAGAACCGTCCTTCATAGTAACACCCTGCGACATTACTTCTCTCATTGCGCTGGAAACACTGTTCAAAGTAGAATCTTTTCTAAGAACAGCGTCTTTCACTTTCTTTTCCCATTTTTCCACTTCACTGTCAGAAAGCGATTCTTTTTCTTCATCGGTAAGCGGTTCATAACCTTTCGCTGAATCCGCATTGTAAAGCTTATCCATCTCATTGATTATCTCATTATAACCTTTGAAGAAATTTTTAACCATATCAAAAATACCGGAAGTATCTGACTGTGTCGTAACAGTCATGCCTGAAGCTACTTCATTCGCGGTAATTGTTAATCCGTTTACTTCAAATGTATTGTCGGAAGAGGTATATGTCACGCCATTTAAAGTAATCTTAGCATCGGCTGCCGCTTCATAATGCGCCTGATTGGCAACTGCCGTACCATCTGTCAGCGTTGCGTCTTTCCACAGTCCAAGTGCCGCCAATGCGCTTTCTCCTGCCGCATCTCCACTGAATTTGAAATCATTTGCACTGCCTGTTCCTACCGAACTGACATAAAATCTCTGGTTCTTCTCATCAAAGTTTGCATTAACGCCTGCATCTCTTAATTGTTTTACCACATCATCAATGGTTGTTGATGCAGTAAGGGCGATTGAAGTTTTATTAGGAGGTACTTCATTCCCAACTTCAATGTCAAATGTAGCGCCTGTAAAACCGGCACCCATCAACTCTCCTAAAGTCGTACTTCCCTTTGTACCGCCTGCCAGCTGACCGCCTGTCATATACCCTGACTTGGCAATGGAATCCACGCTGAGCGACTGTGTGCTGTAAGGCGCATCCTCACCTGCAACAATCGTTACCGCATTACTGTTGCTGCATGTAACCATCTTCTTATTGTAAGCAGTAGAAAAACGCATATCGTCAAGAGTCTTTGTATAAAAATCATAGATCTTCGTATTTAACGCTTTCCAAGCCTCCTGCTTCCAGCCAAGCTTTGTCTGCGCCTTTTCCATTTTGGTCTTCTTATAAGCCTTTGCGCTTGCCAATTCTTTAATAATAGCCTCAGTATCGAGACCCGAATTCATACCTGTAATTCTGATCGGCATAATTGTCTCCTCCTATCTTTTCTCATCTATAAGGATGCCTGCCATCTCCCAAACCCTTGCTATCATGTCAAGTGTTTTTTTCGGCGGTAATTCTTTCAAAACCTTTTTCGTATCCTTATCAATTATTTTAATGGTTACCCTGTGCGTATCCTCATGAACTCCAAAAACCGCTTCTGAATTGCCAATCTTTTTATTCAATTCTTCCACTGCTTTCTTTAACTGCTCATTAGACACCTTTTCATTAGCAGTCTGCTCGCTTTCCGCATTCACATTAAATTGACTGTCTGCTCTGCCTTCCTGCTGTCTGCTGTTATCTTTTACCGTAACAGTGTCCTGTGGCTTTGTAGTTGCAACATCCGTGTTGTCAACAGGCTTTGCCGTTGTCTGCACCGGTTGTACCGGCTGTGCTGCTGTCTGTGGCTGCGTTACCTGCGGCTGCATATTTCTGATTGAACTTACTCCTTCAAGTCCCATAGTTATTCACCTCCGTGTGAAACAATATTTTCCCTTTGTGCCTTATCCGGCTTTAATACTTTTATCGGACAATTGCGGCAAATTATTAATACCTTAGCCCAACAAATTCTGAAGTCCTTCTACATTATCCATATTCATAGCTTCTTTATTTGACTCCTGAATCTGCACATAAACTTCCTTTCTGTAAATCGGCACTTCTCTGGGTGCACTGATTCCAATCTTAACCTGATCGCCCTTAATCTCAAGTATCGTTATCTCCACATTATTATTCACAATAATCGCTTCATTCTTTTTTCTGGACAGAGCTAACATATCAGTTTTCTTCTCCTTCCACACTTTTCTTTTTTCCCTGCAATATATCATAAATCGGATATTTTACTTTATAATCCCCACTTTCCAGAATAACCTGTACTCCTTTTTTCTCTTCCGCATTTATGATAATGGGCGCCTGCAAATTTACGCTGATTTTTTTGATTTCTCGCGGAACGCTGACCGTTACCAGGACAAGAAGGTTTTCTTCATTAAAATCCCCAATAGGCTTTAACAGTTCGTCCTCCACTTCAGGATTATAGTCCGGCATCACGGCAAGCGGGTCCATAACCGGCATCGCGAACTCTGTCTCATCCAGAGACTGCAGATACCGAATACCCGCATTTACTCCTTTTTCTTCGTCGTGAACAATGGCAAATCTCTGCATTTCCGGAAATCCTACAATTCCATTATCAAACATAATGATTTTTTCATCTTCTATTTCTATTTCTCCAAATACTCTGGTGTTAATATGCATTTTGTTATCAAACTCCCTTCATTTTGTAATAAACGTTATCTGTGCTTATTGCAAATATATCCGTATAAACGGCTTTCCCGCATATACGGATATATTTCTTTTTAAATGATTTAAATAAAACTCAAAAGTGAAGTCTGCATAATCTTACCCGTTGCCATCAAAGAAGCTTCATAAGTCAGTTCTGCGCTGTTTAATTTAATTGCGATCTCTGTAATGTCTGCGTCTTCATTATTTGACTTCAATGTCTCAAACGTTGTCTGCTGTGACATCAGGCGGCTCTCAATAAGTTCCAGTTTCTTGCCTCTCGTACCACAGTTCGTCAATGCAAGATTAGTCTGGTTTAAATATCCCTGCATTACAGTAATTCCGTTTGAAAATTCTGTTTCTACATTTTCTTTTACAAACGTATGAGCCTTATTAGCTGCATCAAGCTGTGCCTGTAAAACATCCTTTTTTGCCTGATACTGTGGATCGGATTCCGAAAGGGCTCCCATTGTATCTTCTATTCTTCCGATTGTCTTTTCAAGATCAATCATCTGCTGCATTGTTTTTACCAGATCGTCTATCTCTCTGCCTATGTTGTGGGTATAAAGCTCATCTGCCGTTGTATTAATCTGAATGACCTGGTTAAATCCTACGTCATATTCAATACTCTGTCTTGCAAAATTCCCTGTCAAATATTCCTGATTATATTCAATCGGCGGTTCTCCATTGCCTAAAGTTTCTGTACAGGCAAAATAATGCTCCGGTCTCAGGTCCCCTTTTTCCCAGCTTGTTTTGGAATAAGTAATCTGAATTTCCCCTTCATTCTTATTGGGCGTTGCAGCGTCATCTTTTGTGTTAACCAATGTCTTATATACATCTTCACCCAGAAGCAGCTCTCCGGTATCGGATAAATAAACCACGTCATTTGCGCCTATGTTTTCATACGGGGAAGGAATATCATAGGATTTTGCCTGTTTTGTCGCTGTAATTGTCTGATCTGCTCCTGCCGCATCCGTATACTTGATCTGTGGCGTTACTCCGTCTGCACATTCATTATATGCAAGACGAATCCTGTGTACTGTTGAGATATGATCCGCCGGTACTGCCGTCTGCTCTGTAATATCTCTATAACCGGCATCAAAATAATTACTGTCGTTGATATCTAATATATTATAATTATTGCCGCCTCCCGCACTGTACACCGTATTTACATGCGTAATTTCATCAATGGCGTTCGCATCAAGCTGTTCTGTAATCGAGTAATTTCTCGTTTCTGCTTTTGTAAATTCCAAAGTCGTATCCGTTCTGTACCCGGTAAAAATAAAACGTCCCGCATAATCTGCATTTCCTGTAGAATACAACTCATCCCGCAGCGCCTTTAACTGCTCTACGATAACTTCTCTGTCAGAAGTCTTAAGCTGCTCCGTTGCTCCCTTTGTGACCTGCTTAATCATATCCGTCAATACTTCTGTCACATTAATGATCGCATCCTCCGTTACATCCAGCCAGCTTTCTGCATCCGGTGCATTCTTTTCATAATACTGCGTAATCTGTGATACACTGCTGCGAAGTCTTAACGAACGGATCGCGATAACCGGATCATCGGAAGGTTTGGTAATCTTCTTCTGTGTCGACATCATTGTATTGAGCTTATCCTGAGATAACTTGTTTGTATTGATATTGGATAAGGAATTATTCTGCATGATTTTATTTGTAATTCTCATATACTCTGTTCCTTTCCGGTTATACACCTGTCTGTAATATCAGTCTGTCATAAATTTCTGTCATAGTCTGTATCATTCTGGAAGCAAGATTGTAAGAATTCTGGAACTGCACCAGATTCATTGCCTCCTCATCTGAATCTACGCCGGATATTGACAGCCTCTGATTATCTATTGTATAAGAAATATTACTGTAATTTTCAAAAAATGTGTTTGCTCCATTGGCATTTAAAGAAATATCTGAAAGAATACAGGTAAGGAAATCCCCTGCCGTACAATTCCTGAAAATCTTCTTATCCCCAAGCATATCAGTAATATTCTGTATTACACCATACTGGTCCACGCCTGCCGCCGGATCTGTCTTTGTGGCAAGCAGATCCGCATTTTGTACCAGTGCATTCAGAACATGAAAATTCTTTGCCGTTATTTTGTAGTAGCTTGCCTCTGAGCATCTGACGCTGCCGTCTTTATCCCATTTGTCATAACGGGAGGATACGGGTTTGCCAGGATTATTAGAATCATACAGGATATACTGTCCGCCTGAAAAGTCATTTCCTGTAAGAAGCGGGCATCCCGGTTCTCCATTACTTGCATACCCTGCGCATAAAAGATCATTAATCTCCTGCGAAAATGATCTGATCCACTCATTCATCTGAGACATATAATAAGGAATACCCTGATAATTTACCGACTTGCCAGCCGTCGCCGTATGCCCGATCGAATTACTTGTTACCGGAGAATCACTGAGTTCCTCATCAATATTAAACGTATAATAATAAGAAGTTTTCTGTGAAGCAGGATCATATTCCTGCGAAAAAGTCCAATCCCTGTAATAATATACCTGACTGCCCAGCGTAATTTTTCCCTGCTCGGCAAGATTGGTCTTATTCAAATTCGTCAAGTAATCTTCTGTAACCTGTATCTTCACATTAGAACCAACAACTTTTGTAACTTCTCCGTTAAAAAATTCTTTGTTGTTTCCATCACGCAGGTCAAAAAGTCCCTTCAATGAGCCTTTTACACTTGCCCCCATACTAAAGGTCTGTCCGTTCGTCCACTTAATATCATAAAGCCCGTCTATATCGCTTTGATTTACTTTTTCTTTAGCGGTTCTCGCCACACATTCCAGAGTATTATAATCATTGCCGTTTACCAGAAGCTGATTCCCTGCAATCTTGACAATACAGCTGGTTGCGCCGGTATCTCTGTCCGGATTATTGGGATCAATAACCTTTACTTCCTGAACGTCGATATCCACAATTTCGGAAAGCCGGTCTAAAACAACCGCTCTTCTGTCTCTCAACTCGTTTGCCGTACCGCCTGTAGAAATTTCAATAACATTAATCTGTTTATTTAATGTAGCAAGCTCTGACGCAATAGAATTAATCTCATCTGTTCTGACTTTGATTTCCTGATTAATACTCTTTTGCAGATCTTCTATATTTCCGGAAAGGTTATTAAAATACTCGCAAAGACTCGATATTCGCCCGATAAACTGTGCTTTTGCCGTCGTACTTGCCGGATTTTTCTCTACTTCACTCAAAGCGTTTACCACTTGGTTAAAAATGGTTTTAAATCCATCCGTTGTACTCTCATCCACAAAATACGCCTCAATCTGCGCGTAATATTCCTGTTTCACATCATATTCACCAACAAGACACTGATTATTCCAGTATTTCGTATCATAAAACTCATCACGGATACGTTCAATCGCAATCGTATCCACACCTGCACCTGCACATCCATAAGTTGTAAAGGTACGGAGAGCTTCATATGCCTGCTGAACTACTGTCTGTCGACTGTATCCTTCCGTATCAGCGTTGGAAATATTGTTACCCGTCGTATTCAATGCTGCATTAGAAGCTCTGAGTCCTGACGATCCTATCATTAATCCAAAAAATTGCGATGGCATATTCTCTCACCTCCCTACATTGCCAAAGTATTGATAATATGTTCTAACATTTCATCAATTACGTTAATATATCTGCTCGAAGCATTATAGGCATTCTGATACATAATCATATTGGTCAGTTCTTCATCCGAAGAAACGCCTACAATCTGTTCTCTCGCCGCATCCGCCGACTCTACCGTTATTTCCTGTCCTTCACAGATTCCTATTGCCACATATGCATAATTCGCTACCTGAGATACCAGATCTTCATAATACTTTTCCAAAGTCGTCCTTTTCTGTGAAGTCGGATTCAATCTGTTATCATCATCTTCTCTCGTAAAGACTTCTTTTAATGCATCTGCTTTCTCGTGGTCTATCTTTCCATCTTTCTTCTTAAAACTGAGCAGACTGGGTTCCTGCAAAAGCAAGGGGTTTACCTGAATATTTCCCAGAATAAATCTTCCTCCGTCTTCCGCCTTTTCCACAAATAATTCCCAGGGATTTTCAAAATCCTTGCTGTTCAATACTTCATTCATCTTTGTGGTCACGTTATGCACCAGTCTGTCAAATTCTGCTTCAATGTTCATGAGTATCGATTTGGATATGACTTCATTATAATATTCCAAATCTTCCAGATCCTCGTGCGTTGCATGATGGTCGCCGCGCGCCAAAAGCATGCTCTTTAATTTTCCGACATCTGTGTTAATATCCGAAGATATCTCACGTTTCAAATTAAATACTCTTGCTCCGTCGATATTGTATACAGTATTTCCCTCTCTGTCCAGAGAAGCTTTTGCATTTACAATCCAAAACGGAGTATAATACCCTGTTGCCACATCTTCCTGAAGACCAATCTCATAAAAGCTGTCATGGTTCACGAAATCATTTCCTTCAATGCGGACTGATACTGTAGTATCTGCATTTTCCTGATAAGTAATGTCTACATAACCTGCAAGTTCATCCAGAATCTGATTTCTCAGATCCCTGAGATCATTTGCCGTTTCTCTTCCACCTGCTTCTATCCTGCAGATACGGTCATTCAATTCTACCAGCTGTTTTCCATACTCATTAATGGTATCAACTGCCTGTTTAATCTGTATATTTAAATTATCCTGATATTTGGTCAGTCCCTCATAAACCGCTTCTGCTCTTGTCAAAAAAACAGAAGAGTATTGAACGAGCATCCCCTGTGTAATCGCATTACCCGGATCTTTAGAAAGTTCCTGTACGGACTTCCATAAATCTTCGTAAATACCCTGAAACGCCACACCGTCCATCTCTCCAAACAGATTTTCCACTTCGCTGAAAGTCTCAGCGCTGACCTGATAGAAAGCGTTTCTGCCTGACTCCTGTCTGTATCTTTTATCGAGGAATTCATCTCTGACCTGTCTTACTTTAGAATAATATACACCCATACCAATCTGCTTGTTGGCAACAGACTGCGGGTTAACGGATAATGTCGTATATTCCATCGTACCGAGAAGGACCTGCTGGCGCGTAAATCCCTGTGTACCCATATTCGACATATTGTGCGCTGTTGTGTTCAGCGCGTTCTGACTTGTTCTAAGGCCGGAAGAACCGACATATAAAGCTCCCATTAATGGCATAATATCACCTCGTTTTTCTATTGCTTCGCATCAAAGCTGCCCGCGTTCTTTCCCATTGTCCCGCCTGCCATGTAAGCGCCTTTGGTATAGTTGGCAGTCTGCGGCGCAGCCTTTAATGATTGAACCACTGTCATGTCAAATTCAATCATTTCCAGCGCATTCTGAATCAGCTCCCTGTTTTGTTCGTTCAGTCTTTCCATTCTGTGAACGACATCTTTGAGCTCATCATGAACCTTTGCAAGCCTCCCGCTCTCCTGCGGTCTGTCACGAAGCATCTCAATTAAATTAACCAGTTTTAGATCGTTAACATCCTTGTTAATTACGTTGGCGATATCTCCAATAACTTCTTCTCTGTTTCTTTCCAAGTGTTGGATTCTTCCTACAACGATTTGTTCTTCATCCGTGATTTTTTGTAAAGCCTCTAAATTCCCTTCTACTATTACAGGGGTCTTTTGAGTCGATAATACTACTAAATTTTCATATTCTGAAACTTCATTTTCCAGAATAAGGATCAAATTTTCCATTAAACTTGCCAATGGACTACCTCATTTCTGCCAGTAATTTATCGGCAAATGATTCATTGCTTACCTGATAAGTCCCCGACTTGATGCTTGATCTCAGAGGAGCAATCAGTTCTTCACGCACGTCCGGCGCTGCGGAAACTGCCTGCTTTGCTGTCTGATAATCTTTACCAATGCTGGACAACTGCAACTCATCAAAACGGCTTACACTCTTTTTATTACTGCCGCCTTTCACTTTGCTTGTTTCTTTATATATCTGCTGTACCTGGGTGTATGCTTCAATACGCATATATACTCCTCCTTCCCTGTACTGCTTATTTTTCTGAATACAAACTTGCTTATTAAGAATATCGGATTATTTGATATTTACTTTAGTTATTTTTTAAATTTCTTTTTTTATTCCGGTCTCTGCGATATCCATAGTCAGGACTACCGGCTTAGCCGGTAGCCTGCTCTGCCCCTATAAGGGGCTA
>CANSUS010000017.1 GCA_947650155.1 uncultured Lachnospiraceae bacterium
AGAGAAATGGAAAAAATACGCCTGCTGAGATTGTGTTAGTTGGAGGTGCGGCAATTCTTGCCAATTATGGGTTTCGTGAAATGACCTATGATATAGATGCAGTCATAACAGCATCGTCGGCCATGAAGGAGGCGGTTCATGCAGTAGGAGACCGTTTCGGTCTGCCAAATGGCTGGCTGAATGCGGACTTTAAGAATACGAGTTCTTATAGCCCTAAATTATCGCAATACTCTAAGTATTATCGTACCTATTCTAATGTGTTGCATATCAGGATAATTAGCGCGGAATATCTTATTGCCATGAAATTAATGTCCGGGAGACGTTATAAGAAGGATTTGTCTGATATTATTGGTATTTTGAGTGAACAAAAAAGAATGGGAGAGCCTTTAAATTACCAGCAGATTGATTGCGCAGTAAGAAATCTGTATGGCGGGTGGGATGATATTTCCGAATATGCAATACAGGTTTTGAAAGCGGCTTTAGATTCAGAAAACCTAAAAGAATTATTTATGGAACAGGAACGTGAAGAGGCATTATCAAAACAGGCAGTGCTTCAAGTTCAAAAATATGAAGGGGAAAAAGTAAAGGAAAGTAATGTGGATGAGATTATTCAAAAAGCTTTAAGGAAGAAAAGGAATGATAGGGAGGAGAGATAGACAAACATATGGAAAATAAAGACTATAAGAAAGGTATAGCAGCGCTAATAATGATGTTTATTGTATGGGCGGTGATAGAATGTGATTTTATTACGTTAATCATACCAAATCAAATATTGGCATTTGGAATTAGCCCTGTTATTTGGGGAATTGGAGCATTTTTCATTTTCATCAAAATGAAAAAGCAAAATGAGGGAGAATTGTATCGTACAAATGATTTTTTAACAGGCAGGGACTGGTTAATCCTCTTTTTTGTGGTTATGGGCAGCGTTTCAATAGGAGTTAGAAATTATGTGTATGTCGGAATGAAGCCCTTAATTATTAGGGAGTTTTTTTCGGGTTATCTATTATATACGGTTAGAAATATTTTTTATTATCCATTAGAAGTTTTACTAATGTTGGAACTTTTGATATATGCCCAGTGGGCAGGAGAATGCCTAACTAAAAAATCAGATATACCGTGGGGCGCGTTGGCATTGTTTTTTCTATGGGGTATGCCGCATTTGTTTCATGGATTTGAGGACGGTATTGTATCAGCACTAAATGCTTTTATTTATGCAATTCCTTTTTATGCTTCGGGAAAGAAAGTAAAAGTAAGTTACGTTAGTATGCTAACATTATGGTTGTTAGTGTAATAAAGAAGTAATCAATATTCAAGTAGATAATTAAATCTCTTTACCTAAGGCAGCGGTTTATTTTAACAGTAAATCAGCTGCCCCTTTTATTAAAAAACAAAGTTTTCCAAAAACTTTATGTTTTAAAACTTAACTGCATTGTAAAATGAATAAAAAGAGAGTTGTCGATATTTGCAAAATATGCAATATAGAAACCAGTGCAAGAAAACCATGCAGAAACGAGGTAAACCATGCAGTTTTATTTGATGGGCTATTCCATTAGTCATGGAATTAAAGAACAGGATATGAAAATCTATCCGCATATCAAATTGGTTACGGATGCTTTTGACGATTTTGGAAACCAGACATTGTTTAGAATGTATTATCAAAAAAATGAGAAAACGCATTATAAGGCAATAGGAAAGGTAAAAATATTACATGCCAGTGAATATATAGTCAGACAGGTAATTCCACTTCAATTCAAAACTTTAAATAAAGAATTCTGTTCCCTGGGGCAGAGCGTGGAATATTACCGAAAACTAAAAGAATTAAACAATCCTGACAGGGAGTGGGGAAGAGAAATTCTGCTGGCGTTAAACGATATTGCCATTAATAAGGATATTGGAGATAAATTTTCTGATCAAAATGGAATAACGAATTCTCTGATGCGGGACAGTGAAGCCTATCACGCATATAAAATGGGATTTCAGGTTTTCTACGGGTTATCGAACCATATTGAGGGAAAAGTGGCTTTTACATATACTTATAATAAGAATTATAATAAAAAAGTATTTTTTGAATTTAATGATAATTCACGTTTACCTAATCGAATCAATGTTGTTGTGGGCAAAAACGGAACGGGAAAAACCCAAATGTTATCGTCTCTGGCAAGCGTTTTAAGCGGTTATAATAAAATGGAAGAAAAATATGACGTTGATGTCAGACCAGGATTCAGCAGATATATTGCCGTATCATACAGCGCTTTTGATAATTTTGAAAAGCCCTTTGGCGAGAGGGTCAGTAAAAGGCAGACCGTTCAGGAGTGGCAGCATATCTTAGCGGAGATCCAAAGGCAGAAGGACATATGCAGCAGTAGAAAAGAGATGGATAAGGATTTTAATGCTTTAAGCAATTTTTTTACAGATGTAGAGATTTTAATCGGGAAACTTGAGGAAAAGGAGCAGCTGGAAAATTATTTTAATAATATTATGCTGGGGAATGTTCTGGAAGAAAATGAGTTCATGGAAGACGGAATTGGCAGTTATGTATATTGCGGACTGCTGCGAGGAAACAGATTGATATCAGAAACTGAAATGTACATTAACTTCAGAAATAATCTGAATGAGATCATAAGGATGAACCGTAAAAAAGAGTGGAAAGTCATTATGACTAATATATTTGATAATAAAGACGATTTAAAAAGGATTTTTAACGAAGGGAAAATTTCATCTGAAAATGTGATTGAGGATTATTTTTACGAGTTAAGTTCGGGACAAAAAATAATGCTGCACATTTTTACACAGGTCATAGTCAGCATTACGGAAGATTCATTACTGCTTATTGATGAACCTGAGATTCATTTACATCCGAATGCAATCTCAAATTTCATGAGGATGTTAAACGATATATTAGATCAATTTAACTCCTTTGCCATTATATCAACCCATTCGCCTATCGTATTACAGGAGATTCCTTCCAGATATGTAAGAGTGTTTGATAATAATGAATTTTATGAAGATAAACTGTGGGAAGAATGCTTTGGAGATAATATATCCAGAATCATTACAAACGTTTTCAACGTACGGCCGGATGAAAGCAATTATAAATCTTTTTTCAGGAGGAAGAAGGAAGAGGGATTCACAAAAGAAGAGATTGAGAATCTTTTTGAAGATAACCTGAGCATGAACGCGGAATTATACTTAAATTTATTATATGAAGATGAATAGAGAGAAGATTTTTTTAGTCAGTAAAGTATACAGAGAGCGGTATTGAAGCGCATAGAAAATCTATACTTTTAAAGTGTGGGGAGGTACACAGATGAAAAAATTAACAGAGCCGGTAAACACAGAGGCCGTTTCGATGTTAGATGACATGATAAAAAGGAAAAAGAGAGAAGACTATGCGAAACGGCTGAGCGCTTATAGAGATTATATTGTTAGGAGATATACTGTTTTTGAAAAGAAAAAAGATATATTGGAAAATGTGGGTTCCAGTAAAATTGTAACGGAGGAAGACAAAGATGCGATCCATTCATCATTTAATACTTCCTTTAAGAAGAGAATGAAAGAGAAGGAATTAAAAAAGGTTTATGAGGAATGTGAAGGCGTCTGCCCTTATTGTGGGAATGGAAAGATCGAAGAAGTGGATCATTATGTACCAAAGGAGAATTATCCCGAATTTACGCTGTATCCAAATAATCTAATACCACTGTGCAACAAATGCAATAAGAAAAAAGGAGATAAATTTGTTGATACGAGGAATGAAAGACAGTTTATCAATTTTTATTCTGATTGTATTGATGATATACCGTTCCTAAATGTTGAAATTGATTTTGATCCCACGGATATAAAAAGAACTACGGAAGTAAAATATACGGCGGACTTTTCTAAAATTTTGGACAGCCGCTTAAGAAAAATTGTAAAGGATCATTATAAATATTTAGACTTATTGTGCAGATACAATGAAGCAGCCGCCGATGAGATTTCAGAATTGTTATCCGTATTACAGGGGCAGCCGGACAGAGAAAAAAGCAGGGTCAAAATCATGGCTGACGGGTGGATTCTGGGTAAAAGAGACAGTCAGCGGCTGAAAGCCGGAAGCAATGACTGGAAGTATTTATTATATGAAAAATTATATGCAATAAAGTATGCAGATGAATTGGTTGAATATGTTTGTACAAATAAAGCAGTGCGGAAATGAGGATAGCAATGATAAAAATTGTGATTGGCACATTGGGAGTCACGTTCAGAATGTTGTTAAGATACTGGACAAGTGACAGCAGGGTGTTAACGGCAAATATTACAGATTTAGAGCAATTTGCTCAACAATGCGGCCTGACTATATTGGAAGCAAGGAAGTTCAGCAGATCGATCGATAATTTTATAGATATCATGGCAGAAGATTTTGTTCAAGAATTTGGGAGTCAGATAGATTCAGAAGATCGAAAAGCAGCGATTTTTCTCCAAATACAAAAAGATATAGAGAAAATCAATCTAAAGGAAGAAGAACTGATATTGGGAACTTCCCATGCGGATGATTTACGAACGCTTATTATGAAACAATCAGAAAAAGAGAGAAATGCATGGAGCGATGCGGAGACGGGGCTATATGAAAATTGTGTCAGATACATCGTCAAGGCGGGAACAGAGTTTGTATCCAGGCTTCCTAATTTTACGCCTAAATCATTAGAAATCATCGTTAAAAGACAGGAAGAATATCAAAAGGATCTGCATGCTATTTTGATGGAAATTCATTCCATGACAAGTCTGATAAAAGATGTGGATGTTACATACCGTGAGTATGAGGGGATCTATCGTGATAAACTGGTTGAAAAATACAGTAAAGTCGAATTAATCGGATCCGGTATCAACAATGCCAGAAATGTGACAAGATATGATATTTCATCTGCATATGTGGAATTAAACTGCGTAAACGGAGGAGAATACGGAGAAGAAATTGAGCTGTCCCAGGTTTTTGTAAATCATAATGTGGTTTGGATCAAGGGAGAAGCCGGTTCCGGGAAAACAACGTTTTTGCAGTGGATTGCAGTGTGCGCAGCCAAAAATGAATCTCATAAAATAGAGAACATCGAAAATACGATCCCTATCGTAATAGAATTAAGAAATGTGGAGTGGCCCATTAATCTTCAGGACGTTGTGAACAAAGTCACTGCCATATATGGAAAGAACTGCCCGGACGGATGGATTTTGAATTTACTGGAGCAGAACAGAGCTATTTTATTATTTGACGGTCTGGATGAAATCAATCAGATAAAGAGGGAAGAAGTTTATAGAAATATTGAGGGCATTGTCAGCCAATATCCGCAGGCAAAAATTTTACTGACAGCGAGAAACTCTGTAAAGGACCAGATAGATTGTGAAAGTACCTATTATGAAATCTTACCTATGAAAACGGAAAATATAAAAGAATTCATCGAGTATTGGCACAGATCTGTTTTACGGAAAGATGCGATTGTGGATGATGAGGAAATTGACAGGCTGCAATATCATTTGAAAAATAAAATAGTTAACAGTCCGTCATTAAAGCTGCTGGCAAAAAATCCTTTATTATGCGCAATGATCTGCGCGCTGAACTATGTTAATAATGAACAGTTACCGGAAGATAAGATGGCGCTGTATGAAAAATGCTGCGAAATGCTTATGGATGCAAGAGATAACAAGCGAAACATTACAGGCACTGCTTATGAAAATCTGCCAAGACTGGATTATAGTAAAAAGAAAAAAATTCTGGAAGAAATTTCGTACTGGATGATGAATGGAAATGTATCATCAGAAAAAAGAATCAATGTGGTGCATTTTCTGGATCATTTACTGAAAGACACCAATATTTTAATGGACGATAAAGCAGTATGTAATGCAGAAGATGTGTTAAATTTTCTGATTGAGCGAAGCGGTATTATCAGAGAACCGGAAGAAGGGGATATAGATTTTATCCATAAGACATTTATGGAGTTTTTGGCGGTGAAAACGATCTGCAGAAAATGCGACTGGAATGTTTTGGTGAGGGAAGCATGTAATGTGAATTGGAAAGAGACTATTATTATGTGTTTTCGGGAAATGGGGAAAGAAAATGTGGAGGATGTTTTACGGAAATTATTACATGAGGGGGAGAAGAGATTCGACGACAGGTATACTTTAATGGCTTCGATGGGGGCGTCTAACGCTGCTTTTTTCTCTAATGATGAGATTAGAAATGAAATTGACAGTAAAATTAAAAAACTGGTTCCTCCCAAACCGGGGGATCTGTATGAAATTGTACAGGCAGGAACTTATTTTCTGCCTTTTCTAAAGGATTCTGCAAAATACACAGATCTGGAAAGAAACCGATGTCTGGATATAATGGAACGTTTAGAGTCAGACGAGGCGATTCCCATTCTCTTATCTTATGTGGAAGGAGATGGGGAGGAAGAGATCAAAGAACGGGCTTTGGAGATGTTAAGTGAATATCAGAATTCCATGCTGAATGAATACAATGTGCGCGAACAGCTAATGAATATCTTATTGGATTCCATTCAGGGAGATTCCTTAACTACTTATGAATGCATGATAAATTTGATAGGAAATGAAACTTTGTCGGATAAAGGAGTCAGCCTTATCGATCGGGTGAAGGATTTAAAACTGTTTTGCGGCATACGGGAGGCAGAAAGTTTATATATTGGAGAAATGCAGTTTCTCCGGTATCTGAATAAGTGTGAGAAAGTTACTTTATATGGGGATATACAAAGGATTGATTTCTTGAAACAATTTCCCTTTATCACAGAACTTACTATAAAATCAGAATATGATTTATCGGAAACAATCCTGCAAATGCCGGATTATAAAAATTTAAACAGTATTAAGAAGTTTCAGCTGGAAGCGGTGTGGATGAATAACTTTTATGATAAAGATCTGCAGAATATGAGAAAGATAGAGGAATTTGAATTACATTGTAAAGATCCCGGCTTAGAATTAAGTATTAACAATTTTAATGATTTTCCGAACCTCAGAAAGGTTATTATAGATGTAGATAAAAATCTGGTAGAGGATATCATATGGCAGGTGCCAAAATGGAAGGGAAAAAATGCAGATCTAGAAATTGCGGTCTGCGCAAATGTATAAATTGAAGATAACCCTTTCAGGCATTGTTTATCTCAGGAGGAATGAACAGTGGAAAATCCGGCGGATGATAAGTAAATAAGAAAAAACATACTGCGAAGAGTACTGTTAAGCAGTATAACAGCAGTTCGTAAGGCTTTGCTTTACAGGATAAAGCAAGCCTGTATACAATTACAAAGGAAACGATCGTACTTAGAATAAAAATGGCGATATCTGCAATCAACGAATCCTGCCCGAGTATTGCAGTATAGCCATAGAATAAAACAGGGATTAGTACTGTCCCTGATAAAATACCTGTACATAGCGCTGAAGAAATGCATGGATTACTGTCTTTCAACTTCCAATTCATAAAAACTGCATACAGCAGCATAGGGAAAAAGAGCAGTTTCATATGTTCCCAAATGGATTCATTTACAGGAGTAAACAGCCCGATCAAAAAGTTTTGATTGGTCCAATCATATAAAAAATGTGCCAATGATCCTGTTATTAACACAAATACGATTCCGATGATTGTATAAATTCTTAACTGTTTCATATACATTACCTCATAGACAGTATATGTAATTATGAGATAAGTATGCAAGGCAAAAGGCAGGGAATCCTGCCTTTTAAAACCCTGCCATTAAAAATCCGATCAGCTGATCTCTCTGGACAGCATCGTCGGAGCCTTTTACTTTAGAAGCCATACCGTCAAGTTCCATATCGCTGGAAGCGGCACGCATTAATTTTTCAAGAAATTCCTTTTTTTCCTGTTCCGCCCTTGCAGCGCGCCTTTCCGCTTCCGCTTTACTGCGGAGTTTAATGGAATTTTCCATAGAACTTAATACCTGTGTCATGTTTGTCATCATTAAAATCACCTCTGTTTTTGACAAAATCGGTTTTCTGATCTGTTATTCTATAAATGTTATCGGTTTTTTCGGTTATTTCTTTAGAGACAATGTATTCTGGAGCATAGAAAAAATCATGTTTTACTGGAAGGAACAGAAGGGAAGTAGTATATTAGATAGTAAGAAAAACGGGCGGCAGTCGGAAGAAAGCTGCCAAAAGGAAGCTTACATGAAAAAAAGATATTATGTTTTGGATGAAATCCGAGGAATGACGCTGCTCAGTATGATTCTGTATCATACCGCATGGGATATGGTGTATCTGTTTCATAAAGATTGGGCATGGTATGAATCCACGACAGGATATGTGTGGCAGCAAAGCATATGCTGGACTTTTATTCTGCTTTCGGGATTTTGCTGGTCTTTCGGGAAAAGAAAAGTAAGAAGGGGAATTACGGTTTTTGGTGCGGGAGTTGTAATTACGGCGGTTACATTACTTGTAATGCCGCAAAACAGAGTGATATTTGGAGTGCTGACCTTGTTAGGCACTTGTATGCTTCTCATGATTCCCTTTCATAGGATTATGAAAAGGATAAATCCGACGGCCGGGCTCTTTGCCAGTCTGATTCTGTTTTTCCTTCTGAGGAATGTGCCGGGAGGATATATTGGATTTGAAGGCTGGAATCTGCTTGCCATACCGGATGAATTCTACCGTAATTATGTTACGGCCTTTTTCGGGTTTCCACAGCCGGCCTTTTTTTCTACAGACTATTTTCCTGTTTTTCCGTGGATTTTTCTGTTTTTTGCCGGATATTATTTATATGGAATAGCAGAAAAAAGAAATTTCTTTCCGTATCTGATGACAGAACGGATTAAGGCGGCAGGATGGATCGGAAGGCATTCCCTTCCGATTTATATGATCCATCAGCCGGTTATTTATGGCATACTGTCGATTTCATTTACTATGTTCTGACAAAAATAGCGATGAACGGCCAGATCGTCTGTAAGTTCAGGATGAAAAGTCAGGGCAAGCTGACTGCGGTATCTGACTGCAACGACGTGATCGTTGACAGTGCCTAAAATCGTGCATTCGGGAGAAGCAGCTTCAATCAAGGGTGCACGGATAAATTCCATTCCGAAATTGCCGATCTCTTTTAAGACACCTTCTTGATAAAAACTTCCAAGCTGCCGTCCGTAAGCATTGCGGGTGACGCTTACGGGAAGTGTCTGGAAATAGGTTCTGCTGTCGTTGGTAAGCGTTCCGGCAAGCAGGATCACACCGGCGCAGGTTGCCATAGTTGGCATTCCGTTTTCGATTCTGCTTTTTAAATCCTGAAACATTCCCAGTTCTTTCAGTAGTTTTCCCTGCACAGTGCTTTCCCCGCCGGGAAGGACCAGGGCGTCAAAGTCCGCTTCAAGGTCTTCTTTTTTACGTAATTCTATTGTTTCCATGCCAAGTTTCTGAAACGCTTTTTCCTGTTCCAGAAAGGCGCCCTGTACGGCAAGTACTGCAATTTTCATAGGTTGGCCTCCTGTCCGTTTTATTTCCCTCTTTCCGCCATGAGCAGTTCGATTTCATTTTCATTGATGCCTACCATAGCTTCGCCCAGGTCTTCAGATAATTCTGCAATCATTTTTGCATCGTTATAATTGGTAACCGCTTTTACGATTGCAGCGGCACGTTTTGCAGGATTTCCGGATTTAAAAATGCCTGAGCCCACAAAGACGCCTTCCGCGCCAAGCTGCATCATCAGCGCAGCGTCTGCAGGAGTAGCGATGCCGCCGGCAGCGAAGTTGACAACTGGAAGACGTTTTGTATCATGTACCGTCTTAAGCAGTTCAAAAGGAACTTGAAGTTCTTTAGCGGCGTGATAGAGTTCTTCTTCCCGCATGGCGGAAACTTTTGCAATTTCGCTGTTCATTTTCCGCATATGTCGTACTGCCTGTACAATATCTCCGGTGCCGGGCTCTCCTTTTGTACGGATCATAGAAGCGCCTTCACAAATTCTTCTTAATGCTTCTCCTAAATCTTTTGCGCCGCAGACAAAGGGGACTTTAAACTGTGTCTTATCAATATGATAAACGTCGTCAGCGGGAGACAGCACTTCACTTTCATCTATGTAATCGATCTCCACCGCCTCTAATATTTGTGCCTCCGCAAAATGTCCAATCCGACATTTTGCCATTACCGGAATGGAGACCGCTTCCATAATGCCCTTAATCATTTTCGGATCGCTCATTCTTGACACGCCTCCGGCAGCCCTGATGTCGGCGGGAATTCTTTCTAACGCCATAACAGCGCAGGCGCCGGCTTCTTCAGCGATTCTGGCCTGTTCAGGAGTAGTGACGTCCATAATCACCCCTCCCTTTAACATTTGTGCAAGTTCTTTATTCAGCGCATACTGCTTTTGCTTTGTAAGGGTGGGACGACCGTATTCGCCCGTATTCGTTTCAAAAGTATTTTCCATGATGATATTCATTCCTTTCTAATTCTTCTTTACAATATCCATGCCTCTTATTATAATCAAATCTGAACCTACTAAAATATTCAATTCAAATATAGTCAATATGGTCAGAACAGGAGAAAAAGGGAGATGCTTACGTATTCTTTTGAGAATTTAAGGTCAGAAAGTCTGTATCTGCATTTATACAAATGCATTAAAAATGACATTTTAGACGGCAAAATTGCGGCGGGGGAAAAACTTCCTTCTAAGCGCAGTTTTGCAAAAAATCTGGGTATAAGTACGATTACAGTAGAGAATGCCTATGCACAGCTATTGGCGGAAGGATATATTTATTCCATTCCGAAGAAAGGCTACTATGCGGCTGATATATCGGAAAGAACCGGTTTTTCAGATACGGTTCCCATGAATTCTGAAAATTTTACAATAGCGGCAAATCCGGTTTACCGGTTTGATTTTGTCAGTAACCGCAACAACGCTGAAAATTTCCCTTTTGCTACATGGGCGAAACTGATGAGGGAGACGATCAGTGAAAAAAAGGAGGAGCTTATGGTGGGGGCGCCCTGTGGAGGCATTATGGAACTGCGCATGGCAATCTGCAGACATATGAAACAGTTTCGTAATATGGATGTAGACCCGAATCAGGTGATTGTGGGAGCGGGGACAGAATACCTGTATGGACTGATTATCCAGTTATTGGGAAGAGACAAAATTTACGCAGTGGAGAATCCGGGGTATGATAAGATTGTGAAGATTTATGAAAGCAACGGAGTGGTATGCAGATATATTCCTATGGATAAGGCAGGGATACTTGTATCTGAACTGGAAAATTCCGGCGCGCAGATTGCACATATTTCTCCATCCCACCATTATCCGACCGGAATCGTAACGCCGGTGAGCAGGCGATACGAACTGCTTGGATGGGCGGCGAAGTCGGAGGGAAGATATATTATTGAGGATGATTATGATTCGGAGTTTCGCCTGACGGGAAAACCGATGGCAACGCTGCAGAGTATCGATGTCAGTGAAAAAGTGATTTATATGAATACCTTTACCAAAAGTCTGGCGTCGACGATCCGTATCAGTTATATGGTGCTTCCTCATCATCTTTTAGAGCAGTTTTATGAAAGAATGGGTTTTTATTCTTGTACGGTATCCAATTTTGAACAGTATACGCTGGCCAGATTCATAAATGACGGATATTTTGAAAAACATATCAACCGGATGAGGAAATACTATAAAAGCATAAGGGATCAGCTTATGAATGAATTGAAAAAGGACACAATGGAAGGAAGGATAGAAATCAGGGAAGAAGATGCAGGACTGCATTTTTTGATGCGATTGGATACGGATACTGCAGATGAGATATTTTTGCAGCGGGCATCGCAAAATGGAATCAGACTGTCCAGTCTTGCAGGATATTATTTTGGCGATCCTCCAAAGAAAACGGAGCATACTATCATTATGAATTATTCCGGCATAAGGGCGGAGGATATTCCGGCAGCCGTAGCTTGTCTGCACAATTGTATGTGATTTTGCGGGATGTTTGAAAAAAAAGAGGCAGCCACGCTTACTGATGTATTTCATCAATAAGGGTGGCAGTCTCTGATACAAAGGGGAGATATGAAAAAGTTTTTTATAGAAAGCTGAGGGGATTAAGCTTTCTATGTTTCCTATTTTATGGTAAGAATGTGATGAAAATAAGGTCAAAGTGTCAAGAAATTGTGAACAGATTCTAAAAAAAATATAATTTTCAAAGCAGTTGATGCATTTTAAAGCCATATGGTTACATTTCGGTGTTGGAGCGGATTTTATTGCCGATAATATATATATAATATACATATGTAATATACAGATATCCTATAAAAATAAGAAAGAGTGATGCCAGAGGACTGCCGTTTTAACTGTGCTGTTACGGGGAATAAAGACAGGAGAAAGCAGCCGAAGGAACAGAGAGATACATAGCAGGGAAGGAGGTTTTTATATGGAACATATAGCGGCAGCAGGGGAAACCGTATGCGCAAAACAGGCCGTAAAAGATCAGGAGAAAACAGAAAGAAAGACGGATCGTACTTTTTTGGATTTGTTAGAAGAAAAGGAAATGAAAGAGGAAATTACAAATACAGTACCGGGGACGGAAAAATCTATTACAAAAGATATGACAATGCAGGAGTATCAGTGTTACATTTATTATTTGATTTCCAATATGCAAAAGCATCCGTCACAGCGAAATGATGATGTTTTAGTACTGATTTCGCAGGCGGCTTTTGAGGCAATGTGGAATGATCCTGCATATGAAGCATGGGTGTTAAAAGATATTCAGACTTACTTTTCCGGAAACCATGCGATGTCTTCTTATTTCGGCAGGGCTGACGTTGTGCTTTTTTATGGAGCCAAAAAAGAAGAATGCTATTCGCAGGTGCGTTATCCTGAATATGAAAAAAAGATGCGGAAAAAACAGGAAGAAGAACGGTATCGCGCGAAAAGAGAGGCAAACAGAAAGAGACTTAAAAAATTACAGCAAAAGCGGTTTCTGGAGCAAAGGGCTTTAAAAAAGATGCTAGAGAAAAGATATTTGGAAAAACTGTGGCTGGAAAAGAAGCAGCTTCGGGATGAACGTCTGGAAGAGTGGATAGACGAAAGACTTGTATACGAAAATAATGTGCGCGCGGCGAGCATGGCAAGGAAGATAAAAGAGAGGTCTTTATTTTATTAATAGTGGATAAAAGAATTGCTGTTTTTCAAAGAAGCTTTTTTTACGGGGAGATCGGAGTATGGATTTCATTTTGGAGATTTGCATGGAGATTATACTTGAAGGAGCGGAAACAGCCGTAACGGAAAAGAAATTTCCGTTTTGGTTCCGTGTGACGGCGGCGGTATTTCTGCTTTTATTTTATATGGGATTTGTGGGGCTTCTGTTTTATATCGGGATCAGGAATGAAAGTATCATTATAACAGGTATTGCAGTTTTTATACTTGTCATAATAGCGGCAGCCATAATGAAAAAATATAAGGAGATCGGACACAGAAGTCAGTAGTCGGGCTGTTTCAGAGAATCTGCCTTGCAAATTCGGGATAAATTATGGAATTTCCTGTTAAGTTTTCCTTTTTTGATTGTAAAATTGTACTTCTTTTCTTAGAATATGAATTAGAAAAGAAGAAAACGGTTAGAAACAGCCTTGATCGGGACAGGAAAGGGAACGGAGGATTTTATATATGGAGATGCCGATAATTGAAAAGTATATTGACGAGCTTTTGGAGAAGAGTACATTGGATGCGCCAGCATGGAATATTGAAAAGGCGCTGCTGGGGCTTGCGTCAGGATGGAATTATATTGACGGATGTATGATCCTCGCTATATTGGAAACTTATAAAACAACGAGCAACGAAAAATATTTAAAATTTGCGGACGCCTATGTGAATCACCGGGTAAATGAGGATGGGTCAATAAACGGCTATGATGTGAACGAATTAAATATTGATAATGTGAATGCAGGAAAGACATTATTTGAACTTTATGATCTGACGGGAAAGGAAAAGTACCGCAAAGCCATTGATTTGATCTACAGTCAGTTAAAGATCCAGCCAAGAACGAAAGAAGGGAATTTCTGGCATAAAAAGATTTACCCGAACCAGGTATGGTTAGATGGTCTGTATATGGGGCAGCCCTTTTATATGGAATATGAGACAAAATTTAATCATAAAGAACATTATGACGATATTTTTAACCAGTTTACCAATGTGGTAAAAAATATGCGGGACGAAAAAACAGGTTTATATTACCATGCTTATGATTCTTCCAGAGAAATGTTCTGGTGTAATAAAGAAACCGGGCTTTCCGAGAATTTCTGGCTGAGGGCATTGGGCTGGTATTCTATGGCGCTTTTGGATACGCTGGATAAATGTGATGCAGATGAAAACTGCCAAAGAGACTATGATAATCTGAAGCAGGTGTTTTTAGAACTGATCGACGCTATGGTAAAATATCAGGATGAGAGCGGAATGTGGTATCAGGTAGTTGATAAAGGCGGTATCGGTAAGAACTATCTGGAGACGAGCGGCAGTTCTATTATGGCGTATTCGATTCTGAAAGGAGTGCGTCTTGGCTTTTTACCGGAAAAGTACAAAGAGTATGGTTTGAAGGCATTTCAAGGAATCTGTGACAAATACCTTGTAACGGAAGAAGGCAATATGAGTCTTGGAGGTATCTGCCTTGTTGCCGGACTTGGAGGTCCCAATAAGCGTGACGGAAGTTTTGACTATTATATGTCAGAACCGATCGTGAAGGATGACGCAAAGGGAGTAGGACCGTTCCTGCTTGCCTATACAGAGCTTAGAAGATTATAATTTATGAAGAATGAAAATGCTGCCATTTACACAAAATTGTGGGATGGCAGTTTTTTTGTATAAAAATTTTAAAATAATGTCACCAAAGCGGGGGCCCAGACGTGATATAAGTAGACGTCGTCAAAAGAGGGAGTATTGGTACCATACATACATTATGAAAATAAATGAGAAGGAGCGGAAGAATGTCAGGGCAGCAGGAGGCAAAAGTGGAAAGTGCAATCGAACAGTACGGAAGCAGTCTGTTCCGCATGTGTTTTGTAATTTTAAGACACGAACAGGACGCGCAGGACGTACTGCAGGAGGCTTTTATAAAATATATGCAGAAGGCTCCGGAATTTCGAGACGAAGCGCATGAAAAAGCGTGGCTCTTTAAAATAACGGCAAATCTGTGTAAAGACCTGCTTCGGTTTAAGAAACGGAATCAATATGTAGATATGAAGGAGTTGGAGCAATATTGTAAGGAGCCGGAAGAGTCGGAAGTTTTGAAGGAAGTAATGTCATTGCCTGCAAAATATAAGATGGCGATTCATCTGTATTATATCGAAGGATACCATACGAGTGAAATTGCAAAGATTATGCAGATCAGTGAAAGCGCAGTGAAAAAAAGAATGCAGCGCGGCAGGGAAATGTTGAAGAAAAGACTGGAAGAGTTAGATTGAAAAAAGGAAAGAGAGGAAAAAGTATGGATTGGAAAAAAGTGGTACAGGGAATTGAAATAAAAGAGGAGATGAAAGAAGAATTACTTTATCAGTGCAAGAGGAATAGACATGTTCCGAATCTGTTGTTCCGCTACTCTAAAATAGCAGCGGCAGCGGCAGCAGTTTTTGTATGTCTTGCAGGAAGCGTGACGGTCTATGCGGCGGTAAACGCGTATCAGGCGAGGCTGGATGCGATGGACGATAAGGAAATAACGGAGCATTACGATTTTGCCCAAATTGGAACGGCAGATGCGGATTCCTGGTCAAGACCGCTTACGGAAAGTGAAAGAACGAGAATGGACGAATTAAAAATTATATTTGAACAGGGAGAACGGTTTCCCGAGGGAGAAATAGACACGACGGGCGAAGCAGGAGATTTTTACTATGAAGCTGAAATACGGACATTCCATTTGCCGAAGGAAGAGTTGACGGATGAGCAGCTTCTGGAAATTCTGGATCTGTGGGCGAAACTGGATTACAGCTTACAGAAAAAGAATGAGGAGCTTGGAATTACGGCGCAGGACACAGAAATGAATACAGGTACGATTGAAGAAGTTACGGAAGATAGTCCGGCATATGTACGAGGAAAGGAAGTGTTAGAGAGCATTTATGAATTAGATACTGAGACGATGGAGATGGAAATTCGATATGTAGAAAATAAAAGGGAAGAAGGAAAAGGCATTTATGTAGTTATTTATAAAAATGAAGAAGAATCTTATCAGGCAGTCTTCCATGTAAATCATGAAATCATGGAACAAGTACCAGACCGGATTGGTTATTACTGGGACGCATCTGCCAATATAGAAAAAGCGGAGCAGACTGTAAATTCAAACATACCGACAACAGAAAAGATGGAAATGTTTTGCCGGAAAGGGCAAAAGATTGTAACTGATGTGATGGGGGCAGAAGGAACCGTTACAAGAGTATATTGCAGCGTCAATGAATCTTATCCCGACACGGTCTATATTGTGGTCGAAATGGAAAATATGGACAGGTATGAGTTGACTTTTGGTGTAGAAATGGATAAATTATTGGAAATGAAAATTTATGATCATGAGGAATTTGCAAACTTTGAACTATTTTCAGAGGATGAAATTACATTTGAAATGGAATAACTGACGTAAAAGGCAGCTTTTATGGCTGCATTGCAGACAAAAATAACCGGGCGCAAAATTATCTGATTTGATGATTTTGCGCCTGGGTTTTACTGTTTTAAATTTTTCTGGGCCGTGGAAAGCATCAGTTTAATCCGATTTAACTGATTTACTTCACTGGCGCCCGGATCGTAGTCGATCGCTACAATGTTGCTGAGCGGGTACTGTTTACGAAGCTCTTTGATAACGCCTTTACCCACAATATGGTTAGGCAGGCAGGCAAAGGGCTGACAGCAGACAATATTGGGCACGCCTGCGTGAATAAGTTCCACCATTTCTCCTGTCAAAAACCATCCCTCACCGGTCTGGTTACCGATATTTACAATGGGTTTTGCGTATTCCACGATTTTATAGATACTGGTCGGCGCATCAAAATGTTTACTATTTTGAAAGGCCTTTGCCGCACCGCCGCGCAGCCTTTCAATTCCCCAGATTCCGAGGCGGGAAAGCACAGCGGCTTTTTTCTTTGTACCAAGATATTCAGCCTTATATATCTGATTGTAGAAACAGTAAAGCATAAAGTCGATCAGGTCGGGACAAACGGCTTCCGCACCTTCTGATTCTAAAAGCTCCACCAGATAGTTGTTTGCCGCAGGAGCAAATTTTACAAGAATTTCTCCTACGATACCGACCCGGGGTTTTTTCTCTTCTGTAATGGGAATGGCGTCAAATTCCCGGATCATCTGTCTGCACATTTTCTGGAAGGTAAAGAAATTCATGTGTTTTGCAGAAACAAAATCCTGACATTTTTTCAGCCATTTCTGATGCACCGCCTCCACACTCCCCGGTTCTTTTTCATAAGGCCGCATGCGATAGATACAGCGCATGAAAACATCTCCGAAGACCGCGCCGTAAGCGGCACGCATTAACATATCCAGGTTCAGATGGAAACCGGGATTGGATTCGATTCCGGCAAGGTTTAGGGAAATAACCGGAATTTGCGGCATTCCTGCCTTTTCCAAAGCCCGTCTGATAAAGCCCACATAGTTTGTTGCACGGCATCCGCCTCCGGTCTGTGTCATAATAATAGCTGTTTTATTTAAGTCATAGTGACCGGACAGCAGAGCATCCATGATCTGACCGACTACCATAAGGGACGGATAACAGGCGTCATTGTTCACATATTTAAGTCCCATATCCACGGCCCGTTTGTTATCATTGGGAAGTACTTCAAAACGATAACCGCAGGCGCGGAAGGCAGATTCTAAAATTTCAAAATGAATCGGCGACATCTGCGGGCAGAGTATGGTATATTCCTTACGCATTTCTTCCGTAAACTGCACTTTGGTAATGGCAGAAGAACGGATCGTGCGTGGCATGCCCTTTTGTTCTTTTACATGAATCGCCGAGAGCAGCGAACGAATACGGATTCTTGCAGCTCCTAAATTATTGACTTCATCGATCTTTAAGCAGGTATATATTTTGTCGGAACCGGAAAGAATATCATTAACCTGATCCGTAGTAACGGCATCCAGACCGCATCCAAAGGAATTTAACTGTATGAGGTCAAGATCCTCTCTTGTTTTTACAAAGCTGGCAGCAGCGTAAAGTCTGGAATGATACATCCACTGGTCGGAAACAATGAGCGGACGTTCAGGCGCAGCCAGATGGGAGATGGAGTCCTCAGTCAGCACAGCAATATCATAGGAATTAATCAGTTCAGGGATACCATGATTGATCTCAGGATCTACATGATAGGGACGTCCTGCAAGAACAATACCGCGCTTGTGGTTTTCTTCCATCCATTTCAGGGCTTCTTCCCCTTTTTTCTGCATATCCGTCCGGGCATTTTCCATTTCCTCCCAGCCTTTTTTTACGGCGGAACGGATTTCCTGAGCAGGCAGTTCCTTAAATTCCCGGATCAGAGCGTCGCTGATCGTTTCTTCACATAAAAAGGACATAAACGGGTTACGGAATATCACTTCTCCCCGTCCGATTTCCTCCACATTGTTTTTGATATTTTCCGAATAGGAAGTCACAATGGGACAGTTATAGTGATTATTTGCGTCTTCAAATTCATTCCGTTCATAAAACAGGGCAGGATAGAAAATGAAGTCCGGTTTTTGATTGATTAACCATTGTACATGCCCGTGCGCAAGTTTTGCCGGATAGCATTCCGACTCACTGGGGATGGATTCAATACCCAATTCGTAAATTTTTCGTGTGGAACTGGGAGAGAGTACGACACGAAACCCTAGTTCCGTGAAAAAAGTAAACCAAAAAGGATAGTTTTCATACATATTTAAAACTCTTGGAATGCCTACGCTGCCTCTTTTTGCTTCGTCGGCAGGCAGAGGTTCATAGGAAAAGAGCCGTTTCATTTTATACTCAAACAGATTCGGAAAGCCGTTTTCATTCTTTTGCTTTCCCAGACCTCTTTCACAGCGGTTGCCGGAAATGTACTGGCGTCCGCCGGAAAATTTATTGATGGTAAGGCGGCAGTTATTCGTACAGCCCTTACATTTTGCCATACTCGTTTCAAACTGCAATGCGTTGATTTTGTCGATGGTGAGCATGGAAGTCTGATAGGAAGGATCAGCAAGAAAATGTTCCCTTGCGATCAGGGCAGCGCCGAAAGCGCCCATAATACCTGCAATATCTGGTCGGATTGCTTCACAGCCTGCTATTTTTTCAAAACTCCGAAGAACGGCATTGTTATAAAAAGTTCCGCCCTGAACAACAATATTTTTACCAAGTTCCGAAGCGTCGGACACTTTGATTACTTTAAACAGTGCATTTTTGATAACGGAATAAGCGAGTCCTGCCGAAATATCGGACACCGAAGCGCCTTCTTTCTGGGCCTGTTTTACTTTGGAATTCATAAATACGGTACAGCGGGTTCCAAGGTCAATCGGGTGGGCTGCAAATAAAGCGGCTTCGGCAAAATCTTCCACGCTGTAATTTAGGGATTTTGCAAAAGTTTCAATAAAGGAGCCGCAGCCGGAGGAACAGGCTTCGTTGAGCTGTACGCTGTCCACGGTCTGATTTTTGATCTTAATACACTTCATGTCCTGACCGCCAATGTCCAGTATGCAGTCCACATCAGGATTGAAGAAAGCGGCGGCATAATAATGTGCCACGGTTTCCACTTCACCGTCGTCTAAAAGGAAAGCGGCTTTTTGTAATGCTTCTCCATATCCGGTGGAGCAGGAACGAACGATTTTTGCGCTGTCAGGCAGGAGAGAATAGATCTCTTTCAAAGAACGGATTGCCGTTTTTAAAGGACTTCCGTCATTATTGCTGTAAAAGGAGTATAGCAGAGAACCATCTTCGCCAATCAGCGCAATTTTGGTTGTTGTACTTCCGGCGTCAATACCAAGGTAACAATTTCCCTGATAGGTGGACAAATCACCGGCAGCAACATGGTGCATATTGTGACGGGCCTCAAATTTATCAAATTCTTCTCTGGAAGCAAACAGCGGTTCCATACGCTCTACTTCAAATTCCATTTTGATATCGGAGGAGAGTTTGCCGACCATCTCTTCCATAGTATAGAAGACTTCATCTTTTGCATTTAAGGCAGATCCTATTGCTGCAAAAAGATGGGAATTATCGGTATCTATAATATGTTCCTCATCTAATTTCAGAGTGCGGATAAAAGCCTGTTTTAGCTCAGATAAAAAGTGGAGCGGTCCGCCTAAAAAGGCAACATGTCCACGGATTGGCTTGCCGCAGGCAAGGCCGCTGATGGTCTGATTCACTACAGCCTGAAAAATGGAAGCTGACAAATCTTCTTTTGTCGCTCCTTCATTAATAAGCGGCTGAATATCCGTTTTTGCAAAAACACCGCAGCGCGCCGCAATGGTATAGAGAGAACGATAGTTTTTGGCATATTCGTTCAGTCCCTTTGCATCTGTCTGGATCAGGGCAGCCATCTGGTCAATGAAAGAACCTGTACCGCCGGCGCAGATACCATTCATACGCTGCTCTACGTTTCCGCCTTCAAAATAGATGATTTTCGCATCTTCACCGCCAAGCTCAATAGCGACGTCCGTTTTGGGCGCCAGTTCTTTTAAGGAAGAGGCAACTGCAATGACTTCCTGCACGAACGGAACTTTCAGATGATTGGCAAGGGTAAGACCGCCGGAGCCTGTAATCATTGGATGCAGGGTAATATTCCCCAATTTATCATAAGCTTTTTGCAAAAGGGAGGAGAGTGTCTCTCTGATATTTGCAAAATGTCTTTCGTAATCACTGAAAAGAACAGTATGGTTTTCATTTAAAACTGCTATCTTAACGGTAGTTGAACCAATATCAATACCAAGAGTATAATGTTGTTGATTCATGAATAAATTCACACCTTTTCTACAATAATAATGTGTTTACAAGTTTCGATAAGCCAATTGACATTATACGACACGATTCTGCAAATTGCAACGTAAGTATTTGGAAGAATCATAAAGTTTTGAAATGATAAATCTTAAAATTTTATAATATTAAATGAATTAAAAATGGGTTTATTTACTTTTCGGGGTGTGGATGTTAGAATATATTCAATTATTTTCCAACGCATGACAGGAAAAGTGAAAATGAAAGAAAAGGAGTTCTCCTGAAATTATGAGTAAGTTTGAACGAAAATTTGGCAAATACGCAATTAAGAATTTGTCCCTGATGCTGATTATGTGCTATGCATGCGGTTATCTGATCAGTTTTATCTCACCGGATTTTTTAGCGTACTTAACGTTAGATCCGTATCAGATTCTGCATGGTCAGATCTGGAGGCTTGTAACATGGGTTATCTATCCGCCTTCCAGCAGTAATCTCTTTTTTATTTTGATTACGCTTTACTTTTACTATTCGCTGGGCACTACTTTAGAGCGCACATGGGGGGATTATCGGTATAATGTTTATATTTTTTCAGGAATGTTATTTACGGTATTAGGCAGCTTCGTATTGATGGGCTACAGTTATTTATTTGTAAAGCAGGGCGATTTCTTTATTGTTTCGGGCAGTATAGCAGATACGCGCACTTATTTTATGGTTATGTCCAGATGTTTCAGCACTTATTATGTGAATATGTCCATATTCCTTGCTTTTGCGGCAACCTTTCCTGAGGTGCAGGTATTATTGATGTTTGTTATTCCGGTCAAAGTGAAATGGATGGGGATCATCTATGGAATCATGTTAATTTATGAATTTTTGACGTATCCATTCTACTTTAAGATTGTAATAGCGGCATCCATGTTGAACTTTATTGTATTTTATATTACTTCAAGAAACCGGGTGCATCTTTCGCCAAAACAGATGCGGCGCAGACAGGAGTTCAGGCGTGAGACAAAAAAAACTGCAGGCGTTACGAAACATAAGTGCGCAATCTGCGGCAGGACGGAAGAAGACAGCCCGGATCTGGAGTTCCGTTTCTGCTCTAAATGTGACGGAAACTATGAATACTGCCAAAACCACCTATTCACGCACGAACATGTGAAAAGAAGCTAAAGCAGAAGCGTGAATATTTTACGCACGAACATGTGAAAAGAAGCTAAAGCAGAAGTTGATGGACCAGTAGGTCGGCATCCTGTTAATGAACCGTTTTCTGCAGTTAAAAATGCATGGAATCCACTTCTTATAAAAGCAGGATACCTTCCGTTTACATGGGATAAGGATGGTTATTTTATCCGCTGTATTGATCTGGCCGATATGCCGGATGAAGAGAATTGTAAAGTCTGTCAGATTGATCATGAAGTTCTGTTTGATTTTGATGAAAATTCAGAAGCAGCGAGAGAAGAAATTGAAGCAGAGATGGAAGTTTTGGCAGATAATTTTATAGAGTATTTGGAAGAGTTACTGCTGTGACAGGCGACGAATATGATATGGTGCATATTATAAATATCCTGATTTGCATGCGTGCTAAAGTACGCAGATGGGAGTATATATGAAAAACAACACATTAAGCAATACTTTTTTTGTTTTCAGAAACATCTACCGTTATGACAAAAGGCTTATGGCATACTCTTTTATTGAAGTGGCAGCAGGTATTTTGCTGCCTTTTTGTGAGATTCTTTTGCCGTCTTTAGCAGTCCGCGCTTTAATGGGGACAACTCTTACCAGAACAGATCAGCTGGAGATCGCTATATGTATTACTGCTATTGTGCTGTTATATTTTATTCAGGGATTTGCCAAAAAGCAGTGTGTATGGAGATATTCTTATCTCATGCAGGGCAGTGCGCATGATCTGCTTGCACATTTTTACCATGCAGAATATGCAAAAATGCATAAAGAACTTGGCAGATACCGGAGTCTTCGGGGAAGAATGGATTCTAATACGGAAAACAGCTATAAAAGTGTGCTGCTTGCATGTAAAAACATAGTAACAGGAGCGGCAGGCAGTATTTTTTATTTTCTGTTTTTAATGGATTCTCAGTGGTATCTTATACTTCTCGTATTGATGATTGGCGTAATACAGTATATTTTTTTGCAGTTAGCAGGAAAGTATGAGTTAAAAAATAGACCGGCGCTGGATCAGTCAAAGAGGGAATACGAATATTTGATGCAGGCGGCCTGTGATTCTGCTCATGGTAAAGAAATTCGTTTGTTTGGTATGTACTCCTGGCTTTCCCAAAGAATAAACTGTGCTTTTCACAGGGTTTGGAGTATCAGCAGAAGAATAAAATCAATATACGCTGCAGCGCAGACAGGGGGTCTTTTTGCGGAACTTATCAGAGATGCTGCGGTTTATCTATCCATGATTTTTCTAACTGTGAAAGGGTATCTTACAATAGATTCTATGTTGTTTTATGTGGGATTAATGAGAGGATTGTCGGTTTTTGTGCGTAAAACGTTAGAAGGTGTCCGCTTATTGAAGAAAGAAGACAGCGTTTTATGTGATATTCGTTCTTTTTTGGGGGACGGAAATGTTTTTTCTGCCGCATTACAGCCTGAAGAAGGGAAAACCGATTTTACAAAAGAGCCGTCTTTTATTAAATCTTCACCGCCGGTTATAGAATTTCAAGATATTTCTTTTGGTTATGAGAGCAAGGAACTTTTATATGAAAATTTTGATTTAAAAATAGAGTCGGGTGAAAAGTTTGCCATTGTTGGGGTTAATGGAGCCGGAAAAAGTACATTGGTCAATCTTTTATGTGGTTTTTTAATTCCTGTAAGGGGAGAAGTATTGATCGATGGACAGCCGCTTTCAAAGATTGGCAGGCAGATTCGGAGAAAACTGTTTTCAGCCGTATTTCAGGAATATTTTTTACTTCCTGCTACCCTGGCGGAAAATGTTGCTCCCACAAACCCTGAAGATAAAGCTGGTATTTTATCTTGCCTGAAACAGGTTGGTTTGATGCCTGTTTTAGAGAAAAAGAAAGCGGGTCTGGATTCTAAAATGGCGAATATTGGAGGACAGGGGCTTGTACTTTCAGGGGGAGAACAACAGAAGCTTCTGTTAGCAAGAGCAATTTACAAGGATGCTCCGATCCTGATTCTGGACGAACCAACGTCTGCGTTAGATCCAATAGCTGAAAAGCAGGTCTATGAGAGTTACAGACAGTTTGCGGAAGATAAAACTTCTATTTTTATTTCGCACAGGCTGGCGAGCACTCGTTTTTGTGATAAAATCTGCCTGCTCGATCATGGAAGGATTGCAGAATATGGCACACATGATGCACTGATGGAAAAGAAGGGACTTTATTATACGATGTTTGAAGCGCAAAGCAAGTCGTACAGAGAGGAGGCATCTAATGAAGAAGCATAATCTTATGGGTTCCATTGTCTCTGGAATGTTACTGATCCGCAAACTGGATGTTAAAAAGTTTTGGATTGTGATTTTGAAAACGCTTGCAGGGGCAGTGACGGCATTGGTTCCGATGATTTTATCTGCATTTGTGGTGGAGACGATCGGAAGCGGCATGGAGACAGGCGGGATGATTTTTCTGACAGTAGGAAACCTGATTGTTGTATTTTGTATTTGTGCGGTCTATTCTTATTTGGAAAAGAAAAATGAATTGGAAACAGAATGCTGCATCCAGGAATATCGTATTTTAAAAAGCCAAAAGATCATGCAGATGCCTTACGTACAATTGGAAAGTCCGGCCTTTAAGGAAAGTTTGGCCCGGATTCATGCGGAAGAGTCCTATGGTTTTGGATTTCCGCTTTTGTTGCAGTGTTTAGAGGAAATTTTGAAGAACGCCTGGCTGTTGCTGATTTGTCTGTTTCTGATTCCGTTTTTAAGCGGATTGTTACATCCGGTCCGGCTGTTATTGACAGCCTGTTTTATAGGGATAGCGACTGTCGTTTCCCTGCTTGTCGCTTATTTTGTTAAAAAAGCAAATGATAAATCCGTGGCCGCTCTTCAGGAAACATTCCCGGAGCATATTGTGGTCAATGATTTTCTTACATATGAAGGCGGTATTGGCTATAAGGAACTAAAGGACATTCACGTGTATTCTTTTGAACCGCTTTTGGATGGCTGCTACCAAAAAGCGTTAAAACAGATGCGGGAATATGATAAAAATGGAGCCGGTATGCCGTCTGTGGCGGATGGACTGTCACAGGCTGTGAAGGGAATCATTTTGTGCGGCAGTTTTTTACTTGTCATTTTACAACAGCAGTATGGGCAGCGTTCCCTTGGAGCAGCGCTGCTTACTGCCTTTTGTATTTATCAGATGGCGTCTGCCATTTCGGCGATTGCCGCTACAATCAGTCATTATGGGGCGGCAGTAAAAAGCGTACAGAAATATATGGATTTATTTGGTAATAAGACAGAAGAAAAAGAAAAGGGTGTTTGTGAATATGATAATTCTGTCGAAGACGCCGGGGAAGAGCATGTTTCGGTACAGGAGAAGGATGTCATTTCGGAACAGATGGCAGTCGAATTTTGTAATGTTAGTTTTCGTTATCCGAATGCAGTCTGCAATGCAGTCAGTAATTTTTCCTTAAAAATCAAAAGAAATCAGAAGATCGCTTTGGTTGGAGCGAACGGCTCAGGCAAATCTACGCTGATAAAATTGTTATGCGGTCTTTATAAGCCGGAACAGGGAGAGATAAAACTGGCGGGCGGTAAGGAAAAAATCAGCGCCGTTTTTCAGGACTTCTCACTTTTTTCTTTAGAATTGGGAGAAAATATTGCGTCTGTCATGCCGGAAGAGACAGATGAATGGGAAGCAAAAATTTTGTCGGCAATTCGGACAGCCGGTTTGGAGGAACGATTCGGTACATTGCCCGATGGAATACATACCTTGCTGAATCGGGATTTTGGCGATGGCGTGGATGTGTCTTTAGGAGAAGCACAGAGGATTGCTTTGGCCAGAGCTGTTTACAAAAATACGCCGATTATTGTTTTAGACGAACCGACAGCCGCTTTAGATCCGCTTGCGGAATACCGGTTTTACCGCGATATTAACCGTGTTATGCAGGATCACACCGTTATTTTTGTATCTCACAGACTTTCAGCCTGTCGGTTTTGTGATCTTGTGGCAGTGATGGATCAGGGGAAATTAATAGATTGTGCAAGCCATGAAGAATTATTAAAAAAGAAAAACAGTACCTATTGTGAATTATGGAATACGCAGGCACAGTTTTACCAGTAACACAGATAGTAATGTTTCCCGATACAAAAACAGATTGCTAATCTGCCATAATTTGAATATAATAGGAAAGTAAGAAAATGAAGGGAAACCGGATATATGGATAAAGAAACTGCGTTTGCAAATACGTTGCAGGAAGTTTTAAAACAGGCAAAATCAAATGGCAGCTGCATCAGTAAAGAAGAAGTGGAGGAAGCGTTTTCTTCGCAGAATTTGACGGATGCTCAGATGGATCTGATCTTTGACTATCTGCATAAACATAAAATCGGAATTGGAGAACCGGTGGACCCGGATGATTATTTAGGGAATGAAGACCGAGATTATCTGGAAGAATATTTGAAGGAATTGGAAGCGATTCCCACACTTTCGGAAGGAGAAAAAGAAGCGATTACGATTTCGGCGATGTCAGGGGATTCGGATGCACAAAAAAAGCTGATAGAGTTCTATATTCCCAAGGTAGTGGAAGTGGCGAAACTATATGCGGGACAAGGGGTGTTTCTTGAAGATCTGATTGGAGAAGGGAATCTGGCGGTGGCGCTTGGAGTAACACAGCTTGGATGTCTGGAACATCAAAGCGAAGCGGAAGGAATGCTTGCCAAACTGATGATGGACGCTATGGAAGATTCCATTGCAGAGCATACAGAAGCGGCAGAACTGGATACAAAGATTGTAGAAAAGGTAAATGAGATTTTTGAAAAAGCAAAAGCACTTGCAGAGGATCTGAAACGAAAAGTGACGCCGGAAGAACTTGCTGAGGAAACGGGAATTGCAATGGAAGAAATTCTGGAAGCGGTCCGGATCAGTGGAAACAATATCGAAGAAATTGATTTTATTGATTCATAGCGGGTGCAGATGGGTATAAGGTTGAAAGAAAAACGCTTTCAACTATTGATTTTGAGTCCGCTGAAGCGGACATGGGTATAAAAATGAGCAGAATAACGGAAAAGGTAAATCAATATCAGGATTATAAATATGTGATGCAGGATACAGGGAATGTCTACCTTGGAGCAAAGTTTACTTACGAAGAAATCATGGACAGGGAAGATATCAGTTTTAAAATAAAAGCAATTATAGAACACTATATTGCCAAAGAAATTGCTTTTGATACTTCTCTGGAAAGTCATTTTTACTATATGAAACCCAAAGACTTTGCAGCGAGAACGTACGAACAGCTGAAAGTGAAGGTGAAAGTGAGCGAATTGAAAAATAGAAAGGGATTATCAGGAAAAGAAAAAAGGACTTATAAGGATAGGATTTATAAAATTTCGGATTTTCTGGAACTGCCGGAAGAAGAAAAAAAGCAAAAAGGGATCATGATACAGGAAATAGGAATATCAAAGCTGGCGCTTATGACGTTTCCAGTGTAGCGCAGATTCGGATGAATAATGAAAAACATAATAGAATATAAATTGATGCGGCGCGGTAAGCCTGCGCAGAAATGGGGTTAAAAATGAAAATTGAAGAATTAACAAGCTATGAAATTATTGAAAAAAGAAGGATTGAAGATTTAAATTCCGAGGGAGTACTCCTTCGCCATAAAAAAACAGGGGCAAGGGTAGCGCTTTTGTCCAATGATGATGTGAACAAAGTATTTTACATCGGATTTCGTACGCCGCCCAAAGACAGTACCGGCGTGGCGCATATTTTAGAGCATTCCGTGCTTTGCGGTTCGGAAAAATTTCCGTTAAAAGATCCCTTTGTAGAACTTGTAAAGGGTTCTTTAAATACTTTTTTAAATGCCATGACTTACCCGGACAAGACTGTCTATCCGTTAGCAAGCTGTAATGACACGGATTTTCAGAATCTTTGCAACGTATATCTGGACGCTGTGTTCCATCCCAATATTTATCAAGAGAAAAAAATCTTTATGCAGGAGGGATGGCACTATGAAATGGATAAGGAAGAGGACGAGCTTACATTAAACGGCGTTGTATACAATGAAATGAAAGGGGCGTTTTCTTCTCCTGATGATGTGCTTTACCGTCAGATTATGAATTCTCTTTATCCTGATAATACGTACAGCACAGAATCCGGCGGAGATCCGAAAAATATACCGGATCTGACCTATGAACAGTTTTTGGAATTTCACAGCCGTTATTATCATCCGAGCAACAGCTATATCTATCTGTACGGAAATATGGACATGGCGGAAAAACTGGATTTTATTGATAAAGAATATTTATCAGGATATGACCGTCTGGAGATCGATTCTGAAGTAAAGATGCAAAAACCCTTTACAAAAAGACACGATATGGAGATTTCTTATCCGATTACGGAAGAAGAATCTGAAAAAGACAATACCTATCTGGCGTATAATATCATGCTCGGGGACAGTCTGGATAAAGAACTTGCAATTGCTTTCAATGTACTGGATTATGCAATCTGTTCTGCGCCAGGAGCGCCGTTAAAACAGGCGCTGATCGATAAAGGCATTGGAAAAGACGTTTACAGTTTCTATGATGACGGAATCAGACAGCCCTATTTTTCTATTATTGCTAAGAATGCCAATGCAGAGCAAAGAGAAGAGTTTGTAAAAACCATTGAGGAAGAACTTGAAAACCTTGTAAAAAGCGGTTTGGATAAAAAAGCAGTACGGGCGGGGCTGAATTTCTATGAATTTAAGTACAGGGAAGCGGATTACGGTTCGCATCCAAAAGGACTTATGTACGGACTTCGGATGCTTGACAGCTGGCTGTATGAGGATACGATGCCTTTTATCCATATAGAGGCAAACGAAACATATAAGACGGTAAAGGAGAAAATCGATACGGATTATTTTGAAGAACTGATTCGGAAAAGCCTGATTGAGAATCCGCATAAATCTTTGGTTACTCTGAAACCGGAAAAAGGGCTTGGCGCAAAAGAAGAGGAGAAACTAAAAAAGAAACTGGCAGACTATAAGGCGTCTTTATCCGAAGAAGAAATACAAAAAATTGTGGAAGAAACTCATGCATTGAAAGCCTATCAGGAAGAAGAGGAAAAACCGGAGGATCTTTTGAAACTGCCGCTCTTAAAAAGAAGCGATCTGAAAAAAGAAGCGGAAAAACCGGTCAATGATGTGAGGGACGTGGATGGAACGCCGTTACTCTTCCATGACATATTTACCAATCAGATTGGATATCTGCGGTTCATTTTTGATCTTGGAACCATACCGGACGAACTGTTTCCCTATGTGGGAATCCTGAAATCCGTGATGGGACTTATGGATACTGAAAATTACAGCTATGGCGATCTGTATAATGAAATGAATATTCAGACCGGCGGCATGGCTGTCGTGAATAACATTTATACGGATAATCAGGATATCGACAGCATAAAAACAACTTTAGAGGTAAAAGCAAAGGTACTGTATGAAAATCTGGACAAGGCATTTTCACTTGCTGAGGAAATGATATTCAGTACAAAGTTTGAAGATGAAAAGAGACTTTTAGAAATTCTTGCCGAGTTGAATTCCAAAAATCAGGCGGCAGTTTTAAGCGCAGGGCATTCTTATGCTTCGGGAAGGGCAATGTCTTACCAATCGAAAGCGGCGGCGATTTCCGAAGTATTAAACGGCATTGAATTCAATCGGCTGACAGAAAGACTTACCCTTCATTTCGAGCAGGAAAAAGCTTCTCTGATATCAAAATTAAAGGAGCTTGTAACATGTATTTTCCGCCCTGAGAATCTGATGGTGGATTATACGGCAACGGAAGACGGATATGGGAAACTTCCGGAACTGGTAAGAGGACTGAAAGAAAAGTTATTTACCTGTCAGGTGAAGACAGGCAGTTTCGTGCCGGAATTATCCGTAAAAAACGAAGGTTTTACTTCTTCTTCACAGGTACAGTATGTATGCCTTGCCGGAAATTACAGAAAGAAAGGGTTAAAACCGAACGGTTCCTTAAAGGTTCTGAAAGTTATGATGGGCTATGATTACTTATGGCTCAATATCAGAGTGAAAGGCGGCGCATACGGCTGTATGAACAGCTTTGGAAGGACAGGGGACAGTTATTTTGTTTCCTACAGAGATCCGAACCTTGAGAATACGTTAGAAGTATATAAAAAAGCGGCAGAATATATTGAAAACTTTAAGGCGGACGAGAGAACCATGACACAGTTTGTCATAGGCGCTGTCAGTGACATGGATGTGCCGATGACGCCGGCCATGAAAGGGACATTTTCCCTGGGAGCGTATCTGACGCATTTAAGCTATGAAGAGATGCAGAAGGAAAGAGACGAGCTTTTAAATACACAGCCCGAAGACATCAGGGCGCTTGCCGCTTATATCAGGGCGTTTATAGGAGACAACTGCCTGTGCGTAATCGGAAATGAAGAGAAGATCAAGGAGAGCGCAGCATTATTTGAGCATATTGAGCCGTTATTTCATTGATGGTCCGAAAGGGGAAAATAAGAAATTTTTAAACCACAAATGAGACGGCAGCCGCTTTCCTGTGGAAAGTGAGAATGGAGGATTTGATTGAAAGAGAATTTTAAATCGGGTTTTGTCACATTAATCGGAAGGCCGAACGTAGGAAAATCCACTTTGATGAACTGCCTGATCGGGCAAAAAATAGCGATTACATCTAAAAAACCGCAGACTACCAGAAACCGGATACAGACTGTCTTTACTTCTGAGGAAGGTCAGATTGTTTTTGTAGATACGCCGGGAATCCATAAAGCAAAAAATAAGCTGGGCGATTATATGGTAAACATTGCGGAAAGAAGTTTAAAAGAAGTGGATGTGATTTTGTGGCTGGTAGAACCTTCCACCTTTATCGGGGCGGGTGAAAAGCATATTATCGAGCAGCTGAAAAAGGTAAATACGCCTGTTATCCTTGTGATTAATAAGACAGACACGGTGAAAAGAGAAGAAATTCTTCTTTTTATCGATACCTACCGTAAAGAAATGGATTTTGAGGAGATCGTTCCGGTTTCGGCGTTAAAAGCGGATAATACGGACACGCTGATTTCCTGTATTATGAAATACCTGCCTTATGGCCCGGCGTTTTACGATGAAGATACGATTACGGATCAGCCCCAGAGGCAGATTGTGGCGGAACTGATCAGGGAAAAGGCGCTCAGATGTCTGGAAGAGGAAATTCCCCACGGGATAGCAGTCAGCGTTGAGAGCATGAAATACAGGAAAAAGATATGTGATATCGAGGCGACGATCATCTGTGAAAAAGATTCTCATAAGGGAATTATTATTGGAAAACAGGGCAGTATGCTAAAAAGAATCGGAAGCCTGGCACGTCCGGAGATTGAGGATATGCTGGAGAGTAAAGTAAATTTACAGCTTTGGGTGAAGGTGAAAAAAGACTGGAGGGACAGTGATTTTCTGTTAAAAAATTTCGGTTATGACAAGAAAGAATTGGATATGTTTTAAAGTCGAAAATCGGAATAGAAATAAGAAAAAAGCAAACCCTAATAGAGCAAGGAAATCTATTGGGGAGGCATAGGATGAAAGCATTAAATTACTGGCAGCAGTTTACGGAAACAGGAAAACTGGAAGATTATCTTTTTTTTAAGGAAAAAGAAAGTAAAATGCAGGAAAACGAAACCGGGAGAGCGGAAGAATATGCAGGAGACGGTAAATCTGACAGGAATGGTATTGAAGACGGTGCCTATCGGGGATTTCGATAGGCGCGTTGTTTTATTAACGAAGGAGCGGGGGAAAATACCGGCATTTGCCAAAGGTGCAAGAAGGCAGAACAGCAGACTGCTTGCAGCAACGACCCCCTTTTGTTTTGGAGAATTCAAACTGTATGAGGGGAGAAGCTCTTATAATATTATGGAAGCATCGATTTCCAATTATTTCGAGACATTGCGGGAAGATTTTGAGGCAGCATATTATGGCATGTATTTTATGGAGATCGCAGATTATTATACAAGGGAAAATAATGACGAGAAGGAAATGCTGAAGTTGGCTTATCAGTCTTTACGGGCTTTGCAGCATCCGGGAATTTCCAATGAGCTCATCCGCTACATATATGAAATTAAAACGGTAGTAGTGAATGGAGAATACCCCGGAATCCCAAAAGAACGGCAGCTTAGCGAATCCGCTGTTTATGCGCTTGCTTTCATAGAAAAGACGGAGATTGGAAAATTATATACCTTTACTGTAACAAAAGACGTACTTCTGGAAATAAAGGATTTGGCGGATTGGTTATGCAGCCGGTTTATGAATCAGAAATTCAAAAGTCTGGATGTTTTGGAAACAATACAAAAACCTTGTTGAAAAACAGTAGTAACTCAGATATAATAAAGAACGCAGAGAAAAGCACAAAAAGTTACATATATGATTTGTGCATTTTAAGGAGAGGCAGGGGTTAATGATAAGGCAGAGACTAAAAGCAGTCTTAGCGGCAGGAGCAGTATGCATTCTTTTATGTGCCTGTACGGAAGGCTCAAATGTGACGAAAGAAACCACCGTGAAAGTTGAACAGGATGGGACGATTAAAAATACAATCATAGAAAATTTCGATGAAACGCTTTATAGTGGGGAAGAGCTGCAGAGTATGATACTGGAAGAAGTTTCGGCATTTAATTCCGGGACAGGGGGAAAGAGTATTTCTATCGAAAAGGTGGAAGTATCAGAAAACCAGACAGAGGTTGTCCTGATTTATGCAGGAGCGTCCATGTATGAAGAATTTAATGAGGTAACTTTCTTCAATGGGACAATGAGAGAATTTTATGATTCCGGTATTGAAACAGCAGGTATCACATTTCATACAAAAAATAATGAAGCCTATGGAATGGAAGAGCTGTTGAAGTTTGAAGAAAACCGAATTATCGTTCTGGAAAAGTCAAAAATAGAAGGGACAATAAAAGTTGAGACGCCGGCAAAAATATTATACGTCAGCGATAACGTGGAATTCCTCTCAAACAAAAGCGCAAGGATTTCGGAAGATACGGAAGATTTGGCATATATTATTTTAAAAGGCAGTGAATGAACGGGATAAAAAAGCGGAACAGGAAAGGAGCAGCTGATAAATGGAAAAGACAATGGATAAGATTGTAGCGTTGGCGAAAGCGAGAGGATTTGTATATCCGGGTTCGGAGATTTACGGAGGTCTTGCCAATACATGGGATTATGGTAACCTTGGAGTGGAATTAAAAAATAATGTGAAAAAAGCATGGTGGCAGAAATTTGTCATGGAAAATCCCTATAATGTGGGGGTGGACTGTGCCATTTTAATGAATCCCCAGACATGGGTGGCTTCAGGACATCTGGGCGGATTTTCGGATCCCTTAATGGACTGTAAAGAGTGCCATGAACGCTTCAGGGCGGACAAGCTGATCGAGGATTTTGCAGAGGAAAAGGGCATTGCGCTGGAAGAGTCTGTGGACGCATGGAGCCAGGAAAAAATGAAACAATTCATTGAGCAGAACAATGTGCCCTGTCCTACCTGCGGAAAACATAATTTTACGGATATCAGACAGTTTAACCTGATGTTTAAAACTTTTCAGGGCGTAACGGAAGACGCAAAAAATACCGTATATTTAAGACCGGAAACGGCGCAGGGTATTTTTGTGAATTTTAAAAATGTACAGAGAACCTCCCGTAAGAAGATTCCCTTTGGCATCGGACAGATCGGTAAATCTTTCCGTAATGAAATTACGCCGGGTAACTTTACGTTCCGTACCAGAGAATTTGAACAGATGGAGCTGGAATTTTTCTGTGAGCCGGGTACGGATTTAGAGTGGTTTCAGTACTGGAGAGGATTCTGCCGTGACTGGCTGCTTTCTCTTGGCATGAAGGAAGAGGAAATGCGGTTAAGAGACCATTCGCCGGAAGAACTCTGTTTCTATTCCAAAGGAACTACGGATATTGAATTTTTATTCCCCTTTGGCTGGGGTGAACTTTGGGGAATTGCAGACAGAACCGATTATGATTTGACACAGCATCAGAATACTTCCGGCGAGGATATGTCCTATTTTGATGATGAAAAGAAAGAAAAATATGTTCCCTATGTAATCGAACCTTCTCTTGGAGCGGACAGAGTAGTGCTTGCTTTCCTTTGTGCTGCCTATGATGAAGAAGAAATCGGAGAAGGGGACGTGCGAACCGTATTACATTTCCACCCTGCGCTTGCGCCGGTTAAAATCGGCGTGCTGCCGCTTTCTAAAAAGCTTAATGAAGGTGCGGAGAAGATCTTTATGCAGTTATCAAAGAAATATAACTGTGAATTTGATGACAGGGGAAATATCGGGAAAAGATACCGCCGTCAGGATGAGATTGGAACGCCATTTTGCATTACATATGATTTTGATTCTGAAACAGACCACTGTGTGACAGTCCGTTTCCGTGATTCTATGGAGCAGGAAAGAATAGCCATTGACAAATTAGAGGAATATTTTGCAGATAAATTTACATTTTAGACAGAAATCTGGAGGAAACGATCATGAAGCCATTTGGTGTAAATGAATTAAGAAAAATGTATTTGGAGTTTTTTGAGAGTAAAGATCATTTAAAAATGAAGAGTTTTTCTCTCGTGCCGCATAATGATAACAGCCTTTTAATTATCAATTCCGGTATGGCGCCGTTAAAGCCCTATTTTACAGGTCAGGAAATCCCGCCCAGAAAAAGGGTGACAACCTGCCAGAAATGTGTTCGTACGGGCGATATTGAAAATGTGGGAAAAACGGCACGACACCTCACATTTTTTGAGATGCTTGGCAATTTTTCTTTTGGAGACTATTTTAAACAGGATGCCATTAAATGGAGCTGGGAATTTCTGACACAGGTTATTGGTATGGATCCGGAAAGACTATACCCTTCCATTTACTGTGAAGATGACGAGGCGTATGATATCTGGACGAAAGAAGTGGGAGTACCCGGGGAGAAGATTACCAGATTTTACAGGGATGAAAATGGAGAATGCGATAATTTCTGGGAGCATGGAGCAGGTCCCTGTGGTCCCTGTTCTGAAATTTACTATGACAGAGGAATTCAATATGGCTGTGGAAAACCGGATTGTAAAGTAGGCTGTGACTGTGACCGTTTCATGGAAGTATGGAATAACGTATTTACCCAATTTGACGGTGACGGACATGGAAATTATACAGAACTTGCCCAGAAAAATATTGATACCGGTATGGGACTCGAAAGACTTGCCGTTGTGGTACAGGATGTGGACAGTGTATTTGATATTGACACCATGAAGGCAATTCGCGACCGGATCTGTGAACTGGCAGAGGTAAGCTATCAGGCTGAGGAAGCAAAGGATGTATCCATCAGGCTGATCACGGATCATATCCGTTCTTCTACTTTTATGATCTCTGACGGAATCATGCCGTCTAATGAGGGCAGGGGCTACGTTTTAAGAAGACTGATCCGCCGGGCGGCAAGGCATGGAAGAAAGTTGGGAATTGAGGGAGAATTTCTTGCAAATTTAAGCGCTACAGTAATTGCCGAATGCAAAGACGGTTACCCGGAATTAGAAGAGAAAAAAGAGTTCATTTTTAATGTACTGACGCAGGAAGAAAATAAATTTAATAAAACCATCGATCAGGGTCTTTCCATTTTGGAAGATATGGAAGAGACAATGACAAAGGAAGGGAAGAAAGAACTTTCCGGCGCAGAGGCTTTCAAATTATATGACACCTATGGGTTCCCTTTAGACCTTACGATGGAGATTCTGGAAGAAAAAGGATTCCGGGTAGATGAGAAAGGGTTTAATCAGGCAATGGAAGAGCAGAAAGAAACGGCGCGTAAGGCACGGAAAGTTACTAATTATATGGGAGCCGACGTTACTGTGTATGAATCCATCGACCCTTCTGTTACGACAGAATTTGTAGGTTATGACAGACTGGAGCACAAATCAGAGATACAGGTGCTGACGACAGAAAGCGAGATTACGGATGCGATGACGGACGGCCAGACTGGTACAGTTATCGTCAAGGAAACGCCTTTTTATGCTACAATGGGCGGGCAGTGCGCCGATACCGGAAAAATAATAACAGAAGCGGGAGAATTTACAGTAGAGGACACTGTGAAACTTTTGGGCGGAAAAGTAGGCCATATTGGAAAAATGACAAGAGGAATGCTCAAAACCGGAGACAGCGTGACCTTGAAAGTAGACGCGGACAGAAGGGCGGATACCTGTAAAAACCACAGTGCGACGCATCTGCTGCAAAAGGCGCTGCGGACAGTACTTGGCAGTCATGTTGAGCAGGCGGGTTCTTATGTGGATGGAGAAAGACTTCGCTTTGACTTCAGCCATTTTTCAGCCATGACAAAAGAAGAACTGGACAGAGTGGAACAGCTTGTGAACGATAAAATTGTGGAAAATATGCCGGTTGTAACAGACATATGCGATATTGAAGAGGCTAAAAAATCCGGGGCAATGGCTCTGTTTGGTGAAAAATACGGCGAAGAGGTACGTGTTGTAAAAATGGGCGACTTTTCCATCGAACTTTGCGGCGGTACGCATGTGGCTTCTACCGGAGTCATTACGGCATTCAAGATCGTATCGGAAAGTGGCGTGGCAGCAGGCGTCAGAAGAATTGAGGCGCTTACGGGCAAGGGCGTATTCGCTTATTATGCAAAACTGGAAGAAACCATAGAAAAAGCGGCAAAGACGCTCAAGGCAACTCCGGCAAATCTGTTGGAGAAATTGGATCATTTAACGGCTGACCTGAAGAAACTGCAAAGTGAAAATGAGTCTTTAAAGAGTAAGGCGGCTAAAGAAGCGCTGGGAGACGTTTTAGACCAGGTGGTAGAAATTAAAGGCGTAAAACTGCTTGCCAGCAGTGTATCCGGCGTGGATATGAACGGGCTTCGTGAGTTGGGCGATCAGCTGAAAGATAAACTGGGCGAGGGCGTTGTAGTGCTTGCATCGGATATGGATGGAAAGGTCAACCTGATTGCAATGGCAACGCAGGAGGCTATGAATAAAGGCGCTCATGCAGGAAATCTGATGAAAGGAATTGCAGGTTTTGTAGGAGGCGGCGGCGGCGGACGTCCCAATATGGCTCAGGCAGGAGGAAAAAATCCTGCTGGGATTCCACAGGCAGTGAAAGAAGCAGCCAGCGTTCTGGAAGGACAACTCTAATCAACTGTAATATTTTTCAGATTTTCAGAAAAAATAGTTGACGTGCAGAGTTTTTATGGTATAATATAAATTGTGCAGATGGGTATGCGTATCAGTATGCATAAAATTAACCCAATCAGTCGAGTAGCTTTGAGGGACTGAAGGGAGGTCAGGTGTAGGATGTCAAACGTAATCGTAAAAGAAAATGAGACTTTGGACAGCGCTTTACGTCGTTTCAAGAGAAGTTGTGCGAAAGCGGGTATTCAGCAGGAGATCCGTAAGAGAGAGCATTACGAGAAACCAAGCGTAAAACGTAAGAAAAAATCTGAAGCAGCAAGAAAACGTAAATATAACTAATTGTATGACAAGTCTCTGACCGGGTGGTGAGAGACTTTGTTGTTAAAAACAGCAAAAGAGGATGGGGAACAGTATGTGGACAAGAGAATTATTTGGTACGGATGTATACCATCTTGTATCGGCGTTTATTATATACAGCATGCTAGGATGGCTTGTAGAATCAATTTATATGTCGTTTTGCAATAGAAAATTGACGAACAGAGGATTTGCAAAAGGACCGTTTTGTCCAATTTATGGTTTTGGAGGAGTGCTTGGATATTTAATCCTGCATCCGTTACATAATAATTTAATTGCACTATATCTGGTTGGCGCTTTATTAGCTACCGCATTTGAGTTTTTGGTAGGAAAATTTATGATCAAAGCGCTTGGTGAATTATGGTGGGATTATAATGATAAGCCCTGTAACTACAAAGGGATTGTTTGTTTGGAAAGTACGATTGCATGGGGATTTTATGCAGTAATCATTATTACTTTTCTGCATGGAAAAATTATTGGTTTTATAGATCAGTATGATTTTACTTTTGGCATTCATGCCTGCCGGATTATTTTGATACTGGTAGCTGTAGATTATTGTATCCAGCTCTATAAGACGCTTCATGATCAGATTATGGTGCAGAGGGAAAAGCTGATTGATAAGTATCAGACTTTTAAAGCAAGATGGTATTAAACGAAAATAGAACACTGTTTGTATTTTATGAAAAAGTTCTGTCGGATTTAATTCGTCAGGACTTTTTTGTATTGCATATATTGAGAAAGGAAAACATATTTATTAGGTAAAGAAAATATAAAAGGGCAGAGATTTGGAAAAGAAAATTTTAATAAGATGTGTGGCTGGTCTGATTGCAGTCGTCTTGTTTGTGCAGTGTGCTGTGCCTGTGCAGGCGGCACAGATAGATATTAGTACGCCTTCTGCGATTTTAATAGAGGCCTCTACCGGAAAAGTGATTTATGAACAGGATGCAGATTCAAAAAGAAGTCCTGCCAGCATTACTAAAATCATGACATTATTAATTATCTTTGAAAGCTTAAATGAAGGAAAGGTAAAACTATCGGATGATGTAATGACAAGTGCATATGCGAAGTCTATGGGAGGATCACAGGTGTTTTTGGAAGAGGGAGAAACGCAGACGTTGGAAACTATGATTAAATGTATTGTAGTAGCTTCCGGAAATGATGCCAGTGTCGCCGTGGCAGAGCATATTGCGGGCAGTGAAACGGCATTTGTAGAAAAAATGAATGCAAAGGCCAAAGAACTTGGCATGACAAATACCCATTTTGAAGATTGCTGTGGTCTTACGGATTCTGATAATCATTATACGACGGCAAGGGATATTGCCATTATGTCAAGAGAACTTACAACGAAATACCCGCAGATATTCGAATATACTAAGATTTGGATGGAAGATATTACCCATGTAACCGCACAGGGGAGTTCGATTTTTACATTATCCAGTACTAATAAACTTCTTCGCCAGTATGAGTGGGCGACAGGATTAAAGACTGGTTCTACCAGTAAGGCAAAATATTGTCTGTCAGCTACAGCGTCAAAGGACGGAACCGATCTGATCGCAGTTGTTATGGCGGCGCCGGACCCCAAAGCGCGTTTTCAGGATGCGGTAACGCTTTTAAATTATGGTTTTAATGTCTGCAATATTTATGTGGATGCAAATGATACGAAACCAGGCAATATGGAAGTAAGAGGCGGCGTGGAAAAAAGTGTGCCCCTTTGCTATGAGGGAGAATTCAGGTATGTGGATACTGATGGGAATGATCTTGGTCTGGTAGAAAAAATGATTCATTTGCCCGAATATGCGCCTGCGCCTGTAGCGAAAGGGCAGGTTGCCGGTGAGGCGGTATATTTTCTGAATGGAAAAGCAATAGGCAGTGTACCGATACTTTTTGATGCGGATGTGGAGAAAGCAAAATATATAGATTATTTAAAGGAAGGATTATGGTATCTGCTTTTATAGTGAGGGAATTTATGGTATACTAAAGCGTATGCGTGGAGAAAACAGGTAAACTCCCGATTGTGTTTGGAGAGCTTACCTGTTAATCAGAATGAGGACGATATGATAGAAATGATATTTTGGATCGTGATGACAGGTTTCTTTTTGTCTGTCGGGATCGTGATTATAGATATGCATCGTTTTGTCACAGTAGAGACAAGGGTGCAGTCGGAAAAAATAAAAGAAAAAGTTACAGTAATCGTTTTAGCAGATCTGCATGGAAAGAGATATGGAAAGGAAAACTGCAGGCTGCTTAGACAGATTGATAAAATACAGCCGGATCTGATTTTGATTGCAGGGGATATGCTGAATGCAAAGCCGGAAACGGATTTTTCCGGGACTGTCAGATTCTTAAAACGGCTGGCACAGAAGTATATGGTTTTTTATGGTATCGGAAATCACGAACACAGACTATTTTTATATCCTGAGGTTTATGGTTCTATGGGAGAAGAATACTGGAGGCAGCTGCAGGATAAAAATATTGTAAAACTGGATAACAAAAAGGTTTTTTTAGAAAAACAGGGGATTTGCGTTTATGGTGCGCAGATCGGAAAAGAATATTATAAACGATTTAAGATCCGGCCTATGGAGGAAACCTATTTAAAAAGAATTTTGGGAGAGCCGCGGTCTGACTGCTTTACGATACTACTGGCCCATAATCCTGATTATTTTGAGAACTATGTGTCATGGGGAGCAGATTTGATTTTCTCCGGTCATGTGCATGGAGGGATCGTAAGGCTGCCCTTTCTTGGCGGAGTTCTATCACCGGCCTGCCGTCTGTTTCCAAAATATGACGGGGGAATATATAAAAAAAAGAACAGCGTAATGATCTTGAGCAGAGGGCTTGGCTCGCATACGATTCCGGTACGCTTTTTTAATCCCGGCGAGCTTCATGCAGTATATTTGGAGCCAGACACTTGAAATTATTGCAGATTATTAGTAAAATAAATAGTATGTCTGTTTATGGTTAGATGAAAATGGAGGGTGCTATGGCGATTCCGGTGAAATTAGAAGTATTTGAAGGACCGTTAGATTTACTTTTACACCTTATAGATAAAAATAAAGTTGATATTTATGATATTCCGATTGTTGAAATCACGGAACAGTATCTGGATTATATTAAGCAGATGGAGACAGAGGATATGAACGTCATGAGTGAATTTCTTGTGATGGCGGCAACTCTGCTTGATATTAAATGCAAAATGCTGCTTCCCAAAGAGGTCAACGAAGAAGGGGAAGAAGAAGATCCGAGGGCAGAGCTGGTACAAAAGCTGCTGGAATATAAAATGTATAAATACATGTCTTTTGAATTGAAGGACAAGCAGGTAGACGCACAGAAAGCTTTTTACAGGGAGCAGGCGATACCGAAAGAAATAGAAGAGTACAGGCAGCCCATCGATTATGAAGAACTGATTGGGGATATGACGTTAAATAAGCTGCATGAGATTTTTAAATCCATTGTGAAGAAACAGACAGACAAAATTGATCCTGTCAGGAGTACTTTTGGGAAGATTGAGAAAGATGAAATTGACATGGATGAAAAGGCGTTATTTGTAGAGGCTTATGTGAGGGAACACAGGACATGCAGTTTCAGAAAGCTGTTAGAAAAACAGCATAGTAAAATGGAAGTGATTGTAACTTTTCTGGTAATTTTGGAACTGATGAAGATCGGGAAAATTAACATTGTACAGGAGAATATTTTTGACGATATTCAGATCAGTATAAGAATGCAGGAAAAGGCAGTAAGCTAAGAATGGGGGATCAGTTTGGAAAAAAAGAAGGCAGAAGCGGTCATTGAAGCAATTCTTTTTACAATGGGCGATTCAGTTGAAATAGACAAGCTGGCATCTGTGATCGAAGAAGATGTTAAGACTACGAAACAGATACTTGCAGATATGAAAGAAAATTATGAAAAAGAGGAACGGGGCATTTCGTTAATTGAGCTGGAAGGAAGCATACAGCTCTGCACAAAAAACGATATGTATGAGTACTTGATAAAAATTGCGAAAGTACCGCGAAAGCTGACGCTTACGGATACGCTCCTGGAGACGTTGTCTATTGTGGCATATAAGCAGCCGGTGACCAGACTGGATATTGAGCATGTCAGAGGGGTAAGCTGTGATCATGCGGTTAATCGTCTGATTGAATTTGATCTGATTAAAGAAGTGGGACGTCTGGATGCACCGGGACGACCGCTTTTATTTGGAACGACCGAACAGTTTTTAAGAAGCTTCGGGCTGCATTCACTGGAAGAACTGCCGGAATTGAATCCGGTACAGATAGAGGAGTTCAAGCATCAGGCGGAAGAGGAAGTGGAATTACAGCTTGATATATAAAAGGAAAAAGAAGGGAAAGAGACACGGGCATGAAAAAGGTATTGATTATAGGAGCCGGACCTGCGGGACTTACGGCGGCTTATGAATTACTGAGTAAGGCAAAAGAGGATTATGAAGTAGTGGTTTTTGAAGAAAGCAGCGATATGGGCGGCATTTCCAAAACAGTTAATTATAAAGGAAACCGGATGGATATGGGGGGCCACCGCTTTTTCTCCAAAGTGCCGGAAGTAAACGACTGGTGGGAATCCATGCTGCCAATGCAGGGGGCGCCGTCATGGGACGATATCAGATTAGAGCGTCAGATCCCGCTTGCGGCAGGCGGTCCCAACCCTGAAAAGGCAGATCGTGTCATGCTGCATAGAAATCGTGTATCCCGTATTTTTTTTGAAAGTAAATTTTTTGATTATCCGATTCAGCTAAAACCGGAATTATTTATTAATATGGGATTTGTGAATACAATTCAGGCAATATTCAGTTATCTGGGCAGCGTCATTCATAAGCGTGAGGAGAAGTCGCTGGAAGACTTTTATATCAATCGCTTTGGAAAAAAACTGTATTCTATGTTTTTTGAGACCTATACGGAAAATTTATGGGGACGTCATCCAAGCGGAATTGATCCGAGCTGGGGGGCGCAGCGTGCAAAAGGCCTGTCTGTGATGGCGATTGTAAAGGACGTATTTGGAAAAATGCTACCAAAGAAGAAAAACCGCCATGTGGAAACTTCTCTGATTGAATCTTTTCACTATCCTAAACTGGGACCGGGACAGCTTTGGGATGTAACTGCCTCTGAGATTGAAAAGCTGGGAGGTACCATTCTCAGAAATGCGAAAGTGATCGGTATTCGGAAAAATGAACGGCAGATCATTACAAGCTTACAGTATGAGCAGGAAGGCAGGCAGGAAGAGATGGAGGGCGATATTATCATATCCTCCATGCCGATTAAAGACCTGATTGCAGGAATGAATGATGTACCGGAAGAGCCTGCACGCATTGCAAAAGGACTTCCTTACAGAGATTACAGGACTCTGGGAGTTCTGATTCCGAAACTGAACCTGAAAAATAAAACAAAAATAAAGACTGTTGGTAATATTGTACCGGACAACTGGGTATATGTGCATGACCGCACCGTGAAAATGGGACGCTTTCAGATTTACAATAACTGGTCGCCCTATATGATAAAAGATTTAGAGCATACGGTCTGGGTCGGGCTGGAATATTTCTGTAATGAAGGGGATGAATTCTGGAATTTGTCGGATGAGAAATTTACGGAGCTTGGAATTTCAGAGATGGTAAAAATGGGACTGATCGACAGCAAAGAACAGGTAATGGATTCTCATGCAGAGAGAGTGAAAAAGGCTTATCCGGCTTATTTTGATACGTATGATGAGATCGATAAACTGGTGGCATATTTAAATACCATTGATAACCTTTACTGTGTAGGACGTAACGGGCAGCACAGGTATAATAATATAGATCATTCTATGGTGACTTCTTTTGAGACGGTGAAAAACATAATAAGCGGAGAGAAGGACAAGTCCAATATATGGAATGTCAATACGGAAAAAGAATATCATGAACAGACAAAGGAACGGTAATACACCGTTCCTTTGCTGTTTATTAAAAAATAGCAGTAAATGTTTTATTTTTTAAACATAGACTGTCTTGCGCCATGCATGGTTTCGTTATTCTTTAAAATGTCATTGACGGCGTCCATACGGAGTCCGGCGTCAATAAAGTCGCAATGCTTACAGAAAGGATAACTTTGTCTTCCTTCTTTTATTTTGGCACGGAGTTCCTGATACTTCGGGCTGTTCCATGCCTCTTTTACGGACATCTCATGCAGATCGCCAAAGTCTGTTACTTCAAAATTATCACAGCAGCAGATGCCGAGTTTTCCGTTTGGCATGATCCACATATCTGTGAAGGGCATGAGGCAGGTTTCTTTAATTACTTTTTCAGTAGCCTGCTTATTGGGAGCAGAGCCTGCACGGTTGGTCAGGACTTCCTTTAAATAACGCATCTGTATCAAAATATCCACATCTTTAAATTCTTCAGGATGCGCCTTTACATAATTATAGACTTCTTTCACATTTGGATGCAGTTTCATATCCAAACAGTAGTTATTAATAATCAATTGATTTACATAAGGTACAATTGCTTTTGTTTTTTCAATGTCTAATAACAAACCGTTCGTGGACATGAAGATAAAGGCGTTTGGCAGCTTTTCTCTTGCATATTTGTGAAATTCCACGATTCTGGTATCAAGCCAGGGTTCGTTATTTCCATACAGAGTCAGGTGCCCTCTGTAATCCCAGTCGGCAAGCTGGTCGATAATATTGTAATAAAGTTCGTCCTCCATCCGTTTATAAGGGCGCTTTTCCGCATTTTTATTTGCAGTACAAAACTCACAGGTGGAGTTACAACGATTGATTGTTTCCAGATTAATGACATTTGGCTTTGGAATTTCTTTGTTCTGCAGAAAATAATCGATATATTTTTTTTGTGATTTTCTACGGGTAATAAATTGTAATTTTAAATAACTTTCACTGGAGAGACGGGGAAGGTATTTTCTTGCGTTCCAACCGAGCCTGCCGGCAAAGTTATGGATTCTGATTGGCATAAATTCCTCATTTCTGCGTTTTACGCATATAAAATATTTCTAAAAAGATTTTTTGTTTGTCGAACAAAAGTATCATATCATTTTGATATTGGCTTGTCAAATTTTAGCGGATTTAACCTTTTTTATTCTGCCCGGTATACATAGATTGTATAAGGAGATCCTTCTCCTTCATATTTACCGGTAAGAGAGAGTGAAAGTTCTTTTGCGTTTGAGATTTCAAAGCGGGAAAAAAGCCAGGTTCCATTCAGCGCTTTGAAAGCTTCCGTATCAATATAAAGAGCAGAATCAGGAAGCGTCAGGTTTTTCGACGGCAGGTAAGAATTTGCATCGAAGCCGGGGAAAATATATGCCCTTGCGCCCCAGGTATCGAAATAATTCCGGTAATAACCGCTTCTTTCCAAAGCAGGAGCAATCACCTTTCGGAAACTGTCTTTATATTCCTGAGAATACATGCCGAGATAACCATCTAAAGTGGAAATGCCATTATAATTCAGGATACCCGGATGGAAACCGTAAGCGGCCGAATATTCTCCATTGTAACCAATATCGTCTTTTATTAGAGTGAACAGATCTTCCGAATAAAATTCATTATAATTTAACGTATCCACAGGTTTTTGCTTTATCAATTGATACATATTATAATAACAAGTGTAATAGAAATCATTATAATTTGCGGGTGTAAAAACAACTATAAGTAATGCAAGGATGGAGAGGATACAGGAAGCCGCTTGTAAAATCATTTTTTTGGTATTGTGCATCATTCCCTGCCTTCCTGCGTCATAAAGCCGCTTCATAACGAGAAAGAAAAGGACATACCAGAGAAAAGGATTAAAAAATATAGTGCGATGATATTGAAAGCCCTCTAAAGGAGGAAGCAGTCTGAATATAATATCCCGTAAAGGTTTCCAGTAGTAGATTCCGTAGATCACACAATTAAAAACAAGAAAAAGAAAAAGAAGATTAAAAATGTCGGACGTTATTTTATTCCATTCTTTTTTTCTGATGGAAAGGAAATTATGAATGACAAAGTATAGAAGAACAGTGGGGAGTACCAGGTATTTGTGGGAATCTCCGGCATGAAAAACACCGTTTACAAAACCGTCCCATATCATGTTTATAATTTCTTTGAAGTTCAGGTCACCCATACTCATAGTGCTTCTTATTGTAATAGTATCACTGAAGAGCATGGAGGAAAAAAGACGGTACTCTAACAGAGCATAACCGGCAAAAAGAACGGGGACGGAAAGGAGCAGCCCGGTATTGGGCTTTCTCTTGTGTACCCAGTCTCCGATGATAAACAGCACAAGGTAACCTAAAATGAAAAATCCAAAATAGGAAAAGTAAGAAACAACAGGGTAGAAGAACAAAAGAATATAATAACATATGTTCTTGTTCCGGTATATTTTTCGTAAAAGAAATACAACAAGGGGAATAGAAGCAAAAGCAAGGCCGTAGGCAGGAAAAACAGGTAAAATGCCGTAAAGCATTCCAAACAGCAGAAGGAAAGGTTTATATGTTTTGTAATCCGGCAAAACATCCTTTGCCAGCAGATATACGGAAATCATGGAAACTGCAATGCTTAAAAAATAGGCTGTAATGTAGGCATAGTAGTCGGGAAGAAAAGCAAACAGCAGATTAAACAGATAGAATTCCGAACCAAAATCATTTCTTGTTATGCCTCCTAAGATGGGAAGCGTATCTCCATGCGTAAAAAAGCTGCCGGAAAGTTTCATCATTTTAAGGTGTGGAACAAACAAGTCCAGATTGTCATGAACAGTAATATAATTTTTGCCGCCCAAACCAAAAAATACAACAGCCTGTGAAAAAAGCAGCCCTGCTATAATAATGATATGCCAATATTCACAAATCTTTTTTAATAATTTTTTCACAATTTTCATCTCCAGTCTAAAATATAGCATAAAAGAAAGACTTCCATTATCATACAATAGATGTCATGCAGAATCAAGGCTTACATAACAGGCCGGCCTTCCGTCTGCCGGCAGATCAGAATTTTCCGATCAGAATTTTAAAAAGGATTGCATTGTAAAAATTCATAACTTGGGATAAAATTATATTCATAAGGAAATATAAAATACGGCATGGAGAAAATGGAGGATAATGATGGACGTAAAGAATGTCAATGCGAAGGAGAATTTTTTACATAGTATAAAAGGAAAAGTCCTGTTCATGGGGGGAATTTCTATTTTGGCATCTCTGATTTTAGGATATGCCGGACTTCACTCACTGAATAAGAACAGTGTAAATAATGAAGTGCTTTCTACAATTAATACGATTAATCTTTTACAGTACGAAAATCAAAGCCTGGATACGTCCTATTTGTATTTTCTGGAGGATTCCTATCTGGAACAGATCGTTTCCAATTTGGGAGAAATGGAAGAAAAAGCGGAAGAAGCAGGGAAACTGACAAGCGGAAGCAAGAAATCGGATATGGGAAGCGTTGCGTCCGGAATTGCAGAATGTAAAGATAATTATGAGCAGATCCGCAGTTTAAGTGCAGAAAGAGGATTTAGTGAAGAAAACGGTCTTTATGCGCAGTTCGCAGCAAATGACGAACAGCTTTCCGGGGATTTTCAGACGGTTGCCGATGATAAATCATGGATAGACGGCAAATGGGTAGAGATGGCAGCTGACGGAAGCACAGAGCAGAATGGGGTTACATACAGCAGGATGACCTATACAGGTGAAATCCCCGATTTGGGAAAGCGGGATTTCTTTTTAACCAGACTGGGAGGAAACGGGATTCAGTATGGTGGTACAATATATATTGGAAATATTGTTTTTCATGGTGCGTCAGGAACGGAAGAGGTGGATCTTGGCGCGATGAGCGCACAGGATCTCGGCGGTTCTTACGGGGACGCACTGGGAGCGCTTGAAATTGGTGAGATGGATGGAAAGCCGGCAATCAGGGTAACAGGTAATTTTCAGGGTCTTAATGATGCCTGGGAAGAGATTACTGTAAAGATCCCGGCGGCCGCTAATAATATTCAAAATTATGACAGCGTATCTTTTCAGATTTATCTGGAAGGAGAAATCCCTTCAGGCATGACATCCGCATGTGCTTTTTCGGATAAGTACAATTTTGGTGAAAAATTAGCGGATGTAAATTCGTTATTCTTTTCTTACAGCAGACATGTGGTAGAAGGTGCAGATGTGGCTCAGGAAACAGAAGAAATAAATGCGCTGATAGAAGAAATGATTGCCAATGTATCGGAGTATGTAAGTGATGAAACACTGAAAAGTACGATTCTTACTGCAATGCAGGAAAAACAGTCGTTATTTAAAAGCATGAACGAAAGCGATATGCAGATTCTTTCGATGAAAAAAGAAAATATTGCTATTTCTTCCGCATTGACAGAACAGACAAGCCGCGTCAGAGAAGGGATTGAAAAGGATACGAATGCGGCAAAGACAAGTCTTACTGTCGTAATTACCGTAATATTCCTTATCAGTGCCGCAATTCTGTTATTGATTACGGCGGCGGTCAGCAGGAGTATGAATCACAGTATCCGCAAATTTAAGGATACACTGCGGGAAGTAACAGAGGGAAATCTTGCTGTAAGGGCGGACGACAGGGGGAAAGATGAATTTTCAGTATTTGGACGGAGCCTGAACGTGTTTTTGGCAAGGATTACTGAAATTATTCAGTCAGCCCAGGAGATATCGGGGAAAGTGTCGGATTCCGGCGATAAATTAAGCGGGATGGCAGAGGATACCAGTACAACGTCTGATGAAATTGAAAGAGCAGTAGGAGAAATTGCGATAGGCGCTACATCCCAGGCTCAGGAAATCACAGATGCGTCGGATAGTATTACGAATATGGCGGCAACCTTTGAAAAGATTGTTGCAAATGTGGAAAACTTAAATTCTGTAACAGGAGAAATGCGGCAGATCGGTCAGGAATCCACCATATTTATGCAGGAACTTACTGACTCAAATGAAAAAACGGCAAGGGCTTTTGAAAAGGTATCGGAACAGATTCACATTACGAATGAGTCAGTAAATAAAATTCATGAGGCGGCCGACTTTATTACTTCTATTGCCAATCAGACCAATCTGCTTTCCTTAAATGCGAGTATTGAAGCCGCAAGAGCAGGAGAAGCGGGAAGAGGTTTTGCAGTGGTGGCGACAGAGATACAGAAACTTTCTGAACAGTCCAATGCTTCCGCATCCAACATAGAGCAGATTATTGCAGAATTGTCAAAAGAAGCGAACCAGACAGTGGATATTATTGAAGACGTGACGGATATAGTAAAGGAACAGCAGGAAAAACTGATCCATACAAAAGAAAAATTTGTCAGCCTGGAAGGAAGAGTAAGAGAAGCGGGAAAAGAAACGGATGAGATAAGAAAATATACAGCTGACTGCGACGCGGCAAGGAAGAACGTGGAAGCGGTATTTGAAAATTTATCTGCTATTTCGGAGGAAAATGCCGCTTCCAGTGAAGAGACGACAGCTTCTATGACAAGACTGAATGAAACGATATTACAGCTTGCAGATACTTCAGGAGAACTTAAGAATTTTGCAAATCAATTGGAAACGGATTTGAAATTTTTCCGTTTATCCTAGTTTAAGAGGGTAAAACAGGTATAAAAGGGAATCATTTTCAGTATAATGAAACTGAAATAGCAGGAAGAGGCAGCATAGAGCAAATATTGTACGGATATTTTGAAATGTCTATGCCGAAATCTGCGGGTTTGGCGAGAATGGAGTGCAGCATGAAAAAGGTCATTTTGACTGTTACCTTCGCATTTATATTCCTTATTTCCCATCCGGCATTTTTATTACACTGTTTTGCCCAGGAAGAAAATACAGAAGTAAATCTGAATCTTTATGCACAGTCGGCAGTATTGATGGATGCGGATTCCGGCAGAGTTCTTTATGGAAAAAATGAAGAGCAGATTATGCCTATGGCAAGTACGACTAAGATCATGACCTGTATTGTTGCATTGGAGAACGCTGACATGGAAGACTTTGTAAAGGTATCTTCTTATGCGGCGGGAATGCCGAAAGTTAAATTGACAATGCAGGAAGGGGAGTACTACAGGCTTGGAGATCTTCTGTATTCTCTCATGCTGGAATCCCATAATGATACTGCCGTCGCCATTGCAGAACATGTGGGAGGCAGCGTGGAAGGATTTGCCAGAATGATGAACCAGAAAGCGAGGGATATAGGCTGTTTTGATACTTATTTTGTAACGCCTAACGGTCTGGATGCCGTTGTGGAAAAAAATGGAAAGATTCATTCTACAACAGCGCGGGATTTAGCGAAGATCATGTCCTATTGTATTGGCATTTCCGAAAAGAAAGAAGAATTTCTGGAAATCACAAGGACGCCTTCTTACGGTTTTTCAAATTACAGAATGCAGGAGAACGGAGAAATAAGTCAGGGAGGGCGTTATTTTTCCTGTAATAATCATAATGCATTTCTGACGATGATGGATGGAGCGTTGTCGGGAAAGACCGGGTTTACCAATAAAGCAGGGTATTGCTATGTGGGTGCATTAAGGAAGGACGGAAAGACTTTTGTAGTAGCGCTTTTAGCCTGTGGATGGCCGAATAACAAGCATTATAAATGGAGCGATACGAAGACGCTTATGAATTATGGTCTGGAAAATTATGAATATCGTGAAATGGCCGAAGAACTGATTGATGAAAACAGGTTTGTGCCGATTCCGGTAGAGAACGGACAGACAGAAAAGATTGGCGGTCAGGCATATGTTACGATAGGAGTATTGGAAGGAGGCGGAGAGAGTACCGGACTTTTGATGCGAAAGGATGAACAGATTGAAGTGTCTTACAGCATAAAAGAGAGCCTTACTGCGCCTGTGAAAGAGGGAACTATGATAGGAAAGGTACAGTATTCGGTGGACGGGACAGTTTACAGAACCGAGATTCTTGTGACAAAAGACAGTGTGGATCAGATTGATTTTCGCTGGTGTGTGGAGAAAGTACTATGGAATTTTGGGTTGTAAATCAGGTTGTTTCTTGTTATACTAATCCTCATAAAAGCTGTGATTTGGAGAGAGTAGATTGTTCTGTTTGGTATTCGTGACAAATGTGACAACAAAATCAATGGTAAAATAAAAGGAACTCTTGTCCTGCGTGGATGAGAGTTTTTGTTGTGGGGAAAGGAGTAAATGATGAGTAAAATTATTTTAACAGGAGACAGACCGACAGGGAGACTGCATGTAGGGCATTATGTAGGTTCTTTGAAAAGAAGAGTGGAGCTGCAAAATTCAGGCGAATATGATAAGACGTTCATTATGATCGCAGATGCGCAGGCGCTTACGGATAATATCGAAAATCCTGAAAAAATACGGCAGAATATTATAGAGGTGGCGTTGGATTATCTGTCCTGCGGACTGGATCCGGCAAAATCAACACTGTTTATCCAGTCTCAGATTTCCGAATTGTGTGAACTGACCTTCTACTACATGGATTTGGTCACTGTGGCAAGGCTGCAGAGAAATCCTACGGTAAAGGCAGAAATTCAGATGAGAAATTTTGAAGCGAGCATACCGGTAGGCTTTTTTACTTATCCGATCAGTCAGGCGGCGGATATTACCGCTTTTAAGGCAACAACGGTGCCGGTGGGAGAAGACCAGCTGCCGATGATCGAACAGACAAGAGAAATTGTGCGCAAGTTCAATGCCGTATATTCGGAAGTGTTAGTAGAACCGGAAGCATTGATTCCGGAAAATGCGGTTTGTATGAGACTTCCGGGAACAGACGGAAAAGCAAAAATGAGTAAATCCCTTGGGAACTGCATTTATCTTGCAGATACGGCAGATGATGTGAAAAAGAAAATTATGAGCATGTATACGGACCCGGAACATTTGCAGGTCAGCGATCCCGGACATATTGAAGGAAATACAGTATTTACTTATCTGGACGCATTCTGTCTGGAAGAACACTTTGAACGTTATCTCCCGGAATATGCAAACCTTGACGAACTGAAGGAGCATTATAAACGAGGCGGACTGGGGGATGTAAAGGTTAAGAAATTCCTGAATCATGTGATGCAGGAAGAACTGGAACCGATCAGAAACCGCAGAAAAGAATTTGAAAAGGATATACCGGAGATTTATAACATATTAAAAAAAGGTTCTGATACGGCAAGACAGACAGCGGCGCAGACGCTTGCAGAAGTAAAAGAAGCAATGAAAATTAATTATTTTGACGATGCAGAACTGATCAGAAACCAGACAATCAGATATGGGGAGTAAATGGAAAAACAAAGATTCTTTATCTTTTGAAAAAAACAAAAAAATTATGAAATTTTCTATACTACTTGCCAGATTTATGCTATACTGATACAGTACGCAAAATTTTTTTGTTACATATGCTGTGACGTCTGACGGAGCAGTAAAGATGGTATTATTTTATTAATATAAAATGGAGGGCTGAAATATGAGTAACACTTCACAAGCGAGTGAAAGAATCAAAGCTTTGCTCGACGACAACAGTTTTGTGGAAATCGGTGAACTTGTAACGGCAAGAGCGACCGATTTTAACATGAAACAGACAGATACTCCTTCTGACGGTGTGGTGACCGGCTATGGAGTGATAGGCGGCAGTCTTGTGTATGTATACAGTCAGGATGCATCCGTAATGAATGGTTCTGTCGGCGAAATGCATGCAAAGAAGATTGCAGGTCTTTATGCGCTTGCAATGAAGACGGGCGCACCTGTCATTGGACTTTTAGACTGTGCAGGAATGAGGTTGCAGGAAGCGACAGACGCATTAAACGGATTTGGGGAAATCTATAAAAGCCAGGCGCTTTCTTCAGGTGTGATTCCACAGATTACTGCAATCTTTGGAACCTGCGGCGGTGGACTTGCTTTAATTCCCACACTCACAGACTTTACTTTTATGGAAAAGAGTAAAGCAAAATTATTTGTAAATGCACCCAATGCGCTTGACGGTAATGTGATCACAAAATGCGATACTTCCGCAGCGGATTTCCAGAGCAGGGAAGCAGGAATTGTGGATTGTGTTGCGGACGAAGCGACAATTTTTGCAAAGATCAGAGAACTGGTATCTCTTCTTCCGTCCAATAATGAGGATGACGCTCCTTTCGAGGCATGCGTAGATGAGCTTAACAGAGCATGCGAGTCTATGGAAGCATGTGCAGCGGATCCGATGCTTGCACTTTCTCAGATTTCTGACAGTGGAAAAGTCTTTGAAGTGAAAGAAGACTATGCAAAAGATATGGTAACGGCATTTATTAAATTAAACGGAATGACAGTCGGCGCCATAGCAAACAGAACGGAAAGCTATGATGAGAACGGAAAAGTTTCTGAAAAGTTTGACGAGGTACTGTCTCCGGAAGGCTGTGATAAAGCAGCGGATTTTGTAAGCTTCTGTGACGCTTTTGAAATTCCGGTGCTTACCCTTACCAATGTAAAAGGGTTTAAGGCGACCACATGCGCTGAAAAGAAAATAGCAAAAGCGGCAGCGCGTCTTACATATGCTTTTGCCAATGCAACAGTTGCGAAGGTGAATGTAGTAACGAAGAAGGCCTTTGGCAGCGCTTATGTGACAATGAACTCCAAGGCCATCGGCGCGGATGTTACGTTTGCATGGGAAGACGCTCAGATCGGTACAATGGATGCAGAGCTTGCGGCCAAAATCATGTACGAAGGACAGGGCGCTGATGTGATCAGTGAAAAAGCAGCAGAGTATAAAGCACTTCAGACAAGCGCTCTTTCAGCGGCAAAAAGAGGATATGTAGACAGAATCATTGCGCCTGCTGATACAAGAAGATATGTCATCAGCGCTTTTGAGATGTTGTATACAAAACGGGAAGACCGTCCGGCAAAAAAACATGGCACAGTTTAAGAAAGGATGATACTTAATATGAAAAAATATTTATTAGTATTAGGTATGATTACTTGTCTCTTTGGTCTGACTGCCTGTGGAACGGTAAAAGAGGAAAAAGAGCCTCTTATGACGGAGCAGGAAGCGTCTGACAATGCGCAGAAACTTATTTCATTGCTGGTACAGTCCGAAGCACAGGGAATTCCGGAGGAATTGAAAAGCTATCCGAATTATAAAGTGCTTGAAAAGGCAGTGGAAAGTTACAGCAAAGCAAAAGAAGATATGGGTAATTATGTTGGGATCGTAGATTCCGAAGTAGTAACGCTTGATGAGGAAGAGGCGGTCATAAACGTTACGATTGAAGGAGAAACACGGAACGCAAACGTAGAAGTGATCTATGAGGAAAGCGATTCTATGGGATATATGCTGGCAAGTATGTCGACAAATGTGAAGTATACATTTGGAGAGTCCATGCAAAGGGCTGGATTAAATACCCTGCTTGGTATGGGAACAGTTTTTGCAGTGTTGATTCTGATTTGTCTGCTGATCAGCTGCTTTAAGTTTATTTCCGTATTCGAGAAGAAAAAGGAAGAACCGAAGGCAAAAGAGGCAGCGGCAGTACCTGTCAGAGAAGTGGAAGAGGTACAGTTTGCGGATGAGGATCTGGCAGACGACCTTGAATTAGCAGCAGTAATAGCGGCAGCAATCGCAGCGAGTGAAGGCGCCGCAACTACGGATGGATTTGTTGTAAGATCGATTCGTAAAGCAAATAAGAGTAAATGGCAGAAAGCCTGATCATAGGAGGAATAAGACATGAAAAATTATACCATTACCGTAAATGGCAACGTATATGATGTAGTAGTAGAAGAAGGCGCGTCTACCGGCGCACCTGCAGTTTCCGCACCGGCAGCGCCGAAAGCGGCGCCCAAGGCAGCACCGGCACAGACCGCGCCAAAAGCATCGGGAAGCGCCGGAAGTATTAAAGTAGAAGCCGGCGCAGCCGGAAAAGTATTCAAAATTGAAGCAAACGTAGGGCAGGCTGTAAAACGTGGTGATGCAGTAGTAATCATTGAAGCAATGAAAATGGAGATTCCCGTTGTTGCACCGCAGGATGGCACTGTAGCAAGCATTGAAGTGGCAGTTGGCGACGCGATTGAGGCAGGAGCAGTACTGGCAACCTTAAACTAATTATATTTGGGCATTCTCACAGGGAAACCTGTAAAATGCAGAAAGAGGTTAAAAATGGATTACATACTTTCTACTTTAGGCAACCTCGTTCATCAGACTGCGTTTTTTAATCTTACATGGGGAAATTATCTGATGATCCTGGTAGCCTGTGTATTTCTTTATTTAGCCATCGCTAAAGGGTTTGAGCCGCTTTTGCTTGTCCCGATAGCATTCGGTATGCTGTTAGTAAATATCTATCCGGATATTATGATGGAACCGAAAGATGGCGCAGCGGGCGGACTGCTTCATTACTTCTATCTACTGGATGAATGGGCGATCCTTCCGTCCCTGATTTTTATGGGTGTGGGCGCGCAGACGGATTTTGGTCCTTTGATCGCAAATCCGAAGAGCTTTTTGCTTGGTGCGGCAGCACAGTTTGGTATTTTTTCTGCTTATTTTGGCGCGATTGCGTTTGGATTTAACGATATGGCGGCAGCGGCGATTTCTATTATCGGCGGTGCAGACGGACCGACATCCATCTTCCTTGCAAGTAAGCTTGGACAGACGGCGTTACTCGGACCGATTGCGGTGGCGGCATATTCTTATATGTCTCTCGTTCCGATTATCCAGCCTCCGATCATGAAGCTTTTGACAACAGAAAAAGAACGTAAAATTAAAATGGGACAGTTAAGACCGGTATCGAAACTGGAAAAGATTCTTTTCCCGATCATCATTACCATCGTAGTGAGCATGATCCTTCCGACTACAGCACCATTAATCGGTATGCTGATGCTTGGTAACTTATTCAAAGAATCCGGTGTGGTAAGACAGCTTACAGATACGGCGTCCAATGCGTTAATGTATATTGTAGTTATTCTGCTTGGTACATCAGTTGGAGCAACAACAAGCGCAGAGGCATTTTTAAACTGGACTACGTTAAAGATCGTTGCTTTAGGACTGATTGCATTTGCATTTGGTACGGCGGCAGGCGTAGTATTCGGTAAGATTATGTGCGTTGTAACGCATGGCAAAGTAAATCCGTTAATCGGCTCGGCGGGGGTATCCGCAGTGCCAATGGCAGCGAGAGTTTCACAGAAAGTCGGTGCAGAATCTGATCCGACTAACTTCTTGCTGATGCATGCAATGGGACCTAATGTAGCAGGTGTTATTGGAACAGCAGTAGCAGCCGGGACCTTTATGGCTGTATTTGGAATCGTATAGAAAACAGGAGGAAAACAGGTTATGTCAGAGCAGGTGAAAAAACCGATAAAAATTACGGAAACAGTATTACGTGACGCTCATCAGTCGTTGATTGCGACCAGAATGCCTACCGATCTGATGCTTCCGATCGCCGCTAAAATGGATAAGGTCGGCTATCATTCAGTAGAGTGCTGGGGTGGCGCAACATTTGACGCGTCCTTACGTTTCTTAAAAGAAGATCCGTGGGACAGACTCAGAAAATTAAGAGCGGAATTTAAAAATACAAAATTGCAGATGTTATTCAGAGGGCAGAATATTTTAGGATATCGTCCTTATGCAGATGATGTGGTAGATTATTTTGTACAAAAATCCGTGGCAAACGGGATTGATATTATCCGTATCTTTGACTGTCTGAATGATCTTAGAAATCTTCAGGAGGCAGTAAATGCAACAAACAGAGTAAAGAAACAGGAAGGAAGGGGGCATGCCCAGGTAGCCCTTTCTTATACACTGGGAGATGCCTATACGCTGGAATACTGGACGGATATGGCAAAGAAGATTGAGGAGATGGGAGCGGATTCTATCTGTATCAAAGATATGGCAGGTCTTTTAGTGCCGTATAAAGCAACAGAGCTTATTTCTGCCATGAAGAGTGTAACCAAACTTCCGATCCAGCTTCATACTCATTATACTTCCGGCGTGGCAAGCATGACTTACTTAAAGGCGGTAGAAGCAGGCGTGGATGTGATCGACTGCGCAATGTCGCCATTTGCAATGGGAACTTCACAGCCGGCTACGGAGGTTATGGTAGAAACTTTTAAAGGTACGGAATATGATACCGGATATGATCAGAACCTTCTTGCTGAAATTGCAGATTATTTCCGTCCTTACAGGGATGAATGCCTTGCAAGCGGACTGCTTAACCCGAAGGTTATGGGCGTGGATATCAAGACATTATTGTATCAGGTACCTGGCGGTATGTTATCCAACATGGTAAGCCAGCTGAAAGAACAGAATGCAGAAGATAAATACTACGACGTATTAAGAGAGATTCCGGCAGTACGTAAAGATTTGGGCGAGCCGCCTCTTGTAACGCCGTCTTCCCAGATTGTAGGTACACAGGCCGTATTTAACGTATTGATGGGAGAACGTTATAAGATGGCTACAAAGGAAACAAAAGCAGTACTCCGCGGTGAATACGGTCAGACTGTAAAACCGATGAATCAGGAGATTATTGATAAAGTTATTCCGGGTGAGAAGCGCATTACCTGCCGTCCGGCAGATCTTCTTGAGAATGAGCTTGACAAGATTGAATCAGAGATGAAAGAGTGGAAACAGCAGGATGAGGATGTGTTATCCTATGCATTGTTCCCGCAGGTTGCTACTGATTTCTTCAAATATCGTCAGGCACAGCAGGATAAGGTGGATATGACACAGGCGGATACAAAGAACGGAGCATATCCGGTGTAGTGACATCAAAATAAAGAAGCAATAAGTTGGGAGGCTGTCTGTTACGGGCAGCCTCCTATTAAAATCCTCTTGACAGTATCCCCGGATCAATAGTATAATAACATATGTTATCAAACAATAGGTTTCATGGGAAGGTTTTCAGGGTTAAAGAAAAGAGAGGTAGAGGCAGATGGCAAGGAAAGAAACGGTTACGATCCAGAACATTTTGGAGGCAGCGTTTGAAATGGCAAGGGAAGAGGGTTATGAAGCAGTAACTGCAAGAAAACTTGCAGCAAAGGCAGGATGTTCCACTCAGCCGATTTTCAGGGTGTATAAAAACATGGAAGAGCTGGGGGCGGATTTATTTGAAAACGCGGTAGTTTATTTTGAAGATTTTTACAGTAAATTCCCTAAGGGACATAAAACGCCATTTGTGGATCTGGGCATGACCTACATAAAATTTGCAGAAAAAGAGAAAAATCTTTTTAAACTTTTGTTTTTACAGTCAGAACGCCATGATAAAAGCTTTTATGAAATTTTAAACGGAAAAGGCGGATTTGTCATGAAGGAGATAGCAAAGGCGAAAGAAGACGGGTGTAAAGATCCGAGCGGTTTGTTTGCCCGGATGTGGATATTAATTCATGGTGCGGCATGTATGACGATTACCGGAGATTATGATATGGGCGAAGAGGAAACTGTTATGATTTTGCAGGATGCGTATCAGGCATTTACGGCACAGAAATAATGTTAAAGTGTAGAGAGGAACGGTCATGGAAGAAAACCAGAATGACATCATTACAAGAATTAACGATCACTTTAACAGTATGAGCAAAAGCCATAAAGCGATTGCAATTTTTATTGAAGAGCATTATGATCAGGCAGTTTTTATGACAGCAGCAAAATTAGGCGAAACTTTAGGCATCAGTGAATCTACGGTGGTAAGGTTTGCAGCAGGGATCGGTTATGAAGGATATCCTGAGTTTCAAAAGGCATTGGAGGAGTGGGTAAAAAATAAACTTAATACGGTGCAGAAAATAGGTGCAAAATACGGAAGAAGCTCACAGTCGGAAATCTTAAATTCCGTATTAAGCGCGGATATTGAAAAAATACAGGATACAATTGTCAATATGGATACTGCGGCTTTTGAAACTGCGGTAAATATTATTTTGGAAGCAAAAACGATTTATATTGTGGGTATGAGAAGCTGTGAGCCTTTGGCGGATTTCCTGCATTTTTATCTGCATATGATACGCGGAAATGTACAGTTGCTGCGTTCCACCAGTGTGAGTGAGATGTTTGAACAGATGATAAGGATCGATGAAAAAGATGCGATTGTAGGGATCAGCTTTCCCAGGTATTCCATGAGAACTTTAAAGGCAATGGAGTTTGCCAATGACAGAAATGCCAAAGTGATTACGATTACAGACAGTATTCACTCTCCTATGAATTTATACTCCTCCTGTAATCTTTTAGCGAGGAGCGATATGGTTTCCATTGTAGATTCTCTTGTGGCGCCGCTTAGTGTTATCAATGCTTTGGTGGTGGCTCTCTGTCTGAAACGTCCGGAGGAAGTAAAGAATAACTTAGAGCAGCTTGAATACGCATGGAACAATTATCAGGTTTATTTAAATGATGAAATTAACTTTATTGATGAAAACGCTATGTTAAATAATCCACTCAGGAAAGAAGAGGCTGATGACTGAACGGGAGTATGAAAATGAAGAGAGTGATTGTAATCGGAGGCGGCGCCGCCGGGATGATGGCAGCATATGCGGCGGCAAAAACATGGAATGCTGCAAAGAAAGCAGAATGCAGGGACAGGCAGGTACAGGAAGAAGGAGAAATTTTATTACTGGAGAAGAATGAAAAACTGGGAAAAAAAGTTTTTATAACCGGTAAGGGCAGGTGCAATGTTACGAATGCCTGTGCAATAGAAGATTTTTTTCAGAATGTGATCAGTAATAAAAAATTTATGTACAGCGCATTTTATACATTTGACAACCGTGCAGTTATGGATTTTTTTGAACAGGCGGGGTGCCCGCTTAAGACAGAGAGGGGAGAACGGGTATTTCCTGTTTCAGATCATTCTTCGGATGTCATTGTAGCTTTGGAAAGAAGGCTGAAGTCAGAAGGCGTATGTGTCAGACTTCATACAAAAGTAAAGACGCTCCTGACAGAAAAGGGGATGATAAAAGGGGTACTGCTGGAAGACGGCACTCCAAAAGAAGCGGATGCAGTCATTGTTGCGACAGGCGGTATTTCTTATCCCCTGACCGGTTCAACCGGTGACGGCTACCGGTTTGCAAAAGAGGCAGGACATCAGATAAAACCCCTGCTGCCTGCGTTGATCCCATTTGAGATCAGAGAGGACTGGTGCAGAGATTTACAAGGGCTGTCTTTAAGGAATGCAGCCGTCACGTTGAAAGAGGGAAAAAAGGAGCTGTATTCCGGTTTTGGTGAAATGCTGTTTACCCATTTTGGGGTCAGCGGACCCTTAATTTTGAGCGCAGGGAGCATGTATTCCAAAAAGGTAAATAAGACGTCTGGAACTGCTCCCGTGCAGCTTTTTATTGATCTGAAACCGGCATTATCCGCAGAGCAGCTGGATAAGCGTCTGCTGCGTGATTTTGAGGAAAATAAAAACAGACAGTTTAAAAACAGTCTGGGCGGTCTGTTCCCGGCAAAAATGATTCCTGTTATGCTGGAGATGTCGGGAATCCGCCCGGAAAAAAAGGTGAATGAAATTACAAGGGAAGAAAGAAAACAGTTTGTTTCTATCATAAAAAGCCTGCCGTTAACGGTAACGGGAACGAGACCGATAAAGGAAGCGATTGTTACAATGGGAGGCATTGATGTAAAAGAGATCAATCCTTCAACGATGGAATCTAAAATAATAAAAGGATTATTTTTTGCAGGGGAAGTAATAGATGTGGATGCACTTACCGGCGGATTTAATTTACAGGCTGCATGGTCTACCGGATATTTAGCGGGTGAGAATGCAGGAAACACGATAAAGGCTGAAAATCAGAATGATAGTATTTTAAAAATATAGGAGGAAAAAATATGAGTTATAACATAGCAATCGATGGACCGGCGGGAGCAGGGAAGAGCACGATCGCAAAACTTGTTGCGAAAAGAATGAACTTTATATATGTGGATACAGGGGCGATGTATCGCGCTATGGCACTCTATTTGCTGCGGGAAGGGGTAAATAAAGAAGATACCGGAAAGATTGAAGAGGTGTGCGAAAAGGCGGACATTTCCATTTCCTATAAAGAGGGAGAACAGATTGTTTTGCTGAATGGAGAAAATGTAAACGGATTGATTCGTACGGAAGAGGTGGGCAATATGGCGTCAGTCAGCAGCCCGAATCCGAAAGTGCGGGAAAAACTGGTACAGCTTCAAAAAGAACTGGCAAAGAAGACAGATGTGGTGATGGATGGCAGGGATATTGGAACCTGCGTGCTGCCGGATGCCAATGTAAAAGTTTATCTGACAGCAAGCGTGGAAGTACGCGCAGCCCGCAGATTTAAGGAACTGACAGCTAAAGGGGAGACTTGTGATCTGAATCAAATAGAGCGGGACATTATGGAGCGGGATGAAAGAGACATGACAAGAGAAATTTCTCCTTTGAAGCAGGCGGAAGATGCAGTCCGTATTGATTCCTCCGAATTGACGATTGAAGAAGTGGCGGAGGCAATTATTGCGCTTTGTAAATAAAAGGAAACGGGAGATATTTTATGGAAGTGATACTTGCAAAGAGCGCGGGATTCTGCTTTGGAGTAAAGCGTGCGGTAGAACGGGTGTATGAACAGGCGGGAAAAAAGGAAAAAATATATACATACGGACCGATTATTCACAATGAAGAAGTGGTAAAAGATCTGGAAAAAAGGGGAGTAAAAGTAATCGAGTCCGAAGAAGAGCTGTGCAGACTGAAGGAAGGCACTGTGATTATCAGAAGCCACGGAGTTGCAAAAAGAATTTATGCCCTCATAGAAGAAACGGGACTTTCGTGCGTGGATGCAACCTGTCCTTTTGTAAAGAGGATTCATAATATTGTAGAAAAAGAAAGTGCATCCGGGAAAAGAATTGTAATTATCGGAAATGAAAATCATCCCGAAGTGGAAGGAATTAAGGGCTGGACTCTGCACGGCGCAGATGTGATTGAATCCGTAAAAGAAGCTGAAAATTTTACGGCTGATCAAAATGAAAAAATATGTATTGTTTCCCAAACGACATTTAACTACAACAAATTTAAAGAATTAGTTGAAATTTTTCAAAAAAAAGGTTATAGTATTAGTGTTGTGAATACTATATGTAGCGCAACGGAAGAAAGGCAGACAGAGGCAAAGGAGATAGCTGCTTTAGTCGATGTTATGATAGTAATAGGTGGCGCTCACAGTTCAAACTCCCGCAAATTGTATGAGATTTGCAGCAGAGAATGTGAGAAAACTTATTTTATACAGACACTCGATGACTTAAATTTAGAAGTACCTAAAGCTGTTCGACTGATCGGAATCACTGCCGGGGCGTCAACCCCTAATAATATTATCGAGGAGGTTCAAAATTATGTCAGAATTAACTTTTGAACAAATGTT
>CANSUS010000018.1 GCA_947650155.1 uncultured Lachnospiraceae bacterium
TAGTATTGATTTTTCAAGGAGCAAATCCCATTTTTAATGTGGGAAGTTTGAGTTAATTACTTAATATCATAGCAGAAAATCAAAAATCGGAAAAGTGTATTTTATATAAACATGTAAAAGCAATGAAAGAAACCGGTAAAAAAGAGTAAAAATCTGCCTGTTTATGTGCAGGAGAGAATATAAGGAGGAGCGGAAATGAGGATTATTATGTTAGGAACAGGAAGTGCAACAGTGACCCAGTGTTACAATACCTGCTTTCTGTTAAAAGAAAAGAAAGACTGTTTTTTAGTGGATGGAGGCGGCGGAAATGGGATTCTGACACAGCTTGAAAAAGCAGGAGAAGATTGGAAGAATATTCATGATATATTTGTAACACATAAACATATAGATCATATATTGGGCATTATCTGGATTGTGAGGGTCATCTGTCAGGGAATGAATCAGGGAAAGTACGAAGGCGAACTGAGGGTATATGCCCATAAGGAGTTAATAGAGATTTTAGAAAATATGCTCTATACCCTGATCCGTGAAAAAGAGACAAAACTGATCGGAAAGAGGGTGCATCTTATTTGCGTGGAGGACGGAGAAGAAAAGACGATCCTGCAAAGAAAAACCGTTTTTTTTGATATTCATTCTACGAAGGCAAAGCAGTTTGGCTTTACCATCTGTCTGGAAAACGGCGGCAGGATGACCTGCTGCGGGGATGAGCCTTATAAGGAAGCGGCAGAACCGTATGCAGCGGGCAGCAAATGGCTGCTGCATGAGGCATTCTGTCTCTATTCACAGGCAGATATTTTTAAACCTTATGAAAAACATCATTCTACAGTATTGGAAGCATGCCGTACCGCAGAGAAACTGGGAATTGAGAATTTGCTGCTTTACCATACGGAGGATAAGAATATTGTAAACAGAAAGGAACTGTATACAGAGGAAGGAAAAAAGGTTTTTTCGGGGAAAATATATGTGCCGGAGGATCTGGAAACGATTGAAATAAGTTAATTGGCATCTACAGGAACAGTTCAAATATAAAAACTGCCAGGCAGGAGAAAACGGCTACCTGAAACAGACTTTTACCGTACCATGCAAGTAATATCCCTGTTATTAATGCAAAACCCCCGGACCATATGCTGCCTGTCGATTCTAATATGGCAGGAAAGGTCATAACGGACAAAGTTACATAAGGAACATAAAATAAAAAAGATCTTATTGTTTTATTTTTTATTTCTTTTCGGATCAAAGTAAGCGGAAGCACGCGGATCAGATAACTGACAGCAGCCATTATTAAAATATACAGATAAATATTATGCATGGGAAACCTCCATTGTATCAGGTATTTTATTCTTCCGGCGCAGGAAAAAGAACGGCCGCTGCGGCAGAAAGGAAAATGGTAAGCAGGATGATGCGCATACCGGAGGAGAGGAAGGAAAATAACGGAAGTCTTGCCGTAAGATAACTGGCGAGCATGGATATTACGACCAGTCCGGCAATGATCTTATTTTTCTTTGCAGGCGGTATGATAATGGCAAGAAACATGCCGTATAATCCGACACTGAGGGCGCTTACCACATTTGAGGGAAGAACATTTCCGCATAATACGCCAAGGCAGGTGCCGAGCGCCCAGCCGGGAGCAGCGATAAGGATAATGCCGTAGGTATAAAAAGGATTTAATTTTCCGGGAAATGACATGGACATGCCAAAGATTTCATCCGTCACATCAAATCCGATGAAAAGTCTGTGTATAATAGAAGTATCAGGCGATAGTTTCTGGCTTAAGGAGCAGGACATTAAAAGATATCTGGCATTTGCCACTAAAATCATAACTGCCATTTCCAAATAGCTTCCCTGTGCGGCAATGACGGTAAATCCTGCGGCCTGTCCGGCAGATGCGTTTACAAGCAGACTGGTAATCGTCGCCTGAAAGGCGGTCATTCCCGCATTTTTGGCGGCAATGCCAAGCGTAAAAGAAACAGCCAGATAACCAAGGCTGATCGGGATGCCGTGTTGTAATCCTTTCCGGAAACAAAGCCGGTTTTCTTTTTTCATAATCAGTGTTTCTCCTTTCAGAAAATCCGATAGTTTATTCTGAAATGTATTTTAATAGTATAATACGTTTATGAAAAATAGTCTAATGATAATTTTTTAATGCAGGAACGGTTTAACATTGACTCTGAGGACTTAATTGTGGTATGATTATTGAAGTCTGAATGAGTTCCATGAGAAAAGTTCTTAAGAAATCGAGTTATGAAAGAAGGAGATAGAGTTATGGATGAGGAATTTAAAAAACTGCTGATAGAGAACGGTGCAGATGTGGAAACTACCATTAAGCGTTTTATGGGAAATGAAGGATTATATGTCAAATTTCTTATGAAGTTTCAGGACGATAAGAACTATGAGAGCATACAGGAGCATGTGGCTGATGGGAAATATGAAGATGCCTTTAACGATGCTCATACATTAAAAGGCGTATCCGCGAATTTGGGCCTGAACCCAATTTATGAAGGAGCGTCAAAACTTGTAGAACTTTTAAGAGGCAAACAGCCGGAAGAAATAGACGTTGAAGAAGTAAACCGCGTGAAGGATGAACTGGGGGAAAAATGCAGTCTTTTCCGCAAGCTGTTAAAAGAACACGAATAGGTTAGTTATATAAAAAATAAGTACAGGACAGGAGATCATACATGGAATGCATGAAGTGATGTTTTGGTTCTGTACTTATTTTTTTATGTTCTGTATTTTTCGGTATGTCTGTCCGGATTATTTTACCAGAAGCATATCTACTTTTTTTATGTGGTTGATCAGCCAGCCTGCCAGAAATTCCAAAAGATTTTCAACGGTCTCATTCTGTTCATCAAGATCATTTTCCAACGCGTCTATATCGATCTGAGAAAGGCTGTCCTCAAACTGACGGTGCTGTGCAGCGTGTTCTGTGATGTAGGGATAATCGATACTTTTCTGATAAGCTTCTTCGTGTGAAAAATGTACTCTTGTGTAATCGATCAGTTCCGAAACTAATTGAACGATAGCAGATGTCTTATCCTGTGAGAAATCATCCTGAAGCAGATCGTAGGTTTCCTGCGCGAGTTCAAATAGTCTGGTATGTTCTTTGTCGATAAAATCTATACCGGTATAATAATCGGGTTTCATTTCGTACATGTAGCATCCTCCTTCCGTTCTTTTTTCCTCACTAATATTACTCCCTTTTTCTGGTAGAATCAAGGGTTAGTTTACTAAAAAACAGGATCTGATAAAATGGAAAAGCAGAGGCCTCATTGTAAGCGAAAAGCTGGAAAAGATATTGACATTTCAGATGAAAAATGATATACAATTAATAGATTAATGCACGAAGGAAAAAGAAATAAAAAGAGGAGATCATATGGAAAAACAGCGTATATTGATTGTTGATGATGAAGAAGTAAACAGGGCGATACTTGGAGTGATATTCCGTTCTACATATGAGATAGTTGAGGCATCTAACGGTCAGGAAGCGATAGAACAGCTGAAAGAGAATCCGAATCTGGCGTTAGTTTGTCTGGATGTGGTCATGCCGGTATTAGACGGTTTTGGCGTATTGGAATACATGAAGGAGCAACAGATGCTGGAGCAGGTTCCAGTCATTCTCATTACCGGAGAGACAGTCAGGGACAGCGAGGACAGGGCATATGCCTACGGTATTGCGGATGTTATGCATAAACCTTTCTACCATGATATTGTAAAGAGAAGAGCAAGCAATATTATAGAATTGTACCAGCATAAGAATTATATGGAAACCCGCCTTCGTGAACAGGAACAGGAACTGGCTGCGAAGGAGAAGCAGATACAGGAAAATAATGACTTTATGATTGAGGCGCTCAGTTCTGTCGTAGAGTTCAGAAATTCCGAGACGGGAGAGCATGTCAGACGGATTAAATATTTTACAAGAATTTTATTAAAATATCTTGCCAAATATTTCCCGGAATACGGTATTACGCCTGTTCAAATTTCGGAGATTACCAGAGCGTCAGCATTACATGATATTGGAAAGATTGCGATACCTGATGCGATTTTGTTAAAACCGGGCAAGCTGACGGAAAAAGAATTTGAAGTCATGAAAACGCATACGGTTGCAGGCTGTAGAATTTTGGAAAGCTTTAAGAAGAATCAGTCAGAAGAATTTTATCAGTATTGTTATGACATTTGTCGTTATCATCATGAGAGATGGGACGGAAAAGGTTATCCTGATCATCTGGTGGGGGATGAGATCCCGATCAGCGCTCAGATTGTTTCCATCGCAGATGTATATGACGCGCTTGTCAGTGAAAGAGTATATAAAGGGGCATATGCCAATAATGCGGCGTATTCTATGATTATGAATGGTGAATGCGGTCAGTTTTCACCAACTGTACTGGAATGTTTTGATCTTGCTAAAGAAGATTTCTTCAATATCGTAGAAGTAATTAAGATGTTTGACTTTTCTTAAGATATGAAAAATATGGTAAAGACAGCAAAGCAGTACATTTGTTTTGCTGTCTTTTAGTGATTGCTACAGACCGGAAAAACCGGAATAATTTGGATGGAGTATTATTATGGGACAGAGTGACTTTGGAATCTTTCCTATGGATGATGCACTGGAAATGATTCTTGTATTCGATCAGAAAGGAACCATTACTTATGCCAATGCTGCCGCAAAGAAAAATATGGGATACGAAGAAGATATCTGCGGCATGCATATTGGAAAAGTATTTTCCAATACTTTTAAAGGTACAGTAGAAGAGTTTGAGGCAGAATATTCCTTTGACGGTAAAATTCATAATCTTACAGCTTACCGGAAAAATCTTACCTGCTTTCCTGTAGAAACGCGTATTGTGAAGCGGGAAGAACAGAATCTCTATATCTGTATGGCAAACGACATATTGGAAAAAGAACATCTGGCAAGAGAAATTGAGCAGGTAAGACAGGACGCCGGTCAGGCGATGAAAGTAAAATCGGAATTTGTTGCCAATGTGACGCATGAACTGCGGACGCCGGTGAATGGGGTTCTGGGAAATGTCAGGGAGCTTCTGCCGGAGGAGACAGACAGCAAAAAACTTCGTATTTTGCGTTTGATAGAACGCTGCTGCGACGATATGAATAAAATCATTAATAATATTCTTGATTTTTCCAAGCTGGAAGCCGGAAAATTTACTTTGGAACCGCGCCGGTTCAATTTCAGGAATATGCTTGATTATGTAAAGTCCAGCCATATTCACAGGATTACTGAAAAAGGACTGGAATTTTTTATGTCGGTATCTCCGCAGGTGCCGGAGTATATTATAGGAGATGAGCTGCGCATTGTGCAGATCTTAAATAACCTGATTTCCAATGCACAGAAATTTACTTCAGTAGGAAAAATCAGTGTGGAGATCCTTATGACAGCCCGGATGAAAGATACGGTTGAGCTGTTCTTTCTGGTACACGATACAGGAATCGGAATTGATAAAGTTGATCAGGATAAATTATTTAAAAGTTTTTCTCAGGTAGATGCTTCGATTTCCAGAAAATACGGCGGCACCGGTCTGGGACTCAATATCTGTAAGCAGCTGGTAGAGCTTATGGGCGGGAACATTGCGGTAGAAAGCAAAAAGAATAAAGGAACTACTTTTTCCTTTTCCATATGGGCGGGAGTGGACAGCGTGGACGGGGAAGAAACGTCAGGGGAAATGGTTGCCGTAGATAAAATGGTATCCATGTATTTCGGAATGCCGGAGGACGAGGAAGAAGGCGATGACATTAAAAAGTATGGCACGCCGGAAAATAAAGAAGCTCTGCAAAAAAATCTGTCAAAACTGATTCTCAGTGTGGAAATGGAAAATTGGGAAAAAGCAGAGGGATTTATGGAAACGATCAAGCAACTGACGGATGAGGCTCCCAGAGAAGTGAGCAGAACAATATTGAAGCTGAAAATGGCAATCCAGAAAGAAAACTACGAAAAGGTTTCCGCAGGTTTTGAAGAACTAAAGAAACTGATGGAAGAGTAGGATGGAGGGAGCGACATATGGACAGCGATACGAAAGCAATAAATGGGGCAAAGATTTTAATTATAGATGATGTGGAAACGAACAGAGTTATCTTAGAGAAGATTATATTGAAAATGGGATGCTGCCCGGTTATGGCAGGCAGCGCCATCCAGGCGCTTGAAATCATACCTGAATGCCGTCCTAAACTGATTTTGTCGGATATTTCCATGCCGGAAATGGATGGATATGAACTTTGCAGAATTTTGAAAAAAGATCCCAAGACGAGGGATATTCCGATTATTTTTATTTCCGCATTTGATGATCCGAAAGAAATTGTAAAAGGGTTTTCTCTTGGCGGAGAAGATTATATTACGAAGCCGTTTATCCCTGAAGTTGTACAGGCGAGAGTGGGGGTGCACCTGCATTTATATGAGGCAAATCGGGAAATCATCGAGGCAAACAGGCAGCTGCGTGTTTCGGTAAAGGAACAGCTGCGTCAGATGGAACAGGAAAAGAAAGGAATGTTGTATGCACTTGCAAATGTTGCAGCAGAGAATTCTTTTTATGAAAAGGATTTTGTTGTCAGACTGCGCAATAATTGCCGCATTTTGGCACAGAGTATGCAGTTTTCACCTGTATTTTCTCAAAAAATTTCCGATACATATATTGATACTGTCGAACTTGCGGCGCCGCTTTGCGATATTGGCAATATAGGGATTCCAAAGGAAATTTTGCAGAAAGAATCGCAGCTTACTGCAGAAGAAATGGAACTGGTACAAAATCATACAAATATTGGTACAAAACTTTTGCGTGACCTTCATACAACAAACGATTATAATGATTTTATACAGACTTCCATAGATATTGCGCATTATCATCATGAAAACTGGGATGGCAGCGGATATCCCGAAGGGCTGAAAGGGGAAGAAATTCCTTTAGCGGCGCAGATCGTAGCTATGGTAGACGTCTTTTGCTCCCTGACAGAGAAGAGGACATACCGAAAGGCGTACAGCAGAGAAGAAGCGATTGAAATCATGAAAGGGGAAGCGGAAAAGAAATTTCATCCCGAAATTTTTAAAATATTTTGTAAGATATCAAGGCAGTTATGCTAAACTGTTTTTGATAATATTTATAAAAGAAGGTGTAGGGAATTGATGACAGATGAGGAATTTATACGGATCTCCAGTTATTTAAAGCAGCGGTATGGAATCAACATGACACAGAAAAAGGTGATTGTGAACGGAAGGCTGGAAAATTATATACGGCATAATGGCTGGGGAAATTATAATGAGTACATGAATGCAGTGGAGAATGATGTATCTGGCGGACTGGAAAAAGAACTTTTAAATCTTTTGACGACGAATTATACATATTTTATGAGAGAGTTCGAGCATTTTGAGTTCTTTAAAAAAAATGTACTGCCGTGGATAAAGGAGAAAGAGGGAAAGACAAAAGATGTGCGTGTCTGGTGCGGTGCGGCTTCCACCGGGGAAGAACCCTATATGATCGCGATGGTTTTACAGGATTTTTTTGGGTTAGAAGCACAGTCATGGGACACGAAGGTTTTGGCGACAGATATTTCCGTGCAGGTGTTACAGCAGGCAATCGCAGGAAGTTACAGTGAAGACAGACTGAAAAGTATTCCTGAACATTGGAAAAAGAAGTTTTTTACCAAAATGCAGGGCGGGGAAATTTATCAGGTAAAACCTGAGTTGAAGCAGGAAGTTATTTTCAGACAGTTTAACCTGATGGACCCTTTTCCCTTTAAAAGAAAAATGCATACTATATTTTTGCGCAATGTTATGATATATTTTGATGAGAAGACAAAAATAGACTTATTGCGGAAAGTGTATGACTTGTTGGAACCGGGCGGGTATCTTTTTATTGGAATGACAGAATCGTTAGACAGAAACGCCGTACCGTTTAAAATGATCCAACCGTCTATATTCAAAAAAGAGGGAGGAATTAATTAATGTATGAAACCAATTAGAGTTTTAGTGGTGGAAGATTCTCTGGTATTCAGGGAACTATTGGTTCAGAATTTAAGCAAGGATCCTGAGATACAGGTGGTGGCAACAGCAAAAGACCCATTTGAAGCAAGGGATGCTATTTTAGAGCACAATCCTGATGTGATGACTCTGGATGTAGAACTTCCCAGGATGAGCGGAATTGAATTTTTAAGAAAATTAATGCCCCAGTATCCGCTGCCGGTAGTAGTAATCAGTTCTTTAAGTGATAAAGTATTTGATGCATTAAATGCCGGAGCAGTAGATTTTGTGGCAAAGCCGAGCGTATCGAACCGTGCGCAGCTGGAGGAATTTATTCATAATGAACTGTTTGTAAAGATTAAAATTGCAGCAACAGCCAAAATTGGCAATACAAGAAGGTCTGTAGTGCAGACGCAGAGTACAAGATATTCCGGTAAAGATAAAAATCTGGTGATAGCGATTGGCGCTTCCACAGGAGGAACAGAGGCAATCTGTTCCGTTGTAAAAGAATATGGGCCGGATCTTCCGGGGATTGTAGTGGTACAGCATATGCCGCCGGGGTTTACGGCGATGTATGCGAAAAGACTGGATAACGACTGTAAGCTACAGGTGAAGGAAGCCGAAACCGGTGATCAGGTGCTCCCGGGACATATGCTGATAGCGCCCGGCGGAGACCGTCATATGCGGCTTGTAAAAGTCAATGGTGTTTACCAGGTGGAATGCAGACAGGGGCCGAAAGTAAATGGACATTGTCCATCGGTAGATGTGCTGTTTGATTCCGTTGCAAAAGTGGCAGGTGCCAATGCCTTGGGAATCATTCTTACAGGCATGGGTGGAGATGGCGCGAACGGACTGCTTGCCATGAGGCAGGCAGGGGCAAGAACGATAGGCCAGGATGAATCTACCTGTGTGGTTTATGGAATGCCCAAAGTGGCTTATGATATAGGCGCAGTGGAGTATCAGGAAAAGCTTCAGAATATCGCCTCAAAAACTTATGCAGTACTAAATACAATGTAGAAGGAGAGAGAGTATGAAAATTCTATTGGCAGAAGACGATTTCGCAACAAGAAAATTTATGTCCAGCTTTTTATCAAAGTATGGAGAGTGCGACGTAACTGTGGACGGAATGGAAGCAGTGGATGCTTTCATGCTGGCACTTGAGGAAGGCGAGCCTTACGATTTGGCATGTTTGGATATTATGATGCCGGTAATGGATGGCTATCAGGCTTTGGTAGGAATCCGTAATCTGGAGAAACAAAGAAATATTCCGGAAGATAAAGCTGTAAAAGTAATTATGACAACTGCTTTAAATGAAGAACGGAATGTTAAGATGGCATTTGAACTGGGATGTACGATATATTCCGGAAAACCCATCGATCAGGACAGATTCGAGCAGGCATTAAAAAAGCTTGACTTGATATAACAAAACAGATGAGTTAGAATAAAGCAGGAAAGGAGAAGTATATGGCTGAAGAATTTAGTACAGACGGCATGTTGGATATTTATCTGTTTGAGAACGAGCAGTTATTAGAGCAGCTTCAGGAAAGCGTGCTTGAACAAAAAGACGCAGACTGCTTTGACGAAGACAGCATCAATGAAATATTCAGAACCATGCATACAATTAAAGGCTCCTCCGGTATTATGATGTTTGATAATATAACGGCTGTGTCGCACAAATTGGAAGATATTTTTTATTATTTGAGAGAGGCGCATCCTGACAATGTACCGCATTTGGATCTGGTAGATCATGTACTCAGGGTTGCTGATTTCATTTCCAATGAAATGGATAAAATACGGGATGGCAATTCCGCAGACGGTGATGCCAGCGATATTATTAAGGATTTGGATAAATTCTTGACGATGATCAAGAACGGAGGGACAGAAGGGCAGGAAGAGGCAAAGGCAGTACCGGAGAATGTGCATGAAGAGCCAAAGCATTTTTATATTGCGCCGGTTGCAACCAGTGCGAGCCACTTCTACAAGATTTACATTTCGTTCTCATCCAAGACGGAAATGGTGAATGTGCATGCATATAAAGTTGTATACGCATTAAAGGAAATTGCAGAAGATCTTTTATATTCACCTGAGGATATTCTTACGGATGAAACAGCAGCGGAAACAATTATGGATGAAGGTTTCCGAATATTATTACAGGCACAGGCTTCGGAAGAAGAAATACGAAACATCATCGGCGTCGGCTATGATATCGAGAGTGTGGACGTATATGAATGTGCAGCAACTGAATTTTTGCAGGGATTTGATTTTGGTGAGCAGAATTCGCAGATTGATCTTGTATCAAGTGTGGAAAGTATAGAAAAGAAGGCGCAGGCGGACAGCAAAGAAGGACAGACGGAAAAGAAACCGGAGAAGCCCCAGATGGCGCCCGGTGATTTTGTCATTAAATCAAAAGAGCCTGGTAAACATAAGAAACTTGCAAAGGATAAGGCAAAGGCAAATAAGGAAACTTTTATCAGCGTAAATGTCAGTAAAATGGATCAGTTAATGGATCTGATAGGAGAGCTGGTTATTTCCGAGTCGGTTGTGCTGCAGAATCCTGATTTGAAAGTACCGGGGCTCAATCTCAACAACTTTAATAAAGCGGCTACACAGCTGTCAAAGATCTCTACAGATCTTCAGAATGTAATTATGTCCATGAGAATGGTGCCTTTGACCAATCTTTTCCAGAAGATGAACAGAACCGTTTTTGATATGTCCAGAAAGCTTGGAAAAGATATTGAATTTGAAATGGTCGGTGAGCATACAGAGGTTGACAAGAATATCAGTGAACATATTTCCGATCCTCTGATGCATCTGGTGCGAAATGCGGTAGATCATGGTATTGAGACAAATGAAGAGCGTAAGGAAAGTGGAAAGGCTGATAAAGGTAAAATCACTCTGTCGGCAAAGACGGAAGCCGGAAAAGTATGGATCAGCGTTGCCGATAATGGCAAAGGGCTTGACAGAGAAAAAATTCTTGCAAAAGCGAAAAAACAGGGAATTTTAGACGAGAGTAAACCGGAATCTGCATATACGGATAAAGAGGTTTATCAGTTCATTACACTGCCGGGCTTTTCTACAAACGAGCAGGTTACGGAATATTCAGGGCGTGGCGTCGGTATGGATGTCGTTACCCAGAATATTCAGGCGATTGGCGGTGCTTTGGAGATCGACAGTAAGCCGGGTTTTGGCAGTACGATGAATTTAAAAATACCGTTAACTCTTGCCATTATAGATGGAATTGTAATGGAGATCGGGACTTCTTCTTTTGTAATGGAGACCGGGGTTATTAAAGAATTTGTCAGTGTCAGGGAAGATATGATGGTTCATGAACCTAACGGCGATGAATACATTATGCTTAGAGGAGAGTGCCTTCCGGTGCTTCGGCTTGGCGAATGGTATGGTTTAAAGGACTATCAGAAATCGGTCGAAGACGGAATGATGCTGATTCTTGAAGTAGAAGGTAAAAAAGTAAGCCTTTTTGTAGATACACTGATTGGAAAACAGGAAATTGTTGTAAAACCGATTCCATCCTATGTCAAGAAGGTAAAAGGTCTTTCCGGATGTACTCAGCTGGGCGATGGCAGCATAGCTCTGATTTTAGATCCGGTTGGCTTAGTCGAATAAACTTTTAGAAAGGAACGGAGGCTATATGGATACAACAAGCGAATTGAAAAAACAATTGGATGAAAATCCGAACGTTGATGAACATGATATGCAAAAGGGAAAGTACATGACGTTCAAATCCGGAAATGAGTATTTCGGACTGAAGATTCAATATGTAAATGAGATCATTGGATTTCAGGAGATTACCGTGATTCCGGAAACAGAGGACTATATAAAAGGTCTTATTAATTTACGGGGAAAGATTATACCGGTCATTGATGTGCGGCTCAGATTTAAGCAGCCACCTTTTGAATATAATGACAGGACCTGTATTATTGTTATCAACGTAAAATCTACAGTGGTTGGTCTGATTGTAGAGAAAATTGCGGAGGTAGTGGAAATTCAGGAAGAAAATATTTTACCGCCTCCGACAATCGGGCGTGCTGATAGGGTACAGAACAAATATGTATATGGAATCGGAAAAGTAGGAGATTCCGTTAAATTGCTGTTAGATCCGGATAAACTTTTAAATGATGAAGATTTATCGGTTATCGAGCAGGTGAACGATGTTGCCGCAGAGGAAGAGAGAGAGGTATAAAAGAAATGAAAAATATGAAAATGAAGACAAAACTGATATTAGGTTTTTTGATCCCTATTGTACTTATGCTTGTAAACATTATTTTGGGTGATACAACGACCAAAGTGGCAGCCCGTATATCTGATCCGGTAGCCCAGGAACGTTATATTGTAAATTCAGCTATTTTTACAGCTGCGATTGCTGTAGTTGCGGGCGTTATTACAGTTATCCTTGCCCTGATGCTGATAAAAACAATCGAAAAATCTGTAAAACAGTTATCAGACGCTGCAAAAGAAATTGCATTGGGTCATGTTGATATTGAACTTGTAAAATACAATAATGATGAGTTTGGTAATCTGGTAGATGAATATATTAAAGTGATTGACAATATCAAATATCAGGCACGTATTGCAGAAGAGGTGTCAAACGGAAATCTGACAATGACTGTAAAACCGAAGTCTGCAGAAGACCTTCTTGGCAATTCTTTAAAGAAACTGGTAGAAGATAATCACAGTGCACTCAGTAATATCAGTGATGCAGCGCAGCAGGTAACAGTCGGTTCTTCTCAGGTGGCGAGCGCAAGCCAGTCTTTGGCACAGGGAACAACAGAGCAGGCAAGTGCAATCCAGCAGATCACATCTTCTATTGATGAGATTTCTGCAAAGACGAAACAGAATGCTGCACAGGCAAATGAAGCAGCAGACCTGGTAGGCGATGCGATCGAGGACGTAAAACGCGGTAATGCACAGATGAAGGATATGATGACAGCAATGCAGGAAATCAATAAATCTTCTGAGAGCATTTCCAAAATTATTAAAGTAATTGATGATATTGCATTTCAGACAAATATCCTTGCTCTTAACGCAGCGGTAGAGGCAGCAAGAGCAGGAGAAGCAGGAAAAGGATTTGCAGTTGTAGCAGAAGAAGTAAGAAGCCTTGCAGCGAAGAGCGCAGCCGCAGCAGCAGAAACGGCAGAGCTGATCGAGGATTCTATTGAAAAAGTCGGCGTTGGTTCCAAACTTGCTGATGATACGGCAAAAGCATTGGAAGTAATTACCGGTGTAGTACAGCAGAGTGAGGGTATTATTAACGGCATTGCAGAATCTTCTAATTATCAGGCAACCGCAATTGCACAGATTGAGCAGGCGATTTCTCAGGTTTCACAGGTTGTACAGACCAACTCTGCTACCAGTGAAGAATGTGCAGCTGCCAGTGAAGAATTATCCAACCAGGCTTCCAGAATGAAAGAACTGCTTTCCATCTACAATTTAGGTGCAAATGCAGGAATCAAAGCATCCGGAGCATCAGGGGTATCTGCTTCCAAGGCAGCAATGAATGAACAGATTATTTCTTTGGGAGACGGTTTTGGAAAATATTAATTCAAAGTTTGAATAGAAATAATAAAAGAAAAAGAGTACGGAGACTTTGCGGGTCATCTGTACTCTTTTCTTGCATAATATAGATGGTCCAGGTGACCTGACATTGACAGTTTATAGTATAGATGATACAATTAATCGAGATATTTTTAGAAAAAGGATTAGGATTATAAACGGTCCCATGACGTAATAAATGGGTTTTAATAGTCTGATAATGGAGAGGCAAATGGAAAAGACAATACTAATCGTAGATGATATTGAAGTGAACCGTGCGTTGTTGGCGGAGAACTTCAAGGATGATTATGAGATCGTTGAAGCGGGAGATGGTACAGAAGCGCTGAAAGTGCTTGAGAGCAGCAGAGATATTGCAGCGGTGCTGCTGGATCTGATTATGCCGAAGATGAACGGGCTGGATGTGCTTCGTGAAATGAATAAAAATGGAAAAATCAAGCATATTCCGGTCTTTTTAATTACTGCAGCAAATAGTGAAGAAATGCTTTCCGAAGGATATGAACTGGGAGCAATTGATATTATAGCCAAGCCTTTTATGCCGCATTTTTTAAAATGCAGGGTAAATAATGTGGTGGAGCTTTACGGACACCGGAATGAGCTGGAAAATATTGTGGCAAAGCAGGTGGAACGATTAAATAAACTGAACCGGTCTATTGTCGAGACTCTTGCAACGGTAATCGAGTTCAGAGATGGTGAGTCGGGAGAGCATGTAAGGCGGATTGGCCGTCTGACACAGATTCTTATGACAGAGGTAAGCGGCGCTTATCCGGAATACAGACTTGCTAAAAAGGAGATTGATAAAATTGTCACGTCTTCTACACTTCATGATGTTGGTAAAATTTCCATACCAGACAGCATTTTAAATAAACCCGGGCGCCTGACTGCGGAAGAATTTGAAATTATGAAGCAGCATACGACAAAAGGCTGTGAAATACTTAAAAATGTTCCTGAAATTATGGATGCAGGCATATATAATTATAGTTATGATATATGCAGGCATCATCATGAAAGATGGGACGGAAGGGGATACCCTGACGGACTGAAAGGGGATGATATCTCGATTTGGGCACAGGTAGTTTCAGTGGCAGATGTATATGATGCACTTACCTCGGAAAGAGTGTATAAGAAAGCATTTGATCATGATACAGCGGTGAAAATGATTTTTAATGGTGAATGCGGTGCTTTTAACCCTAAAGTTATGACGGTTTTTGAGGCATGCATGGATAAGATAAAAGTAAAAGAGTAATTTGGGGTTTGGGATATAAATTCAGGGAGTTTATTCGGATAGAAAGAGTCTGGGTGAAGGAAGTACGAAGATGAATAGTAGGAAAATAAATAATTTTTTGATACGAAGTATTATATATCTTATCTTTGTCTGCATTGTGGTGTTTGCAGCATTAACGTTGTTTATGAGAGTAAAGACGAATGAATCTGTTGAGGCGATTAATAAAGTTTACATGTCGGAAATTAATGTGCAGCTGCAGCAAAAATTTACATCGATTATTGATTTGCGCCTGTCTCAGATTGACGGTATGGTAAGACGTACAATGCCGCAGGATCAGGAGTACGGAGAGGAAATGCTGAATGAACTCAAGACAAGTGCAGAAGTCAGAAATTTTATTTATTTAGGATTTTATACAGAAGATGGAAATCTGGTGAAAATTTGGGGAGAAGATGTTGATAATAATGTAAGTGCGGACATGACTGCTTCACTGAAAAGAGATGGAAATATTGTGGATCACGCCGTCGATGAGAATGGTGAAAAAGTTCTTTTGCTGGGACGTGAAGCAAGGTATCCGATGGCGGATGGCGGACACAGTGTGGCTATTGTGGCAGGAATTGAAATGGAGGAACTGAATGACGCTCTTTTTTTGTATGAAGAGGATGCTATGGTATATACCCATATTATAGATGCGCAGGGAATGTTTGTAATACGAAATTCGGATGCATACAGGGAAAGTTATTTTGAACGTATCGCTGAAGAGTTTGGCAATAATCAGGGAAAAAAGGCGGAAGAGTACATAAATGAATTAAAAGATGCGATGAGTACAGGTTCCGACTATTATATGACTCTGGAAGTTAACGGGGAACAGAGGCAGGTATATTGCTCTGCTCTCAGCGAGAATACAGAGTGGTATTTAATCACAATTATGCCACAGAACGTCATGGATGGACTGGTTACAAATCTGGACAAAATGCGTCTGATTTCCATGTTTTTCAGTTTAGGAGTAATCATGACTGTTATGCTCCTCATCTTTATACGGTATTTTCATTTGACAAGGGAACAGATGTATGCACTGGAAAAAGCGAAGCAGGAAGCTACAGAGGCAAACCGGGCGAAGAGTCAGTTCCTTTCCAGTATGAGCCATGACATTCGTACCCCCATGAATGCGATTGTGGGAATGACAGAAATTGCTTTAAAAAATATCAATGAATTGGATCGGGTAGAGGATTGTCTGAAGAAAGTCAAATTATCCAGCAAACATTTACTGGGGCTGATTAATGATGTTTTGGATATGTCAAAAATTGAAAGTGGAAAGATGACGCTGAATATTAATCAGGTGTCGCTGCGTGAGACAATGGATGATATTGTAAATATTATTCAGCCTCAGATTAAGGCAAAAGAACAATATTTTGATATATTTATTAATGATATCAGGATCGAAGATGTCTATTGTGATAGTACCCGCTTGAATCAGGTACTGCTCAATATTCTTTCTAATGCAGTAAAATATACGGCGGATGGAGGAACCATACATGTTCATTTGTATCAGGAAGATTCTCCCCGTGGTAAAGAGTATATCAGGACGCATTTTATTATAAAAGATAATGGAATGGGAATGAGTGAGGAATTCCAGTCTAAGATTTTTGATACCTTTACAAGAGAAGACACGGAAAGAACTTCAAAAATTATGGGCACTGGTTTGGGAATGGCCATTACAAAGCGTATTGTGGATATCATGGAAGGAACCATTGAGCTGAAGAGTGCGCTGAATGAGGGGAGCGAATTCAGTGTAATACTGGATTTGAAAAAGGCAGACGTTAAAGAGGAAGAAATGAAGCTGCCAGCGTGGAACATACTGGTAGTAGATGATAATGAAATGCTTTGCGAGAGTGCGGCTTATAATTTAAATAAGCTTGGAACAAATACCGAATGGACGATTGACAGCAGGCGGGCTGTTTCTATGATCCAGGAAAGGCATGAACGGAATGAAGATTATCATTTTGTTTTAATCGACTGGAAAATGCCGAATATGGACGGTCTGCAGACAATTCATGAAATCAGAAAGGTTACAGGCGGCGATATTCCTATTTTCCTGATATCTGCCTATGACTGGAGTGATATTGAGGAAGAAGTTTCGGAGGCGAATATCGAAGGTTTTATTTCCAAACCGTTATTTAAGTCTACTTTATATGCCTGCCTTTGTAAATATATGCACCCTGATAGTGATGAGAATAGTGTGAACAGGGAAATAAAGCAGGAAGAAGAGATTGATTTTACCGGAAAACGTATTTTGCTTGCTGAGGATATCGAAATAAACTGGGAGATTGCAAATGAGATTCTTTCCAGCGTCGGAATGGAACTGGAACATGCAGAAAACGGTAAAATTTGTGTGGAGATGTTTGAACAGTCGGAGATTGGATATTATGATGCAGTATTGATGGATATTCGTATGCCGGTTATGAATGGATATGATGCGACAGAAGCGATTCGCGCCTTAGACCGGCCGGATAAGAATCTTCCAATCATTGCCATGACAGCCGATGCATTTTCGGATGATGTGCAGCACTCATTGGATGTAGGGATGAATGCTCATATTGCAAAACCCCTGGATGTAAAAAATCTTATGCGGATTTTAAGTCAATATTTGAAATCATGAGTCAATTTCATAAGAAAGGTATAAAGCGGGTATTAACAGGATACCCGCTTTACATTTATACGGAACTTATGATATAAAAAATGAAGAATCTGCCGCCTCAACTACAGGTTGAGACATATTCAACTAACGATTGCTTTTAATATAATGAAAAATAAGATAAAGTTTAAAGTGTCTACAGTGCACATGGAAGGCGGTATGGAAAGAAATAAATAAGAAGGAATAAAACGGAGGATAAAAATGACTGAAATTAAAATAGGAAAAATGATAAAAGTACTTAGAACAGAGAAAGAAATTAGTCAGGAGACACTGGCGGATAGATGTAATGTCAGTATGCAGGCGGTCAGTAAATGGGAGAATGAACAGTCTTATCCTGATATTACACTGCTTCCGGTAATTGCAGATTACTTTCAGGTGACAGCAGATTATTTATTGACAGGGAATCAGAAAAGGACGGACGGGGAATCCGGTATATCTGATGCAAGTATAGAGGACATGCTGAAACAGGATACGGAAAGAGATACCTTATATATTGTACAGTATCAAAATGGCAGGATTATTGATAAAAAGAGTTTTTACGAAGGATTGGAAGGACAGGAACCCATAAAGGTTATATTTGAGAAAGAATTTACGGATATGAGAGGCGAACTTCGTGTGGAGATATGGGGAAATGCAGAGATATCGGGTGATATTATGGGGAGCGTGAGCGCCGGTGGGGCAGTAGAATGCGCAGAAGTAAACGGATGTGTGGACGCCGGAGGCACAGTGAATTGTGCAGAAGTAAACGGTGCAGTATCCGCAGGAGGTGCGGTCAGCTGCTCAGATGTCAGTGGAGATGTATCGGCAGGAGCTGAGGTCAACTGCGGGGATGTGGGAGGAGATGTGACGGCAGGATGTGAAGTGAAGTGTGGGGACATTGGAGGAAATGCATCAGCGGGAGTTAAGGTGATATGTACATCTATGGACAAAAAATCTGATAATCATACAGAGTATTAAGACAGCCGTCAGGGAATAAAAAATGCTTAAGCCAATCATGACTTAAGCATTTTTGTATAGCAGGATATGTTTTCCAGCTGTATTTTTACGGAATCATATTCAGTGTAAAATCATCGACGGTTCCCCAGCTCTTTGCGTTACATTTCATGCGTACGCCGATTGTCAGTGTACCGTCTGTTACTTCGATTCCTCCGATTTCCGGTGTCTGCCAGTTAGCATAGCCGTCCATCATAAAGGAGGAAGTCAATTCTTTTCCATTTACGACGGCAAAAAGTTCTAAAGAAGAAGTACTGTCCATATCGCCGCCCTGTGCAAAAGTGGAAAGCTTATATGTGCCGTTCGGAAGAGCTGTAAGCGTCTGCTCAATCGTAAATTCCATATCAGATTCCGACCAGAAATGGAAAGCAAAAGTACCGCTGTGGGCATCGGCCTCGTTATCTTGAAAATCTGTTGGATTAGAAGCTCCTTCATAGGTTATGTTCCACATGGAAGTATCACCGTCCTCAAAACCTGGATTTTCCACATAATTTAACATTTCAATGGTAAGATTACAGGTTAATTTGGTACCGTCTTCCAAAGTGCCGTCAATGAGATAGCTGCCGCCAACAGAGGTGTCAATTGCAGCAAGCTGTGTTTCATCCCATGTAACAGCAAGTTCAGTGTTTAAAGACCGGTCATTATAAACAACACTAACGCTTTCCGGCATTTCCAGTTCAGTTCCTACATTACAGGTTACAGAAGGAGCGGGTACATAATCTATGGCAGGTTCGGCTATTGTTCCGTATTTTAAATATTTGAATACATTTAAAGAGGCAAGAGGATGTCCTTCAAAATCAAACAACGCCTGATTATCCCAGGCACACCCGCCATAATACTTTCCTGCATCTTTTGGATCGTATCCGGCCGCATAGCTGCTCGCCCAGCCGCTGCCATACGTTTCCCAGAGATTTTGATTTTCTGTAAGGGAATTTCCGACCGGAATCCAGGTGCCTTCCCAGTAAAATACGCCAAGGGCATCTGCATCATTTGCAATTTTGCATACATCGCGCAGAGCAGATGCCTGGCTTTGTACGGAGGCAGTGTATCCTTCGACCAGATCGGCTTCGCCGATACTGTTGGCGTTGCAGTCGCCATCTTCCAGTGTATAACAATAAGAAGTTTCTGCAATTAAAGTTTCTTTTCCATAGTTATCCCGGATGTTGGCCATAACATTCTGCAGGTTCTCAAAAGTACCGTGCCAGTAGGGATAATAGGAGAGTGCGAAGATATCATAATCTACATTGTTGCTTTTTAGTTTACTTAAAATACCGTCCAGACCAGCGTAATCGGATGCATTGGTATAGTGAAGCACTACTTTGATATCTTTTCCATAAATATCAGAGATCTCTCTGATAGCGCGGCTGCCTGCATTCATAAGAATTGCGGTATTTTCAGGAGAGGTTTCACCGGACATTCCGTTGTTTGTTTCGTTTCCAACCTGCACCATACCTACATCCACGCCGGCATTTAATATTTCAATAAGGCTTTCTTTTGTAAATTCATAGAGAGCGGTTTCTTTTTCTTCAATGCTCATGCCTTCCCATGCTTTTGGACACATCTGTTTTGCAGGATCGGCCCAAAAATCTGAGTAATGGAAATCAATACAGACTTTCATGCCATATTGGGTAGCGCGTTTTCCCAGAGCAATCGCTGTTTGTACATCGTTGTTTCCGCCGCCGTATCCATTTCCGTTTTCGTCATAGGGATCGTTCCAGACACGGATGCGAATATAGTTGACGCCGCTTTGCGCAAGGGTTTTGAATACATCCTGTTCTTCGCCCGCTTCATTATAATAAGTAACGCCGCTGTTTTCATTGGCAAGTACGGCAGAAGCATCCATTCCTCTGATGAAATCATCCGAAATTTCTGGAATTGCTTCTACATAAACAGAAGACTCTTCAGCAGCAGAAGGCAGATCGAAATGTGTGGCTTCAATTGTTTCAACATTGGGAATAATGGTTTCTTCAGGAGAAGACTCTTCGGCTTCTGCAGAAGCATCGGAAACAGCAGAATTGACAGAAGATGTCGAATCTTCTGCGATTGCGTCGACGCTTTCTTGTGCAGAACTGCAGGAAATTAAAGAAAAGGATAGTAAAAAAGCGCTGGTTAGGCAAAAATACTTTTTAAGGTGAAAAAACTTCATAAAAAACCTCCAATATGCTTAAAATAAGTCAAATCAACGTAAAGTTTTTACTAAAAATTACGAAAAGAATACTGAGAACACTGTAAAACTAATATGAACAAACGGTTGCGCATGCTGTATTATAGCATATCCTGATCTACTTGTAAATCACTTTATTCTGTCTGTAAACGGTAAAAAGGGAGCGAAAAAAGGGCTGAAAATAAAGGAAAACCGCATTTTGCAAATAAAAAGAATGAAGAATTATGTCGGTTATAAATATTGCACAAAAATGAAAGCTGTCACTCGTACAAAATATACATTGACATTAGAGTATAAAATTGGTATTCTCAATATTAAGGACAAACGATTGCGCAATTAAATCAATCTGGCCTTAAGAAAGAGTAAGACAGTTTTAAGACTGTCGATATCTACTAAAAAGGGAGGAAAATAACAAAATGAAGAAAAAAGTATTATCAACTCTTCTTGCAGCAGCAATGGTATTTTCATTGACTGCATGCGGCGGCAAAGACGAAGGAAATGCCGGAAACACTGACACTAACACACCTGCTTCTCAGGAAGCGCCTGCTGATAACGGCGGAGATGCAGAAGCGCCTGCTGATAATGGCGGTGACACAGCGCCTGCTGATAATGGCGGTGACACAGCGCCTGCTGACATTGATTATGGTTCAGGTACAATCACAATCTGGGTTGCTGAGAATGTAGTAGACTTTACACAGACAAAGTGTAAAGAGTTCCTTGATGCAAATCCTGATATGGCAGGTTACACAATTACTGTAGAGCCGGTTGGTGAAGGCGATGCAGCAGGTAATATGATTACTGACGTAGAAGGCGGAGCAGATATTTACGGTTTTGCACAGGATCAGATCACACGTCTTGTTTCTGCTGGTGCATTATCTCCAATTGTAGGAGACAATGCAAGCTTTGTTGAAACACAGAACGATGCCGGTGCGGCAAGCGCAGCAAAAGTAGGCGATATGACTTATGCATATCCGATGACGTCTGACAATGGTTATTTCTTATACTATGATAAGAGCGTTGTAACAGATCCTACTTCTTTAGAGCAGATCGTTGCTGACTGCGAAGCAGCAGGAAAGAGTTTCTACTTTGAGATCAATTCCGGATGGTATCAGCCGGCATTCTTCTTTGCAACAGGATGTACTTTAACTTATGATACAGATGACAATGGTAACTTTACAGCATGTAATATCGACTATGCATCTGACAAAGGTCTGATTGCATTAAAAGAGATCACTGAATTTCAGTCTTCTTCTGCATTCCAGAACGGTTCCAACGCTTCTAATGCAACAAATTTTGCAGCAATTGTAGACGGAACATGGGATGCTGATGTTATCAAAGGCGTATTCGGTGACAACTATGCATGCGCAAAACTTCCTTCTTTTGAAGGTTCTGATGGACAGACATATCAGTTAAGCGGTTTCGGCGGATTCAAATTATTAGGTATCAAACCGCAGACAGAAGAAGGCAAAATGGCAGTATGTCATGCACTTGCTCAGTTCTTAACAAATACTGATACACAGCTTGCCCGTTATGAAGCAGTAGGCTGGGGTCCTTCTAACTTAGCAGCACAGCAGGACGCAGCAGTTCAGGCAGACGTAGCTTTATCTGCGCTTGCAGAGCAGCTTGCAAACACAATTCCTCAGGGCAACTATCCAGGCGATTATTGGAATCTTGCTACAGCACTTGGTGATGATGTAATTGCAGGCACTATAAGTACTTCCAGCAGTGACGAAGACTTAATGACAGTACTTGAGAACTTCCAGCAGACTTGCATTTCTTATGCACAGTAATTGATCTGATGATCTTGGCCGGCAGAGAGAAATCTCTGCCCGGCTATTCTAAATGGGAAATATTTCCTACATCAATATGTCATACACAATCGGGAGGGATTCGGATATGGGAAAAAATGCTAACTCTGATGGCGTAAAGAAAAAAGAACAGAGTTCAGTCGGAAAATTTTTCAGTTGGCTTGGATATGATATAAAAGAAATTGGTTTGACATTTACGGAAGGGGACTGGAAGTCCCGTGTCTCGTATCTGATTATGGGGTTTGGACCAATCATGCGTAAACAGTTTTTGCGCGGTTTTGCATTTTTGGCAATGGAAGTATTGTTTGTGCTTTACATGGTTGGGTTCGGATGGAATTATCTGAAAGATATCGGTACATTAGGAACCGTAGCGAGAGTTTTAAATGATAACGGTACTTATACTTATAATGATGACAGTTTTCTTATTTTGTTGTACAGCATTTTAACGATCATTACCATTTGTGCATTCATTCTTGTATGGAGGATGAATCTGAGAGAAAACAGAAACGAAGAGAAACTTTTAAAGGAAGGAAAACCGCTTCCGACGATAAAACAGGATCTTCATTCGCTTCTGGATTCTAATTTTGATAAAACATTATTGACGCTTCCGGTTTTAGGTGTATTTGTGTTTACGGTATTACCGATCATCTTTATGATCTGTGTTGCGTTTACTGATTACGATAAAAACCATCAGCCGCCTACGAATTTGTTCTCATGGGTAGGGTTGGAGAACTTTAAAAATCTGTTTACCTTTGGTTCTTCTACAGCAGGTGCGTCGACGTTTGGCTCTACATTTTTAATTGTACTTTCGTGGACATTAATATGGGCATTCTTTGCAACATTTTTAACTTACTTCTGTGGTATGGGTGTTGCAATTATGATAAATAAAAAGGGAATTAAATTCAAGAAGCTTTGGAGAACGATTTTGGTAATGACCATCGCTGTTCCGCAGTTTGTTTCCCTGTTGTATGTAGGTAAGATGTTTGCAAACGACGGTTTGATCAACTCTTATCTGATGAAATGGGGATGGATCAGCGAGAGAATTCCTTTCTGGTCGGATCCGATTCTTTCCAAAGTAGCGATTATACTGGTAAACCTTTGGGTAGGTATTCCTTATACCATGTTAATCATGACAGGACTTTTGATGAATATTCCGGAAGATTTGTACGAAAGTGCAAGAATTGACGGTGCAAATGGTTTCCAGATGTTCAAGAGCATTACGCTCCCTTATATGTTCTTCGTTACAGGACCGTTCCTGTTAACACAGTTTACAGGAAATATTAATAACTTTAATATTATTTATCTGTTGAATCAGGGTGGACCGACTTCTCTGTCGCTTACCAATAAAGCGGGTTACACGGACTTGTTGGTTACCTGGCTGTACAAGATGACGGTAAACGATACGAACTACCGAATGGCGGCGGTTCTTGGTATCGCGGTATTTGTGGTCGTTGCAGGGATTTCACTGGTAGTATACAATATGCTGCCATCCGTAAAAGATGAGGAGGGATTCCAATAATGAAAAGTATGAAGACAAAAAGAGCTGTAGGCAATGCGATTACTTATGTTTTTTTGATTGTTCTTAGTATTATCTGGTTATTCCCTTTTGTATGTCTGTTTTTACAGAGTTTTCGCTCTTATAATGAAAACGGCGGAGGAATGGTAGAATATCTTTTACCGAAGACATTTTCACTGGACTCTTATAAGTGGCTGTTCAGTGGGGAATCGCAGTTTGTACGCTGGTATATGAATACTTTGATCATTGCAGTTTTTGTAGCGATTTTTCAGACGATTGTTGTATTGTGTGTCAGCTATGCATTATCTCGTATGCGTTTCAAAGGGCGTACTTTCCTGATGAGATTCTGGCTGATTTTGGGAATGTTCCCAGGCTTCCTTACCATGATCTGTCTGTACTTCCTGTTGAAACAGTTTGGTCTGACACAGGAGGGTGCAATTCCCGGATTGATTTTGATTTCGGTGGCAAGTTCCGGTATGGGATATTATGTGACGAAGGGATATTTTGATACGATTCCGAGAGCGCTTGATGAAGCCGCACGTATTGACGGCGCTTCCAGAGCCAGAGTGTTCTTCACGATGATCATTCCGATGTCAAAGCCGATTATTATTTATGCGGCATTGGTTGCTTTCATGAATCCCTGGTGTGATTATGTATTTGCATCTTACGTTGCATTTGGTCATTCCGACAGTTATAACGTAGCCGTGGCAATGCAGCGTTGGTTATGGACCGGTGACTATCAGGGCTACTTTACAAGGTTCTGCGCCGGCGGTATTTTAATAGCCATACCGGTAACCATTCTTTTCATGTGCTTACAGAAGTACTATGTAGAAGGTGTTACAGGCGGCGCTGTTAAAGGATAATTTTTTAGATCGCTTTTTATATGAAAATGAAACGGGAAAAAACGGTAGCCGTAATGACTACCGTTTTTTCCAACAAAACAATTTACCAATAAAACCCAAAAGAGGAATTTTTAACTTTAATTTGATCTGTAAATATTGCATTGATATCAAGTACGGAGTACTAAATCAGTGCTATATTCGCGGATTGAGCGAGAACGGAGGTAAAAATGGATAAATTTGTTGTAAACATCATTCATCGTCCGGAAATGGTCCCGGAGTATGCGGAGAAGGTGACCGGACACGGAAAAGAAGAGGATATCGGAAGAAAAGCGCTTTTGACGGAGTCTTTGGATATCTTTAAGACACAGCAGGCAATCGCCCATAAAAACGGACTTAGGACAACCATTCAGATGACCTATGCATCTTTGTTTAATGAAGAGGCAATTGCACTTGCAAAGGAAGATCATGAAAAATACGGAGATGAGATCGCGTTATCTTTGCTTGGACTTCCCTGTAAGGAATTTCGTGAGAAATACAAAACGAAAGATTTCTGCATCTGGATGTTTTCAATGGAGGATAAAAAATCCATTGTAAACGATGTGTTTGAAAAATTTCATGACGCATTTGGATTTTATCCGGAATCTACAGGTTCCTATTATATGGATGCAGAACTGGTAAATTATATCAAAGAGACTTACCCGACTGTAAAATGCGCAGTGGCAACCTGCTGGGAAGAAGGCCCGAAAGCATATCATACCTGCAACAATTCATGGTATACTTTTATGGATGGCGGTCCTTGGGCGCCTTGGATTCCGTCAAAACAAAATGTACATGCACCGGCAGCTGATGAAAGCGAAGATTCGGGAATTGTAGCGATTCCCCATCTTTCCAGAGATTTGCTTGCATGCTATGACGGTAACGGAAGTAACTTTGGCACGCATCCGCAGAATGTGCTTCGCGGTATGATTTACGACACTGAGACATGGGAGTTCCCATATTTATATAACTTAATTGACCAGTATCGTTCTTTGGAAAAATACAATAATGGGTATGCTTATAATATGGTATTTGTAGGTCCGGGATGGATGAATAAGATGGGAAGATGGGAAGCGCCTTATGAACTCTTATTAAAATCCTATGAAGATGGTATGGCATATTATGGACAGCTTAAAAAAGAAGGAAAGCTGGATGATATGACTATGGCGGAGTTTGCAGATTATTATAGAGAAAAGAAAACTTATACGGAGCCGGAATGCGCTCTCTGGAAAGATATTCTCTATGGTTCCGACAAACAGTTATTCTGGTTCTGCGATCCTTTCATGCGTGTCTGCGTCAATATGGATCAGGGCGGAGCTATTGTTGATTTAAGACCCTATGCGGCAAAACTGAACTGGCCGGTAGGAATCGGAACAAAGCATGTGACGGATGCGTCCTATCCTTTCCTGATTCAGGAAAAATACCGTGCAGGTTACTTTACTCATTATGCAGGAGAAGGAACTGTCAGAAGTGCAAAACTTACCTACAAAGGAGAAGAGGTGGATCTGTGCCTGTGCCGTACAAAAGCAAAATTTGTGCAGGAAGGAAACGTAAGAAGCCTCGTACTTGATCCGGTAGAGATCGAATTTGAAGATCTGACTTTGAAGCTGCAGACTGTGATTTCTTTTGAAGAGGGCAGCTCGGATATTAAGATTGAAAGAAAGATTCAGGAAATGAGTGATCCGAATGCGGAAGTAGAGATCAACGAATACATGGTAGCATGCTATGGAACGACGGAGTACGCGGAAGATATGACCAATGTGAAACTGCATATTACAAACGGCAGCGAGGAAAGAAACATTGACTACGCTTATAAGTGCAGAGAGGAAGCATTAAAGGGAGCGAAGAGCGTCAGTGCCGTTATACCGGAAATCGAGACAAAAGTATCTCTTTGTGCCCAAAAAGAGGACGCAGCCGGCTATATGAAAGAGGGCTATGCATTCTCACCGATGTTTACACTGGGTTATACCACAAAGTTAAAGGATAAGGAGGCGTTTGCAACATGGCTCAAGCTGGAAAAGGCAAATTAAATTATAGATGTCCTTCCTGTTTTATGAGAGATCTGGACATCGATATGTTTTATGATAAAGATAAAAAAGAATATTATTGTATCCGCTGTCAGTATACCGGTTCGGAAGAGGATGTTCTTAAAAAGAATGAGATGGCAAGATTCCGTTATCGCGCCATGTCAAAGAGGATTACGAATTTTGACTGAGCGGTATGTTTTTTCATGTAAGTTTGCACGATAAAGAAAGAAAGGTGTGAAAAAGAAATCATGGAGCAGTTTATAAAAGGAATGGATATTTCTACTCTCTCGGAGGTAGAGCGTTTAGGTGGGAAATTTTATAAAGACGGCGTGGAGATGGAACTTCTTTCCATACTGGAAAGTTATAATGTAAATGCCGTGAGACTGAGACTATGGAATAATCCGTATTCTGAGGATGGCAGACCTTATGGCGCGGGCGGAAATGATTTTGAGACTACTTGTGAACTGGCAAAACGTGCGCTTGACAAGCACATGGATTTTTTACTTGATTTTCACTACAGTGATTTCTGGGCGGACCCGGGCAAGCAGATCATTCCAAAGGCATGGCAGGGGAAGAATGTGGAGCAGCTGGAACAGTCGGTATATGAATATACGAAAGCGACTCTGCTTGCGCTGCAGGAAAACGATGCGTTTCCTACCATGATCCAGGTGGGAAATGAACTGACTAACGGGCTTTTGTGGCCTTATGGAAAAGTACCGGAATATGATAATATTGCCAGATTTATCAATGCAGGTATCCGCGGGGTTCGTGCCGTAGATCCTAAAGTACCAATTATGATCCATTTGGATAACGGCGGCAGCAATGAACTTTATCGAACCTGGTTTGATGAGTTTATGAAACGGGGCAGCGATTTCCAGATCATTGGATTATCCTATTATCCGTTTTGGCATGGAACTTTGGAAGACCTTGCAAATAACATGAATGATATAGCGGTAAGATATGGAAAAGAGTTGATTGTAGCAGAGGTCTCTATGGGCTATACGGTGGAAGACTATAAAGCTTATGAAAAATTGCCGGATGATAAACGCAAGGGCATGGCAACAAAGCCGGAACTTGCAGAAAAAGTACCTTATCCGATGACGCCGGGCGGGCAATGCGGTTTTATGCAGGATTTTATGAGCGTGATTCAAAACGTACCGGAAGAAAAAGGAAAAGGCTTTTTCTACTGGGAGCCTGCTTGGATACCGGTAGAAGGAAGCGGCTGGGCAACGGAAGCGGCGCTGGAATATACAAAAGAAAAAGGTCCTTGTGGAAATGAGTGGGCAAATCAGGCATTGTTTGATTATGATGGAAACGCCCTTCCAGCACTTAAAGTGATCCGGGATTTTTAAGGGATGATTGGGATCGGGTGTCAAAAAGGAATCGGAATAAATACCGGTTCCTTTTTTATAAAAATTCTTTAAAAAAAAAGAGGTTTATGCTATAATGATAAATAAATAGGTGACAGAAGCCTGATAAAATACAAAAAATAAAAGCGTCGTTTTCCAGTGGTGAGAAAGCGACTGTTGGGAGAATCATATGTTTGATTTTAAATTTAACTGGGATCCGCAGATAGAGACGGGAATCACAGAAGTTGATGACCAACACAAGGTATTGTTCCGCATCGGGCGGGATATCGAACAGCTTTTACAGTTTCGTTGTATTGGCGTCACGGAAAAGCAGCTTTTGGATATTGTATGTGAACTGCGGGATTATACGGCCTATCATTATTATGAAGAAGAGGCTTTAATGGAGCAGGCAGGATATTCCAAGATTGAAGAGCAGAGGGCGGCGCACAGAAAATTTGCGCAGTACGTGGAAAATATAGACTGTCCTGCAATGAGGGATAACCCTGAAAGAGAACTTAAAAAAGTAAGAGATGCATTACAGGATATGATATTCAACCATATGATGGTTGACGATCAGGAGATGGCAAAAGCAATAAAGCCGTTTCTTGAAAATCAGAAAGTCGTAATGACTTAACAGCAGGGAGAATGTTATTGAAAAATAGCATTCTCTTTTTAAAATCAGAAAGCGTGCAGTAAGGGAGAGCATAAGTGCTATGGAGGAGAATGTAAAGGTTTGGATTGCAGAACTCTGCAGGAATGCAGGTATGGAAGAAGAGTTCAGGAGAAGGTTTATCGACAGACTTTTACGTTCTGCTGAAATTTATGAAGAGCTTCTTTATTATGCACAGCACTTGGATTTCTTATGTCAATATAAGATACAGGGTTATACGATTGCAGATATTATGGTATGGCAGATTGATCATTTTAAAGCGAAGCTTGACAGAGGTAAATATGATATGAAGCATAATCCGAGTAAAATGGTAGTGATGGCATTTGACACCTTTTTGAACATGGAAGAAAAACCGGAGGAATATATAAAGCTTTTCCAGAGCGAAACAGGGACAGACTATCCGGGGAAATTTTAGATCAGGGCAGGAGCAGACAATAACAGGATAAGGGATCATGCAATATATAAAAATGTTTTTTAAAAAATTTTTACGATTTTTGTTAAAACCGCTTTCTTTTGTACCGGCGTTACTTGTTATGTATATGATAGTTTCTTTTTCAGCGCAGGATGGAGTGACTTCTTCACAGATAAGCGGACAAGTCAGTGATGGGATTGTGGCAGTATTAAATGAAAAGCTGAATCTTGGTTTTAGTGAAGAGCAGATAGCTGAGTATTCAGGTAAGATAGAACATTATGTGAGGAAACTGGCACATGTGACGGAATATTTTATATTGGCAGTTTCTGTGGCATTTCCTCTGTATGTATATGGTTTAAGGGGGATAGCGCTCGTTTTGGTGGCAGGAATTTTCTGCGTGAGTTTTGCAGGACTGGATGAATATCATCAGTCATTTGTGGCAGGAAGAAGTCCGTCTAAACGGGATGTTCTGATTGACAGTATTGGAGTGATTCTGGGAATCACAGTAACAAGAATCGTGGGATTTGTGGGTAGAAAGACGATTTTTCGACCTTTGGCAAACACAAATAAAGAAGAGTAACCATTATTTTTCAAAAAGAAAGAACAGGGAATGCCTATGGAAAGTACAGTATTGATTAAAGCGCATAAAATGACAGGTGTACGGTTCGAATTGGGAGGAATAAAAGGAAAGAGTACAGGTATTATGACTGTACCGCAGGTACTTAAGGAAGTGGAAAGCGCCAGACCGGCGGGGATATTAAATTCAGTTTTTTACAGAAATCTGTTGAAAATCGATTCTAATCTGCCCCTTATTTATGCTGGACTGGTTTACATGTATTATAGGAAAGAAGAGAAGGTGCACAGCCTGGAGCAGCTGATTGAACAGCTTACAGAAGAAAACATTATGGGGTTTTATGAAAGCTGGATTTATGAAGACAAATTAAAAAGGCTTCTGGTAGAGACTGCTTATGGGATGAGTGCTGAAAAGGACTGGGATGGAGGATATGCACAGATAGTAAAAAGTATAGTATTGGATAAAAACGGGCAGTACTATCGCTTTTTGGGTAGCGAAAAAGAAGCGTTTGGACATTTTTTAATTGAAAATTGCGAAGTATTCGGAGTTGATGGAGAAAGGCAGGAAAATCTGGGCTCTGTTTATGAACAGGGAGGGAAATATTATATGAATCTTGCATTGTGTATTGTTTTTTAACCGCAATCTTGATTAATGGTAAAGAACGGAATATAATAGGATTGTTTTTAATATTGATACCGGTTATCCAGGCAGGGGCTGATGGATATGGATAGCCGTCACAGAGGAGAAATGCAGTATGCGTATTATTATTGTAGGCTGCGGAAATGTGGGTGCAACACTGGCAGAGCAGCTTAGTAAAGAGGGACATAATATTACCATTGTGGATACGAAGGAAAGGGCAGTCCGGGATATTTCCAATAATTTTGATGTGATGGGGATTGTAGGAAATGGAGCTTCCTTCAGTGTACAGTCAGAGGCAGGGGTCGAATCTGCCGATCTGCTAATTGCAATTACAGATTCAGATGAATTGAATCTGCTCTGTTGTCTGATTGCCAAAAAGGCAGGCGGCTGTCATACGATTGCCAGGGTTCGTAATCCTGTATACAGCAGAGAAATTGGATATATCAAAGAAGAGCTTGGGCTTTCTATGGTAATCAATCCGGAATTTGCTGCAGCAATGGAGATTGGAAGGGTACTGAAATTTCCTTCAGCGGTTGAGATGGATACTTTTGCCAAAGGCAGGGTAGAGCTGATACGATACCGGATTAAAGAGGAAAGTATTTTACATGATATGCCGTTAAAAGATATTTCACTGAAACTGCATTGTGACGTGCTGGTATGCGTAGTAGAGCGTGGGGATGAGATTGTGATTCCCGATGGAGATTTTGTATTGAAGGAAAAGGATACCATATCTATTGTTGCTTCTTCGCAAAACGCCACTCAGTTTTTTAAAAAACTGGGGGCAGCCACTACAAGAGCCAGGGACGTCATTATTGTAGGAGGAGGAGAAACATCCTATTACTTGTCCATGCAGCTTCTGGCTATGGGAGTTAAGGTAAAGATTATTGAGCATGATAAAAAAAGATGTGAAGAACTGAGCGAACTTCTGCCGCAGGCGCTTATTATATATGGTGATGGAACAGACCGCGATCTGCTGCTGGAAGAAGGAATGGTAAATACAGAAGCTTTTGTTTCCATGACAAATTTTGATGAAGAAAACATTATGCTGACTTTATTTGCGAAGCGTCTGTCCAAGGCAAAACTGATTACGAAGGTACACCGTATTGCGTATGACGAGATTATCGATGAGCTGGATCTCGGAACGGTTATTTATCCGAAATATATTACAGCCGAAAGTATTATTCAGTATGTCAGGGCAATGCAGAATTCCATCGGAAGTAATATCGAGACGTTATACCGGTTAAATAATAACAGGGTAGAAGCATTGGAGTTTGTTGTGAAAGAGGATTCTCCGGTGGTAGGGATTCCGCTTCAGGAACTGAATTTAAAGAAAAACATTCTGATCTGCTGCATTAGTCATAAGGGAAAGATTATTACTCCAAGAGGGCAGAGTGTTATAAGTGTGGGAGATACGGTTGTGATTGTTACTGTTATTACCGGCCTGCATGATATTAAGGATATACTGAAATAGGGAGAGGATTGGGAAGTTATATGGAAAGCATGAATCATTCTATTATCCGGTATATTTTATGCAGGGTAATTGAGCTGACAGGAATTTTACTGCTGTTTCCCTGTGTGATTGCACTGATTTACAGAGAAAAGCAGGGATTTGTATTTTCAGGGGTGGCGGCAGGCTGCCTTATTTTAGGAAGTATCGGAAAGAGATGGAAAGCAAAAAGCACAGTCTTTTACGCCAGAGAAGGATTTGTTACGGTATCACTCAGCTGGATTGTGATCAGTCTGATCGGCGCACTTCCGTTTTACCTGACAGGAGAGATTTCATCTTATGTGGATGCCATTTTTGAAACGGTTTCAGGGCTGACGACGACAGGAGGAACAATTCTGGCGGATGTGGAGACAATATCGTATACGACACAGTTTTGGAGATGTTTTACTCATTGGATAGGCGGTATGGGCGTGCTTGTTCTGATTATGGCAATTATGCCTTTATCAGGGAGTTATAATATGCATCTGATGCGTGCGGAAAGCCCGGGACCATCTGTAGGAAAGCTGGTTCCGAAAGTGAAAACGACAGCAATGATACTGTATGGTATTTATATTGTCATTACATTTTCTGCAATTATTGCACTCTGCCTTTCGGGACTGCCTTTGTATGAATCGGTTACGCTTACATTTTCTACAGTAGGAACAGGTGGATTTGGTGTATTAAATTCCAGTATTGCAGATTATCCGATGGTGACACAGAGTATTTTTACAATTTTTATGATTTTGTGCGGCGTGAATTTTAATCTGTATTATCTGTTTCTGATCAGGAAACCGAAGGAAGCGTTAAAGAGCGAAGAATTAAGATTATATATTGGAATCTTATTAGTGAGTGCAATATTGATTACGATCAATATCAGGGGCGATTTTGGAAACCTATATGAAGCGTTTCATCATGCGATTTTCCAGACCGCATCCATTATGACAACGACGGGATTTATAACGGTGGATTTTGGAAAATGGCCGGAATTTTCCAGGACAATTTTGTTTTTATTAATGCTGGTTGGGGCCTGTGCCGGAAGTACAGGGGGCGGTTTTAAAGTATCCAGACTGTTAATTATGCTAAAATCCATGCGTAATGAATTGTCTTATGTGATACATCCCCGCAGCATCAAAAAGATCCATATGGATGAACATACGGTTTCCGAAGTGGTGATAAAGTCCACACAGGTTTATGTGATGACATATGTGACGGTTTATTTGCTTTCTGTTCTGGCGCTTGCTCTGGACAAATATGATTTTGCAACAAATTTTACAGCCGTTGCAGCAAATTTAAATAATATTGGTCCATGTCTGGGAGAGATTGGACCGACAGGAAATTATGCGGGTTATTCCATTTTTTCCAAATTTGTTCTGATGTTTGATATGTTGACGGGACGACTGGAGTTATTTCCCATGTTGATTTTGTTTTCACCTAAGACGTGGAGAAGATAAAAGAAAAATAAAGTTAAATATACCTAAAACAGCTATCACGAAGAGACTAAATTAATCTCTTCGTGATAGCTGTTTTCAGGCACGACTACTGTAACTATGATAACATAGGAAAAAAGAAAAGTCTAGCATTTTTTTTGTCCTGTGTTATCATAGTTATAGTTTAAACAATGATTCTGATCAGCCGGCGTGATGGAAAAAGATGTATGCGTTGAAGCGCAGATGGGAGCGGAGATGAAAGATAAAGAATGGGATTTGGAGCAGTTACATTTTAGGGACTGCAGAGCGCTGATTGCTGAAAATGTTGCAGCGTATGAAAAAGAGGCAGAAAGCAGACACCGGGAAACGCAGGAGTTATTTAAGGCGGTACAGTCGGGAAATGAAGAACTTTACGATCAGCTTATGACCAGTTCAAGTTTGGAGGAGCATGCATTTAATCAGCTTAGAAAAAATAAAGCGGCATTGGAAAAGCCATATTTTGGAAGGATTGATTATAAAGATATTGGACTGGATAAAGAAGAAAAAGTTTACATTGGAAAAAACGGTGTTTTCAGAGACCGCACCGAAGTTGTAATTGCAGACTGGAGAGCGCCTATTTCCACGGTTTATTACGAAAATGAACTGGGAATGGGAAGCTATACTGCACCGAACGGGAAAATTTATGAGATTGACCTGGCTTTAAAACGTACCTTTGATACCGACAGGGGAGTGTTAAATGGATACTATGACAGTGATGTGGCTTCCAATGATGAACTTCTGGTACAGTATTTATCCAAAAATAAAGATGCAGTTTTGGGAGATATCATTGCAACCATTCAAAAAGAACAAAATGAGATTATCAGAGCCAATCCTTTTTCTAACATGATTGTTCAGGGGGTTGCAGGAAGCGGTAAAACTACGGTTGCCATGCATCGCATCTCCTATATTCTGTATAATTATAAAGAACGGTTTGAGGCAAATGAGTTTTGTATTATTGGAAGTAACGACATGCTGCTAAATTATATTACCAGTGCGCTTCCGGAACTTGATGTATTTCATATGAAACAGAAACGTATGGATGAGATGTTTCTGCATCTGCTTGGACGGGATCTGAAAGCCAAAATAAAAAGAGTGCAGGAAGGTGCGGACTGCGAGTGGAAAAGTAAGTATTCTTTTGTAAAAGGGCTGGAGCGTTTTTTGCAAAGAATGCGGGAGGAATGTGTTCCCTGTGAAGAACTGAGAGATAAGGAGCTGGGGCGTGTGATGTCATCCACTGGTATCCGTGAGATGATGGAATCTTTTCCCGACTATTCCTTAAACCGCCTGCTGGCGCTTCTGGATGAGCGCCTGAAGAGCCGGTTAAAATTTTTAATAGATGATGCGGACCGGGATGAGTATAAAAAGAAATTAAGAGAAAAAAGCATACAGTATAAAAATTATTACAGAGAGCGGAAAATAACAAAAAATCTTATTACTGTTTATCAGGAATTTTTGGCAGATTATGGAAGAAGGACAAGGACGGATACCGGTCAGACAAAGGAAAGGCTGATAAAAGGAGAATTTGATGTATATGATTTTGCGGCGCTTGTGCTGATTAAATATCGGTTGACTCAGAAAAAAGAAGATGAGGAATTTGGACAGATTTTTATGGATGAGGCACAGGATTTTGGAGCGGCTCCTTATTATGTATTACGAACGGTTTTACCCAAATGCTATTTTACGATTATGGGTGATGTTTCTCAGAATATTAACTATGAAAGCGGAATGAATGACTGGGAAGACTTAAAAAAATGTATGCTGACTGACAAAAATGACAGTTTCAGACTTCTCAGCAAGAGTTATCGGAATACAATTGAGATCTCTGAATATGCGGGGGAAATATTAGAATATGCTTCCGCAGGCGCCTATAAAATAGAACCGGTCATCCGTCATGGAATAGAAGTAAATGAAGTGAAAACAGGGTCCGAAGAGCCGCGCGTAAAAAAAGCAGCGGAACTGATTAAAGAAATAAAAGAAAGAGGATTTTTGTCGATTGCAGTTATCGTGTTTGAGGATTCGGTAAAGGCGGTGGTAAAGCAGCTTGAAAAGTATACAGAGATTACGGACGGGAGTGAGACAGGCTTTCAGACGGGAACAATGGTATTGCCGGTAAATCTGACAAAGGGCCTGGAATTTGACGCGGTAATTTTGTGGGAGCCTGATATGGAGAAGGCAAAGACCAGCGTTAAGGAAGCGAAATTAAGATATGTGGCAGTGACAAGAGCCTTACATGAGCTTCATATTTTGAATTGAAAAAAGGGGGCGCCTTTGTTATACTGGTGATAACAGCAGGCAGAAAAGGGTAAAGCAAACTTATAGATAGAAGGGTCTTTGACAGATGAAAAATAATAAAATAATAAAGAACTGTATGATTGCAGCAGGAATGGTATTTATTCTGACCGGTTGTGGAAAGAGCGGACGGGAAAATATAGATGCCGGGATGCAGAAAATCACAGAGATGGAATACGGACAGGCGCTGGAATCTTTTGAAAGTGCGGCAGCAGCGGGAGAGAATGCCCGTCTGCTGCACAGAGGGCGGGGAATTGCCTATATGGGACTGGCACAGTATGGGGATGCGGCAGACTCGTTTGAACAGGCGCTTTCCTATGGAAACATACTGCCGGATTCTATGGATTATGATATCAACTATTATCTGGCAACGGCATATTACAAAAATGGTGAGAAAGAAAGGGCAGTTGAGGTATATGACGCGATTCTTGGAATGGATGAAGCGCAAAGAACAGCGCATTATTTAAGAGGCACGATAAAACTGGAAACAGGCAGATATGAGGAAGCCATTGCTGATTTTGACAGAGCGATTGCCTTAAATACAAAAGACTATGGTCAGATTATAGACATCTATCAGGTTTTAGAGCAAAATGGCTATAAGCAGGTAGGAAAAGAGTATCTGGAAACTGCAATGTCAGAAGGGGAGAAATCCATGAATGATTCTGAAAAAGGACAGATGAGTTATTTCCTGGAGGATTATACATCGGCAAGTACCTATCTGGAACGGGCGAGGACAAATGGTACGGAAGAAACGATGCTGTATCTGGGAAAAACCTATGAAGCGCTTGGAGATTATAATTATGCGGCAAGCGTATATGCAGCTTACTTAGCGGAACATGCCGACAGTGAACAGATGTATAATCAGCTGGGAATGTGCAAAATGCAGATGAAGAATTACGCAGAGGCTTTAAGCGCTTTTCAGGCAGGTATGAACATAGAAGACAATACACTTTTGCAGACGCTTCAATTCAATGAAATTGTAGCATATGAATATCTGGGGGAATATAAAAAAGCGGCTGTTCTGATAGAAAATTATCTGAATACTTATCCGAATGAAGAAACAGCAATACGAGAGAATATTTTTTTGCAGACACGGTAAGAAACCGGTCGGATCAGAGGCCAAAGGGGGCATGGCGGTGAGCGCCGTGCCCTTTTTGTAAATAGATTATGTAAATCAATATCTGGTATTTGCGGTTGACGAAGAATACCAGAAATGGTAGAATCTATCTAATACAGCCTTTGAGGGCAGATTTGCAGGCGTGCCAAAATACGCAGATGGGAGCATATATGTTTCAGGTAATTAAAAGGGATGGGGAACTTGCGGATTTTACATTAACAAAAATCAATGATGCGGTCATGAAGGCATTTAACGCTACGGACATGCAGTATAATAATGATATTATCGATCTTTTGGCGCTTCGCGTAACCGCTGATTTTCAAAATAAGGTAAAAGAAAATGCAATTCATGTGGAGGATATTCAGGACAGTGTGGAAAAGGTATTAGAGCAGGCAGGATATGCAGAAGCAGCAAAAGCCTATATCCTTTACCGAAAACAGCGGGAAAAGATGCGGGAGATGACTTCTACCATTTTGGATTATAAAGAGGTGGTCAACAGTTATGTGAAAGTAGAAGACTGGCGTGTAAAAGAAAATTCTACTGTGACTTATTCCGTAGGCGGCTTGATTTTAAGCAATTCAGGCGCTGTAACAGCGAATTACTGGTTATCTGAAATATACGATGAGGAGATTGCATCCGCACATCGGAATGCAGATATTCATATTCATGATCTGTCCATGCTGACAGGTTATTGTGCCGGGTGGTCATTAAAACAGTTAATTATGGAAGGTCTGGGCGGGATTACAGGAAAGATTACATCGGCGCCTGCAAAGCATTTATCTGTGCTTTGTAACCAAATGGTAAATTTCCTTGGCATTATGCAGAACGAGTGGGCAGGCGCACAGGCGTTTTCCTCTTTTGACACTTATCTGGCGCCATTTGTTAAGGCGGACAAACTCTCCTATGGAGAGGTGAAAAAGTGTATAGAGGCATTCATTTATGGAGTCAATACGCCAAGCAGATGGGGGACACAGGCGCCTTTTTCCAATATTACCTTAGACTGGACAGTACCGGAAGACCTGGCCGAACTGCCGGCTATTGTAGGCGGAAAGGAAATGCCTTTTCAATATAAAGATTGTAAAAAAGAAATGGATATGGTAAATAAAGCCTTTATTGAAACGATGATTGAAGGCGATGCAAACGGGCGTGGTTTTCAGTATCCGATTCCAACCTATTCCATTACCAAAAATTTTGACTGGTCTGATACGGAGAACAACAGACTTTTATTTGAAATGACATCCAAATATGGAACGCCGTATTTTTCTAACTATATTAATTCAGATATGGAACCTGGTGACGTCCGCAGTATGTGCTGCCGTCTGCGTCTGGATTTAAGAGAACTGAGGAAAAAGACGGGAGGATATTTTGGATCTGGAGAAAGTACTGGAAGCATAGGCGTAGTTACGATTAATATGCCCCGTATTGCTTATCTGTCGGCCAATAAGGATGATTTTTACCGCCGGTTAAACAAAATGATGGATATTGCGGCAAGAAGTCTGAAGGTTAAGAGAGACGTGATTTCCAAACTTCTGGAAGAGGGATTATACCCATATACAAAACGATATCTGGGTTCTTTTGAAAATCATTTTTCTACGATAGGCCTGATTGGCATGAACGAGGCAGGATTAAATGCCAATTGGCTTCGTGCTGATCTGTCGGACAAAAGAACACAGGAGTTTACAAAAGAAGTATTGAACCACATGAGGGAACGTCTTTCTGACTATCAGGAGAGGTATGGCGATTTGTATAATTTAGAAGCGACTCCGGCAGAGAGTACTTCCTATCGTCTTGCGAAGCATGATAAAAAGAGATGGCCTGCAATCAAAACAGCAGGAAAGAAGGGGGACACGCCCTATTACACGAATTCTTCCCATCTGCCGGTAGATTACACCATAGATATTTTCGATGCACTGGATGTGCAGGACGGGCTTCAGACGTTATACACTTCAGGAACAGTATTTCACGCTTTTCTGGGGGAGAAGCTTCCGGATTGGAGAGCGGCGGCTAATCTGGTAAAGACAATTGCAGAAAATTATACCCTGCCTTATTATACGCTATCGCCTACCTATTCTATCTGTAAAGAACATGGATATTTACAGGGAGAACAGAAAGAATGTCCGATCTGCGGCAGTACGACGGAGGTTTACAGCAGGATCACAGGGTATTACAGACCGGTTCAGAACTGGAATGACGGTAAATTACAGGAATATGCAAATCGTACGGAATATGATGTAGAACAGTCTGTGCTGAAACGTCCGGTAAGCAGTATGGTAACGATTTCTGAGTTGGGAAAGAGTATAAATGTAAAGATTAGTGCGCCGGAGGATGTAAAGTATTTGTTTGTTACAAAAACCTGTCCGAATTGTAAATTGGCAAAACAGTATTTACAGGGAGAGAAATATATCATTGTTGATGCAGAGGAGAATGAAGAACTTGCTCTTCGATATAAGGTGATGCAGGCTCCTTCCTTAGTAGTAGTAAACGGTGAGGAAGTTACAAAATATGTGAATGCTTCCAATATTAAAAAATATGTAGAAGAAGAGAAACTTCGTGAGCTTGCATGAAGCTGTGAGGTATGTTACAATTTTGATAACAATTCAGGTAAATAAAATGATTATACAAATTGGCAGCTAGGGAATGGATGTCAGTTTTAATAGAAAAGGAGGTTTGTCTATGGCAAATATTTATGTACGCGTAAGAGGCATTGTAAAGAAAGAAGATAAGTATTTATTGATCAAACATTGGGTAGACGACCGGATTCCAGATCCGTTTTTATGGGAATTTGTAGAAGGAGAGGCGGCATTTGGAGAGGCGCCGAAGGATGCGGTACTCAGGCTGATGGATGAACTGCTGGGTGTCGGCGGCAGTGTGGATAAAGTAATTTATACATGGTCTAAAGTAACCGGTGATTCACAGTGTGTCGGAGTCGCTTTTCTCTGTTCTCTGGAAGGAGACGATTCAGCGATTACTCTGACAGAAGAATATGGAGAATGGGCATGGGTTACAAGGGACGAATTTGAGGAATATATATGCAATCAATATGTATTAGATGATTTAGCAGGCGTTGAACTATAGTGCAGCGCCTGTTCTTTATCAGAATAAACAAATGCAGCAAAACGCCTTGTCATGACACAAAATTAAGAGGTCTGATCTAAGGCAGAGAAAGGATTGAAGCAAAGTATGATTCAAAAATTAATTGAGAAAATTAAAAAAACGAATGCACCGATTGTAGTAGGATTAGATCCGATGATGAAATATATTCCTGAACATATAAAACAAGCGGCATATCAGGAACAGGGCGAGACGTTAGAAGGGGCGGCAGAGGCGGTCTGGCAGTATAACAAGGCAATAATAGATGCCACATATGATTTGATCCCGGCGGTCAAACCGCAGATTGCCATGTACGAGCAGTTTGGAATTCCCGGACTTACAGCCTTTAAGAAGACGGTAGACTATTGTAAAGAGAAAGATCTTGTTGTGATAGGAGATGTAAAAAGAGGAGACATTGGTTCCACTTCGGAAGCATATGCGGTGGGGCATATCGGGAAAGTGCAGGCAGGAAGCCGGTTTTACCGCGGCTTTGATGAAGATTTTATCACAGTGAACCCGTATCTTGGATCTGACGGGGTAAAGCCGTTTATTGCCGTGGGAAAAGAAGAAAAGAAAGGAATTTTTGTTCTTGTAAAGACTTCCAACCCAAGCAGTGGAGAATTTCAGGACAGGCTGGTGGAGGGAAGGCCGTTATATGAAATTGTTGGAGAACAGGTGGCAGCATGGGGCGAGGAGCATATGGGTGAAGAGTACAGCTATGTGGGCGCTGTCGTAGGCGCTACTTATCCTGAACAGGGGAAGATTTTGCGTAAGCTTATGCCGAAGACTTATATTTTAGTACCGGGATATGGCGCTCAGGGTGGAAAAGGTGCGGATCTTGTCCATTTCTTTAACGAGGATGGGCTTGGTGCGATTGTAAATTCCTCCAGGGGGATTATCGCGGCATATCAGCAGGAGAAATATGCGCAGTTTGGCGCGAAGAATTTTGCGGATGCGTCAAGGCAGGCAGTTGTGGATATGATTGAAGATATCAGCGGAGCATTAGCGTCAAAATATTAGCATTTAGCGGATACATGAAAAAGGAGTGTACAGCCTTGAAGATTCAACAGACTTTACACTCTTTTTATATTATTGCAGTATATTCTGACAATAAGGTTATCTTGGTAATAATTCATTCAGTTTGAGAATTTCTTCTATGGTATCCATACCATCTTGTAACCGCGCGATTTTTTTAGTTGTGTTCATTTCAAACAGCTTTTGGGAAATTTGTAATTCTGTAAGCTGTTCATGCATTTTGTTTTGCTTTACTTCCATAACGTCCAATCGATTCTCCATAGAATCCAGTCGGTGATCCATAGAATCCAGCCGGTTTTCTACAGAATCGAATCTGGTGTCCATAGCGTCTATCTTAACAAAAAGTTTTTGAAACATTTCTCTGCTTTCCGTATCCATAAGCGATTCCTCCCTGTGAAAAAAGTATATCATAATCGGAGTGTAAAGTCTATTCGATTCTCAAAGTGCGGCTGCCTGTGAAAAAGTCGGAAAAATAAATATGTTATAGATAATTTAGAATATTTAGAATATAGGTGTGAAAGTAAACTTGCTGTCTGTAGATGCGGCAGAAAGTTTAAGTGGAGTATACGGGATTCGAACCCGTGGCCTCAACAATGCGAATGTTGCGCGCTCCCAGCTGCGCCAATACCCCTCAAGACAATTATAAGTATAACAGAAACGATCAGAAAATCAACAAAAATTTAAGTGTGATTTTTCAGATATTTCAGTTATAATGTTACATAGAAGAAAGGTTCGTTATTGTCTTTGCAAAATGAAAGGAAGAAGGGCATTGAATATAAAAGTCAATTTAAAATCCATTGGAAAGAAAAAACAGTCGGTAAAACCTGTCATTTATACAATAAATGACAATCCTCACACAGTAAGGGAACTGATACTTGCGGTTGTAGAGACGGGAGTCAGAGAATATAATGAACGGATGGAATCACCGGATATTTTATCTTATCTGACAAAGGAAAAAATCGAAGAAAAAGCGCAGACGGGGAAAGTGAATTTTGGCATTAATTATGGAGAAAAAAAGGCACAGATATCAAAAGCGAAGGAGAATGCGCTGCAGTGTTTTGAAGATGGTATTTACCGGATTTTTTTGAATGAAAGGGCATTGGAGGATTTAGAAGAAGAAATTGATATTACAGAGGAGAGCGTATTTACATTTGTCAGACTGACGATGCTGGCAGGAAGGATGTGGTGAGATGGCGGAGTATGATTACAATACGAGAAGAGAGATTTCTAACAGGCGAAAGCAGGAATTGGAGAAACGGATTGGAAAACTGTCCGGTCAGGACAGGGAACTGGCGGAAGAGCTGGCAAAACAGGGAAGGGCAGTCGGAGAGCAGATTGACAGGATAGTAAATGAATTTTATGGAAAGGAAGAAAAAACGCCGTCCCAGTGGTTTTTACAAAAAGGGCTTCTGCCCGGGACGCGTGTACATAAGGGGCTTTTGGATGCGTTTGTTCCTGAAAACTATCAGAAATCTTATCTTTCTATTATAGATAAATTAAATCAGTTTCCATTTTCTTACGGATGGGGGAGGCGGACAGTCCGTACAAAATCGTATGCGTATCAAATCCGTCTGGCGTTTTCCCTGCTGACGGCATATGAAAAATTATACTATTGCGGTGATAATCTGGAGGACTTCATTTATAAACGTCTGGATGAGGAAAAGCTGGATTATATAAAGCACGAGTGGAATTTTAATTATGATTTCAGCCTGATTTACGCAGCAGAGATCGACAGAGGAAATCAGGCGGTTATAGATGCATTGAAAGATCTGATACTCAGTGAAAATAATACGGCATATCTGGATCGGGAGATGATTCTTGGAATTCTTCGTTCTGATAACAGGGAATTACATAAGCTGGTCTGTGACCTTCTTCTTGCTGCCAGATTACAGGAGGGGCTCAGGCAGGCAGTCTGTGAAGCGATGGATGAGGGAACGAAGGAAGCGTTTACAGAACTTTTAGAGGTGATTGAAAAGAATGATCTGATTCGATATTCCTCGGTCAAAAGGGCAGTTTCTACCTGGATTGGTATTTTTGATGAAAAGAGTGTGGATCGTGTTAATGAAAAACTGTTAAAGCTGATGGGGCAGTGTATCAGAGAGGAAGCATTTTGCAGGGAACAGTTAAAGACAAATGACTCTGTCGCAATCAGCGCGGCGTTATGGGCGCTTGGATTTAACGAAGCAGAAGAAGCAGTCAGGGCAATGGAAGAACTGATAGACCACGGTACGAAAAATCAAAAACTGACGGCGGCTTTTTACAATCAGAATCTGTTCAGCGATTCTTTCAAGATGAAAACGGCAAAGAAAGTGATTCTGGAATATACGGATGATTTGGAACTTGTGGCGGCTTTCATGCCGGCGTTTACAACGCGTCTTGACGGATGGATCAGAGGGCTTTTTCCGGGACACGTTTATTATCACGGAGAAGCGCAGGCGCCGAAGAAAGCGGTACTGACGGATTATTTTACGGACAGGGCGGACGCAGAGAATCAGTATGAAAAGTTTTTCAGTCTGTATGAGAAACTGCCTAAAAAAGGCGTGGTTTTTGATCCCTGCATTTTTCCGTGGTATTCTGTAGAGCTTACGCCGTCCGAGGTTGTAAGGCATCTGGGGTTTACGGCATATGTGCTTCAGGATGAAGAAAAGATTACGAAAACAGCGGCGCTTTTGGGAGAAGTGTCCGGGAATGGTTACGAGAGGAGATATTTACTGAATCTGCTTTTATACAAACCGGTAAACAGGACGCAGAGGGACCTTCTGATCGAATATATGGGAAATGCAGAGGAAGGTACGTCTCAGATGGCGATTATGCTTGTGAAAAAATTAGTATTTAACGAAAGAGATTACCGGTTAATGGAGGATATGCTGCGCTTTAAAAGAGCAAAACTCCGCAGCGCGCTTTTGGAATTTTTGATGGAGCAGGATGATCCATGCATGGAAGAATGTCTGAAAAGACTTTTAGCGGATAAAAAAGAAGAAAAAAGAAGCGCCGGTCTGGATCTGCTTCTGCGCCTTGGTAAAGAAGAAGAGAAATTGAAATTTTATATGTCCGTCAGGGGACTGGCGGCCGGAGTTGAGAATCCTACCGATAAAGAAAAAGTTCTGATCGGGGAAATTCTGGGAGAAGAAAAGGATTCTGCTTTGGATCAGAAAGGATTTGGAATTTATGATCCTGACGCACCGGAAGAAATTCCGGAATGGGAAGAGGGGAAGGATGCCGCTTTAAAATGCTGTCCGTTAACAGAACGGGAAATCATTGAGAAAATTAAGAAACTGGATGCGATTTTTAAAGAAAACCGCAATTATGAATATACAAATGTATCCGGAGAAAAGGAACTTCTGGGCAATGATTATGCACCATCAAAGGAAGGCGGCATTCAGGGAGGTTATAAAGAAAGATGTCGTCTGGAGTATTATCCTTTCTCAGATAAACTAAGAGATTTTTATGAAAAGGAAATAGGCGATTACGGGACATTTGTGGAATGGGAGGCAAGACTGCTTCTGCAAAACGCTGAAAAGTATGAAAACGGCAGGAAGTTTTACTGGGCTGTTTTTGGAAAGATGCCTTTTAAACCAGAACCGCTCAGTCTGGAATACCAGAAGCAGATCTTAAGAGTGCGGTTGAATTACCGACATGAATTTGTGGACCGGAGGCTTTTATTTGAGGCGGGAGTGCAGGCTGTCCGTGCTTTGACAAAGGTAATCGATGCAAAAAGTAAAGTGATTACCTATCATTACAGCGGATGGAACGGCAGACTGCAGGAACACAAGACCAATATAGGCGACTTGGTTTTTTTAAATCGTTTTTTGGAAGGACTTGCGTACTTTGAAACGGATGAGGAATTTAAAAGAGCGTTTTATGCGGCATGGGGATTTGAATTAAAATGCAGGGAACAGCGGGAACAGTCCCAATTTCTTCCGAAAGTGGAGTCTTATAACAGTTTAAGCGCCAGCGCGCTGACGCCGATTACTCCTTACTGGTTTTTAAAAGCTTACCATCTGGGGCTGATCTCCAGGGATATTTTATTTAAAGCTGTTTTAAATTATTTTAACAGAGAAAACTGCCTGAAGGCATTGACGCAGCTTGTCAAAGGGGAGTATGGGAAACCTGCCAACCGTATGTTGTGGAGACAGTTTTTCGGGGAAGGAATGGAGCAGGAGATTCTAGATAAAGGAGAAACCATAATCGGAGGGGACACATGGTGCGGCAGGCTGATACAGGAACTGTATGATACGATCGTGCCGTTAATGGTAGATACAGAGCTTCGCCGTGGGGAAACAGAGACGGTATTTTCAGCAGATATGAGAGGAATTACATATATCAGAGGCATCAAGTATCTGATCAGAATCCTGATGGCGCTTGGAAAAGATACTTTAGGCAGGGAATCCTATTATTCCTGGTATTATTCTTCCGATCATACTAAAAAGGAAGTGCTGAGCAGACTTTTAAAGGCATGTTACCCGGCAAAGGAAGATAATGGAAATGTTCTTGCAGGTGCATTACAAAATACCAGCATAAAAACAGAACGTCTGGTAGAAGTTGCGATGTATGCTCCTCAGTGGATCGATATGATTCAGGAATATCTGGGATGGCAGGGATTAAAGAGCGGATGCTATTATTTCATGGCCCATATGAACGAGCGTTTCGACGATCAGAAAATGGCTATGATCGCGAAATATACGCCATTGTCGGCAGAGGAATTACAGGACGGGGCGTTTGACATAGAGTGGTTTAGAGAAGCTTATGATACGCTTGGAGAAAAGAATTTTGAAATGCTGTATAAGGCGGCAAAATATATTTCCGACGGACAGAAACATTCCAGAGCAAGGAAATATGCAGATGCGGCAGCCGGAAAAGTGACTTTGGAGAAACTAAAGGAGCAGATTGTGTCAAAAAGAAATAAAGACCTGCTCATGAGTTATGGACTGGTTCCTTTTGAAAAGAACCGGGATCAGGATCTGTTAAGAAGGTATCAGTTTATTCAAAATTTTGCAAAAGAGGCGAAACAGTTTGGCGCACAGAGACGGGCAAGCGAATCGAAGGCGGCACAGATCGCATTGGTCAATCTGAGCGTACACGGAGGGTTTGCGGACGTAACAAGACTGACGTTGAATATGGAAGGAAAACTGGCAGAAGAGTTTGCGCTTTATATGGAATGGACTGCCGTAGAGGATGTGGAACTGCGTCTGCATATCGATGAGAACGGAAAAAGTGAGATTTTATGCAGAAAAGGAGAAAAATTGTTAAAGTCCGTTCCTTCCAGACTTGGAAAAAACGCTTATGTTATAGAGGTAAAGGATGCGCATAAGAAGCTGAAAGAACAGTATGTCAGAGCAAAGAAACTGATGGAAGAGTCTATGGAGAGCGGAGCGGAATTTACGGCGGCGGAGGCTGCCGCCCTGCTTGGCAATCCGGTAGTAAAGGCAATTTTGAAGCCGCTTGTGTTTGTCTGTGGGACGGAATTTGGATTTTTAGAGCAGACAGGAAAAGCGGGTGCCGCAGCTTTACGGGCATGGGACGGTAAGCTGTATGAACTTGCGGCAGACTGGAAAATCCGCATTGCCCATCCGCTGGATTTATACCGTGCAAAGGTATGGCATTCTTATCAGAAATATTTGTTTGACCATCAGATCCGTCAGCCCTTTAAGCAGGTATTCAGAGAACTGTATGTAAAACTGCCGGAAGAACTGGGATTAAAAGCGTCAAGGATGTTTGCAGGCAATCAGATCCAGCCGCAGAAGACAGCGGGCTGTCTGAAGGCGCGCAGGTGGGTTGCGGATTATGAAGAAGGGCTTCAGAAAATCTATTATAAAGAAAATATCATTGCAAGAATTTATGCTCTTGCCGACTGGTTTTCCCCCAGTGATGTGGAGGCGCCGACTTTGGAATGGGTCGAGTTTTCCGACAGAAAAACGTTTCAGGCGCTTACGATCGAGCAGGTTCCTGATCTGATTTACAGTGAAGTAATGAGGGATGTGGATCTGGCGGTGAGCGTCGCACACGCAGGCGGAGTAGATCCTGAAACCAGCCATTCCACTATTGAAATGCGCCGGGCAATTGTAGAATTTAACCTTCCGTTGTTTGGGCTTACGAACGTAGAACTGAAAGATTCTCATGCATTGATTCAGGGAACAAGAGGAAATTACAGCGTTCATCTGGGAAGCGGCGTGGTCCATCAGGAAGGCGGTGCGATGATAAATATTCTGCCAGTGCATTCTCAAAAGCGCGGAAAGCTGTTTCTTCCTTTTGTGGACGAAGACCCAAAGACGGCGGAAATTATGTCAAAGATTGTACTTTTGGCAGAGGATAAGAAAATAAAAGACCCGTTTATTCTGGATCAGATCTGCAGCGTATAAAGAGGGAGGCTGAACTGTTACAGAGGGAAATATGTCAAAACGGAAATGGATTGAAAACATACGGAAAACATGGTAGAATGGGTAGGAATTTAAGTAAGGAGAGAGCGGCGGATGGAAAGATATAAAGAAGAGTTTATCGAATTTATGGTAGACAGTAATGTATTAAAATTTGGTGATTTTACATTAAAGAGCGGAAGAAAATCCCCCTTTTTTATGAATGCGGGTTCTTATGTTACAGGCGCCCAGCTTAAAAAACTGGGACAATATTATGCAAAAGCGATCCATGACAATTACGGGGATGATTTTGACGTACTGTTTGGACCGGCTTATAAGGGAATTCCGCTGAGTGTTGCAACGGTAGTAGCTTTTGACGAGCTTTATGGGAAAGAGATCAGATATTGTTCTAATAGAAAAGAAGTAAAGGATCATGGGGACACGGGAATCTTACTTGGCAGTCCGATTAAGGACGGCGACCGGGTGGTGATTATTGAAGACGTTACTACTTCCGGTAAATCCATTGAAGAAACATTTCCTATTATCCGGGCACAGGGAGAGGTAGAAATACTGGGTCTTATGGTATCCTTAAATCGTTTGGAACGGGGAAAAGGCGAGAAGAGCGCGCTGGAAGAGATCAAAGAAAAATATGGTTTTGATGCAAGGGCGATTGTTACAATGGCGGATGTCGTGGAACATTTGTATAATAAACCATATCAGGGCAAGATTTATATTGATGATACATTGAAGACCGCCATTGACGGATATTATGAGCAGTACGGCATAAAAGCACGTTGTTAATGAACGGGACAGGGAAAGGAGAAAGGAAATGGAAGAAAGAGTATATAAGATGGTGCACCGTGCAGGGGCGCTCAATATTGCAGTCGGAGTCGTAGTTCTGGTAGTCGGGATTACCAGCGGTATACTGCTTGTGATCGGCGGTTCCAGATTACTGGCGGGAAAGTCGAAAATATTATTTTAAAGAAGATGGGCATTTCTGACCGGGAATGCCCATTTAGAGCGTAAAGCAGGAAAATGAGGTTGTAAATGGGAATCAAAAAAAATTATATTTTTACAAATAAACGATACTCGGAAAAGTCCATTATGTCAACCATATTGGGGCTGATCAGCCTGGGAGCCATTTTCGCAGCGGTTTATTTTACGTTTCTGGCGGGCGGAGAGGCGATGGTGGGATATGGGGTTACAGCCCTCCTGTCGGCGGTTTTTTCGATTGTGGGGCTGGTTCTTGGAATCATGTCAAGAATGGAAAAAGATAAATTTTATTTATTTTCTTATATTGGCATTGTAACGAATTTCTTAGCGGTTTTGAGTATCGGATATATTGTTTATGCAGGAGCTTATGGAATATGATAGAAGAACGTTTCAGACTGGCGTTAGAACGCAGCGCAGAAATATTAAAAGAAAACTTGATGGGGGAAAATTTTGCAGAATATTTTAAAAGCTGCAGTATGTTTATTTTAAAGATAAAAGAACTTTATGAATGGGTGGGAAGCGAAGCGTATCAGGATGCGGATAGGACTCTTTTACAAAGAAGAAACCGGGAGATTTATGCAGATATCCTGCCGGAAAATTATGCAAAGAGTTATGGAAACCCGGACTATGCATATGAAACTTTACAGGAATACGGGCAGCTTCTCTCTTTTCTTTACGGGAAACTCAGGGAGATGATACCCTATGCTTATGAACAGGAAAAAGAATCTGTTCTCATTCGTATAGAACTGTTTCTGGAAGTATATCATGCCTTTGTCTGTTCCTTTGAAGAAGAGAAAAAGGCGCCCGATTTCAAAGAAATACAGCAGATTATTTATTGGTTTATGAGCGATTATTCAGAGAATATGGCAAGAGAGTCCATTGAAAAGCAGATTGATCCATCCAGAGATTTTGCAAGAAAAATTATTATGGAGAGCGATCTCGCGGATTTGAGGTATCTTTATCGTTTTGGAGAATATATTACGGAAAATGAAATAAAAACGGCAGAATACCTGCTTTCTCTGCCGGAAGAAACGATCAGACTGATGGCAGATACTTTTACGGAAGGATACCGGATTGGTTTTGAAGTGACTGGTAAAGATCTGACAAAGAAAAAAACAGTGGCGGTCAGATATGTGTTAGGGTTTGAAAGAATGATCAGACAGGCAGTCCTGAATTTTGAAAAGCTTGGTCTTAAGACTGCCATATACCGCAGCGCATCAGATGTGAACCGGAACGGATATTTTGGCGCGATACCAAACAAACAGTACGATTTTGACCATAAAGACGATGCGGCGCTATATATGGATAAAATGTATATTAACAGGCGTTTGGAGGTGCTTCGGGCAGGTTATGAACAGAAAAAGGAACTGGCAGCAGTGTTCGGGGGTCCCGCCGTTGTGGAAACTTTTGGGGAAGTGCCTTTTGCCCCGGGGTTTAAGGAAACAGCCTGTAAATTATCTGAAAAACAGCAGAAACTTTCGGTAGAATTTGCCGCACAGGCAGGAAGTATTGTGAACGAATATATCAGGGGCGAGGAAAGAAGTTTTACGATTATCGCGTTTCCCACACCGCAGATCGGGGAAAATTACGGAGAAATCTTTGAGGAGATTATACGCATCAATACGCTGAATTATCAATTGTATCAGACCATCCAGCAGACCATCATCGATTGTCTGGATCAGGCGGACCATGTCATGATAAAAGGCAGGAATGGAAACCGTACCGATTTATGTGTGAAACTTCATGAACTGAAAGATGCAGATCGGGAATCCAATTTTGAGAATTGTGTTTCAGATGTGAATATTCCGGTGGGCGAGGTATTTACGTCTCCGGTTTTAAAGGGAACGAACGGGGTTCTTCATGTTAGCCGCGTCTTTTTACATGAACTGGAGTACAAAGATTTGGAAATTACCTTAAAAGACGGATGTGTGGAAAGATATTGCTGCTCCAATTTTGATGTGGAGGAAGAAAATAAAAAATATATCAAGGATAATCTGCTTTTTCATCATGATACCCTGCCGCTTGGAGAATTTGCAATCGGGACAAATACGACGGCTTATGTGGCGGCGAAGCGTTTTGGGATAGCGGACAAACTTCCCATTTTGATTGCAGAGAAAATGGGACCGCATTTTGCGCTTGGCGATACCTGCTATTCCCATGCGGAGGATGTAAAAGTGTATAATCCCGATGGCAAGGAACTGATTGCACGAGAGAATGAAATTTCCGCACTGCGGACAAAAGACGCTTCCAAGGCGTACTTTAACTGTCATACAGATATCACGATTCCTTATGATGAACTGGGGAAACTGGCGGCAGTCACAAAAGAAGGAAGGGAAATTTCCATTATAGAAAAAGGGCGGTTTGTTCTTGCAGGGTGCGAAGAACTTAATAAACCCTTTGAAACAATGAAATAAAAAATTAATAAAAAATAAAGATTTCATTGGAATACGGTGTTGCATGGAAAGTAAAAGTTTAGTAAACTAGTGATGGTATGGTAAATGCAGGCTGTATACTAAATATATGAAGAGGTATGCTTCGGACATACGGATAGGAGGAAAAATGGCACAGGTAGGAATTGTAATGGGAAGTGATTCGGATATGCCTGTCATGGCGAAGGCGGCAGATATTTTAGAGGAATTGGGAATTTCTTACGAAATGAAAATCATTTCAGCGCACAGAGAACCGGATGTGTTTTTTGAATATGCAAATACTGCCGAAGAAAAAGGATTTAAAGTCATCATTGCAGGTGCAGGCATGGCGGCGCATCTGCCCGGTATGTGTGCGGCGATCTTTCCGATGCCGGTGATCGGTATTCCGATGCATACGACTTCTTTAGGGGGAAGGGATTCCCTGTATTCTATTGTACAGATGCCTTCCGGGATACCGGTTGCGACTGTAGCAATTAACGGAGGGGCAAATGCAGGTCTTTTAGCGGCGAAGATTCTTGCAACTTCGGATGCAGCACTACTTGGCAGGCTAAAAGAATATACAAAGAGTCTGAAAGAGAGTGTACAGAAAAAAGACGCGCATTTACAGGAAGTCGGATATAAAAACTATTAAAAACAGGGCAATGTGCAAACATGACACATGTCTGCTAAAGCAGACAGATGGGAGTAGAAATGGATTACAAAAAAGCAGGCGTTGATATTGAAGCAGGTTACAGATCTGTCGAATTAATGAAGGAACATATAAAACGAACAATGCGTCCGGAGGTCTTAGGCGGGATCGGAGGTTTCTCCGGTGCGTTTTCATTAAACAAGATTAAAAATATGGAAAATCCCACTCTGGTATCCGGGACGGACGGCGTGGGAACCAAAATACAGCTCGCCTATCTTCTGGACAAACATGACACAGTAGGCATTGACTGTGTGGCAATGTGTGTAAACGATGTGGCATGTGCAGGCGGCGAGCCATTATTTTTTCTGGATTATATTGCATGCGGGAAGAATGTTCCCGAAAAAATTGCAGCCATTGTTTCGGGCGTAGCGGAAGGCTGTAAGCAGGCGGGCGCAGCGCTGATCGGCGGTGAGACGGCTGAGCATCCGGGACTGATGCCGGAGAACGAATATGATCTTGCGGGATTTACTGTGGGAGTCGTAGAGGAAAAAGAACTGATTACAGGAAAGGACATAAAAGAAGGCGACGTTTTGATCGGCATTGCTTCTTCGGGCGTACATAGCAATGGATTTTCTCTGATCAGAAAAGTATTTGAAATGACAAGGGAGAGTCTGGACACTTATTATGATGAACTGGGAAAAACGCTTGGAGAAACACTGCTTACCCCTACAAAAATATATGTGAAAGCTTTAAAATCCGTTAAAGATGCAGGCGTTCTGATTAAGGGATGCAGCCATATTACCGGCGGCGGTTTTTATGAAAATATTCCGAGGATGCTGCCGGAGGGAATCCGCGCTGTAGTGAAAAAGGACAGTTATGAAGTTCCGCCCATCTTTATACTGCTGCAGGAAAAAGGCGGCATTGCAGAAGAGATGATGTACAATACCTATAATATGGGGCTTGGCATGGTACTTGCCGTGAAAGAGGAAGAGGTGCAGACAGTAATAACGGCAATTGAGGCGGCAGGAGAAACTGCTTATGTCGTTGGAAACTGTGAAGCAGGAGAAAAGGGAGTTGTCTTATGCTGAAAATAGTAGTCTGTGTTTCCGGCGGCGGTACCAATCTGCAGGCAGTCATGGATTCCATTGCAGACGGGACAGTCACAGGAACAAAGATCATAGGAGTTATCAGTAATAATAAAAAAGCATATGCATTGGAGCGGGCTCAAAAAGCAGGAATTCCGGCTTTCTGTGTTTCTCCTAAAGACTATGAAGTCAGGGAAGATTTTAATCAGGCTTTTTTACATAAGATAGAGGAATTAGAGCCGGATCTGATCGTATTAGCCGGATTCTTAGTTGTACTTCCGGGAGAAATGATTAAAAGGTATGCAGGGCGTATTATCAATATCCATCCTTCTTTGATTCCGTCGTTTTGTGGAACCGGTTTTTATGGGTTGAGGGTGCATGAAGCGGCGCTTGAAAGAGGGGTAAAGGTGACCGGAGCGACGGTGCATTTTGTAGATGAGGGAACAGATACGGGCCCGATCATTATTCAGAAACCTGTTATGGTAGAAGAGTCGGATACGCCGGAGATTTTGCAAAAGAGGGTAATGGAACAGGCTGAATGGGTAATTCTTCCCAAGGCGATCGACTGGATTGCAAACGGAAAAATTGAGATAAAAGATGGAAAAGTAATAAGCAGGCAATAGTACGTAAGAAAGTCATGACAGTGTTAAAAGACAGATAGGAGCAGATATGAAGGTTTTAATCGTAGGAAGCGGCGGCAGGGAACATGCCATCGCAGCAAGTGTGGCAAAGAGTGCAAAAGCGGATGAAATTTACTGTGCCCCGGGAAATGCGGGAATCGGTCTGATTGCAGAATGTGTGCCGATCGGGGCGATGGAATTTGATAAAATCGTAGAATTTGCCAAAGAAAAGGAAATCGATTTAACGATTGTAGGTATGGACGATCCATTGGTGGGCGGCTTGGTGGACGAATTAAATAACGCCGGACTCCGCGCTTTCGGTCCGAAAAAAAATGCGGCGATTTTAGAAGGAAGTAAGGCATTTTCCAAAGATCTGATGAAAAAATACCAGATTCCGACAGCGGCTTATGAAACTTTCGATCATGCTGACGATGCTGTCAGATATCTGGAGACGGCAGACTTTCCAATTGTATTAAAGGCTGACGGGCTTGCCCTCGGAAAAGGCGTATTGATCTGTAATACGTTAGAGGAAGCGAAAGAAGGCGTGAAAACCATTATGTTAGATAAGCAGTTTGGTTCTGCAGGGAACAGACTGGTGATTGAAGAATTTATGACAGGAAGAGAAGTTTCTGTTTTATCTTTCGTAGATGGAAAGACGATCAAGACTATGACCTCGGCGCAGGATCACAAAAGGGCAAAGGATGGAGATCAGGGACTTAATACCGGCGGTATGGGAACTTTTTCACCAAGTCCTTTTTATACGGAAGAAGTGGATGCGTTTTGCAGGAAGCATATCTATCAGGCAACCGTGGATGCGATGGCGGCGGAGGGCAGGGAGTTTAAAGGAGTCATTTTCTTTGGGCTCATGTTAACGGAAAAGGGTCCGAAAGTATTGGAATATAATGCCCGTTTTGGAGATCCGGAGGCGCAGGTGGTACTGCCGAGAATGAAAAACGATATCATTGAAGTAGTGGAGGCCTGCATCGATGGAAAACTGGATCAGATTGATCTGGAATTTGAGGATAATGCGGCGGTCTGCGTGGTACTTGCATCCGACGGATATCCGGTATCCTATGAAAAAGGATTTTTGATAGAAGGTCTGGAGAACTTTGCAGGAAAAGACGGATATTATTGTTTCCATGCAGGAACAAAGCGGACAGAAGAAGGAATTGTAACAAACGGCGGCAGAGTGCTTGGCATTACTGCAAAAGGAAAGACTTTGAGAGAGGCGAGGCTGAATGCCTATGCGGCGACGGAATGGGTGGATTTCAAAGGGAAATATATGCGAAATGATATCGGAAAAGCGATTGATGAGGCTTGAGTTTCAAAGGAAAAGGTTGTGGCAGTAAGTAAGGGGAAAACAAACAGAATTACGCAGGAAGGAAGAAGATACTATGAAAGACAAAAAGACAGTATGGAACATACGAAATTCGGTAAGGCTTCTGTTAGGGGCAGGGATTTTTGGCATTGGTTTATCCTTGTTTTCTTTTGAGAGTCTGGCTGTGGAAGGAAAAGCAGATTCAGCGGGGACAGTTTCTGAAATACAGTTAGCTGCCGCAATTTCAGATCCGGCATCGTTGGAGGAATCGGTTGAACTTGCCGCGGCGAATACCGATCAGCCGGCAGGGGAAGTGGAAGCAATGCCGAATCAAAATGCAAATGTCACGGGCGGGGAAGTGAATGTCCGTTCCGCTGCAAGTACTGCTACTGATAATAAAATTGCAAAAGCGCCGAACGGTACGGCAATGGTGGTAAGCGGAAAAACGACAGGTTCAGACGGAAAAATCTGGTATCAGGTTACTCTTACTGTGGACGGTAACGAGATAACAGGATTCATTCGTTCCGATTATGTGGCATTGGGGGATGTAATTCCGGAGCCTGAGCCGGAACCCGAGCCGGAGCCACAGCCCGAACCGGAACCGGCACCGGAGACGCCGCAGGCTGAAAGCAAACCGTATGATACAGTGCAGGAAACAAAAGAAGATGGAACGACAGAGTGGTATCTGTATGATATGAATGATGCAGACAGTACAAAATGGTTAAAATATCCGATACCAAAGCTTTTAGAGGCTGCAAAAGAATATGAAACGCTGGGAACCCAGGTTGGGCAGCAGAAAATCATTATTATCGTAATGGTGGTAGTGATCGTGATTCTTGTTCTTGGCATCACACTCTTAATTTTTAAAGTGAAAGATTCTTCTATGGATGACGACGATGATGACGATGATGCTGACTATGAAGATACGCCGCCTGTAAGAAGAAAACGTCCGGTAAATGAGGAAAGAACGCCGGCAAGAAGACCTTCCCAGGGAGAAGGGAGACCTGTAAGAAGACCTGTACAGGATGGTGAAAGACCGGCAAGAAGACCTTCGCAGGAAGGACAGCCCCGTCCGAAACAAAGCGGCAGACCGGCGCAGAGACCGGCAGGAGAACCGCAAAGACGTCAGGCGTCACAGGGAACGAGGCAGAGAACTTCTGCACCAAGACCACAGGAACGGGAAGTGGTATATGAAGAGGAACCGGGAATGGATAAAAGAAGAGACCAAAATGGTGCATGGCGTTCTAAAAACTTCCTTTCAGAGGATGATGAATTTGAATTTGAATTTTTAAATATGGATGATCCAAATAAATTATAGTTCTTTATAGGAATCTGTTAAATATGATATAACAGATTCCTATAGCTTTCTACAGAATCCTGTTTTGAAGGAACGGTGAATTGGTTATGATTATTGAGATAGACTTTAACAGCGACGAGGCTATTTACATGCAGCTTCGCAATCAGATCATTCTTGGAATCGCTACAAACCGGTTAGAAGAAGGGGAATCTCTCCCTTCCGTAAGGGCGCTTGCCGGCTCCATAGGAATTAATATGCATACGGTAAATAAGGCATATACTGTGTTAAAGCAGGAGGGATATGTAAAGGTCGACAGAAGAAAGGGTGCAGTAATAGCAGTCAATCTGGATAAGATACGTGCGATGGAGGAGCTGCAGAAGGAATTAAAGGTCATATTGGCAAAGTGCAGCTGTAAAAATATATCGAAAGAAGAAGTGCATGCACTGATCGATGAAATATATGAAGAATATGGAGGACTAAAATAATGCAGTCACAATTTACGGATAAAGCAAAAACGGCTCTTATTTTGGCGGAAAAAGCAGCGAAGAGTATGCGCCAGGGCTATGTCGGAACAGAGCATATTCTGTTAGGGTTATTCAGGGAAAGAACCGGAGTGGCGGCCAGGGTTCTTGCGGATAACGGTGTGGACGAATCGCAGGTCGTAGATATGATTCAGGATTTGATTGCGCCGGAAATCGGCGTTTCCTTAAAAGAACGGGACGGTTACTCTCCGAGAGCTGTCAAAGTATTGGAAGAAGCGCACAGGCAGGCGGAACGCTTTGGTTCGACGCTTACAGGGACGGAACATATATTGCTCGCGTTGATCAAAGAAGGGGAAAACGTTGCGGTACGTCTGTTAAATACCTGCGGTATTTCCACGCAGAAGATTTATGTGGATCTTCTGATTGCCATAGGAGAAGACGGCGGTTTGTATAAAGAAGATCTGTCTAAGAAAAACAGCAGAAAGAAACAGGGACAGTCCACATTAGAACAGTACAGCAGGGATTTGACAGCGCTTGCCAGGGAAGGGAAATTAGATCCTGTGATCGGCAGAGAAGATGAGATCAAACGTGTGGTACAGATTCTCAGCAGAAGAACCAAAAACAATCCCTGTCTGATTGGGGAGCCGGGAGTCGGAAAAACGGCAGTAGTAGAGGGGCTTGCGCTCAGAATTGTTTCCGGGGAAGTTCCATTTACGGTACAGGATAAGCGGGTGCTCACTTTGGACTTGTCAGGGATGGTAGCAGGGAGCAAATACCGCGGCGAATTTGAGGAACGTATCAAAAAGGTGATCAAAGAAGTAATTGACGCCGGAAATGTTCTTCTTTTCCTGGATGAACTTCATACAATAATCGGTGCGGGAGGCGCGGAAGGCGCTATTGATGCATCCAATATATTAAAGCCGTCTCTTGCAAGGGGCGAAATCCAGTTAATTGGAGCCACTACGATTACAGAATATCGGAAATATATCGAAAAAGACGCGGCATTGGAACGTCGTTTCCAGCCTGTCAATGTGGAAGAGCCGACAGTAGAAGAAGCGATCCGCATTCTTACCGGTGTGGCTCCCAGATACGAGGAACATCACAGAGTCGTCATAAAACCGGATGCAATTGAAGCGGCGGTGCGTCTTTCTGACAGATATATTAATGACAGAAATCTGCCGGATAAAGCGATCGACCTGATTGATGAAGCCGCTTCTGCAAAAAGGATCAAGGCAGCGCATTTACCGGAGAAGATGAAAGAATATGCGGAACAGATTAAAAAACTGGATGTGCAGATAGAGCGTTCCATCAGAATGGAGGCGTTTTCGCAGGCCGGAGAGCAGAAGAGAGCCCAGGATATTATCATTAAAAAATATGAGAAGCTCCGCACCCAGCATGAGAGAAAACGTCAGGAAATGAAATATGAGATCGGTGAAAATGAGATTGCAGGAGTGGTTGCAGCATGGACCAAAATTCCGGTAAATAAGCTGACGGAAAAAGAGAGTGAACGGCTTTTAAAATTGGAATCCATATTGCACAAACGTGTAATCGGACAAAAGGAAGCAGTCACTTCGCTTGCAAAAGCGATGCGCAGAGGCCGTGTAGGGCTGCAGGATCCGAAGCGCCCGATCGGTTCTTTTCTGTTTCTTGGACCTACCGGCGTAGGAAAAACGGAACTTAGCAAGGCGCTTGCAGAGGCGATGTTCGGATCGGAAAATGCGTTAATCCGCGTGGATATGTCAGAATATATGGAAGGACATGCGGTTTCCAAAATGATCGGTTCGCCTCCGGGGTATGTGGGCTTTGACGAGGGCGGACAGCTCAGTGAAAAAGTACGCCGTAATCCTTATTCGGTAGTACTTTTTGATGAAATTGAAAAAGCACATCCTGATGTATTTAATATTTTACTGCAGGTATTGGATGACGGGCATATTACGGATTCCAAAGGAAGAAAAGTAAGCTTTAAAAATACGATATTAATCATGACTTCCAATGCAGGAGCCAAGCGGATTGTAGAACCTAAAAATCTTGGATTTACAACGGGCGGGAATGTGGAGAAAGACTACCAGACAATGAAGTCTCATGTAATGGAGGAAGTGAAGAAACTTTTTAAGCCCGAATTTATTAATCGGATTGATGAAATTATGGTATTCCATCCTCTGAACGATCAGGAGATGAAACAGATTATCACACTGCTTGCTAAAAATCTGACAGATCGCTGCAGGGATCAGCTTGATATTCAACTTACCATTTCACCGGCGTTAAAGGAATTTATTGTTGAGAAGCATTCGGACGCTAAAATGGGAGCCAGGCCTTTAAAAAGAGCGGTCCAGAATGTGATTGAAGATCCCCTTGCAGAGGAGATTCTTTCCGGTAAAATCCGCGCAGGAAGCAGGGTAACGGCAGGCGTGAAAAACGGAGAGGTCGTTTTTCATGTACATGTGAGGGAATCACAGGGGGAGGAATCACATGTGAAGGAATCACAGGAAAGATAAACATTTCAAAAAATTAAAGGATAAGTATAGAAAAAAGAAAGCAATTATATTATACTGAGTGTACAAAAGAAACAGTGTATGATTGCATTGTAAGGTATTTTAGGAGGATGTATAAAATGGCAGTAGTGACAGAGTTACTTCGTGGGGAAAGTGACGGAACGATC
>CANSUS010000019.1 GCA_947650155.1 uncultured Lachnospiraceae bacterium
GGTTCGTAGAATGATCAAAAAGCAGGAAGAACAGATGAAAGGCTCTAACTAATAAGAGTTTTGGGACTGCCGCACTGAGTGCGGCAGTTTTTATATTTGCAGCTTTAAAGTCCGTTTTTTTGGACAGATAAAGTGATAATTTTCATATAAGCTATTGAAAAAGAAAAACAGCCTTGACGAAAGCGAACAAATGTTTTATTATATCGATAAGAACGAATGTTCCCTAAAGGCAAAAAAGAAAGGGAGTATAGTGAGTATGAAAAAAAGATTTTCAGAGATTATATTTTTGCTTGTTTGTGTACTTGTAATCTTTATGAAAAAAACCGTGGTGAGCGTTGCGGATTCCAGGATTCAGGCGGAAAAGGAATTTTACCATAAAATAGAAAGCGAATATTTAAAAGAAACAAGAGAAACTTTAAAGGAATCAGGTTACATTAACAGCGGAGTAAATTTAACAAAGGTCATTGATGAAGAAGGCAGGCGAACCTATACCGTAAGGATACATAACAGAAGGATTAATGCATTGGAAGAAACGGAAAGAGAAGAACTGTTAGACACACTTAGAGGTATCTGTTTTGCGGATGAGCAATGCGAATTTTATCATGAGTTTATCACAATTGAAAAATAAGTAAAGAATGACAGGGAAATGGTTTTGGATTATAATAGGATGGAAACAATACTGAAGAGTGTGAAAAACATGTATTCTTCCGATCATATTATGACATGGGATTGTTTATGCCGCAGACGGCATATTAGAGGGTTGAATAAAAAGGCGTATTCGACCTGTTGATTCAAAGTCCGTTCTAACGGATCTATGCGCGCCGCAACGCGCAGACAGGCATCATGATGAGAGATCATCCAAAACCACAGGAAATATACCGGCATTGTACAGGAGGAGAGTATCAGATTATTACTCTTGCAAAGCATTTACAGACAGGAGATTCGCTGGTCGTTTATCAGGCGCTGTTTGGGGAGTTTACTGTTTATGCCAGAGAACTTTCGGAATTTTTAAGCGAGTATTCCAAGGCAGATGAGGAGGAAAGCACAACGGAGAAGCTGTCGAATACAGTACCAAAAGAGCAGACGGCCGGACAGGAACAGGTAAAAGGAAAAGAAATGATAGAAATAAAGCGTCTGGAAGAAGAAAAAGAGGCACAGACAGAAATAAGCGAAATGCAGACAGAGGAAACGATAAATATAGATCCGTTGGTAATGGAATTTTTGGATGCGGACAGCTATGAAGAGCGGTTGAATATCCTGGCAGCTCTGCACTGCCGTATCACCGACGAAATGATTAACACTATGTCGGTTGCAGTGGATGTAGAAGTGAATGAGGGAGATATCGAAGAACGATATGAAGCATTAAAAAACTGCCTTGTTACTTTGGAGAAGTATGAATGTAATCGTCTCAGGTGACCTTCCTATCTTAAAATACCATTACTTAAGCCATTTGCGGCCTGATGCCGTAACAGTATTTTAAAAGAAAAAGCATCAGTATATCAGGATTCATATTATTTATGAAAGTGGGGAAAGTATATGGTGTATGGATTAGAAGACAAATTAGTCATCGGGATTTCTTCAGGAGCACTATTTGACCTGAAAAAAGAAAATGCAATATTTGAAAAAGAAGGGATGGAAAGCTGCCGGAATTATCAAATTGCGCATGAGAACGAGATATTAAAGCCGGGACCAGGATTTGCACTTGTAAAAGCTCTGCTTGAACTGAACAAACTGCCTGAAGGAAGAGACAGAGTAGAAGTGATTGTTATGTCAAGGAACAGTCCGGATACGTCTATCAGAGTATTTAATGCGATAAGGTTTTATAATCTTGCTATTACGAGAGCGGTTTTAGTAAATAATGTATCACTGATACCTTATTTAAAGGCATTGAAAACAGATTTGTTTTTATCGACCCACGAAGAAGATGTACAGGCGGCAGTGGACTCCGGTATTGCAGCAGGAATTATTTGTGAAAATCCAAATTACAATTATAAAGAGGCGGCTGAGAGTGATCCGGTTAAAATTGCATTTGATGCGGATGCAGTGATTTTCTCAGATGAGTCAGAATGCATTTTTAAGAGAAGCGGTCTTGCAGCGTTTGAAGAAAACGAAAGAAAAAATGCAAAACTGCCTTTAATGGAAGGCCCCTTTGCCAGCTTACTTAAAGTGATTTCCAGATTACAAAAGGATTTTCCGCCGGGGGAGGCGCCAATTCGTACTGCGCTTGTAACTTCGAGATGTGCACCGGCACATGAAAGAGTGATAAGGACATTAAGAGAATGGGATGTCAGGATTGATGAAGCATTTTTTCTCGGAGGAATAGAAAAAAAAGAAATTTTGAAGGCATTTGGCGCACATATTTTTTTTGATGATCAAAGCAGGCATACGATTCCGGCTTCGGAAGTAGTATTGTCAGCAAGGGTTCCCACACCGAGAGGGGCGCTTTATCATGAAGAAGAAATAGAAAAATGGGCGGCAGAGCAGTCATTAAGAGGGATAAAGAGGGAAGAACTGTGGATAAAAGAGCGACAGACGAAAAAACTACAGAATAAGAAAGAAGCAGTATAATGAAATACAAAAATATAAAGAAAGGGCGCTTTATAGAGCGCCCGAATCGTTTTACTGCCTATGCGGAAATCGATGGAAAAAGGGAAAAGGTGCATGTAAAAAATACAGGGCGGTGCAGGGAACTTTTAGTACCGGATGCGGAAATCTATCTGGAGAAAAGTATAAATACAAACAGAAGCACGGCATATGACCTGATTACAGTAAAAAAGAAAGACAAATTTGTGAATATGGATTCCAATGCACCTAATAAAGCTGTGGAGGAATGGCTTCTTAAGAAGAAAGTGTTTCGGGATTTAAACTGTCTGCGTCCTGAGACAGTTTATCAAAATTCCCGGTTTGATTTTTATGCAGAATATGGAGAAAAGGAAAATGCACGAAAAGCTTTCATAGAAGTGAAGGGAGTGACATTGGAAGAGGAGCAGTCAGCCAGGTTTCCGGATGCACCGTCAGAGCGTGCAGTGAAGCATATTGAAGAACTGATGAAAGCAAAAGAGGAAGGGTACGAAGCATATATCATTTTTGTAATACAAATGAAAGGCGTGTCGTATTTTGAACCGAATGACAAGACACAGCCTGAATTTGGAAAAGCATTGCGGCGGGCACGGCAGGCAGGAGTGTGCATCAAGGCATATGATTGCGTTGTGACAAAAGACAGTATAGAGATTGATGAGGAAATTCCGGTTATACTATCTGCACTGGAAAGAATAAGCGAACCGCTGCTTTCCTGGTATGACAGAGGACATAGGGTGCTGCCGTGGAGAGAAGACGGGACAGGATACCATGTCTGGCTTTCAGAGATTATGCTGCAACAGACGAGAGTAGAAGCGGTCAAGCCATATTATGAAAGATTTCTTAAGATTTTACCGGATATTCCCTCTTTAGCTGGCGCAAACGAAGACGTTCTGTTAAAATTATGGGAGGGACTCGGATACTATAACAGAGTCAGAAATATGCAAAAGGCGGCAAAGCTTGTTATGGAGGAATATGACGGAAAACTGCCGGAAGAATATGAAGAGCTTTGTAAACTGCCAGGTATCGGAAGCTATACGGCAGGGGCAGTATCTTCTATTGCTTATGGAAAAATCTCACCAGCGGTAGATGGAAATGTGCTGCGGGTCGTTTCCAGACTTTGTATGGAAGAAGCGGATATACTAAATACACAGGTCAGAAAAAAGATAGAGCAGGAACTGCTTGCTGTAATGCCGAAAGACCGGCCGGGAGATTTTAATCAGGCAATGATGGAACTTGGCGCTTTAGTCTGTATACCAAACGGAATGGCGAAATGCCGGGAATGTCCGCTTGCATTTACCTGCAGGGCATACAAAGAAGACAGAGTATTGGAATTTCCTGTAAAAAAGAAGAAAAAACCACGAAATATCGAAAAAAAGACAATATTAGTCATTCGGGATGAAAATCGTGTGGCGATCCACAAAAGGGAAAAGAAAGGTCTTTTAGCCGGATTATATGAATTTCCAATTCTGGAGGGACATAAAACACCGGAGCAGGTCGTTTCCTATTTAAAGGAAATAGGAATGCACTCAATATTGATCAGACCGTTGGAAACATCCAAACATATTTTTACACACAAAGAATGGCATATGACGGGTTATGTAATCAGAGTGGACGAGCTCATGCCGATAGAGGGGAAGGGTCAGGATCTTTTATTTGTAGAACCAAAGGAGACAGAGGAAAAATATCCAATACCATCGGCATTTGCTGCCTATACGAAGTATTTGAATATAAAGCTGGGCAATGACCGGTTTTATCCCGACATCAAAAAGGAAACATGAAAGGAAACGAATCATGAAGTTATTAACAATTACTGTTCCGTGCTATAATTCGGAAGCTTATATGAAAAATTGTGTGGAATCTTTGCTGAAGGGTGGAGAAGATGTAGAGATTATCATTGTTAATGATGGATCAAAGGATGATACAGCAAAGATTGCCGATGAATATGCAAAGGAATATCCAACTATTATCAAGGCTGTTCATAAGGAAAACGGCGGACATGGTTCAGCAGTAAATGCAGGAATAGACAATGCTTCAGGGCTGTTTTTTAAAGTAGTGGACAGTGATGACTGGGTAAAAGAGTCCGCCTATATTAAGATTCTCGATACCTTAAGAGAGATTGTCGGCGGCGAAAAGAGTCTGGATATGCTGATCAGCAATTTTGTATATGAAAAGGAGGGAGTGAAGCGTAAAAAAGTGATGCGTTATCATCGTACCCTGCCGGAAAATGAGATTTTTACGTGGAATGATGTCAAACATTTTAAAAAAGGGCAGTATATATTAATGCATTCCGTTATTTTCAGAACCAAATTATTAAAAGACTGTAATTTGAGGCTTCCGGAGAATACTTTTTATGTAGATAATATTTTTGTGTTTGAGCCTCTTCCCTTTGTAAAAAATATGTATTATCTGGATGTGAATTTTTATCGTTATTATATTGGGCGTGAGGATCAGTCAGTCAATGAAAGTGTGATGATATCGCGGATTGACCAGCAGATTTTAGTAAATAAGCTAATGATTGACTTTTATGTGGCACATAAGCAGATCTTAATGAGTAATCATAAGATGGGAAAATATATGTTCAATTATCTTGAGATCATTACTACGATATCCTCCGTGCTTTTGATCCGCTCCGGTACAGAGGAAAATCTCGAAAAGAAGAAAGAACTTTGGAAATATATCAAAAACAGTGACAGACTGCTGCATTTTCGCCTGCGTCATGGCATTATGGGGAACGCTATGAATCTGCATGGAAAAGTAGGCAGAGATATTTCTGTTGCAAGTTATAAAATTTGCCAGAAATTTTTTAATTTTAACTAGCATCGGACTAGTGCGAGAAATACTTCTATAACCGCTATAGGTTAGCGTGCAGAAGTAAATGAACTGATAAAGGCAGATAGAAAATATCTATAGATTATTTTCTATCTGCCTGAATTTTTACTTCTATATTATAATGATACAGCCAATAAATCTGTTATCCGATCTGTGGATTGGAACTGTTTTCGGATCTGCGTCTGCGCATAGCAAAGAGTACATCTACATGGTAGACAAGTAAGTACATTACAAGCGCCATAACAATTCCGGTTATTACATCAAATACGGAATGCTGTTTGATAAGCATTGTTGATAAAATAATGGAAATGCAAAGGAGCAGAGAACCAATGCGAATTCCTTTTTTCGTTTCAAAATGCACACTTTTCGTAATTGCAAAATGGGCGCCAAGTGAATTATATACATGAATACTCGGCCAAAGATTCGTTGGAGTATCTGTCTGCCACAATGCAGACACCATATGAGTAAAAACATTGTCTCTGGGCATGGTCTGGAGCCTTAAATCATGACCGTTCGGGAACAAAGTGGAGATAATGAGAAAAACTGTCATTCCCGTAAACAAGAAAGCGCAGGTTTTGTAATAGTCCTGTCTGTCTTTAAAAAAGAAATAAAGCACTGTAACTGCAACATAAGCAAACCATAGAAAATAAGGAATTACAAATACTTCACAGAATGGAATGTAATCATCCATAAAAGTATGAATGACCTGAAAGTCTTTTGTGACAGTTCTTTCTAAATGGGTAAACCAAGCTAAATAAATGATTCCGTATATAATGAGTGGAATCGCATGTCTGTATTTCTGATAAAAAATTTTCATGAGAAGAATCCCGTCCCTTTCCCCTTTGTAATTGTGGAGGTTTAAAATTTGAATTTTTTAATCGCTTTTCTTTCAATGCTATGCGCTATTTTAGCAGTCTTTTTTTTACACGTCAATGTATAAAAAGGGCAAAAACATCGAATTAAGAAAAACGTAAGAAAGTTTTCTGGAAAGTTTTTAGAATTAAAATCAGGAAGAGTGAAAATGTTTTTTCTTTCAGTCTTTGATTTTCCACTGTACTGTGCTATAATCAGCACATAGTTTATGCATTATAATGCCGCAGAATACGTTATAGTATATGTATATGGCAGAATGGAGGAAAGATGTATTCATTAGACGAGGTTAAAAATGTAGATCCTGAAATTGCAGAGGCGATTGAAAAAGAACAGGAAAGACAAAACAGCCATATTGAGCTGATCGCTTCTGAAAACTGGGTGAGCAGGGCGGTTATGGCAGCAATGGGAAGTCCGCTTACCAATAAATATGCGGAAGGGTATCCGGGAAAAAGATATTATGGTGGCTGCGACTGTGTGGACGTGGTTGAAAATCTTGCAATTGAGAGAGCAAAAGAGCTTTTTGGCTGTGACTATGCCAATGTGCAGCCGCATTCAGGCGCGCAGGCTAATTTTGCGGTACAGTTTGCAATATGCCAGCCGGGAGATACCGTTATGGGCATGAATCTGGATCACGGCGGACATCTGACACATGGAAGTCCGGTTAATGTTTCCGGAAAATATTTTAAAATAGTTCCTTACGGAGTAAATGCAGAAGGGTTTATTGACTACGATGAATTACGAAAGACTGCCATAGAAGCAAAGCCTAAGATGATCATTGCAGGTGCGTCTGCTTATGCAAGGACAATAGATTTTAAGAAGTTCAGAGAGATTGCAGATGAAGTTGGTGCAGTACTTATGGTGGATATGGCGCATATTGCCGGACTTGTGGCGGCGGGACTTCATCCAAGCCCGATCCCTTATGCAGATGTTGTTACTACGACTACTCATAAGACGCTTCGCGGTCCAAGAGGCGGTCTGATTCTTGCCAATAAAGAAGCGGCTGAGAAGTATAATTTTAATAAAGCAGTATTTCCAGGGATACAGGGCGGGCCTCTTATGCATGTTATTGCAGCAAAAGCAGTATGCTTTAAAGAAGCGTTAAGCGATGAATTCAAAACATATCAGAAGGGGATTGTAGATAATGCACAGGCGCTTTGCAAGGCTTTACAGGCGAGAGATATTAAGATTGTTTCTGACGGGACGGACAACCATCTGATGCTTGTGGATCTGACGCCGTATGGACAGACAGGAAAGGCAGTGGAGAAGCTTTTGGATGCAGCCCACCTTACCTGTAATAAAAATACAATTCCAAACGATCCTCAGTCTCCGTTTGTAACAAGCGGTATCAGACTCGGTACACCTGCGGTAACCAGCCGTGGCATGAATACGGAGGATATGGAACAGATTGCGGAGGCGATTGCGCTGGTCATTAAAGGCGGAGAAGAAAACGTTCCAAAAGCACGGGAAATCGTACAGCGCTTAACAGATAAATATCCGCTCAAATAAAAAAATACGGAGAGTTTTCCTTCCTATCAGGAAAACCTCCGCTTTTTTATTTGTGAGACAGTTTTCAGAGAGTTTTTATATAGTCCGCAATTGCATCGTGCCAGTCTGCAAAAGCAAAATCCGTTGTCAGTTTAAACATATAGTTTTCCAGTACAGAGTAGGCCGGACGGGGTGCGGGCGCGCCAAATTCTTCCGTAGTAATCTTTTCCACTTTTGTATTTTTCCCTGCAAGCCGGAAAATTTCTTCAGCAAATTCAGCCCAGTTACAGCTTCCTTCACAGGTGCCGTGGAAAATACCGTAATTTTCCGTAGGAAGAAGGTGACAGATTGCTTTTGCAAGTTCGTCTGCACTGGTAGGAGTACCATATTGATCTCCTACAACCCGTACTTTATCATTGGATTCAGAAAGTCTGAGCATAGTTTTTACAAAATTATTTCCATCTCCATACAGCCATGCAGTACGGATAATAAAATAATTTTTGGCAAAATCCTTTACGAAATTTTCACCGGCAAGTTTGGTGATTCCATACATTCCCTGCGGATTTGTCCGGTCAAATTCAATAAGCGGTTTGTCTCCAAAACCGTCAAATACATAATCAGTTGAGATGTGTATCATTTTGGCGTCCATTTTTGCAGCGGCAATACTTAAATTTCTCGGGCCAATGGCATTGATGCGGTAGGCATTGTCACGATCAGTCTCGCAGGCGTCTACGCCTGTGTGTGCGGCACAGTTAATGACAGCGTATGGTTTTATACTACAGACAAGTTCCAGGCACTGATCTATATTTGTAATATCAAGTTCTGCAACGTCTGTATTAATCAGTTCATATTCACTCTGACTGGCTAACTGCTTATTGAGAGCACGTCCTAACTGTCCATTGCAGCCGGTAATAATAAGTGGTTTCATCAAAATCCCTCCGTCTGATTTTTACATTTGTTTCTTTTAATGATACAACCTTATCAGAATTATTGCAAATACTAAAGTAGTCGTGAAGTGTTACAAAAAACTACAAAGATATTGCGGAAAAATTACAAAAGATAATGACTTGTCCGGTCATCTGTGGTATACTATATAAGTTATTGTAGGTATTATGCACAAAATATATCCGAAATAAAAAATATATTCTTATGAAAGTGAGGATTTTTTAATGAAGAGATGGAAAGTGCTTATCCTTGCAGCGGTATCTGTGTTTGTATTGTCAGGATGCGGAAAAAAGGAAGGAACCGATAAAAAGACGCCGGAGTCTGACGGTATATCACCGATTGAGCAGGCGTCAGAGGATATGGGCAGCGAGCAGACTGAGGTGGATGGCATGGCACGCAGCAGGCTGACCAATGAATTGGTGGATAGCGCTTTGGTTGATAAAAGACCCATTGCAGTTATGATCCCGAATGAGATCAGTGCAGTTCCCCATTATGGAATCAGTTATGCGGATATTTTGTATGAATGCAATGTAGAAGGCGATATGACACGTCTTATGGGCATTTTTGGCGACTGGGAAAATCTTGAGAAGATTGGTAATGTACGAAGTGCAAGGGACTATTATATTTACTGGTCCTTTGAGTGGGATTCCATTTTATGCCATTACGGCGGACCGTTTTATATTGATGAAGTAATCAGCAGATCCACTACTGATAATATTAACGGTACGGTTGCGGCAGAAGGAATCTATTTCAGGTCGACAGACAGGAACGCGCCGCATAATGCGTATATTTCCGGGGAAGGGATTAATCAGGCGATCGATCAGTATGACTATTCCAGAGAATACCGGGGATTAGCCGATGACAATCATTTTCAGTTTGCAAGTGAGTCGGAACCGAATACATTAAAGCAGTACGAGGGCTCAGTAAGTGGAATCTTTATTGATATGTCGGAATGTTATCCGATGACAAAGTCCTATTTTCAATATAATGAATCCGATGGACAGTATTATCGTTTCCAGAGTCTGGCCGGTGGTTCAGACGGGCCGCATGTGGATGCATTGAATGATGAACAGCTCAAGTTTAAAAATGTGATTGTACAATATACTTATTATGAAACGAGAGACGATCAGGGATATCTGGCATACAAATGTATCGATAATACAAGGGGCGGCTGGTTCTTTACAGAAGGCAGGGGAATTCATATAAACTGGGTAAAAGAAAGCGACTATGGCGCCACTAGATATTATGATGACTTTGGCACGGAAATTACTTTGAATACGGGAAAAACCATGATTCTGATCATGGAAGACGGCGATACTTTTCATTTTGAATGATGGAAATAAAAACAGAAACGGAAGATTCGGCTTTCTTTAAAGCTGCGTATTCCGTTTCTTTTTTATTTCAATATAAAAAGCAGTTGCCTTTCCTGTCTCATTATGGTACAATATCCCTCGGTGACAAACAAGTGTCCGCGAACAGAAAACATAAGAAAACAAATGTCTTTCCTGCGGATATAAGCGGTATGTAGTGTGAAGGAAAGGATACGGCGTTTATATGGGAGAAGCCACAGGGTATTTCGTTGTAAAACAGAAAGCAGTGCCGGAAGTATTATTAAAGGTTGTAGAAGCGAAGCGGCTTTTGGAATCCGAGAAGGTCATGACAATACAGGAAGCAGTGGATCAGGTAGGAATCAGCAGGAGTTCCTTCTATAAATATAAGGATGACATTTTCCAGTTTCATGACAGTTCACAGGGAACAACGCTAACACTTACGTTTCAAATGGATGATGAACCGGGACTTTTGTCTGACGTATTAAAAATCATTGCAGATTTTGGGGCAAACATACTGACGATCCATCAAAGCATTCCCATAGGAGGGATTGCATCATTAAGCCTTAGCGTTCAGGTATTGCCAACAACAGGAGACATTTCAAAGATGTTAAATGCAATGGAACAGCAAAAGGGCGTGCATTATGTTAAAATTATAGCGAAAGAATAAAAAGAAAGAGGAGCAGGGATTATGATTCAGATTGCAGTATTTGGTTATGGAACCGTTGGAAGCGGTGTTGTAGAGGTGATTGAAAAAAATAAAGATGTGATTAATAAAAAAGCGGGAGAACAATTAAATATTAAATATGTGTTGGATTTAAGAGACTTTCCGGGTGATCCTGTTCAGGAAAAGCTGGTAAAGGACGTAAATATTATTTTGGACGATCCTGAAGTAAAAATTATCTGTGAGACGATGGGAGGAATCCGGCCTGCTTATGATTTTACAAAACAGGCGCTGCAAAAGGGTAAGAGCGTATGTACTTCCAATAAAGAGCTGGTTGCAAGCCACGGACCGGAACTGTTACGTCTTGCAAGGGAAAATAAGTGCAACTATTTATTTGAGGCAAGCGTGGGCGGCGGTATTCCGATTATCCGTCCTCTCAATTATTCTCTGACAGCGGAAAAGATCGATGGCATTACCGGTATTTTGAACGGTACTACCAATTATATTTTAACCAAGATGGACAGGGAAGGTGCAGACTTTGATACGGTGTTAAAAGAAGCGCAGGAAAAAGGGTATGCGGAAAAGAATCCGGAAGCGGATGTGGAAGGATATGATGCATGCCGTAAAATAGCGATTCTTTCTTCTCTGATGTGTTTGAAGAATGTAAAATATGAGGACATTTATACGGAAGGCATTACGAAGATTACAGCAAAAGATTTTCTGTATGCAAAAGAGATGGATATGTCAATTAAGCTCCTTGCAATGAGTAAAAATGTAGGCGAGGAATATTTTGCGATGGTTGCTCCTTTTCTGATATCCAAAGAGCATCCGCTTTACAGTGTAAATGATGTATTTAATGCAGTTTTTGTACATGGCAATATGCTGGGCGATTCCATGTATTATGGGCGCGGCGCAGGAAAACTTCCGACAGCGAGCGCAGTAGTCTCTGATGTTGTCGACTGTGCAAGGCATATAGGAAAAACAGTTATGTGCCTTTGGGAAGATGTAGATGTAAAACTGGCCGATATAGATCGGGTCAGCCGCAGATTTTTTGTACGTGTTGATTCCAGTAAAGCGGATATGGCAAAAGTGGAAGAAATTTTCGGTCATGTAACCGTTGTAAAGACAGCGGCTCTTCCGGACGAAGCCGGTTATGTCACAGAAGTGATGACAGAAAGAGAGTTTAGAGAAAAAGCGGAGAAACTGGGGGCAGTGATCAGCAGAATCCGTATTGAGGATTAATGAGGACAGCATACAGATCAGCAGGAAAGGAAACAGCAGGACATGAAATATATTATAGTTTTAGGGGATGGAATGGCAGATGAGCCGATAGAAGCATTATCGGGAAAAACGCCGTTAGAATATGCCAAAACAGAAGCAATGGATGCCATCAGCAAAAAGGCGGAAATCGGAATGGTGCATACCATACCGGAAGGTATGAAACCGGGTTCTGATACGGCGAATCTTTCTGTATTGGGATATGATCCGAAAAAATATTATTCAGGGCGTTCTCCGCTTGAGGCGCTCAGCATCGGAGTGCCGATGAAGGATACCGATATTGCGCTCAGATGTAATATTGTAACGCTTTCTGAAGAGGATGTGCCTTTTGAGGAAAGAACCATCCTTGATCATAGTTCCGGGGAAATCAGTACGGAAGACTGTGCGGTATTGCTGGAAGCAGTCAGAAAAGAACTGGAAACAGATACGTATCAATTTTATCTCGGCACAAGCTATCGTCATTGTCTCATATGGGATAAAGGGGAAGTGATTGATCTTGCACAGCCCCACGACGTGCTTGGTCAGGTAATCGGACAATACCTTCCAACAGATAAAGTCTTATATGAAATGATGAAAAAAAGTTATGATATACTGGTAAATCATCCGCTCAATATAGAACGAAAAAAGCAGGGACTAAATCCTGCAAACTGCTGCTGGTTCTGGGGGGCGGGTACAAAACCCATGCTCTCTTCTTTTGAAGAGAAGACCGGTAAAAAGGGGATGATGATCTCCGCAGTGGATCTTTTAAAAGGAATTGCCGTCGGCGCAGGAATGGGCGTAGCAAAGGTAGAAGGCGCAAACGGAGGACTTCATACCAATTATGAAGGAAAAATGCAGGCTGCAGTGAAGGCGCTTACGGAAGAGGGATACGATTTCGCTTATATCCATGTAGAAGCGCCGGATGAAATGGGGCATCAGGGCAGCGTGGAAAAGAAAGTACAGGCGATTGAATATCTGGATGCCCGGGTGATTGCGCCTCTGGTAGAAAACTTAAAAGAAAAAAATGTGGATTTCAGACTTTTGGTACTGCCGGATCATCCGACGCCGATCCGCGTCAGGACGCATACGGCGGACAGTGTGCCTTACATGCTTTATGACAGCACGAACGAAGAATGTCATACATGGAATTATAATGAAAAAGAAGGAAAAAGCAGTGGAAATTATTTTGAAAAAGGGTATGAAATCATTGATTATCTGTTTTCAAAATAAAATCAGGCATGAGAAAATTAGAAAGAATATGTAATCATGAATGAAATTTGCGGGTGAGCAGGAATGGAGATTATGATATTATGAGAAAAGTTGTAAAATTCGGCGGAAGTTCTCTGGCAAGCGCAGAGCAGTTTAAAAAGGCAAAAGAAATTATCATGGCGGACAGCGAAAGAAAATTTGTAGTACCGTCCGCACCGGGAAAGAGAAATGCCAAGGATACCAAAGTGACGGATATGTTGTATGCCTGTTATGAGACGGCGGAAAAGGAAGAAGATTTCAAACCGCAGTTAAAGGCAATTAAAGCGCGTTACGAGGAGATCATAAAAGGACTTTCCCTGACCTTATCTTTAGACAGTGAATTAAAAACAATTGAAGCAAATTTTAAGAAAAAGGCAGGAAGAGATTATGCCGCGTCCAGAGGAGAGTACCTGAACGGAATCATTATGGCGCATTATCTGAAATATACTTTTATTGATCCGGCAGAAGTCATTTTCTTTGATGAGAATGGGGAGTTTGATGCAGAGAAGACGAATACCGTTCTGTCCGCAAGACTGGAAAAGACGGAACGTGCTGTAATACCGGGATTTTACGGTTCTCTTCCGGATGGCACCGTACATACTTTTTCAAGGGGCGGTTCCGACGTAACGGGATCTATTGTAGCAAAGGCAGTGAAAGCGGATGTATATGAGAATTGGACGGATGTATCCGGTTTTCTGATTGCCGATCCAAGGATTATTGAAAACCCGGAGGGTATCGAGACAATTACTTATAGAGAACTGCGAGAACTTTCCTACATGGGAGCGGGTGTATTTCATGAAGATGCAATCTTCCCGGTTCGGAAAGAAGGAATTCCGATCAATATCCGTAATACCAATTCACCTGAGGACAACGGTACATGGATTGTGGGAAGCACCTGCCAGAAATCCAAATATGTGATTACCGGTATTGCCGGAAAAAAGGGATTCTGTGCAGTTAACATTGAAAAAGATATGATGAATGCCGAAATCGGTTTTGGGAGAAAGGTTCTGCAGGCATTTGAGGATAATGGAATCTCTTTTGAGCATGTACCTTCCGGGATCGATACAATGACTGTTTTTGTTCATCAGGATGAATTTATTCATAAGGAACAGAAAGTTGTGGGCAGCCTCCACAGACTGGCAAATCCGGATTCTATTGACATTGAATCGGATCTTGCCCTGATCGCGGTAGTAGGACGCGGAATGCGCGCAACCCGTGGTACGGCAGGACGAATCTTTTCCGCGCTGGCACATGTCAATGTCAATGTTAAAATGATCGATCAGGGGTCCAGCGAATTGAATATCATTATTGGCGTTGCAAATAATGACTTTGAAACGGCAATCAAGGCGATTTATGATATTTTTGTGGTTTCTCAGCTGTAGGAGATAGAAAAGCCCGATGCATCCATCATATCTTCGCAATAAAAATTGTTAGGCTGAGGGGGATAAATCAATGCATCAAAATAATATATTGAATAAGTGTTTAAATAAATATAGTGTCAGATTAGCGGCTTATTACCTGATTTTAGCAATTTACACTATTGTTGCATTTATCATTCCGCTTAAAATAAGTGTATTTATTGATGAAGTGGTTTATTACAATTCTATTTGGAGTCGTCAGTTATATATATTATTTAGTCTGTCATTAATAGAATTATTTCTTTCTTTACTTAAAGACGATTTAAATATTCAATTATCAAATAAAATTGCTTTTCATATCGAGTATGAAATTGCAAACAAAATAAAGCATGCGGTATACAAACAGGTAGAAAAATATGATGACGCATATCTTGCACAGCGAATTAATAATGATTCGGTTATTGTTGGTGATTTTGTAAGTGAAAAATTTCCATATTTTATAGCTGATATTAGTCTGGTTGGTATTATTCTCCTGTATTTGTACCGCGTAGAATTGGTATTAGGCATACTATTTACGGTTTGGATTATTATATTTTTTATAAGTTATATTGTGACTAAAAAATGGCTTTTTCAATATGCAGAGAAAATGTTTGATTCGCAGGCAGATTTCTTTGCAATGCTTAGCGACCAGTTTAACAGTATTTTGTTGACTAAAATGAATGCATGGTATGAAGAAAAAAATATGGAATTCAAAGAGACGGTTCATGAATTTTATAAAAAATCTCTAAAATATCTTAGGCTTGAATTTTTAATTAAGGATTCTGGTGTGTTTTTAAGCAGAGCATTAATGATTTTTGCAGTTTGTGTGCTTGGATGGAAAATATTACATGGTGAGTCTTCCGTAGGGAGTATAACAAGTATTATTTTGTATGCAGAAATCATAGCAGCGAAATTAAATACAGCAGGCACTTATGGAGACTCTTATCAGAAATATAAGCTGGCAGGGAAAAGGCTGGTTGAATTAAGCGAATATCCTCTGGAAGTTAATGGCGAAATGCAGTTAGATAATATCAGCAGTGTTGAAATGAAAGGGGTTTCATATAACATTGAGAATAGTGTAATTCAGTATCCGGATATTATAATGCAGAAAGGGCATATCTATGTAATTAAAGGAGAAAATGGTTCGGGAAAAAGTACTATGATTAATCTCCTTCTTGGTATCATCCAGTGTGATCAGGGATCTATATATTATAATAAAAAATTAATAAGCAATGTTGATATGGACTATTTGAAAAGGACAGTAATAGCCGTAAAAAATCAAATTCCTTATATTTTGAATGGAGATATAAAAAGGAATATATCGCCTGATGGAACATTGCATGATTCATTGTCTCTTGAACCGGTAATAAGAAAAATGCTTTCTTTTACAGAAAAGAGGGGGTTCCTCGATATGAAAATTAAGCATAAAAATACGGAACTTTCCGGTGGAGAACAACAGAGAATAGCTATTTGCAGATCGTTATATAAAAAGGCAGATTTTTTAATTTTGGATGAGCCGACAAATGGTTTGGATAAAGAAACAACAAATGATTTGATAGTAAATCTAAAATCATCAACGGAAAAAATAATTTTAATAATAACACACGAAAACTGCTTTGATGAAATTGCCGACCAGATTATATATTTATAACTTTTAAGGCGAACTGTTCTTTTTTTCAAAATAAGCAATATGAGGGTATTTATAACGATTGTAATACCCTCATAAACTTTTCAAAAACGAGCTTTACTAATTGATCGTTATCTACGCCAAAGCGCCATGTTTCTAACTGATGATTGTTCATAGCTTAATCCAAACGTATAATACACTTTTTTGAATCAGCAAATAGTCTAAACGCTGTATATATTGGCGGTCAATGATGTCCGTTATGGTGGCCGCGGCGCGCATGATGCCCGCTGTTATTATATTGTATATTGTTTCCACTCATATTGGGGCAGTTATGGGAGGAATGTCCCGTACTGTAAGGGCAGTGCTCTCCGCTTGCATGATTGTCACAAATGCCGTCTCCGTCAGCATCTACATACCCCGTACAAGCAGTATCAGTACCTGCACCCGAATGGCTGAAACTACAGTTATCGCAGACGCCGTCTCCGTTTAAGTCGGCATATCCGCTGCAAGTATCTGTTCCTGAATGAGAGAAACTACAGTTATCGCAAATACCGTTTCCGTCGGCGTCAGTATATCCGCCGCATGTATTTGCACCAGTATGAGTCATATTACAATTATCACAGAAACCGTCCCCATCAGCATCAATATGATGACAGATAACTTCGGTATAGGCAGCAGGCTGAACGTCGGCCGGTTTAACCGGGGTAAGGCTAACAGTCAGTGCCAGCGCAGTTGTTACAATGCTTGCTAATAATTCTTCCATATGATCCTCTCCTTTTCATTTCAATCATCATAAATTCTTAATAAAAACAATGGATAATATATGATATAATTTTACAATAAATTGTGATAGGTATCAATGTATAGGATTGTATTTTTATTGTATTTTGGAGTTTTTAAGGGCAGAACAGAAAGGAATAGCGTGAAATATAAAATTTCACGATCCTGATTTGTATGCCTGCTGAGGCAGGCGGATGGGAGTTAGTGTGAGAAGTACTTCTAAGACTCATGCCAGAGGGCATTTCGTCAAGAAGTACTAAGTCTCACACAAGAGAATGCCCAAAATACGAGCATTCTCCGTATTGATTTGTGATTTCGCAGAGCGGAATCATAGAGGTTAGTGTAAAAAATACTTCTAAGGCAGCAAAAAACACTGCCTAAGAAGTATTAAGTTTCACACAGGAAAAACGCAAAAGGCGGCATGGAGGATTAAAATGAAAAAAATGATTCTGGCAGTAACAGGTGTTATTTGCATGATTTTAGCGGGATGTCAAAACAATGCAGCAATACCGGAGGGGACTGAAACGCAAAAGGAAACTGTGTCTGAGCAGTCGGAAGAAGCAGATTCTGAAGGGCTGAGCGGGACAGAGAACTTCTTGACGGCAGAACAGGCAGGGCCTTATGGAAAAATTACCATTTCTTTACCGGACGGATGGAAATATAGTATTTATCCGACAGACAGTGACGAATTAAGAACAGGTATATACGGAATACATTTTTATCCGGAAGAAGCGGCGGAAGGATATATTGAGCTTTCTTATGTGGATGCTTTTGGTGTATGTGGAACCGGATTGGCGGTGGAAGAGACGACAATAGCAGGCAGTCCTGTAAATATCGGTACGTATGATGGACATGAATACTGGGATTTTATTTCTTTTCAGGGGGAGAAAGAAGGAATCGTTGCGACTACATTTACGGTGGAAGACTGGTGGGATGAATATGGCAGTCAGGTCTTGGAGATTCTGGATACTGTCTCCTTTGACAGAAAGGTAAAGGAGGGAGGCGCATATATTTATGGCAGAGAATCAGAGGCGGAGGTGATCGGACTGCAATTTTCCTTGAAAAATATTTCACGAACCGGTGCAACGCTTGTGTTCGATCAGTATGATATTGATACTGTTTCGGGGGAACTGACCTATGGCGATGATTTTGTAATTGAGACAAAAAAAGAGGGAAAATGGACAGCAGCGCAAATCGTACTGGAAGGAGATTATGGCTTTCATGACATTGCCTATACGATTGCCACAGAGAATACAACAGAAAGTGAATTAAACTGGGAGTGGCTTTACGGAGAACTTCCTCCCGGAGAGTACAGGATCGGAAAGAACGTTATGGATTTTAGGGGAAGCGGAGATTATGACCAATATATGGTTTATGCATGCTTTATATTAAATTAATGGGATTTTTACGGTACGAAAAGAGTTTAAGCGCAGTTTTTTGCATCGGAAAAAGAATAAAATAACTGAAAAAATGATAATTGTCGACAAGAAAACTGAAAAAATACATGGCAAAAAATGTAAAATAAAAAAATAAAAAATTTTTTTAAAAAATGTATTGACAAATCTCGACACTATAGCTATAATAAAACCATAAACAAACAAGAGAAAACAAATAAAAACAAAATACATAGATTAAATCTAGAAAATAATTAAAATTTACATAGATTAATCTATAGATAAGGAGGTACGGTCCACCGAAAACTTAATCCAATTTTAAAGTACAAAAGAATAGGGAACTAAAGAAAAAAGATTATTATCGTAATCGTAGTCAGAACCAAAAGAAAAAGTAACGAAGTACATAGGAAATTTAATATTAAATGAAGCCTTGTCCGTTACAGTACAAGTAGTACAAATGAAAAAGGGAAAGAATACGAGAGATAAAAAGTTGGAGGTAAAGTCCATTGGATAGCGTAGTTTAGAAGCGGGTGTTGATGAAAACAATCAATGCCCGCTTCTGTTATATTTCATGGATATTACATTGAAAGATCATCTGATTTTATTCTTAAGAAATTCTATATTCGATTATTTTTTGTAGAAAAATGAGGAAATATAATGTATTATGTTATGGTAATATATTATGAATACCTATAAATTTTAATATTATGTATCGTATATAATTTGAAAGGAGTATTTATCAGATGAACGATAATAAAGATACCGAGAGAAGAGTATACAGGCATAAACGCCGTATACGCAATCAGATTATTGCGTATATTTCACTTGTGGTCATTATTGCCGTTTTAGCAGTTGGCGGCGTTTTTGCAGCAAAATATATAGTCGGACGGTTAAAAGACGGAAAGCCGCTGGAACAGCCGGAGGAATCATCAAATGAATTTGTGGAAAGTGAGGAACCTATTACGATTTCAGATCCGGAACCGGAAACAGTGGAAGAGGAAGTGAACTGGCTGGATGAAATGGTAAATGCCTGTATTGCGGAAATGCCGATTGAGGATAAGGTGGCAGGTTTATTTTTCATTACGCCGGAGGCGCTGACAGGTGTGGGGACAGCAGTAAAAGCGGGAGATGGTACAAAAGAAGCGCTGGGGACATATGCGGTGGGCGGTCTGGTGTATTTTTCACAGAATATTAAGTCAGAGGAACAGCTGACGGAGATGATAGCCAATACTACATTATATACCAGATATCCGTTGTTTTTTGCTGTAGATGAGGAAGGCGGTAAAGTGAGCCGTGTTGCGGACAGCAGCATTGAAGTAGAAAAGATAAGTCCGATGGCGGAGATAGGCGCAACAGGTGATGCGCAGAACGCGTATGAAGCAGGAGTGACAATCGGCGCTTATTTAAAAAGACTTGGTTTTAATCTTGACTTTGCACCTGTGGCAGATGTGCTGGTAAATGCGGAAAATACAACGATAGGAGACAGATCTTTTGGAACTGATGCAGCGATTGTCGGGCAAATGGTGCCTTCCTTTGTAACAGGAATAGAAGAGGAAGGGGTAAGTTCCTGCCTGAAACATTTTCCGGGACTTGGGGATACGACAGAGGATACGCATAACGGTATGGCGGTTACAGAGCGGACATTGGAAGAATTTCAGACGGTGGAATTTCCTGTTTTTAAAGCGGGGATTGATGCCGGAGCGGATTTTGTAATGGTGAGCCATGTGTCAGCGCCTGCATTGACGGGAGACAATACGCCGGCATCTCTTTCGGGAGCAGTGATTGGAATACTGAGAAATGATCTGGGATTTGATGGTATTGTTATTACGGATGCTCTGAATATGACCGCAATTACCGATTATTATACTTCTGAAGAAGCGGCGGTCAAAGCAATTCAGGGCGGTGCAGATATGCTGCTGATGCCGGAAGACTTTGAAGCAGCGTATCAGGGACTTCTTCAGGCAGTACAGGATGGAACAATTTCAGAAGAACGTATTAACGAATCTTTGCGCAGAATTTATCGTGTGAAATATGCGGACCGGATGGAGTGATACAGGACAGATAAAAGCAGAAAGAGCGGTTTCAAATGGTAAAGTTTGAAACCGCTCTTTCTAATTTTCATTATGAAAACTGTGTAAGAAAATAGAAAATAAAAAAAGCGCGAGACGGGGATCGAACCCGCGACCCCCTCCTTGGCAAGGAGGTGCTCCACCGCTGAGCCACTCGCGCATGTCAATTTCAAGACAAATAATAATATACTATATAGTTTTTTGTTTGTCAACTGAATTTTTCAGACTGATAGGCGATTGACTTAAAGGCTGAACGGTTATGGCTGTTTCAAGTTTTCGGATCAGATTCTGTGAAAAGAATTGAGAAAGCATGAGAGATCTGCTACGATAGAGAAAAAGAATGTAAAAAAAGAAGAGTAAAGCAGAAAAGAAAGAGAAAAAACTGGGAGAAAAATTATGGATTTATTTGAATATATGCGAAATACCAATATGGAAAAAGAATCACCCCTTGCGGCGAGAATGCGCCCGGTATCTTTAGAAGAGGTCGTAGGACAGCAGCATATTGTGGGAAAGGACAAGCTGCTGTACCGTGCTATTAAAGCGGATAAATTAAGTTCTATCATTTTTTACGGACCGCCGGGAACGGGAAAAACGACGCTGGCTAAGGTGATAGCGAATACCACCAGCGCTGAGTTCACACAGATTAATGCGACAATTGCCGGTAAAAAGGATATGGAAGAAGTGATAGGCAAGGCGAAAGACATACAGGGGATGTATGGAAAAAGGACGATACTCTTTATTGACGAGATTCATCGTTTTCATAAAGGACAGCAGGATTATCTGCTTCCTTTTGTAGAAGACGGAACGGTCATTTTGATAGGTGCAACGACAGAAAATCCTTATTTTGAAGTAAACAGCGCGTTGATTTCCAGATCCATAATCTTTGAATTAAAGCCGATTGAAAAAGAAGATATTAAAAAACTGATAAGACGTGCAGTCTATGATAAAGAAAAAGGAATGGGGGCATATGAGGCACAGATCGAAGAGGATGCACTGGAGTTTCTGGCAGAGCTTTCAGGCGGCGATGCGAGGCATGCTTTAAATGCAGTGGAACTTGGCATTATGACCACAAACCGCAGTGAAGACGGGAAAATTCATATTACGCTTCCGGTGGCGGAGGAATGTATTCAAAAAAGAGTAATTCGATATGATAAAACCGGAGATAATCACTATGACACAGTATCTGCATTTATTAAAAGCATGAGAGGTTCCGATCCGGATGCAGCAGTTTATTACCTTGCAAGGATGCTTTATGCGGGAGAAAGTGTGACATTTATTGCAAGAAGAATGATGATCTGTGCGTCTGAGGATGTAGGAAATGCTGACCCCAATGCGCTGACTGTTGCAGTCAGCGCCGCGCAGGCAGTGGAAAGGGTGGGAATGCCGGAGGCACAGATCATTCTTTCACAGGCAGCTTCCTATATTGCGACAGCGCCGAAAAGTAATGCCAGCGTAAAAGCGATTGCAGAGGCGGCGGAAGCGGTGGAGCGTACCGGTAATTTACCGATTCCGCCCCATTTACAGGATGCACATTATAAAGGGGCAGCAAAACTGGGACATGGAACAGGATACAAATATTCGCATGATTATCCAAATGGTTATGTAGAGCAGCAGTATCTGCCTTATGAATTGAACGGGAGGGAATTTTACAGACCTACCGGCAATGGATATGAAGTAAAGATAAAAGAGCATATGGCAAGGATAAAAAAGGAAGCGTCAGAATAATTCCTGTATCAGATGCTGATAGATTTCCTGATTTTTTTTCTGCCAGTTATCACAGATGGAAGCTGCTGTTTCTTCAACGGGAACAGAAAGAGTGATTTCGACAAGCCGGATATTCCGGTCTTTGGCGATCAGATGCGCTTCATATTCGCCGCTTGTGGATTTATAGTAATCCGCAAGTACGGATACTTCGTTGCGAAGTTCCAGCTCGTTTTCTTTGAAAAATGTTTTTATATCGGCTTTGATGGCGTCACTGATACGGTTTTCAAAGAAACTCAGGGTTTCCTGTCCCTCTTTTGTAATGGCAAGGTGGGTCCGGTTGCGGATAGACTCTGCGGAGATCAGATCTGTTTCAATCAGTTCAGATATCACCTGCTGTAATGTTAAGAAGTTTGTATATTCTTTTTCCAGAATAAAATCCCCGACCTGTGCTTTCGTTAACGGAAAATTGACACGGTCGAGCATATAAAGAACAATCAGTTTATAAAGAGTAAGCGGATCCTGCATTTCATTTTTCCTCCCAAATGCCCTGATATATATTTCGTATCTTCATTTCATGATGGATAGTATTTAAGACCATTCTTTTATGTTTGCTCCAGTCAGGAGCAGCAAGGATATCTTTTGGTCCATCGCCGGTCAGTCTGTGGATTACGATACCGGGATCTAAATGACCGATACAGTCGATTAAAATATCGAGGTAGTCGTTTTGCGAAAGTACCTGGAATTTTCCTGCCATAAAATCAGTATATAAATCGGTTCCTTTTAACACATGAAGAAGCTGCAGTTTGACGCCGAAAACGGACTTTTTATTTAAATATGCTATTGTATTTTGACAGTCGCTTTTTGTTTCTCCGGGAAGCCCCAGGATAACATGTACAATTACGGGTATGCCAATCTGACTCAATTGGGATACGGCACGATCAAAAATGGAAAGAGAATAGCCGCGCCGTATATAATCAGCCGTTCTTTCGTTTGTTGTCTGCAGCCCCAGTTCGATCCAGATAAATTTGGCATTTTTACCGCTTTGGTCAATCGTGTATTCACGAGAAAGTTTACTTAGGAGATTCAGAACTTCTGCCGGCAGACAGTCAGGTCTCGTTGCAATGGAAATACCGGCAGTCTGCGGATGATTCAATGCCGCTCTGTATAAGGATTCCAGTTTTTCCACGGAAGCATAGGTGTTGGTGTATGCCTGAAAATAGGCGATCAGTCTGTCGCAGTTTTTTTGCATGGACGCAACGGTAAGGGCTTTTTTTATATTCTCTTGCGCCGAAAGGGAATCGGAGAAAGGAGATGCAAATTCACCGCTTCCGCCCGCACTGCAGAAGATGCAGCCCCGCGTATCCAGTGTGCCGTCTCTGTTCGGACAGGTAAAACCGGCATCCAGGGCTGCTTTATATAATTTTTGCCCAAATGTATTTTTACAATAGGCGTCCAGAGAATAGTAAGGCTTTCCATGCCAAAGCGGATTGTTATTCATGAATATGGGACTTTACGGCTTCGGCGACAACTTCGGCAACCCTGGGATTAAATGCCTCCGGCATAATATTGTCTTCATTTAATTCTTCTTCCGGTACAAGATTGGCAATAGCGAGTGCAGCGGCAAGTTTCATCTCTTCCGTAATTTGAGAAGCATGCCCTTCCAGAGCGCCTTTGAAAATACCGGGGAAAGCAACCACATTATTGACCTGATTGGGAAAATCAGAACGTCCTGTGCCGACCACTCTGGCGCCGGCCTTTTTTGCGGCGTCCGGCATGATTTCGGGAACCGGATTTGCCATTGCAAATAAAATGGAATCTTTATTCATGGAAGCAACCATTTCAGGGGTGACAATATTGGGTGCAGAAACGCCCACAAAGATATCGGCGCCTTTTAATGCATCGGCAAGGGAGCCGCTTTCATTATCCGGGTTGGTGATCTGCGTCATTTTCTGCTGCATCCAGTTGAGTCCTTCGGTATCTTTGGAAACAATGCCGATTTTGTCACACATAATTACTTTTTGAAAGCCGTAAGTCAGTAATAGTTTTGTAATAGCGACGCCGGCGCTCCCAGCTCCATTGACAATTACTTTACAGTCTTCTTTTTTCTTATTGACAACTTTCAGTGCATTGATAATTCCGGCAAGTACGACAATGGCGGTTCCATGCTGATCGTCGTGAAAGACGGGAATATCCAGTATTTCTTTCAGTCTTTCTTCAATTTCAAAACAGCGGGGGGCGCTGATGTCTTCCAGATTGATGCCGCCGAATCCGGGTGCAAGGTAGGTAACTGCTTTGATGATTTCTTCCGTATCCTGCGTATCCAGACAGATCGGTACTGCATTGACGCCTCCAAATTCTTTGAAAAGTACGGCTTTTCCTTCCATAACGGGCATGGCAGCATAGGGACCAATGTTGCCAAGGCCTAAAACGGCGCTGCCATCGGATACAACAGCGACGGTGTTAGACTTCCATGTATAAGTATAAGCGGCGTTTTTATCTTCCGCGATGACCTTGCAGGGCTCCGCTACTCCCGGAGTATAGGCAAGAGACAGATCTTCTCTGGATTTTACCGGCGTTTTTGATATGGTTTCTAATTTTCCTTTCCATTGTTTATGAAGTTCAAGTGCTTTTTCTCCTGTAGTCATTAGGCTCCTCCATTCTTTAAAGATGTTTCTTTTTTATATGATTTATTTCAATCGTGTTGTGATATAACGTATTTAACGTCGTAAAATATCATATAATATTTATTTTGAGGAATCAAGTCTGCATTGCCATTGAAAGAAAAATAGGATAGAATACATATTATAATTTTGCATGTCCGCGGAAGCGGCAGATGGAGGTTATAGTGAAAAATAAAAACAAAAAGCGGTGGATTAAAATTTTAGGGGGAGCGGCAGGAGGTCTTTTCTGTATAGTTGCAGCTTATTTCCTGTATATTATATTGGATTATCACAGGCTGGAAGACCGGCTGGAGCTGGAAATTAAAAAGCCGGTAGAAGAAAAGAAAGCGGAAGCGGTCCAGACGGAAAAGGAGTACACCATTATTACCTATAACATTGGATTTGGCGCTTATACGCCGGATTTTAGTTTTTTCATGGACGGCGGCACAGAGTCGGTGGCAAAGGATAAAGAGAGTGTGCTTGCAACTGTTTCAGGAGCGGCAGCTCTGGTCGAAAAAGAGAAAGCACAGTTTTATTTGTTTCAGGAAGTGGATATGGATTCAACAAGAAGCTATCATGTGAATCAATATGAGCTTTTGGACGCGTTTTTTCCAGGGTATTATTCTGATATCGCAGTAAATTATGATTCTTCTTTTTTGTTTTATCCGATTTTACGGCCTCATGGCAAAAGCTATGCAGGGGTAGCGCTGTATTCAGAGTTTCCGATTGCTCAGGCAGTTCGGCGCAGTTTTCCCATATCAGAGGGCTTTAATAAATATCTGGATCTGGACAGATGCTATTCTGTAAATCGCATTCCGGTAGAGAATGGAAAAGAATTGTGCATTTATCATTTACACATGTCCGCATATGGGAATGATGATGCGGTCAGAGAAGGTCAGGTTTCCATGATCTGTGCTGATATGAAGGAAGAATATGAAGCAGGAAATTATATTATTTGCGGCGGAGACTTTAACCATAATTTAAAAAGTTTAGAAAATACCGGCGAAGAGTATGCCTCATGGGCATATCCGTTTCCAAGAGAGAGTATTCCCGATGGGCTTGGTTTTGTACTGGATTCTTTCTCCGAGGAGGAAAGAGAGGCGATGCATAACAGTGCGAGAAATGCGGATATGGCATATCAGGAAGGAGTAACTTACACGGTTACATTGGATGGATTTATTGTTTCTGATAATATTACCTGCATTTCTTATGAAAATATGGATACCGGATATTCTTATTCTGATCATGATCCGGTAAAAATGGTCTTTAAACTGGAAAAGTAAAAAGGGAAAGGCTTTACTGTTACGGGGATGGAAGAATAAATTTAAGAAAGGCCTTTTCATTCAGGAAAAAATATTGTATAATAACGAAAGTGACCAAGTCATATGGAGATTAGGTCTTTTATACATATCTTGAAATGAATCCCATAAAACAAGCTTGAAAAATGAAAAATCGGATCATATTATTATGGATTATGCTGTGGGGCAGAGAGCTATCACAGCGTTCCATACAGACTTTAGGTAGAATGGAGATCAATATGCGTGAAAAGTATGAATCACTTGCACTGGCAGATCTGAAAGGTATTGCAAAGGCAAGAGGAATCAAGGGAACATCTGTAATGAAAAAAGCGCAGGTGGTAGAAGCAATGCTTTTACAGGATGAGAAAGATAAGGCTGAAAAAGAAGAAATGAAGGAAGAATCAGTGAATTCTGATGCAGAGACGTCCCAGCCTAAGGGAGAGGTTTCTCAGGAAAAAGGAGAGGTTCTGCAGGAGAAAAAAAGTGAACCTTCCAATTCAGAGAAATTTCCGGCGGAATTGGACAGTGGTATTACAGCAAATGGGATTTTGGAAGTGATGCCGGACGGTTATGGATTTATTCGCTGCGAAAATTATCTTCCGGGCGAGAACGACGTTTATGTTGCGCCCAGCCAGATCAGACGGTTTAATTTAAAAACCGGGGATATTATAGAAGGAAACACGAGAATTAAGACACAGAGCGAAAAGTTCAGTGCACTTTTGTATTTGAAGAAAATCAATGGACTACAGCCGGATGTGGCGGCAAAACGATGTAACTTTGAAGATATGACGCCGATTTTTCCAAATGAACGTCTGCACTTGGAAAGAGCAGGTTCTTCGGTTGCCATGCGGATTATGGATCTGATCAGCCCGGTCGGAAAAGGACAGAGGGGGATGATCGTATCCCCGCCCAAAGCCGGTAAAACTACTTTATTAAAAGAAGTGGCAAAATCCATTAAAAACATTCCCAACATGCATTTAATTATTTTGCTGATCGACGAACGGCCGGAGGAAGTAACGGATATTAAAGAAGCGATAGAAGGACCGAACGTAGAGGTTATTTATTCCACTTTTGACGAACTGCCGGAACATCATAAAAGAGTGTCTGAGATGGTAATTGAACGCGCAAAGCGTCTGGTAGAGCATAAGCGGGATGTTACAATACTGCTTGACAGCATTACCAGACTTACAAGGGCGTATAACCTTACGGTTCCGCCAAGCGGAAGAACATTGTCAGGAGGTCTTGATCCGGCAGCGCTTCATATGCCGAAGAGATTTTTTGGCGCGGCAAGAAATATGCGCGGAGGCGGAAGTCTTACGATTCTGGCGACAGCGCTTGTGGAAACCGGAAGTAAAATGGATGACGTGGTATACGAGGAATTTAAAGGAACCGGTAATATGGAAATGGTTTTAGACCGAAAACTTTCAGAAAAAAGAGTTTTTCCGGCAATTGATATTCCCAAATCCAGTACCAGACGGGAAGATCTGCTTCTTACCAAAGAGGAACTGGAGGCAATCAATATTATCAGAAAGGCGTTAAATGGATTGAAAGCGGAAGAAGCGGTGGACAAGATCCTGGATATGTTTGCGAGGACAAGAAATAATAATGAATTTGTGCAGATGGTGAAAAAAATGCGCTTTATTTAGAAAAGTGCTTGCATAGGTTTATAAGCTGTGTTATACTAACTAAGCTGTCTGTGGTAATAAACGGACGGCGGCGTAAGCCAGTGGATGAGAACATAAGTGATATCAATATAGAGAGGTGAAAATCGATGAGAGAAGGAATCCATCCTGAATATTATCAGGCAACTGTAACCTGCAACTGCGGCAATACTTTTGTAACCGGTTCTACAAAGCCGGAGATCCATGTGGAAGTTTGTTCTAAATGTCATTCATTCTATACAGGACAGCAGAAGAGCGCAAGAGCTGATGGACGTATTGACAAGTTCAACAAAAAATACGGTGTGGCAGGCAAATAAGATTTTGGAAAGGTTGAGATGTTACATCTCAACCTTCTTTTATGTGCGCCATGCACATGTGCATGGCACATGAAAGAAGGGAGAAGAAATTCGGAGGTCACGATGAGGAGAAAAAAGATCAACTTTTATTCGGGAATAGGCGGTCAGGCGGTGCTGGAAGGCATCATGATGAAAAATAAAGAACAGTATGCCGTGGCAGTCCGCAAACCGAATGGAGAGATTGAAGTTGAGGTCGACGTATATCATGGAGTCATGCACGGGAGTAAGGTAAAAAATATTCCTTTTCTCCGTGGTGTATTTAATTTTATAGATTCGCTTGCGTTAGGGACAAAAACATTAAATTTTTCGGCTTCTTTTTATGAAGAAGAGGAGGTAAAAGAGACAAAAGCGGATCAAGTTTTTGACAGATTGTTTCGTGGAAATGCAGAAAAGATTTTGATGGGAGCAACGACGGTATTTGCAGTCGTACTGGCAATTGCAATTTTCATTGTTCTGCCTTATTTTTTAGCCGATTATTTAAGAGAATATATTAGAAATGATTCTTTGATGGCAATCATAGAAGGGGTAATCCGCATTCTTATTTTTTTAATTTATGTGATCAGTATTTCTGCAATGAAGGATATTAAGAGGGTATATCAGTATCATGGTGCAGAACATAAGTGTATCAACTGCATTGAAAAGGGACGTCCGCTTACAGTCAGAAATGTAATGCGCAGTTCCAGACTTCATAAAAGATGTGGAACCAGTTTTTTGTTTTTTGTAATGTTTGTCAGTATTATTTTATTCTTTTTTATTCGTGTGGAAAATCCTGTCTGGAGAATTGTAATCCGTATTCTGCTGATTCCTGTAGTTGCGGGGATTTCTTATGAAATCATACGGCTTGCGGGGAGAACCAATAATATAGTTATGCGTATTTTATCGGCGCCGGGCATGTGGCTGCAGAGACTTACGACCAAAGAACCGGATAAGGACATGGTTGAAGTTGCAATGAAAGCGGTAGAGGCGGTTTTTGACTGGAAAGAATATCTTTATGATACTTTTGGGTATGAAGTGGATGACACCTGGCTTGTAGATGAGGAACCGCAAGAAGATTCTGAGGAAATTTCTGTGGAAACGGAAGAATCGATAAGCGTCCGTGAAGACGGAAAGGAGCCGGCGGAAACGGCAGCTGAGCAAGAGGATAATACGGAAGTGTGAGAGTCTGGAAATGGAATATAAGAATTTGTATGAAAAAGGGAAAAAGCAGCTTTGTGAGGCAGGAATTGAAGAAGCTGATTTAAATGCAAGACTGCTTTTGGAGTATGTATGCGGTACAGACAGGAATACGCTTTTGGCACATGGAGACAGAGAAGTATCCGGGAAGGAATGCAGCTTGTATGAAAGCTGTATTGCAAAGAGAGAAAACCATATTCCGCTCCAGCATATTACAGGGGAACAGGAATTTATGGGATTGAAATTCACCGTAAATGAAAATGTATTGATTCCCAGGCAGGATACGGAGATTCTTGTAGAAGAGGTGCTTCGGGATCTGCATGACGGTATGTCGATTCTGGATATGTGTACCGGTTCAGGGTGCATTTTGTTAAGCCTTATGCATTATTCTAACGATTGTGAAGGGACGGGAGTGGATATTTCCGGGAAAGCGCTGCAGACAGCACAGGAGAATGCAGACCGCTTTTCTGAACATCCGGCGCCTGTTTTTTTGAAAAGCGATTTATTTGAAAAGGTAGAGGGAAAATATGATATTATTGTTTCCAATCCGCCCTATATTCCTACAGGGGTGATTCCGACGCTGATGAAGGAAGTAAGGGAATATGAACCGATTGGGGCGCTTGACGGAAAAGAAGACGGTTTGTTTTTTTACAGAGAGATTGTAAAACAGGCGGGGGCGCATTTAAACCGGGGCGGAAAGATTTTTTTTGAGATCGGTTATGACCAGGCAAAAGAAGTATCGGAGCTTTTAGAGGATGCCGGATATCGGGAAGTAGAAGTTGTAAAAGATTTTGCGGGACTTGACAGAGTCGTTTTTGGGACTTATTTACCAAAAGCGTAAAGAGAAGTTTTCGGTTTGGTTCGGATGTCTGTTATAGCAGGCAGAAAGGAATAGAGATGTTTGACAGATTAGAAGATTTATTAATTCGGTTTGAAGAAATTATGGGCGAGTTAAATGAGCCTACAGTAGCAAACAATCAGGAACGTTTTCGTATGCTTATGAAGGAACAGAGCGATCTGACTCCTATTGTAGAGGCATATAAGGAATACAAGAAACGGAAACAGGACGTGGATGACAGCATCGTCATGCTGGAGGAAGAAACGGACCCTGATATGAAAGAAATGCTGAAAGAAGAACTTGCAGGCGCAAAGAAACGGATCGAAGAACTGGAGCAGGAATTAAAGATTCTGCTGCTTCCCAAAGATCCGAATGATGATAAAAACGTTATCGTTGAGATTCGTGCCGGCGCCGGCGGCGACGAGGCGGCACTCTTTGCAGCGGAAATTTACCGTATGTATGTCCATTATGCGGAAAGCCACCATTGGAAAATTGAGACCATGAATGTGGATGAAATCGGTATTGGCGGTATGAAAGAAGTGAACTTTATGATAAACGGTCAGGGCGCTTATTCCAAACTGAAGTATGAAAGCGGCGTTCATCGTGTACAGCGTGTACCGGAAACAGAATCCGGCGGACGTATCCACACTTCTACGATTACGGTCGCAGTGATGCCGGAGGTGGAAGAAGTAGACGTTGTCATCGATGAAAAGGACATTCGTATTGATGTCATGCGTGCATCGGGAAATGGCGGACAGTGTGTCAATACAACGGATTCGGCAGTGCGTCTGACTCATTATCCTACCGGTATTGTTGTGTACAGTCAGACAGAAAAGTCTCAGTTGCAGAATAAGGCGAAAGCATTTGCCCTGCTGCGTGCCAAATTGTATGATATCGAACAGCAAAAGGCGCATGATGCGGAAGCCGAGCTTCGTAGAAGCCAGATCGGTACGGGAGACCGTTCAGAGAAGATCAGAACCTACAACTTCCCCCAGGGCCGCGTAACAGATCACAGAATTAATCTGACCTTGTATAAACTGGATAAGATCATGGACGGAGACATTCAGGAAATCATAGACGCCTGCATCGCCGCAGATCAGGCGGCAAAGCTCGCAAAGATGAATGAAAACTAGAAACGCCTGATCTGCAAGGATCTAAGCAGCGAAGCTTGTGAAGGAGAGATAGCGGTTGTGACATTTTGGGCGTAATGATATAATAATATTAAGAGAAATTGTTTGGAAAGGTGAATGATTCAAATTAAGAAGGGATGTGTTATTTGTGACAGAACGAATGACTTGGGAACAAATACAAAAAAAATATCCCAATCAATGGGTTGGATTAGTTGATGTTCAGTATCAGAATGATGATGGGATATCCGTAGAATCTGCTGTTGTAAAATATACAGACAAAACGAAATCAGAGCTAACCAGATTGGTGTTGAAGGGGGAGATAATTTCCCGGCATACGAATCCTGAAGGGCATTTACAGCTTGGAATGGTGGGCGTACTATGAAGCAGTATACAATGAAACTGGATAATACGAGACAAAGACCTGTGGTTATCTTAAATAATGGGCTAACTGCGTTGTTGGATACGGGAGCATATATTCCGGTATGGACTGATGATGAAGATATACTTATATCAGAAATGGGAGCTGAACTGGTTAAAAAGGATGTTCCATTGTCGGGGTTCGGCGGTTGTACACATGGAAATTTGTATCAAGTGAGTATTGATATTGGTGGTATTTTATATCCTAATATGCATGTTATAGCAAATAACGATATAAATGCCACCTTTAATCTTATCCTGAGTGCAACCATGTTTGAGGGACTTATTTACCAGATTGATACGGTAAATCATGTGTTGAATGTAGAAATTCCTGATGGGGAGAGCAACGTGCGCAATTTGAGAGTGGTGAATGAAGAGGGGAGACTCTTTGTGCTTTGTAGTGCAGCATAGAAAGATGAACGAGAACTAAATTAATTTCAGGAGGGAAAAGGAATATGGGCAATGTGATCGAAGCAATTAAAAAACGGAGTTCCACAAGAGGATACACAACGGAGCCTTTGACGGATGACGAGTTGAATACCCTGATTCATGCCGGATTACAGGCGCCAACAGCCGCGAATAAGCAGGAAATCCATTTTACGGTATTAGCGGGCGACAATCCTCTTTTAGCAGAACTGGAAAAGGAAAAGAACCGTCTTCGCGGCATTACCGATGCGCCGCATAATTTTTATTATGAAGCGCCTGTCGTTGTGATACTGAGTGCGGACAGCGAATATAAATGGAGTGCGCTGGACGCCGGGATCGCCGTGGAAAATATGGCGCTTGCAGCAGAAGACCTTGGTCTTGGCAATCTGATTATTGGATGTATATACGATGCCATGCGGGGAGAAAAGAAGGCTTATTTTTCTCATGCACTGCAGTTCCCTGAAAATTATGAGTATGAAATCGCAATCGCCTTCGGGCATAAAGCGGTAACAAAAGAACCGCATACTTATGATGCGGATGCGCAGGTAACTTACCTGTAAAATGATATAAAATGCCATGCTGTGAAAAAACAAAAACAGTATGGTATTTTTATATTGTAATATAATGCAGCTTATGGACGAAATATCTCCATTTATTTTCCTGCATGGTAAATGTCGTGTGGGCACCTGAAAGGTGAAAAACATATTTATTTTGATAAATATCTAAATAGATATTGACTCATTCATCAGTCAATGCTATAGTAAAAACATCTAATTAGATAAATATCAAATTAAAATGTGAAAAAGCAGGAATGGAGGTAACGATGCAGCAATTTATCAATTATATAGACCGGACGGTAAATGATTTGTCACAGGAAGAGAAAATGCTGGCAGCTTCTGACAGAAAAGACGATTCCAATTTGGTGAAGATACGGATCAATGTATACGGTATTTGTAAAAGCATTTATAGTGTTTTGATAAATACGATGGAGAAAAGTGAGTTAAGCAGACAATATCTGCAAAAACTGGATGAACAGCTGGCACAAAACTGGAAAGCTTCTTATATCAGAGCAAAAGAGCATGACGATGTCAAAAAGGCTGTGATTGAAGAAATCAAGTTACAGACATTGGAAGAAATAAAAAATAAGTTTATCGAAATGGAGGGAAATTAATATGGTAGAGGCGGATGCGATTAAACTTTTCAAATGTCTGGCGGATAAGTCCAGACTGCAGATTTTAAAATCGCTGATACAGGAAGATATGTATGTGGAGCGTCTTGCGAGCAGACTTAATCTGACGCCGGCCACCATATCTTTTCATTTAAAAAAATTAGAAGAAGCCGGTACGGTAACGTCTTATAAAGAGCAGTATTATACGATGTATTCTATCCGCAGGGAAGTATTTATGGCAAATATTATTGATATTATTAAAGAAGAATCCGATGAAGCGGAGGAGCAGAAGCGCAGAGAAGAAGAATATCGGAAAAAAGTAATTTCCGCATTTTTTGAATATGGAAAATTAAAATCAATTCCATCCCAGAGAAAAAAAGAACGTATCTGCCTGGAGGAAATTGCAAAATCATTTCAAACGGACAGGATTTATGACGAAAAGGAGGTAAATGCTGTTATTCAGGAATTTTATGAAGACTATTGCACGATCCGCCGGGATATGATTTCCGAAGGGATTATGGAGAGGAAAGGAACGGAATACAGAAGAAAGTAAACGAGAAGAACGAAAACAAAGATTCCTGCTTGCAAAACAGACGGAATCATACTAGAATAAGAAAGTGACTGACGGATGACTCGCAGAGCGTGGCATCCGTTGTTTCTATGAGATACAGGACGGCTTGGAAGGAACGGAGGTTTTCATGAGATACCAGATCAGGCATGCAATCGTGCAATATGCGGCGGATGTGATATTAGAGGATGTAAATTTTGAAATCAGGGATACGGAAAAGATTGCGGTCATTGGAAGGAATGGCTGCGGTAAGACGACCCTTTTAAAGCTGATAGCAGGGGATATTAAAATGAGTAATCCCGACAACGACGAAGAATGCGGTATTACGATGGCGGGAACGCAAAAAATCGGCTATCTGCGCCAGATTAGCTTTGAAGACGGGGACATCAGCGTGGAAGAGGAGATTTTAAAAGTATTTGATCCGATTTTTGCATGTGAAAAGAAGATGAAAGCTTTGCAGGAAGAAATGAAGAGCAGTCAGGAAAAGGCAGTTTTACAAAAATATGCCGCGCTTCAGGCGCAGATGGAAGCGCTTGGAGGATATACTTACCGCAAAGATATGGAAACTATGTTTCAGAAATTCGGTTTTGCACTGGAAGATCTGAAACGCCCTGTCGGCAGTTTTTCCGGCGGACAGCAGACAAAAATTTCGTTTGTAAAACTGCTGCTTAGCAGACCGGATATTATGCTTTTGGATGAGCCGACCAATCATTTGGATATGCCGACGATTGAATGGCTGGAAGGATATTTGAAAAATTATAATAAAGCAGTGGTTATCGTGTCCCATGACCGTATGTTTCTGGATCATGTAATTGATGTAACTTACGAAATAGAGTACCACAGAATAAAAAGGTATCCGGGTAATTATACCGCCTTTATGAAGCTGAAAGAAGAAGCGGCAGCCAAGCAGGAGAAAGATTATGAAGCGCAGCAAAAAGAGATCAAAAGGCTGTCGGAGTGGATCGAGAAATGGAAGAATACCCCCAGTAAAGTAACGGCGACAAGATCCAAACAAAAAGTAATTGAGCACATGGAACTGGTGGAAAAGCCCAGAAGATTTGATACAAAGGCTTTTAAAGTACAGTTCCATCCCAGGATAGAAAGTTATACGGACGTCCTTATCGCAAAAGGATTACAGATTGGCTATGATTCCATACTCAGTAAAGTATCTTTTACGTTAAAAAAACAGGAAAGAATTGCAGTAATAGGGGAAAATGGAAAAGGAAAATCCACGCTGTTAAAGACGGTAGTCGGAAAGCTGGAGCCGCTTGGCGGAGAGGTCTGCTTTGGCGGTAATGTGGAATGGGGATATTTTGACCAGCAGGCGGCGGTGGAAGAAGGAGCAGATCCTGAATGCACGGTTATAGATGATTTCTGGAATGTGTATCCCAGGTTAAAAGAAGTAGAAGTCAGAAACGCGCTGGGATGTTTTCTCTTTTCCGGCGATGAGGTATTTAAAAAGCTGGGAATGCTTTCCGGCGGTGAGAAAGTACGTCTGGCGCTTTGCAAAATGTTTATGACGCATCCGAATCTGCTGATTCTGGATGAACCGACCAATCATATGGACCTGGTTGGAAAAGAGGCTCTGGAGCATATGTTGAAGGCGTTTGAAGGAACGGTATTTTTTGTGTCCCATGACCGGTATTTTATAAAGGAAATAGCGACCGGAATTTTGGATTTCGGAAGGGACAGCGTTGACTTCTATGACTGCGGATATGAAGAATATTTGGAGCGTAAGGAAAAAATTGCAAGAGGAGAGATCAGACAGCCTGACAGGGCGGCGGCTTTTGGAACAGAAAAGAAAAAGGGATCAAACGAGCCGACGCTTTCAGATGTTTTCGATAAAAAAACTTATTACAATCCGGGACGGATGGAGACAAGATTAAAAGGCCAGATCAAAAAATATGAAGAGCAGCTTTCAGAAAGTGAGGCGCGTCTGGCAGATTTGAAATTACAGCAGTTAGATCCTGAACTTTCCGCAGATTATGAAAAACTAATGGAGATTACAGAACAGATAGAAGAGGAAGAAAAAAAGCAGGAAAGTCTTTTGGAACGTATTCTGGAGACAGAGACCGAATTACAGGATCTTTTAGAAGGAAGCGTGGAAGGCGCATAAAGGTGAGCGGATCAAAATGTAATGAATGAAAAAAGGAAAACAGTATGCTTAATAATATACAATTTTCTCCGGTCTTTTTAAAACAGGTGAAAAATACAATAGACAGAATACTAAATGTTCCCGGAAACTATACGAAGGGAAACATACTGGAAATGACGGCGGTGGTGGATAAAAATCTGACAAAGGAAGCGGTCAGCAGGCTTCTTCCCGAACTGCTCCGTATGCTGAAGCAGCATGACAGGGTATTTCAGAATGTAAGATTTCATGTGGTATATTGGGAAACGGATGAAAGCAGAAAGGATATAGTCCTGCCGATGACGATGGCGTCTATGGAGAAATTTTACGAAGATTATGAACAGAAGATCATGGAGAAGTCTGTGTGCAGACTTGCACAGTATTTAACTCTGTTTCATGCCAGGTCTAAAGTGATTGTACTGTTAACGGATGGAAAGTTTACAAAGGAAGATGGCAATGAGGTGAAAAAAAGCATGCAGCCTTTTCTGGAAAAAAAGATGTTGGGAATTATTTTACAAGAAGGAAATAAGCAGCGGTCACCGGAGGTCTGCTATCGGGAATGGGGCAGGAGTGCGCGCAAAGGCGGACAGATGGGAGCTGAAAATGAAAATCTATAACTGCATCATGATATACAGCATAGACAATAAAAAGCTTTTATTTTGTAAAAGAATGAAAGATCCATATATAGGCCTGTACAATTTAGTAGGCGGCAAGGTGGAACCCGGTGAGGATCATTTCGATGCGGCATACCGGGAACTTTTTGAAGAGACCGGAATTACCGAAGAAGCGGCAGAACTTTCCCATATGATGGATTTTACTTATTACAATCAGGACTGTACTGTGGAAGTTTATGTTGGAAAATTAAAATATCCTGTTGAGTTACGGGAGGAGATTCATCCGCTCATTTGGCTTTCACTTGATGAAAATTTTTTTGACAGCAGATTTGCGGGAGAAGGAAATATCGGACATATGGTGGAGCAGGTAAAACAATTTGGCTCAGGGATCGGAAAAGAAGTGAAAACGGGACAGACATTTTAGAATTTACGCTGCTTTTATTGAAAAGCTTCAATCTTTCTGATAATATATTTATATGTATGCACATAAAAGGGGTTGTGTAATTGATATTTAAAAAGTATAGATGGGAAAACAAATGAATGGAAAAAATTACAATAAAACTGGGCAGGATCATGGATTGGTTCATTGCGAACAGAAATAAGTTATATTTGGCAGTCTGTTTAGTGATACATGTCATTTATATGGGTGTATTTTTTACACTGGATTTGCTGCTGTTAGGGTATTTAAATTTTGTCAGCAGTGCATTTTACTTTTATTTTCTTTTCATAAAGAAAGATACTTCAGAAAAAACGATGGTGATGACGTATTATGAAATATTGATTTTTTCTGCATTAAGTGAACTTGCACTTGGACCGGAGTACGGTTTTTTTCTTTATATGGTAGGCATGTCGGCGACAGTGTTTTATCTGGTTCCGTCCTACGGAAATAAAAGATTTATTTATCAGGGTATGGGAATTGCGCTGGCGCTTATTACGGAAGGAACTATTATCATAAATGGAATCAGTTTTCCGCATATGCAGCAAGTGGTTGAACCATATCGGATTCCCATTTATCTCGTTAATCTTGGAATTACAGCGACGATTGTATTGGCGGCGACATTTTTTTATTCCAAGGAAACGGAAAGCGTGTGGGAAACATTGCGGTATAATATGAACCACGACGTTCTTACCGGGCTTTACAACAGACGTTTTTTGGAACGGCATATTGAACTGATTCCGGAAAAGGAGAAAAGCCAGTATGTTGTTTCAATGGTAGATATTGATTTTTTTAAGAAAGTGAATGATACTTACGGGCACGAAGCAGGCGATGAAGTGCTTGTAAGAGTATCTGACTGCCTGAAGGAGACTGCGGGAAAAGAAAATCTGGCGGTTCGATGGGGCGGAGAAGAATTTATTTTGTATTTTCCCAATACCACACCGGATCTGATCTATCCGGTTATGGAAGATTTAAGAAAAAAAATAGAAAACATGGTGATTGTTGTAAAAGGAAAGGATATCCGTGTTACGATTACAAGCGGGATTGCAACCGGGCTGGCAGACAGCAATTACGAAAAAGTGATTGGAAGTGCGGATGAAAAGCTGTATCTTGGAAAACAACGGGGAAGAAACAGAGTTGTGATATAGAATAAATATATGCCTGTTAAAGCAGGGGGAAGGAATTACAAATGAAATCAATTCGTTTTAAAATTGTTACAGGGATATTAGTCTGTTCCGTTTTAACGGCTGTCCTGATAGGAATTATGAGTATTGTTAACTCCATTTCGATTGCAAACAGAGATGCAAAACTGCAGATGGAGATGGCGGCGCAGCTGTGTGTGGATGAGCTGAATGCAACCATTTCGGATATTGAGCAGTCTGTAAATTTCTTGAGCGATCTGGTGGCGGAAGACTTTGACTATGATGCGTTTAAAAAGGATAAAGGATATGCGGATCAGTATACAAATCAGATAGAAGACACCGTGATAGATTTTGCGTTGAATACAAAGGGCGCGATTACCGTATATGTACGTTATAATCCGGAATATTCCAATCCGACTTCCGGAATTTTTGCAACCAGGAATTCCACAGAAGAGGAATTTGAACTATTAGTGCCAACGGACTTTGGGATGTATGAAAAAGACGATTTGTCCCACGTAGGATGGTATTATGTGCCGGTTGGAAACGGCAGTCCTACATGGATGGAACCTTATGTTAATGAAAACATTAATGTGTACATGATTTCTTATATTGTACCGTTATTCGGCGACGATGGAGAATCGATCGGCGTAGTGGGCATGGATATCGATTTTTCTATGATTACGGATGTGGTAGATGCTGTCAGCCTGTACGATACCGGCTATGCCTTTTTGGCAAATAGGGAAGGGAAGCTGATGTACCATAAAGATTTGGAAACCGGTCTGAATCTTGCAGATCTGTCACTTGGAACGATCAGTAAAATGCTTGCGTCCGAAGAAGCAGAAGGGACTCTGGGAGAATATACTTATCAAAATGTGAATAAGCTGATGGCATATGATAGTATGGACAACGGTATGTGTTTTGTCCTGACGGTGCCGAAGGCAGAATTTTATTCTCAGGCCGTTTCATTGATCGTGTACATAGGAATCGGCGTTCTGATTGCCATATTATTTTCCGGTATCATAGGTATCGTAGTTGGCAGCAGTATATCCAGGCCGATTATGCAGTTAACAGATGTAATCGGTCAGACGGCAAGACTGGATTTTACCCCCACACAAGGCGGCAAAGGCTTAAGAAAACAAAAAGATGAGATTGGCGTTATGGCAAATGAAATTCATCAGATGCGAAAAATTTTAAGAAATATGACATCTGATATGAACAGGGTGGAAGGCACAATCTTAAATGACGTGGAAAAACTGGATCGGATCATGCAGGAAAACAGTATGCGTTCCGAAGATAATTCAGCGGCGACACAGCAAATGGCAGCCGGTATGCAGGAGGTATCCAATAATACCGAATATGTTTTGCATAGTGTCGAGAAGGTGAAGAATAATTCGGAAAATATTTATAAACTGGCACAGAATGGTGAGGATAATTCCGAACAGATTGCCAAACGTGCAGGGGAAATGGAGAGAGTGACCAAAAACTCCAGCGAAAAGACGAACAGCATGTATGGCGTCATGAAGGAAAAAACCGATCTTGCCATTGAAAAATCCAAGGCAGTGAAACGGATTAATGAGCTGACAGAAGACATTAAGAGTATCTCCACGCAGACAAATCTGCTAGCATTAAATGCCAGTATTGAGGCAGCAAGGGCAGGAGAAGCAGGAAAAGGTTTTGCCGTCGTAGCAACAGAAATCGGCTCGCTTGCAGCGCAGACATTACAGACGACCGATCATATCAGCGTGATTGTGAACGAGGTAAATGACGCAGTTTCCAGTATGACGGAATGTATTGTAGCGATGATGGATTTTCTCGAAAGCACGGTTTTGAACGATTACAGTATGTTTATGGAGTCCGGGATACAGTACAGGTCGGATGCGGATTCCTATCGATCTGTCATGGGACAGATTAAGGAAGCAATTAAGGAGCTGGATCTTCATATATCAAAAATTATGCAGGCAGTGGATGATATTAATGAGACGGTCAGTCAGTCTTCACAGGGAATCAATGTGATTGCCGAAAAATCTACGGAAACGGTGGATACAACAATGGAAGGATATGAGAGACTGCGTGAGAGCAGGGAGTCTATTAAAGAACTGACGGCAATTGTACAACAATTTAAAATATAGCCTTTATACATAGTCAGCTATAGCAGTAAATCAGGAAATTCAGGGAAACGGAGCGGTTGGTTTTTCTGAATTTTCTCATTATGGAAAGAGAATCTGTATTAAGAAGGGGAAGACGGTAGGAAATGAAATCATATGAAACAATGCGTTTGGTAACGGGTGAGGACTTGAACCATCATGGAACATTGTTTGCGGCAAGAGCGGCAGGATGGTTTGTAGAGGCAGCGTTTGGTGCGGCGGCGTGCGCTTATGGAAAGAACGAGATTGTATGTCGGAATCTGCATGATATGTCCTTTCAAAAGCCGGTACGTCCAGGAACGGTATTAAAATTCTCATCCCGGATCGTGTACGCAGGAAAGAGCAGTTTTATTGTGGATGTTTCAGCGTCAGATGCTTTGAGCGGAGAAGAAGCATTTGGGGGCATGATTACATTTGTAACAGTGGACGAACAGACGGGAAAGAAAACGGAACATCATATTGTATTGGACGAGGCTTCAGAGGAAAGGGAAAAGCAGAGACGGGAAGCGGCAAAAAAGCTTTATGAAGAAATTCGTAACGGATACGACAGAAAATTGCAGGGATAGGAAGAGAAAAGTTGAAAATTTCAATTGAAGAGATCGGCGCGGATTGTGAGGAAGAAATTATCATCCGCTGTCATCAGGTGAATCAGGAAATTTTAGAATTATATCAGAAAATAAAACAGGAACAAAATTGCCTGACCGCAGTTTATAAAGAAGAGATATACAGAATTTTGCTTAAGGATATTTTTTATTTTGAAACAGTGGACAATAAGGCTTTTTTTTACTGCAAAGACAGGGTGTATGAGACAAAGCTGAAACTATATGAGTTTGAAGAACTGAGCCGGGGGACTAACTTTTTCAGAGCCTCAAAATCGATTATATTAAATGCGGATTGGATACGGTGTGTGAAGCCTGCCTTAAACGGAAGATTTGAAGCCACTCTTGAGAATGGAGAAAGGGTTGTGATTTCAAGACAGTATGTAACAGATTTAAAAAGGGCGTTTGGGATTTGATGGCGGAATCGGAAAAGGAAGATGACAGGCAGGAGGTGCAACTTTGAAATACCTATTAAAAAGGATGATAAATCATTTTTTTATTATTTATACAGGTGCGATTTTCGGAACTTTTATTTTCTGCTTTCTGTTTAATAAAGAAGCAGTATTTGGAATCACCTATTTTTTGCAGATCGCTCTTCTCTCTGTATTAGGGGATCTGCCGCTTTTGATATTTTATTCTAAAAAGGAGCTGACCCGGGCACAGATGAAAATACGATATGTGCTGCATTTTGGCCTGATCGAAGCAGTGCTTCTTTCGGCAGGAAAATGGATGGGGCTGTATGGAGATTCTCTGGCGCAGACAGGTGTGTTTTTTGCCATTGTAGCCTTTGTATATTGGCTGGTATTTGTTTTTGGATATATGATGAATTCGGCGACTGCGGGTGCAATCAATAAAAGGATAGAAGAACGACGGAAGGGTAAGTAACTTGCCCTTCTTTTTTTACATCTTAATATGTCTTATGAACAGGTCATATGATAGTGGATTTACAAGGGGGATGCTTTTTGATAGATTAAAAAAGCAACGGGAAATATAGATACCGGGATCTGTATGTGAAGTGGCATGACAAAGAAAGGGAGAAGAAATGGAAAAGATTATTGAAGTGGAACATTTACAAAAATCTTATAAAAAAGTGCAGGCAGTAAAAGATGTAAGTTTTTTTGTGGAAAAGGGCGGATTGTTTGCTTTTCTGGGACCGAACGGCGCGGGAAAGTCTACGACTATCAATACGATCTGTACTTTTTTAAAACCGGATGCGGGAAGAGTTGTGGTAAACGGTCATGAACTTGGCAAAGAAGACGGGCAGATCCGCATGGATATCGGGACTGTATTTCAGGAGAGTTTATTGGACGATCTCCTCTCGGTAAAGGAAAATCTGGAACTGCGGGGCGGTTTTTACGGCCTGAAGGGCACAGATCTGAAAGCGGCAGTGGAAAAGGCTGTTAAATGGAGCGAAACAGAGGAGTTTATCAAACGCCCTTATGGAAAATTGTCGGGAGGACAGAGAAGACGGTGCGACATTGCGCGGGCGCTGATCCATACGCCGAAAATTTTATTTTTGGATGAACCAACCACAGGACTGGACCCGCAGACGAGAAAAAGTGTCTGGAATACGGTAAAGAGGCTGCAAAAGGAGGAGGGGATGACGGTCTTTTTGACTACCCATTATATGGAGGAGGCGGAAGACGCGGATTATGTAGTGGTGATAGATGCCGGCAGTGTGGCGGCAAAGGGAACGCCCTTTGAATTGAAAGAAACCTATACGAGCGATAAAATGAAACTGAAATGTGCGGATCAGTCTTTGGCAGTAAAGTCATTGCAAAGTATGGGGATACAGTATAAAGAAATTGCAGATTACATAGAGATAAATGGAAAGACGACAAAAGAGTTTATACCCATTTTACAAAAAATGCAGGAAACTATTTTGGATTATACGGTGGAGAAAGGATCTATGGATGATGTGTTCTTAAATATAACGGTAAGGGAGATACGGGAATGATTGCATTTGCAAAAAGAAACTTAAAACTTTATTTCAGGGATAAGAGCGCGGTATTTTTTTCCCTTTTGGCGGTCATTATTTCAATTGGGCTGTATGTTCTGTTTCTGGGAGACGTCTATACAAGAGAAGTAGCGGAAAATGACGGTATCAGGGACTATGCGAGAAGGATGATGGATAACTGGGTGATGGCGGGGACTATAGCCTCGGCAGGCGTTACGGTGTCGCTTGGCGTGCTTGGGACAATAATAGAGGACCGGGCGAGAAAGATTACGAAGGATTTCTATGTTTCACCGATGAAACGAAGCGCCATGACAGGCGGCTATATTTTATGCGCTTATCTGGTAAGCGTTTTGATGACGGTTTTTACATTTGTAATTGCGCAGATCTATATGAAACTGAACGGAGGCAGTTTTCTTGCGGCGGAGAGAATACCGAAGCTGTTGGGAGTTCTTTTGCTTACGGACTTTGCGGCGGCGGGGATGATGGCGTTTTTGGTGTCGCTGTTTCAGTCGAGTTTACAGGCCTATTCCTCGGCGGGCACCGTTGTCGGTACATTAATTGGCTTTATTATGGGGATTTATTTGCCTGTTGGAATGTATCCTGCTTTTGTGCAGTGGATCATTAAGTGCTTTCCCATCTCCCACGGCGCGCTGCTTCTTAGAAAGATCATGATGGGAGAGGTAATGGAGCAGGCATTTGATGGAGTGCCTGCGGAAATCTCGGAGGAGATTTCTGTGCAGTTAGAAGAGTATTTTGGCGTGACCTATTATTTTGGGGATCAAGCAGTAACGGAAGGCGTGAGCGTTATTATTTTATTGGCCACAGGGGCGGTATTTATGGCGCTTGCCTGTGTGAATTTATCGAAAAAGCAGAAATAGACGTCCGACGGCTGTGAAATATAAGGTGGCATTGGCAGAAGCGTAAGTTCTATGGTATACTATGGAATATTGGAGGGACAGCGGAATGATTATTTTAATAACAGGAGCATCTCATACAGGCAAAACGGCGCTTGCCCAGAAATTACTTGAAAAATATAAATACCCTTATTTATCCATAGACCATTTAAAAATGGGACTTATCCGCAGTGGAAATACGATGCTTACACCGTTAAGCGATGAGAAAGCGCTGACGGATTATTTATGGCCGATTGTGTGCGAAATGATAAAAACGGCGGTCGAAAATGATCAGAATCTTATTGTGGAAGGATGCTATATTCCCTTTGATTGGTCGAAAGACTTTGAGCCGGAATATTTGGAAAATATAAAATATTATTGCTTGGTAATGAGCCGGAATTACATTACCAGGCATTTTAGTGATATAAAAAAGTATGCAAACGTTGTGGAGAACAGAATGGAAGACGAGGGGTGTACGATAGAAGCGGTACTGAAAGATAATGCTGCAATATTAGAACAGTGTCTGAAACATGAGGCTGACTATATTCTTATTGACGAGAAATATCAAGTTGATATTGAACTATAAAGCGCCGGGGAATTGAAGCAAGTATTATTACTACGATTGTGTTGGTTTTTGCGATTATGATAATGAGCATGGAGGGAAAAAAATGGGTATTTTTCGTGTAGAAGGCGGGGAGCTTAAGAAAATGGAAGCGTTTGTGGAAGGATGGGAGGAAACCATGATTACTTCCTGCCTTTTAGGAATGATGGGAGAAGTTTATACGGATCAGATAGAAAATCCGAACGCCGTTTCCTTTCTGATCGGGGATTTTTATTTTCTGGCGGGAGAACCGAAAGAAGAACTGATCCGGGATATTCCGAACCGGTCCGGCATGGTCTTAATGTGCGGGAACAGCGGCGGATGGCATGAATTAATAGAGCAGGTATACGGGGAACGGGCAAAGAAAGTGACCAGATATGCGATCAAAAAGGAAGGCGATATTTTTGACAGAAGTAAACTTCGGCAGGTGGTAAACGGTCTGCAGGAAGGGTATGAAATACGGCGGATCGATGCGGAAATTTACTGGATGGCAAAAAAAGAGGAATGGTCTAAAGATTTGTGCGGTCAATTTTTGGATGAGGCGGATTATGTGAAAAGAGGACTGGGAGTTGTGGTGCTCCATCATGGAAAACTGGCGGCAGGCGCATCCTCTTATACGGTTTATGATAAAGGGATTGAGATCGAGATTGATACCAAACCGGAATACAGAAGAAAGGGACTGGCTTATGCGGCAGGCGCAGGACTGATTTTAGAATGCTTGGAAAGAGGTTTGTATCCGAGCTGGGATGCGCAGAATCTCTGGTCGGTTGCATTGGCAGAGAAATTGGGGTATCATTTTGATCATGAGTATACGGCGTATGAGGTGAAGTTGTAAAAGCAAAGCACGCAGGGACAAACTTGCTTTGTGCGGAAGCGTTGCGAAGAAATGAGGCAAAGATGAAACGACAGGTCAGTATGGAGGAAATTTCCGACGGAAAATTGTATACGCTGAATGATATGGTAAAGGCGGGATGCGGCGATTGTAAAGGATGTTCCGCCTGCTGTCAGGGGATGGGAAATTCCATTATTTTAGATCCTCTTGACGTTCACAGAATTACGGTTCATTTGGAAAAAGGCTTTGAACAGCTGCTGGAAGAAGAGAAGATCGAACTTCAGGTAGTGGATGGTATCATTCTTCCCAATTTGATGATGTGCGGCAAAGAAGAGAGATGCGCTTTTTTGAATGCGGAGGGAAGGTGTGCGATTCATGCTTTCCGTCCTGGAATCTGCCGGCTTTTTCCGCTTGGCAGACTGTACGAAGAAGGGAGTTTTCGCTATTTTCTCCAGATACATGAATGCAAAAACCAGAACAGAACCAAAGTAAAGGTGCGTAAATGGATCGACACGCCGGAGGCAGGCAGATATGAGCAGTTTATTATTGACTGGCATAATTTTTTAGCGGATATACAGGAAAGGCTTGCAAAAGAAACGGATCAGGCAGAGGTGAAACGGACCAATATGCTGATTTTGCAACGGTTTTTTGTTACTGCATTTGAGCCGGAGAGTGATTTTTATAGACAGTTTAATGAGAGAATAACCGGCATGGAGGACTAGAATGATTCAGTACAGAGAATTGTGTATGGATGAAATCAACAGAGAATTATTTCAAAGTTTTGTCCGCCGTCAGGTAGTGACAAAATGCTGGAGAAAAGAAAATGGAGCGTGGCTGATCAAGGATGCGCCCTTTGTGGATGACTGGTCAGAGTCGGATTATCAGATATTGGTCACTTGTTTGAAAAACACTGTTTCCTCAGGCGGATTCGTATATGCGGCTTTTGATGACGGCAGATTGAAGGGGATGGTTACCGTGGAGCCGGAATTGTTTGGAGGAGAGCAGAAGTATTTGGATTTATCTTGCATTCATGTGTCGGAAGATATGCGAGGACAGGGAATCGGAAAGACACTTTTTTATGCGGCGAAAGAATGGGCGAAAAGAAAGGGCGGAAGAAAACTGTATATATCGGCACATTCCGCGGTGGAGAGTCAGGCATTTTATAAGGCGATGGGGTGTGTGGAGGCGCAGAAGTATAATAAAAAGCATGTGGAGGCAGAACCATATGACTGCCAGTTAGAATGTGAGGTATAGACAAGGGAAAGGTCATGCTTATGGTTTTGTCAAAAGGAAAATAGTTTTATGGAGATAATATCCATAAAACTATTTTCTTTTTTATTGACAAATATATCGCAGTGCGATATTATTTTTATATCGTAGTACGATATATCGAAGTGTAATATAGGAGGTGCTGTTATCGGATTGAATACTATAGATGCACATATCAAGAAAGTTTATGTTCCCATGACGGAAACGGGATTTTATATTCTTTTATGCCTTCAGACGCCGAATCATGGTTATGGGATTGTTCAAAAAGTGAAGGAAATGACAGGCGGCGAAATTGTACTGGCGCCCGGGACTATGTATGGAAGTTTGTCCAAAATGGAAAAGGACGGATTAATTTATTTCGTCAGGGAAGAGGAAAAAAGAAAAATTTATGCAATTACAGAGTTAGGAAATGAAGTGCTGAATATGGAGAGGAAAAGAATTGAGCGTTTATACAGGAATATGAAGGAGGTTTAGATTAGTGTGAAAAAAACAACATTAAAATTTTTTACCATTTTTCAATACCAGCAGGAAGAAAAGTATTTAAGTTCCATGCATGAGAAAGGATGGAAACTGATTAGCGTTACGTTTCCGGGATTCTATCATTTTGAAAACTGTGAACCGGCGCAGGCCGCTTACCGTTTGGATTACAATCAGGAAGGCATACAGAACAAAGCGGAATATATTAAATTTTTTTCGGACTGCGGCTGGGATTATTTAGGCGATATGGCAGGATACAGTTATTTTCGCAAAGAAGGGGGCGACAGGGGAGAAGAAATATTCAGCGACGATTCATCCAGGCTTGATATGATGAGACGTGTTTTTAAAGGCAGGATTATTCCGCTTGTCATTTTGTTTTTATGCTGTATTTTACCAAACTTTTTTATGAATACGTACGGTTATGGTGCAGGGGGTATCCTGCAGGATATACTATCCATGACTTTTATGACAGTGGCGGCCTTGTATCTGGTCATATTCAGTGTAACGTCTTATCAGTTTTATCAATACGAAAAGAAAGTTATGCCAGAAAATCCGGGTATAAAAATGAAGTATTATGGAATAACTGTTCTTATTTTGCTTGTGATTATCTGCATGGGGGCAACGGTTTATTTTTCAAAACGATCCGTCTATTCTGTTACGGAAAGAGCAGACGGTTTTATGATAGAAGCGGAGCAGTTAAACGAGTCTGTAGTGATGGAATATGATTTCAAAAAAGGCGACCGCATAGCGTTTCGCAGCGATGATTATGATGGCGCCGAACTGTATATCAGAATAGGTGAAGAAAATAAAGATCCTGTTTTTTATGGAAACAGTTACGATAAAATGGGCGATTTTACAATAGAAATCGAGGAGGACGGACGTTATCAAATTGAATGCCGCGGCAGAAGGGTAAAGGGAATTATAGAGTTTTCGATAGAAGGAAAGAAATCTGAATAGAAAAAGCACAGGCGGAATATAGTAAATGAATTTTGTATATTCCGCCTGTGTTTCTATTTTTATCCGCTGATGGACGGCAGGTTGGAGAGATTATTATTTTCATTGCCGTCAGGTATGGATTTCAAATATTCTTTTCCGTCCCGATGGGCTATTCCGACTCCGTTGATATTTCCGTCCTTTGCCATAGCAACACCTTCTTCTTTGGAAACCGTCGATCCGTCGGAAAGCTGGTAACCGTTGACACGGCCGTCAGTTTTTACAAGTCCTACAATGTCTTTTGCGTCCGGTTTTGCATCCGGGATAGAATCCAAAGTATTTTTAGCAAGAGCTGCGTCAAGTATCGTATCTTTTTCCATAAAAATCCTCCATAATAAAATAGTGATCAGTCTATGAAAAAAGTGTCTGCAAAAAAATAAAAATTATGCCAGACAGTATTTTCCCATTTTTTCTAAATTTTTTGAAGGTTCGTCCCCCGCTGTAAAATATAAGTTTGTATATCATTCCATTTTATAATATAATAAAACTGCCTATATTCTGGAAGTCTGCCATAAAAAGGGGCGTCTGGAATCAGAAACAAAATGCAGGAGATTGATAATGAGGGAAAAGTTAAGAGAAATAGAAGGACTTACGTTGGCAAAAAGCGCCGCTTTTATTATGGTAATGTTTTTAATTACGATATTGGCATGGAATTGCGACGACGCTTATCACGCTTACGTAATGGCGAAAAATTTAGTGAACGGGAACGGTTTTGTATATAATATTGGCGAAAGGGTAAATGCCAGCACCTGTCCGCTTTTCACCCTGTTAGTAGCAGGCGTTTATGCGGTATTTAGAGATATGTATTTCAGCGGGATACTGACTTGTCTGATTTGTTCCGGCGTGGCAGTCTGGTTTGTTTTTTTTAAATTCTGCAAAAATTATCAGTCGGTTTTATGCGCACTGATTTGTCTTGGAGGAGCCAGCGGATTCATTACTTATGCCACATCGGGACTGGAAAATTGTCTTCTGTTTTTTATGACAGCGCTGTTTTATTTTCTTATGATGAGAAAACAGGAATATGGAAAAAGAGATTTGTTTATCATCGCGTTTGTGATCGGGGTGCTCATGGGAGCCAGAATGGATAATGTTCTGATTGTTGCGCCGGCAGCGGTTTATATTTTCTTTTTTGCCAGAAAAAGAAATATTTCTGTTGTAAAATCCGTTGGGATCGGCATAGCAGGGGCGTTTCCGTTTTGGATGTGGGAAATTTTTTCTGTGATCTATTACGGTTTTTTGTTTCCCAATACGGCATATATTAAACTTGGAACGGGACTGCCGCTTACCAATTACATCTCCAGAGGGATTTCCTATATGTTGACGGCGCTTTTCAACGATCCGATTCTGCTTGCGGTGCCGTTTATTTATGGTATTTTAGCAGTAATAAAAAGAAACAGAAGACATATTCTTCTTGCAGCGGGGACGTGGATTTATCTTTTATATGTCGTTTATATCGGAGGAGATTTTATGCTGGGCAGGCATTTGACAGTTCCCTTTTTTGCTTCCGTTTCCGGGGTAATGCTCCTATGGGGAGAAGAAGAAAGGGAAGAGCGGATCAGAACGCTTATGATGGGGATTACCATGACGGCAGCGGCCTGTGTGCTGTTTGCCCTGTCTTTTGGAACGATAGAGGGAAAGCGGTATTTGTGGACAGGGGACAAGTATCTGATGCAGTGTATGGATGTTGCGGATGAAAGGGAATATTATATTCCTACGACGGGTCTTTTGGCATACATGAATACGAAAAACGGGGACTATGAAGGAGTTGTGACAAAGACGTTTAATACTGTAGAGGTAGAAGAAATGCTGGAAAGACCGGCCCCGGGCGGAGAACTTCTAAGAGGTGCGTCAGGCATTCTGGTATATTATTATCTGGAAGGAGTACATGTTTATGATGCTTATGGTCTTGCGGATGCTTTTCTCGCAAGACTTCCGGCGGTTTATGATGAACACTGGAGAATCGGCCATATGCAGCGGAAAATTCCGGCGGGATATGAAGAGACAGTAATAACCGGAGAGAATTGCATTGAGGATGAAAATCTGCATCAGTTTTACGATGCGCTCAGTATTGTGATCAAAGGCGATCTGTGGTCGTGGGAGCGGTTTAAAATGATCTGGCGGATGAATACCGGATATTATAACGACCTGTTAGGGTATTAGTCATAGGAGTGGACATGGATAAAAGAAAGTGTAAATATTTGATATTAGGGGCAGGTCCGGCGGGACTTAGCTTTGCAAACAGGCTTCTTGAACAGGGGGAATCCGATTTTCTTGTATTGGAAAAGGAAAAAGAAGCGGGGGGACTGTGCAGGAGCATGCATGTGGATGAAAGCCCTTTAGACATTGGAGGCGGGCATTTTCTGGATGTACGCAGTAAAAAAGCGGATGACTTTTTGTTCCGCTTTATGCCGAAAGAGGAATGGGACAGTTATGAGAGGGATTCCAGAATACAGATAGGAGACGACCTGATTGGTCATCCTCTGGAAGCGAATATCTGGCAGATGAGTCTGGAAAAACAGGTGGCTTATTTAAAATCTATTGCTGTGGCTGGATGTAGTCTGGGAATGCCTGTGCCGAAAGAGTTTGTAAAATGGATCTACTGGAAACTGGGAGACCGGATCGCGGAGGATTATATGATCCCTTATAACCGGAAAATGTTTGGGGAGGAACTGGAAAGGCTTGGTACATACTGGCTGAATAAACTTCCGAATGTTTCTTTTGAAGAAACGCTGCTCAGCTGCCTGACAAAGAAAGCGCATGGAACCCAGCCCGGACATGCAAGGTTTTATTATCCTAAAAAGTATGGATACGGAGAGCTGTGGAAGCGAATGGCGGAAAAGATAAAAGACCGCATACTTTACAGTACCGACGTCCGTGTCATAGACTTTACAGCGAATATGGTTAACAACAGTTTTCAGGGAGAGGTCATTATTAATACCATACCGTGGACAGAGTTTCAGGAGCTTTCAGGGATGCCGGAGTATTTGAAAGAAAAGATTAAAACGTTAAAATACAGCAGCGTGGTGATAGAATATATTCCTGAAAAACTTGCTGCACAGGCGCACTGGATTTATTACCCGCAAAAAGAAATACCTTATCATCGTATACTGGTACGGCATAATTTCTGCCCCGGTTCAAAAGGGTATTGGACGGAAACAAATAAGGAGAGATCGATAAAAAGAGAGGATCGCTTTTCCTATGAAAATAAATATGCTTATCCCTTAAATACAGTAGAAAAACCGGAGAATATAAAGGAAATCCTGGAATGGTGCAGGGAAAGAAACGTATATGGACTTGGAAGGTGGGGAGAATGGGAACACTATAATTCAGATGTGGTGGTGGAAAGAGCAATGGATCTGGCGGATTTGATGCAGGGATAAAGGACGTAACAGTACTAGGCTCAAAAATACTTTGCCAAGTGCTGACGTCTTCCAAAGGGTTCCTTATAGAATCCTGATCTGTCGGCGGGCGGGAGACTGAACTGTTACTAAAGGACAGTGGAGCCGGGAATGGAGTATAAAAATGACTTGTATTTCAGATCAGGACTGCGTATACTTGATATGGCTGTATTTTTAGGAAAGCGGTATGAGATCAGATCAAGAATGGCGGTGGGGCAGGATGCGGAAAATGGAGTTTAAAATGGAACGGCAGGGACTTCTTACGGTCGGACAGAAAGTGACAATAACGGAAGGGACGCTTCCGAGTAATTACTATTATACGATCGATCCGGCGTTAGCCATGTCGGGTAATTTTCCTTTTCGGGAAAGGCTTTATGCAAGAGAGGGAGAAGTTACTGATATTGTTGAAAATGAAAGAGGTTTTTATGTTACGGTTTTGTTTGACGAGAAACCTCCTTCAAAATAATTTATGATAAAAAGAATCATAAAGACAGATTCCAACATTAAAAAGGAGGATATATACCATGAAAAAAATAGCAACAGACAAAGCGCCGGCGGCGATCGGGCCGTATTCACAGGGAATTATCGCAAATAATCTTTTATTTGCATCAGGCCAGATTCCCTTAGATCCGGCGACAGGAGAGATCAGAGGCACAACGATTGAGGAACAGGCCGAACAGGTTATGAAAAATATTGGCGGGCTGTTAGAGGCAGCAGGAAGCGATTATACAAAAGTAGTAAAAACCACATGTTTCCTCGCCGATATGGGAGATTTTGGGGCATTTAACGGCGTATATGAAAAGTATTTTACGGAAAAACCGGCAAGAAGCTGCGTTGCTGTGAAAGAACTGCCTAAAAAGGTACTTTGCGAAGTAGAAGTTATTGCAAGTATAGAATAAAAAGAAACGAAAAAAGAAGTTTCAAAGGGACGGCATATCCTGCCGTCCCTTTTTAGATGTACTTTGTTAAAATATAATTTGTTTGAAATTTCATTGGCCCGTTATGGTGATCTTTATCTTGATGAATGCTGATGAAATGATAAAACTGCCGTGGCTTTATCTAAGATATAAAAAATTTTTGTGGCTGAATAATCTGACACGGGAAGAGCGTGATTTTTAGTCTGAAAAATGAAAAATCTGCAGAATTATTTTCCTGTATTGACGTAATTTTTTTATTCTGATAGCATGAAATCAGAGCGGGCGCCTACTCCTTTCCATGATAGTGGGCATTTTAGTTTTAACGAATCATACTCAAAACGTCAATTAGGATACTTTTAAATAGAGTTAAAGAAAGGTATAGTTATCGTTATGAACAGGGAACAAAGGACGGACTTTAGTACAATAACAGCCTGTGGAGAATGTTGCATTGGCTGTACTAAAAAGATAAACGGTATATGCAGAGGCTGCATTGAAGCAGATGGTTATGTCCCGGAATGGGCAGGTTCCGGCAGATGCAGGGTACATGAATGTGCAAGAAAGCATAGTGTACAATTTTGCGGCATATGTGATGAGTTTCCCTGTGAGCAGTTACCTTCTGTTATACATTGGAATCCGAATGTTATAGAACATTTAAGTACGCTTGCAAAGGAATATTTGAAACAGGAAAATTGATGATTTGGCAATATCACTTAAAATAAGTCTGGGAGAGGCAGATATGGCAGTCAAAATGAAAAATATCATATTAATCGGAATGCCCGGAGCGGGAAAGAGCACTGTGGGAGTAGTGCTTGCAAAAAATCTGGGAATGGGCTTTTTGGATTCGGATCTTCTGATTCAGGAAAAATATAAAAAGCTGCTTCATGAACTGATTGAGGAGCGCGGAGTGGAAGGTTTCTGGCGGATAGAGAATGAGGTAAACGCTTTTATTGAAACAGAAAATACAGTGATTGCTACAGGCGGAAGCGTCATTTATGGAAAAGAAGCGATGGAGCATTTGAAGCAGGTTGGAACGGTAGTTTATTTAAAATTATCCTGCGAAGAACTGGCTGTAAGACTCGGGGATCTAAATGAGCGCGGCGTCACGCTCAGACACGGACAAGATCTGGAAGGACTGTTTCAGGAGAGAATTCCTTATTATGAAAAATTTGCAGATCTGACAATAGACTGCGAAAATAAGATGATAAAGGATATCGTATTGGAAATTAAAAAACAAATCCGTATAGAATCATGAATTTTGTATACCCTAACAAGTAGAAAACCAGATTTTTGCTGCAGGAAATGGAGGCAATATATGGATTATGTAAATGCATTTTGGGTAGGCGGACTTATTTGTTTATTAGCCCAGATACTGATGGAAAAAACAAAAATGATGCCGGGCAGAATCATGGTACTGCTTGTCTGTCTGGGCGCTGTGATCAGTGCATTCGGATGGTACGAGCCATTCTTGAAATTTGCCGGCGCAGGCGCCAGCGTTCCCCTTCTGGGTTTTGGAAATATTCTGATGAAGGGTGTGAAAGAGGCAGTGGATGAGGCCGGGTTTATCGGACTTTTTCAGGGCGGTTTTAAAGCGGGAGCAGTAGGAAGTTCGGCAGCGCTTATTTTTGGATATCTTGCAAGTCTTATATTTAATCCTAAGATGAAAAAATAGTGACGCTATTTTTCTTCGTAGTCAATGCCTGCCCCTTCGAGAAAAAGTCTGCTGTATTTATCCCAGAAAATATCCAATGATTTATCGGGTAAAAAAGTATGAAGAGAAGTGCCGGTTGTCAGGGTAAGACCGGTAGAATCATATTTTATATTAAATATCAGCGATTTAATCTGATCCAAAGGGACACTGACAGAGCCATCTTTCAGGATGGACTCTACATAAGAAGGAATCAGGTGCAGTACGAATTTAAAATTTACCGGAGTATGCTTTCCCTTAATAAGCTGAAAGCAGATAGGTCTGATTTCCTTCCACATGGAGAAATCGTAGGGACGTATGGACGGATCCTGCCATTCTTCAGTTGTATAAAATTCCTGATTCTGATGTCCATCGATCATAAAAGTATTGTAAGTAGTGACGGTGGCTTCCGTCAGGAGAAAAGTATCAAACATATCGGAAGTCAGTAACTTTCCCATAAAATTTTTAACATTTTTAATCTGTAATGCAATCATTGAATTTCCTCACTTTTTTTCATGTATAAATTATAATATAGATTTTGTGCTGTGAAAAGTGCTTTTATTGCAAACTAATACTTTACAACAAAAGGTAACATATGCTAACATAAGTAGTAATTAAAACCGTATTATGTAGATACAATACCCAAAATTCGGGCATTCTTCATACTTATTTGAGCTGCCAAAGGCGGCATGGGAGATTATTATGAGTTATAAGATTGTTGTAGACAGTTGTTGTGAAATACCGGAGGAATTAAAAAAAGATGAGAGGTTCGAGATTGTCCCGTTAGAGCTTGTCATAGGAGATTACCGGATCATGGATGACAGCCGGTTTGACCAAAAGGATTTTTTACAGAGAATTGCGGCGTCGCCGATTTGCGCGCAGACAGCGTGTCCCTCACCTGAAAGGTACAGAGAAGCATATCATGCGCCTGTAGACGATGTATTTGTAATTACGCTGTCTTCTAAATTGAGCGGAAGTTATAACAGCGCAGTATTAGGGAAAAATCTGTATTATGAAAAGTATGGTAAAAAGAACATATATGTCTGTGATTCCTTATCAGCCTGCTGTGGAGAAACGCAGATTGCATTTAAAGCAATGGAACTGGAAGAGGCAGGAGTCCCTTTTAAAGAAATCATAAAACATTTGGAAGCCTTTCGGAATGCCATGCATACTTATTTTGTTTTGGATAATCTGGAAACCCTTCGTAAAAACGGACGGCTGACCGGGGTGAAGGCACTGGTTGCATCCACGCTAAATATCAAGCCGGTTATGGGAGCGGAGGAAGGCAGCATTATTCAGAAATCCCAGGCTGTTGGCATCAAAAAAGGCCTGGCTAAGATGGTGGAGATTGTACTAAAAGAGGCGGAGGAGACAGAACGTAAAAATTTAATGATCACACATGTAAATTGTCCCGAGCGCGCTGAAAAAGTGAAACAAATGCTGCTTGAAAGGGCGTCTTTTAAAGACGTCTATCTGTTAAACGCTGCGGGAGTCAGTACGGTATACGCTAATGACGGCGGCGTAGTGGTGACTATATAAGCAGGATTTTAATATGGAAGGATCGGTCAATATGATTGATTTACAAGATAAGAATTACTGTCCTACTGTTAAACAAATAAACGAATATGTCAGAAATTCTGTTTTCACGCAATTTTGTTCAGAAATCAAAGAAACGTATAAGTGTCAGGAAAAAATAGAATACAGTTCATGTAGTTGGGAAAAGGGCTGGAATATAAAATTCAAAAAAACAGGAAAAACGTTATGTACTGTATACCCAAGAGAAAATTATTTTACAGTTATGATTGTTGTAGGCGTAAAGGAAAAAGCGCTTGTTGAGGCTATTCTACCGGAATGTACGGTTGAATTATCTGATATTTATCACCAAACGCAGGAAGGAAATGGACAAAGATGGCTAATGATTGATTTGGAGGATAAGGAAAATTTGTATCATGATGTTTTACGTTTAATTGAAATTCGTAGAAATTGTTAAATTTCCAGTTTACCGGGAAAGCCAAGACAGAAAAATGATAAGAAAATGAAATATTGTTTATCTTTGGGCAGCGATTATCTTTACAGACAATCAGCTGTCTTTTTATTTTTCAAAATTAATAATGTTTTATTTTCAAAAAAATCAAAGCCCAAAAGCAGTTAGTTCGTAAGTATTTTAAAATATATTGACACTGGCGAATCGGAATGCTAAAATAGCTAATATAATTAGCATAAATTAGAAAAGGAGTAGCTGGTATGAGAGCAGGTTTAAATAGAACAACAATTATTGAAATGGCGGCTGATATAGCGGATGAGAGAGGTATTGCTAATGTAACCTTAAAGGTGTTAGCAGCAGAATTGGGAGTAAAATCCCCATCTTTGTACAAGCATTTTAATGGTGGACTTGATGAACTAAACAAAGAACTTATGCTGTACGGCTGGCATTCTTTAGAAAGCAAAATCACAAAAGTCGCCATAGGCAGGGCGAAGGATGACGCAGTAATGGCTATATGTTATGCTTATCGTAATTTTGCTGCCGAGCATAAGGGATTGTTTGAAGCTATGCAATGGTACAATATGTATCAGTCAGAGGAACATTTACAAGCGACACAAGGAATGGTGTCTGTTTTTTTTCAAGTCCTTGATTCCTATGAATTAAATGAGGAGCAAAAAGTGCATATTGTGCGTATGTTTCGGGGATTTCTGCAAGGCTTTTCTTCCATTGAAAGCCACGGTGGATATGGAAACCCGCTATCCTTAAATGACAGCTTTGATTTTGCGCTGAAAACCATATTGAATGGTATTCATGATTTGCAGGGAGGAAAGGGAAAATGAAACAGCTCTTGAAAAAAGTCAGTCCATTTAATAATAGTACGGAGATGCCCGTATCACTATTCATAGTCAAGAAAATACTTGCTTTCTGGGTATGTTACATAGCGGGGTTGTTTATGGCTGAAGGACTTGTTATTCTTTTGCATTTTGCATTAGGAAAGAATATGCTTGTCGGTGATGTGTTTGATGTAGGAACTATTACGTTGATTACTTATTACGGCTACATCATAATAGCGGGTGTTGCATTATTCTATTGGAAAGTGATTGAAAAGAAACCTTTGGCGGCAATGGGACTGTCAAAAGAAATTGGTACTTATTTTATTGGAATTGTTTCAGGTATTTTCCTGCTTACCTTGTCTGTCGCTATAATTGCAGCGACTGGAAATATAAAATACCAAGGAATTTTTGAAAACGCTGATGTTCTTATGATAATTCTCTTAACAGGGGGATTTATGATTCAAGGTGCAGCAGAAGAAATGCTTTGCAGGGGGATTGTTTTACACACGCTTAAAGAAAAAACTTCATTTTTGACAGCAATGATTGTAAGCACAATTCTGTTTATTGTACCGCATTGGTCCTCTTTATTTGCAGGGAAAATGATTTATGGTGTAATTGGTGTCATAAATCTAATTCTTATTTCCGTTATTTTTTCATTCCTTACAATTTGTTTTAAAAGCATTTGGGAAGCCTGCGGTCTTCATTCATTTTGGAATGCTACTTTGTATAGTGTTCTTGGATTGAATTTAAGTGGTAATGAGGAAACTGCCACAGCAATATTCAATATGCAATCCGTAGGCGACAACATTTGGAATGGCGGCATATATGGAATTGAAGCGAGTGCGGCTACGACTGTTGTATTGGCTTTTGCGGCCGCTTTGATTTTTGTTTTATACAGAAAGAGGGTAAAAAAGAAATGATTGAAATATAAAGAGGTAAGGAGAAATATGAAATGAAGAAAAATACGCTTGAGTTTGAATGTATAGGAATAAAAGACGGAGGGAAATTTCCAGTAGAGAATACCGGGCGGGGGAAGGACATTTCACCGGAATTTATCATAAAAAACTTATCCCCGAACGCCCAAACTTTTATGATTACCCTTGAAGATTTGAATCATCCGATTAAAAGATTTACACATTGGATTATTTGGAATATTCCTGCAACGGATAAAATTGCGAAAGCCATCCTATCAGGAAAAACAGTATCTTCACCGGAGGGTGCGGTACAGGGAATTGGATATGGATTTCACCGCTATGCAGGACCAAAGCCGCCGAAAGGTAAATCCCACAAATATTGTTTTACAATTTATGCGTTG
>CANSUS010000020.1 GCA_947650155.1 uncultured Lachnospiraceae bacterium
GCACCTCCTTGCCAAGGAGGGGGTCGCGGGTTCGATCCCCGTCTCGCGCTTTTTTATTTACATGAGATGATAATTTAATAAAAATTTTAAATCAGGCAAGTATTTTCAGTGATTTGAAGATGCTTGTTTTTTAATTTTTTTGATTTTGATGCAACCGAAAACGAATTTTGTCGGTATATATAATAAAGACGCAAATCAGTAGAAAAAGGGGGATTTTCATGCAGGATGATATGATTGTAGCGTTGTATTGGGAACGGAACGAAACGGCTGTCAAAGAAACGGAACAGAAATATGGAAAATATCTTTTGAAAATTGCTAATCATATTCTGGCTGATCTGGAAGACAGTAAAGAAAGTGTAAATGATACCTATTTAAAGGCATGGAATTCCATGCCGCCTCATAAACCGGAATTTCTTGCGGCATTTCTAAGCAAGATCACGCGACAGCTTTCCATTGACATTTTTCGTGCGCGGAACCGGCAGAAACGCAGGGCGTCCGAATATGCGCTTTCACTTTCCGAGCTGGAAGAATGTGTTTCCAAAGGTAATGTGACAGAGGAAAGCGTTGACCTTCATCTTCTTGCCGGGGCAATCAATGATTATCTTTATACACTTTCGCCAAAAGTCCGTGCAGTCTTTGTGGGACGGTATTATTATCTGGATTCTGTTAAAGAAGTTGCAGCTTATTATGGAATGAGTGAATCGAAAACAAAAAGCATGCTGCATCGTACCCGAATTGGGCTTAAGGCATACTTGCAAAAGGAGGGATTTCAACTATGAGGGAAGAATATATCAGTGACGCTTTCAATATGCTGGATGATGCCATTATAAGAGAGGTTGACATAGTACGTAACAAAGCGGAAAAAAGAAAGATAAACTGGAAGGCATGGGGCCTGCTTATTGCCGCTGCCTGTCTGGTATTGATCATAAGTATAAGATCAGGAATGTTTTTGTCCAAACCGCTGTCCGAAACAGAAAACCTGCCTATGCTTACGATCGCAGAAAATACAAGCGAAGGAATGGGATTTGAAGGATATATTGCTTTTGATATTTCCGAGCTTGTAAATGCAAACCCGTGGAATGAAGACGCAAAAATTTTGACATTGCCGGTTTTTCAAAATCCAGTGGTTTATGAAGATTTCTGCGTTGTTTCGGGCGCGGATTTTGAAAAAATGGAGGAGTTTTTACTGGAGACGGCAAAAAGTATTGGAATAGACACAAAGAACCTTATGATTAAGGATGATGCGCCCAGCGCGGAGGAACGGCAGGAAATAGAAAGTAAGGCGGGTGCAGATCTGCCGGAGGGATATTTTAATCCACGAAAACTGACTGCCGAATCCGATGGTGTGAAAATAGAAGTAGATGTTTCCATGCGGGCGCAAATTGAGTTTGATCCTGTAATAACGCTTCCTGAAGGGTATCATCTCAATCAACGGTCTTACGAAGAGCTGACGTTTGCCGCCGGGTATCTGCAGGAAGAATTTAAAAAACTGCTGAAAATGGAAAATCCCCAGATCAACGTATATGGCGGTGATTATAATATTTATGGGGAACAAAGTTTTGGTCTTGCATTTTTTGACAAAGGAAGCAATATGGAAGAAGATCTGATCAATTATAATTTCAATCAAATCTCTTTTATTTCACTTTCAGAGGGAGAGGGCATCTGGCTGATACGGATCAAGCGCCCCGATTTATCTGAAAAACTGGGGGATTATCCTATTATCAATGCAGAGCAGGCAAGGGAACTGCTGTCAGAAGGACAATATCTCAGTAGTGTTCCCTATGCGTTTCCGGGAGAAGATTATATTGCAAAGGCAGAACTTGTTTATAGAACGGGTGAGCTGGAAAAATGTTATATGCCGTATTATCGCTTTTATGTTGAAATCCCGGAAGAGGAAGGGACAGCTCTTGAAGGAGCAAAAATATACGGAGCCTATTATGTACCGGCAGTGAAAAGCAAATATATTTCCAACATGCCGGTTTGGGATGGCGGCTTTAATTAATTGAAAAGCCTATGAGTACAGAGTTATCCTTTTTGTCCGTCAAAGCTGTGAATCCAATCTGATTTAAAATAATAAATAGTAAAGATAATGGAACTAAGCGACCAGGTAAGCGGATAAGCCCAGAAAATCACATTAATAACCGGAATAAACCGTACAATAACAGTAATATAACTTACCCTGATGATGCACCAGCATACCATCATAACAATCATCGGAACGGAAGATTTACCGGCTCCCCTGAAAATGCCGGCAAGACAGTGAGAATAGGAGAGCAGAAAGTAAAATAAAGTAACGGTGCGGGCCTGTGTGACGCCGAATGCAATCACCTCGGGATCACTGTTAAAAGCGGCAATCAGGATCGGAGAAAAAATAAAAATAACAATTCCAACTAATTCGGCAATACTGATGGAACACAGAATACCAAATTTAGCGCCTTCTTTCACACGATCATATTGTTTCGCACCAAGATTCTGGCTGATGAAGGTGGTAAGCGCCATAGAAAAACAGGTAATTGGTAAAAAACCAAAGCCCTCTATTTTGGAATAAGCGCCGCAGCCTGCCACAGCCATTTTTCCAAATTCATTGATATTGGACTGCACAATGACGTTGGCAAATGCAATAATAGAATTCTGCACTCCGGTAGGAAGTCCGTTTCTGATGACCTGCTTTAACATAAATCCATCGAAACGAATGGAGCGGATACAAATGCGATATTCTTCTTTGCTTCTCATTAACCGTATCAGGCACAGGACCGCACTGATAAACTGGGAGATAACCGTTGCGAGTGCAGCGGCGCCGACGCCAAATCCCAATACGGCGATAAAAAACAGGTCTAAAATAATGTTTACCATAGAAGAAATGATCAGGTATATTAAAGGATTCCTGCTGTCTCCGGTTGATTGCAGAATGCCCACAAATATGTTGTAAAGCACAAAGAAGAGAGATCCGCAAAAATAAATACGAAAGTAGGTAATGGACTGTGGAAGCACATCAGAAGGTGTTCCCATCCACTGTAAAATATGAGGTGTAAATAAAATTCCAATCAGCATAAGAAGAATGCCGGCAACAAGGCCAAAGGCTGTAGTGGTGTGAACGGCACGTTCTACTTTTTCAGAATCTCTGGCTCCATAATATCTGGCAATGACAACACCGGCGCCGACGGAAATGCCGTTAAAAAAACCAACAAGTAAAAAAATCAGGCTGCCGGAGGAACTGACGGCAGCAAGAGCGTCGCTGTTTATAAAATTTCCAACAATTAAAGAGTCGGCAGTATTGTATAATTGCTGAAATAAGTTTCCGAGAAAAAGGGGAAAAGCAAAGTTTAAAATTTTTTTCCATATCGTTCCCTCCGTCAAAAGAGTAGAGGAAGCTTTGGCTGTACTCATAATTATCGGTCTCCGTTTCGCTGTAACTTTTATTTGTAATAACAGTTCTGATTCTGTTTTCTATACGTTCACTATTATCACTTGTTATCATATCACCGTAGTTTCTGCTTTTCAATAGGCGGCAGTTAGTGTAGAATAGAAACATAAGGGAATTTAATGTATGATAGCACGCAGATAGGAGCAAATTTAAAGCTATGAAAATCTTGTTGGTAAGACATGGGGAAACTGATTGGAATGTGCAGAAAAAAATTCAGGGAAAAACTGATATTCCCTTGAATGAAGCCGGGATCAAGCAGGCCGAAGAACTTGCAGAAAAATTGGTAAAGTGGGAAAGACCAATTGTGGGGATTTATACGAGCAGACTCAAAAGAGCGTCAAAGACGGCTGAAATTATTGCGAAGAGGCTGAAAAAAGAATATCTGGAAACTGATGGACTGGAAGAAATCGATCTGGGACTCTGGGAGGGACTTTCATGGGATCAGGCGGCGGCGAATTTTCCGGAAGAATACAAAATCTGGCATGATAACAGACGTTATACTCGTTCGCCAAAGGGAGAATCTTATCAGGATTTGTTGGAGCGTTTTTTACCGGCGCTTCAAAAAATTGTTAAGGACAAGCAGTCGGAAACCGGAGATATAGTAATTGTGACACACAGTGCAGATATTATGACGATTATGTCATATATAAACGATACACCCTTTTACGAAATGGTAAAGCGGTATAAAACGGCAAATGCAGCCGTAATTGAAGTAGATGCAGAAACAATTTTGTAATGAAAGAAGAACGGATAAAAGAAATATTTATTTAAAAAGAAACGGAGAGGGGATAACCCCTACTCCGTTTCTTCGTGAAGCTGACCGTAAAAGGTAATCAGGTAAATACCACAGATACCTACTAAAACATAGATGATTTTTGAAATAAGCGGCATGCTTCCGAAAATGAAAGAGACCAGATCAAAATTAAACAATCCAATAAGTCCCCAGTTTATAGCCCCAATAATAGCGATTGTAAGCGCAATACATTTTAAATATTTCATAGTCACACCTTTCTCACATATCGTAATATGTGGTTACACATTTTATTGAACATAAAAGTAATTAACAAAAGTGATTTTCTATCTCCCTTCATAGTGTAACAAAAATATGAAGAATTATACGCGGAAATGCTTTTTATAAAAATGTTGTAGATCTTGTGCATTGACTGTATAATAAACTGCGATAAAGAACATGTTAATACACAATATTGTCAATATTTGGAGGCGGTGTTTTGCTTTTTAATTCCTATATATTTGTTTTTCTGTTTTTGCCTGTTTGTCTGGTTTTTTATTTTTTATGTAATTTTTACAAAAAATATGAAATTGGAAAGATGTTTCTGACAGGTATGTCATTCTGGTTCTATGCTTATTTCAATATAAATTATCTGCCTGTTATTGTATGCAGTATTTTAATCAATTATTTGCTGTATTACATTATGGAAAGAGTTTCCAACCGAAGAAGGATTGTAGTGACGGGAATTATTTTAAACCTGTCAGTATTGTTTTACTTTAAATATTATGATTTTTTTATTGAAAATATAAACGAGGTTTTTGGCTCGGATTTTACATTGAATCGTGTGCTGCTTCCGCTCGGTATCAGTTTTTTTACTTTTCAACAGATCGGTTTTTTGGTAGATGCCTACCGGAAGGAGGCAGAGGGATATTCTTTCTTGGATTACGCCTTATTTGTGACTTTTTTCCCGCAATTAATTGCAGGTCCCATTGTAACGCATAAAGAAATGATACCCCAGTTCCAGGATGTATCCAAAAAGAAATTTGATTCAGAGAATTTCAGCACGGGTATGTATGGTTTTGTTCTTGGCATGTCAAAAAAGGTGCTTGTGGCGGATACTTTTGGAAAGGGAGTGGACTGGGCGTTTCAGAATGCGGACAGGCTGAACGGTCTGGCTGTTTTATTAGTGATGTTAAGTTATATGATTCAGCTTTATTTTGATTTCAGCGGCTATTGCGATATGGCAAGAGGGATTGGGAAAATGTTTAACATTGAAATTCCCATTAATTTTTATTCTCCATACAAAGCAGTGGATCTGATCGATTTCTGGAAACGATGGCATATTACTTTGAGCCGTTTCTTTACACAGTATCTGTACATTCCTCTCGGCGGCAGCAGAAAAGGAAAAATACGTACGTATCTTCACATTTTTTTGATTTATTTTGTCAGCGGTATCTGGCATGGCGCGGGCTGGACATACATTATCTGGGGTGCGATGCATGGATCTGTTTATGTATTCAATCGTATTTTCAGAAAAGGGATTGAAAAGATGCCGAAAGTGCTGACATGGGCAGTAACTATGACGTTTTTTATGTTTTCATTAATTTTTTTCCGTTCAGAATCTGTATCTCAGGCTCTTTTGTTAATGAGAAGACTTTTTACCGAGGGCTTTGACCTGCCCTGGGTTCCGGCGGATTTGGCAGCATGCTATCAAATGGAAGAGTTTTGGTATCCGCTTAAGGTGCTTGGTGTGGACAGACTGCCATTCTCGCAATATTATATGATGTTTGCACTGATTGGTACAGCATGGCTTGTTATGCTTTTCTGTAAAAATGTAAATGAAAAAATGGAAAGCAGGAAGTTTTCAGCGTGGAACGGAGTAATCTGCGCAGCATTGTTTTTGTGGAATATTGTTTCTTTTTCGGGAGTCAGTTCTTTTTTATATTTTAACTTTTAAAACGTCAGTGAGAATGGGTGCAAAGAAAGCAGCCGGCAGTACAAATTTTTAATGATGGAGGAATTTAAGTTGTTTGCGGAACAAATGGGCAATAATAAAAAATGGATTTTGGCTTTTTTTATGACATTAGTGTCATGCATGATGGCAGTGATTGGGCTGGTTGTTTATGTCGATCCCTTTTTTCAATATCATGCTCCTTTAAAGCCCTTTCCTTATCTGATTGATAATCAGATAAACCAAAATCCGGGAATGGCAAGGAATATGGAATATGACAGTATTCTCCTTGGTTCTTCCATGACAGTCAATTTTGAGGCGGACTGGTTTTCTGAAAGCGGGCGAAACCTTTTAAAGCTTCCCTATAATGGCGCCTGTCCTAAAGACATATCCAATATTATGAAACAGGTGGATCTTAGCGGGAACGCGTTAAAAGAAGTTTTTCTCGGTATCGATATTGTTTCGTACACAGTAGGTACAGAAGAGACAAAGTATCCTGTACCGGAATATTTGTATGATAAAAATCCGTTGAATGATATTTCCTATTGGTTTAATAAAGAGGTATTGTTGGATTACATTTTAAAACCGTTGTTTTCCGGCGATGAGGCAACGGATTTAAGCAGTGTATATAATTCCGAGTGGTGGATGGTAAATTTTTATGGGAAAGATTATGTGCTTTCCAATTATATACCGCCGGAAAAGACGGAATTTACAGGTCAGATATCTGACTATACGGACAGGCTTTTAGAAAATCTGGAGAAAAACCTTCGTCCTGCAATCGAGTCTCATCCCGGTACGGTATTTACCATATTTTTTCCGCCGCCAAGCGTATTGTTCTGGTATGACTATGTGCAGAGCGGACAGCTGGATGTGGTGATAGAAGAATTCAAAGTATGCTGTGAGTGGCTTTTTCAATTTGAAAATGTGAGAATATTTTATTTTGCCAACCTGGAGGAAGTTATTACAGATCTGGATTTGTATGCGGATGTATCGCATCATAAGCAGGAGATCAATCGGTATATGGCGGAGTGCTTTGTAACCGATGAGCATAAAGTGACAAAGGACAACCTGGAGAAAGAACTGAATGCTTTCAGAGAAATCATTGAAAACTTTGACTATGAGGAGCTGCTTGAAAAGCCGGAGACAACATCATAAGCCGCGCTTTTAGGCAGCTCCTCCTGCCTTTTGCCCTATATGAATTGTTAAATTCCTATTTTAAAAGTTACATTTTTATCAGGAACAAAAAATTTTAAAAAAAATCAAATAATAAATTGACACTTGGCAAAACTGGTGGTATGGTTAATTACATAAGTAATGAACCAAATAACGTACTGAATACAGCAGCTATGGAGAGGAGCTGAATCAATGAATGAGTTTTTGACTCAGGAAAAATCCATTTATCTACAGATCAGTGAAATGATAGAAAATGATATTTTACGTGATATTATTCTTGAGGAAGAAAAAGTACCGAGTACAAATGAACTTGCCAGACTCTATACGATTAACCCGGCAACTGCTGCAAAAGGGATTAATATTCTGGTAGATAATGGAATCCTTTATAAAAAAAGAGGAATTGGGATGTTTGTAGCTTCCGGTGCAAAGGAAAAGATAAGAAAATGCAGGCGGGAGGAGTTTTATGATAAGTATATTAAAAAGCTTCTGGCGGAGGCTGAGAGCATAGGAATTTCCAGAGAAGAAGTGATATGCATGATTAGAGAGAACAGTAAATAATTAGATTTTTTACGTGAAAACGGAAAGTGTAAATGAAGTAATGTTGGAGGAAGAGCATTATGAAAGAAGAAAGATTGATTGGAAAAGGCATTATAAAAACATATGGAAAAAAGAATGTACTTAACAATGTGGATATAGAACTTGAAAAGGGAAAGATTTATGGTCTGATCGGTAGAAACGGGGCAGGAAAAACGACGCTTTTGTCCATACTTGCGGCACAGAATCCTGCAACAGGAGGGACAGTTACCTGTAATGGAATGCCGGTATGGGAAAACAGGGAAGCATTGGATCATATTTGTTTTTCACGGGAAATTAATCCGGTCACCGGTTATGGTGCAAATGGATATAAGGTGAAAGATTATTTGAGAGCGGCATCCGTTTATATGCCGAATTGGGACAAAGAACTTGCCGGCCGCCTTGTAAAGGAATTTGAGCTGGATGTAAAAAAGAGGATTTCCAAACTTTCCAAAGGAATGTTGTCAATGCTGACCATTATCATAGCGTTAGCAAGTAAAGCTGATTATACTTTTCTGGATGAACCGGTGGCGGGTTTGGACGTAGTGATGCGGGAATATTTTTACAGGACGCTTTTAGAAGAATTTGCAGAAAGCGGAAGGACTTTCGTCGTTTCTACCCATATCATTGAAGAAGCGGCAGAAGTGTTTGAAGAAGTAATCATCATTGATAAAGGAAATGTGATCCTGAAAGAAAATACGGAAGAACTTTTGGAAAGAGCGGTACATGTAAGCGGAATGGCAGAAAACGTAGATAAGGTTACGGCGGGACTAAAGACCTTTCATGAAGAAAAGACGGGCAGAAGCAAAGGCGTGACAGTTTTGCTTGGGAAGGGGGAAAAAATCCCGGAAAATATAGGCGTATCCCTGCAGCAGATGAGCCTGCAGCAAGTATTTGTTGCCCTGTCCGGAAAGCGTGAAGAGTGAAACGGAAAAGGAAGTACAAATTTGTTTTGTGCCTGTAAAAGCGGTGCAGAAGTGGAGGAAGGAATGAAAGGTTATTTTAGAAGTATGTTTTACTGGGCATACTGCATGGAAATATTGTTCTTCAGTATGCTTGGCGCGATAGTACTGGTTATTTTTATATATATATTTATAACCGGGGATATGGATCAGGTGTTTCAATATACCATTACTTATATTCCAATGTTTGGCGTTATTTACCCTGTCTCAAGCGGGATGAATATGGCAAATATGCAGGTTCCGCTTGCGTTATCCAACGGAAGCACAAGGAAAGAAACTGCATGCGGATTTTTGGTTACGATGCATGCCGCCATGCTGCAGTTTTGGATTGTGTCAGCGGTCTGCTGCGTTATAATTCCTGCGGAGCATATACCAGATGATTATCTTGAAATGTGCGGCCTGCTTTTTCTGGCAGGGTGCGGTATAGGGAATGGATTGGGAGCAGTGATTCTTCGTTTTGGCAATAAAGTGGGATGGATCGTATACATGTTTGCAATGTTTATCCTGATAGGCGGTGCAGTTGCTGTCTCTCTTCTGCTGGGAAAGGACACAGTTACTGCAATATTAAACAATTCCCCAATATTTGTGGCAGGGATGGTGTTTGATGTACTTATGTCAGTTGCATATTATATGGGAATTAAAAAATATGAAGTCAGGATCTGAGATATTATGTGCTGCTGAAGCAGTCGGAAGTGAGGCTAAATTTGAAAAAAATTGTTGATACATGGAAGTTATATTTAACGGAGTTATATCAAATACTGTTGATTATGCTGATTGGAGGGGTATTTGGAGTTGTAGTTGTAAGGATCGGTGTAAGCGTGGATTCTACCGTAGAGGGCTATGTAATAATAGGAGCTTTTATTGCTGTATGCTTAGGAATGTTTGTAAAACTGATGTCTGATATTTTTTCGTTCGGGTCAAAATTTGAACTGGCAATATCTATGGGATGCACGAGAAGGGAGTTTCTTTCCGTTTACTGGGTTGAAAATGTTCTATTTGCGATCGTGGAGATAGCAGCGGCAATTTTGTTCGGAATTCTGGAGACACAATTGGGCAGAATTTTATATGCAGGCACATCATTGTCTGTCAGTTTGAATCTGACCTCCTTTTTATTGAATTATAAAGTAATTACAGGCCTGTCGTTACTGGCGCCTGCTGTGGGAATGTTTTTGGGGACTTTTATGCTGAAATTTCAAAGGAAGGCCTTTTGGGTGTTATGGGCAATATGGATGACAGCTTTTTTAGGATGCGGAAAAATCAGCAATATAGTTACAAAAAATCCGGATAGTATGCTGTCCAATATAATAAAAGGCATTCCTGCACTTTTTAAAACCATCGCAGGTCCTGTATGGATTCTTTTATTTATTGCAGTATGCGCAGTTCTGTTTCTGGTTTCGGCAGTACTACTGAGAAGACAGGAGGTAAGATAAAACAACCTTTAAGAAACTATAGATTCTACCCTCAATCGGTGCTATAATTAATTCATATAGGTACAAGGAGGTGAGGGTATGCCGGACGAGAAGAAACAGGAGATGATCTGTGAGATCGCCAATGATAATTCTGCAAGAAAGCATATCTTGGTTGTAGATGATGATCCGATCATGTTAAAACTGATAAGGGCATATCTACAGGATGATTATAAGGTTTCCGTAGTAAATTCAGGTAAAATTGCCATAGAGTTTCTACTGAAATATAAGCCGGATTTGATTCTGCTTGATTATATGATGCCGCTTTATAATGGTGCCACTGTTTTAAAAATTATGCAGAGCAAACCAAACACAAAGGATATCCCGGTGTTTTTCCTTACTGGAAAAACGGACATTGATACTGTATCGGAGTGTCTTGCATTCCATCCCGCGGGTTATATTGTGAAACCGGTTGCAAAAGCTGCTTTATTGGAAAAGCTTCGGAAGTTTTTTGCACAGCAGCCGTACCGGGCAAATGAGAACGGGGAAAAGGGGAAATAACTCTATGGAAGGTACAGGCAGAAGAAAGACGGCAAAGGCAGTATATGTAATTTATTGCATTTATGGCATATTTACATGGTGTATCAGTGAGTTTGTCCATTGGTCTAAAACAGGAATGTTTTTGTTTGCAGCAGGTCTTGCAGGAGGGGCTTTTCTGACTTTCCGAAAAAATTTTAAAGCAGAGATTCAGGCATATTTTATTACAATATCCGCCTCGCTGAATATTTGGATTTTCAGTATTGATACGGGGGAGTTTACCGAGATATTTACTGTAATATGTGCTTTGACTTGTCTGCTTTCTTTTTACCATATTCCTAAGATCAATTATATGCATTTGATCAGCACTACATTATTCATTTTGTATCAGCTGTTTGTGAAACAGAGGCTGGGAGATATTACAGAAAACCAGGATTATCTGGTAATTCTTCGGATTGCCTGCATTTATCTCGTTGAAATTGTGATGCTGATTCTTGTAAAATGGCATATGAGAGATTTAAAAACATCGCAGGAAAAGACAGAAGAAGCGCAGCAGGCCTGTCAGGCGAAGGCGGATTTTCTGGCGAATATGAGTCACGAGATTCGGACTCCAATGAATGTGATAAACGGCATGACAGAATTAGTGATGCAAAAAGAACTGAATGATGAAGAAAAGGAATATATCTATGGGATTCATACTGCCGGAGAGAATCTGCTTGCAATTATAAATGATATTCTTGATTTCTCCAAAATGGAATCAGGGGAATTGGAGCTGTCCGAAGCGCCCTACGAGACAATGTCGTTTTTTTATGATGTGAGCAGTATTGCAAAGATCCGTCTCGGAGAAAAAAAGGTGGAACTGCTTGTAGATATTGATCCAAAACTGCCGGTAAAACTGATAGGTGATGTACTGAGGCTGAAGCAGGTTACGATTAATCTGCTTACGAATGCGATTAAATATACAGAGCAGGGACAGATCGTTTTAAGAGCGGATTTCAGAAAGACGGCGGATGGAATTGAACTGACCATATCTATTAAAGACAGTGGAATTGGAATCCGCAATGAAGATATGGAAAAGATATTCAGCGCTTTCGGCCAGCTTGATGCGAAAAGGAGCCGCTCTGTAGAGGGCACCGGACTGGGACTTGCCATTTCAAAGGAAATTATAACGCTTATGGGCGGCAGCCTGCAATTTGAAAGTACATATGGAGAAGGCTCTGATTTCCATTTTACAGTGCCGCAAAGGGTGGTAGATGAGAGCCCCTGCGCCGTGGTTAAGGAGAAAGAGAAAGTTTACCTTGGTATTTATACGGAAAATAAAGATACAAGAGATGCGATTATCCAGACGGCAAACCAGTTAGAGCTTGTTTATAAAGAGATCACGGATAAGGACTCTATTTTAAGAACAGTGCATGAAGAAGGCATCAATCATCTGTTTTTGGATTGTACACTGGGCAGCAGTTTTACAGAGTTTTTAAAATTACTGCCAAAAGGAACGGCGGTTTTGATTTCTGAAGACGTATGCCAGAGCCATTACGAAGATCCTAACGTGTATGTGGTGAAAAAGCCAATCTACAGTATGGTATTGGCGTCGGCGCTGAATCATAAGGAACCGGAAAGAGAAGTATATGAAAAAGAAATCTACAGGAACAGAACCCGTTTCCGTGCACCGGATGCGGAAGTATTAATTGTAGATGATAATGCTGTTAATTTAAAGGTGGCAACGGGACTTTTGCGTTCTTATGAAATGCAGCTGGATACGGCATCCAGCGGCGGTGAAGCAATCGAAAAGGTAACAGGGAAAGAATATGATCTTGTGTTGATGGATCATATGATGCCGGGAATGGACGGAATAGAGGCGACGCAGAAAATTCGGCAGATGCCGGAAGACTACTATCAAAAACTGCCTATTATTGCATTATCTGCAAATGCGGTACACGGCGCCCAGGAAATGTTTTTAGAAGCGGGCATGAATGATTTTGTGGCGAAACCGATAGAAATGAGAATTCTTGCAGAGAAACTTTTGAAATGGCTGCCGGAGGATAAAATTATCAAAGGGGCAGAGAGTGAGCTTCCGGGCAGTGTACAGGACAGTACAGGGACTGGCTCTGTTGAAATAAGAGCGGAAGAAGTAAGGGAAGAACATACACAGGATAAGCAAGAGGAAAAGGTACAGGACGCTCCTGCTGTGGAACAGGATGTAGCAGATCATGCTCTTTACAGTACAGAGAATATGGAATTTCCTGAGATTGCCGGTATGGATTATGAAACCGGTTTGAATTATGTCGGCGGTGATGAAGCATTGTATCGGGAAGTGGTCTATGATTATGCGGACAGTGCAGAGGAAAGGGCACTGGCAATTGAAGCATGTCTTACAGAAGAAGACATTGAGACGTATACACTGAATGTACATGCGCTGAAAGGCGTGTCCCGGACAATAGGCGCTTTTGAAATTGGGAAACTGGCAATGGAACTGGAAGAAAGCGGTAAGGCGGGAGACTGGAACAAAATTCGGGAAAAAACCCCGATTTTGTTGAAGCAATACAGAGAACTTGGGAAAAAGCTGCAGGGAAAATCCACGGAAGAGGATGCCGTTTTGATTCCCATTACAAAAGAGATGCTGGAAGAAAAACTGCAGCGTCTGCAGGATCTTTTGGAGCGGTATGATTCCTTTGGAGCAGAGGAGATTCTAAAGGACATGGAAAAATATGATTATCCCAAATATGCCATGAGAGAACTTCTTAAAAAGATGAAAGAGGAAATGAATCAGTTTAATTATGATGCCTGCAAAGAAGCGGTAAAACAAATGTATGAATATATTTAATTGTACAGTTGACGGGATTGTTTTGTACTTTGACTTTTAAGAAAGGAATAGAAAAATGGAAAAAAGAAGATTAGAAAAGCTGGGAATAGAGACTTCGCTGCTTGGATTCGGATGTATGCGCTTCCCGACAGATGCGGCGGGGAAGATTGATGAAATACATGCGGAGAAAATGCTGGATAAGGCAATTGCGGAAGGAGTTAACTACATTGATACGGCTTATCCTTACCATGACGGAGAAAGTGAACCCTTTGTAGGACGTGTTTTAAAGAATTATGACAGAAATTCTTTTTATCTTGCGACGAAACTTCCGGTGTGGCTTGTGAAGACGACAGAAGACGCGGAAAGGATTTTTTGCAGCCAGCTTAAGAGGCTTCAAACAGATTACATAGATTTTTATCTGCTGCATGCAATGAATAAAAACAGTTGGGAACAGATGGTGCAGGCAGGTGTCGTGGACTTTTGTGAAAAATTAAAGGAACAGGGAAAAATAAAATATTTAGGGTTCTCTTTTCATGATTCCTACGAAGTATTTGAAACGATTGCCAGAGCAAGGAACTGGGATTTTTGTCAGATCCAGTTAAATTATATGGATACGGAAGAGCAGGCCGGATTAAAGGGATATGAACTGACAGAAAAGTTAGATTTGCCTTTGATTATTATGGAACCGGTAAAAGGCGGTTCCCTTGCAGGATATTCCGAGGATATTAACGAAAGATTTAAAAAAATGAATCCGAAAGTTAGTATCGCTTCTTTTGCACTTAGATGGGTAGGAAGCCTTTCCAATGTAAAAGTCATTTTAAGCGGCATGTCCAGCATGGAGCAGTTGGAGGATAATCTTTCTACTTTTAAAGAATTTACACCTCTTTCTCATGCGGAAGCGGCGGAAATAGAGGATATTGTAGCCACTTTAAAGGGAAGAATCAGAAACGGATGTACGGGATGCCGTTATTGTATGCCCTGTCCGGCAGGAGTGGATATTCCAAGGAATTTCAGAATCTGGAATCATTATCATATATATGGAAAATACCAGACAGTAAAATGGGCATGGGAGCATGAAATACCGGATGCGGCAAAGGCAAAGAACTGTATTAAATGCGGTAAGTGCGAGGCAGCGTGCCCGCAGAAAATTGAAATCAGAAAGGATCTGGAAAGTGCGCAGGCTGATCTGGATCAATATAAGGAATAAGACTTTTTATGGAAAAAGCATACAAATTGGAATTTGGGTATGAGCAGACCGGCAGCTTATTTGTGAATAGCTGCGGCTGCTCTAAAACAGAACCGTTACACAGTTTTGGACCGGCAGTAAAACCCTATTATGTGATTCACTATATTTTGAGCGGCAAAGGTGTGTTTACAATCGATGGAAAGACTTATCATTTAGAAGCGGGATATGGGTTTTATATCAGACCGGATGAAATGGCTTTTTACCAGTCGGATGAAGAGGAACCGTGGACATATGTGTGGGTTGGATTCCGTGGAAATCAGGCGGAAGATATTTTAAAAAGCATCGGGCTTTCCATGCTGCATCCGGTGTTCCGTTCGGAACGTTCGGACGACTTTTACAGCAGTGTAAAAGATATGATGGAACATAATACGGCAAGCGCCGCCAATGTGCTGCGCAGAAACGGACAGCTTGGAGTATTTCTTTCTATTATTGCAGAAGGCGCGGATGTGATCGAGAAAGAGGAGATCGATAAAGCAAACAATTACGTGCAGAAAGCGGTAGAATATATTCAGAGCAATTATTGTAATCCGATCAAGGTTACGGACGTGGCGGATTATGTTTGTATTAACCGCAGTTATTTATATACATTGTTCCAGGATTATCTGAAAGTATCGCCGCAGCAGTTTTTAACCGTTTTTCGCCTTACAAAAGCAACAGAATTATTGCAGTCCACTTCTTATTCCATTGAGAGTATTGCATTATCCTGCGGTTACAGTGATGCACTCGTATTTACAAAGGCGTTCCGGCAGATGAGGGGAGTGTCGCCGTCTGTATATCGAAAGGAGATGAAAAACGGAGGAAGTAAGAACAATAAAGAACAGCTGGCCCTGGTAGAAGCATTTATTAATGAAATAAACAAGGGGAAGGATATGGACAAGAAACAGGAATTTTAACATTTTGACAGGTATTTATAACAAACCGATATAGGAATCGGTTTGCTTTTTTGTTATATACTTTATATAGGGTATTGCAAAGAGGAAATAGAAAAGCAGGCTCATGGAAGAAAGGAGAAGGTTTGACATGAAAGACATGGTATTAGCAAAATTTGCAGAGATTTTCGGGGATACAGAGGGGGCGAAAGTATATTTTGCACCGGGACGTGTAAATCTGATTGGAGAACATACCGACTATAATGGAGGGCACGTGTTTCCCTGTGCGCTTACAATCGGAACTTATGGTGTGGCAAGGAAAAGAGAAGACAAAAAGCTTAGATTTTATTCTATGAACTTTGAACAGTTAGGGGTAATCGAATCTTCCATAGAAAATTTAAAGGCGGAAAAAGAAGCCGACTGGACAAATTATCCGAAAGGGGTTATGTGGGCATTTGGTGAAAAGGGGTATGAAATTCCATGCGGTATGGATTTGCTTTTAAACGGCAATATTCCCAATGGATCGGGCTTATCTTCCTCAGCGTCAGTAGAAGTTCTGACAGGGTTTATTTTAAAAGATTTCTTTGGTTTTGACGTTACGAATCAGGATCTGGCGCTTATCGGTCAGTTTTCAGAGAACAATTTTAACGGTGTAAATTGTGGAATTATGGATCAGTTTGCCATTGCAATGGGAAAGAAGAATCATGCGATTTTTCTTGACACTGCAGATCTTTCTTATGATTATGCACCGATTAAGCTGCAGGACGCTAAAATTGTCATTGCATGCAGTAATAAGAAAAGAGGTCTTGGCGACTCTAAATATAACGAGAGAAGAAGCGAGTGTGAGACTGCATTAGAAGAAATAAAGCAGGTAGTGGGTATCAACACTTTAGGAGACTTGACAGAAGAGCAGTTTGAGACTTATAAAGCAGCAATTAAAGATGAGGTAAGGCAAAGAAGAGCAAAACATGCTGTGTATGAGAATCAGAGGACAATCAAAGCTGTCGAGGCGCTAAAGGCGGATGACGTAGAGCAGTTCGGAAAATTAATGAACGCATCCCATGTTTCTTTAAGAGACGACTATGAAGTGACAGGAATTGAACTGGATACTTTGGTTGAGGAAGCATGGAAAATAGACGGCGTGATCGGTTCCAGAATGACCGGGGCCGGGTTTGGAGGCTGTACGGTAAGTATTGTAAAAACGGATGCAATCGATCATTTTATTGATAAAGTGGGCAGCGCATATAAAGAAAAAATTGGATATGCTGCGGATTTCTACGTTGTAGAAATTGGTGACGGTCCTGTCGTTTTATAAAAAATCTGAATAGAATCTGGAGGTTTGTGATGATACAGGATAGCATAAAGAAGTTAACCGCATATGGTTTGAAGACCGGTTTGATTGAGGAAGAGGATATTATTTATACAGTAAACCGTTTTCTGGAGTTATTTCAGTTAGAAGAACTGGAGTATGACATAAATGTCATTAAAAATATGACATGTGAGACAGAAGAACTGGAAGACATTCTTTCCGATATAATGGATTATGCTTACGAGCAGGGCATTATGAAGGAAAACAGCGTGGGATACAGGGATCTTTTTGATACGAAGATCATGAGTGTACTTGTTCCGAGACCAAGTGAAGTAATAAAGAAATTCAGAGCGCTTTATGAGAAGGACCCGAAGGAAGCAACAGAATTTTATTATAAAATGAGCCAGGATACCGACTATATCCGACGATACAGAATTAAAAAAGACCAAAAATGGGTGGCGGAAACAGAATACGGCGAATTGGATATTACCATCAATTTGTCCAAGCCGGAAAAAGATCCGAAAGCAATTGCAGCGGCAAAGAATGCAAAGCAGAGCGGTTATCCGAAATGTCAGCTGTGTATGGAAAATGAAGGATATGCAGGAAGACTGGATCATCCGGCGAGACAGAACCACAGGATTATTCCGGTTACAATTCAGAACAAAAAATGGGGTTTTCAATATTCTCCCTACGTTTATTATAACGAGCATTGTATTGTGTTCAATTCAGAGCATATTCCTATGAAGATCGAACATGATACTTTTTGCAAGCTTTTTGACTTTGTAAAACAGTTCCCGCATTATTTTGTAGGTTCCAATGCGGATCTGCCGATTGTGGGCGGTTCTATTTTAAGCCATGACCATTTTCAGGGCGGACATTATGAGTTTGCAATGGCGAAAGCTCCGGTGGAGAAGGAATTTACCATAAAAGGATTTGAAGATGTAAAGACAGGTATTGTGAAATGGCCGATGTCCGTGGTCAGACTCCGTGGAAAAGAGACGGAGAGACTGATTGGACTTGCAGATAAAATTCTGGCGGCGTGGAGAGATTATACGGATGAGGATGCTTTCATTTATGCGTTTTCGGATGGAGAACCTCACAATACGATTACGCCGATTGCCCGTAAACGGGGAGAGGAATTTGAGCTGGATTTAGTGCTTCGTAATAATATTACGACAGAAGAGCATCCTTTGGGCGTATATCATCCTCATGCGAATCTGCATCATATTAAAAAAGAAAATATTGGTCTGATCGAAGTAATGGGATTGGCGGTTCTTCCTGCAAGATTAAAAGGGGAAATGGAACAACTTGAAAAGGCGATTCTTGCAGGAGAAGATATCCGAAAAAATGAAGCGCTTGAAAAACATGCGGACTGGGTAGAGGAATTTCAGTCTAAATATACAAATATCGATCAGAATAATATTACAGATATTATTCAAAAGGAAATTGGACTTGTGTTTATGCAGGTATTGGAAGATGCAGGGGTTTATAAGAGAACAAAAGAAGGACAGGAAGCATTTCAACGTTTTATAGACAGTTTATAAGCGTATCGGAGAGAAAAATGGCAGCAGTAGTTTCAAACGATCAGGAAATTACTGTTGCCATTATTTTTAGAAATAAAAATCAAAGATTCTTATTAAAAAGACTGTTATAGCTCTGACACCCACCAAAGCGTACAAAGGAAGAAGTGACAGAACGGAAAATAGTTCATTATTTACCCCTCTATATAATATAACGAATTAGAACACCCAAATCTTGCAAAAAATCCAAAAATTTTTTAAAAAATTTAAAAAAAATATTTTTCTTGCGTCTTTTTTGCGGTAAAAGCTATAATGAAATCATAGAAAAAAGTAAAAAAACAGAACGGAGACCAGCTATGAAATTTCTGCTTACGGCAATTAATGCAAAATATATTCATTCCAATCCGGCTGTATATAGTTTAAAGGCATATGCCGGTGAAGAGTTTAAAGAATTTATTGATATTGCAGAGTATACGATCAATCAACGTATGGAAGAGATTCTGGCAGGTATATATGAGAAGAAACCGGATATAATAGCATTTTCCTGCTATATCTGGAATTGGGAGATCGTACAACAGTTGATAGAAGAAATACCGAAGATTATGCCGGAGATTCCTATATGGCTGGGAGGACCGGAGGTTTCTTTTGACGGGGAAAATATATTAAAAAAATATCCACAGCTGACAGGCATTATGACAGGGGAAGGGGAAGAAACATTTAAGGAGCTTCTTAATTATTATGTGAACAGGAACGGAGAACCGGGCAATATAGCAGGAATTGTTTTGAAAGAGGGGAAGACAAAAGAAAGAGAACTGACGGATATCAGTAAACTTCCATTTTTATATGAAGATACAGAAAAGTTTCAGAACCGTATCATCTATTATGAATCTTCCAGAGGATGTCCGTACAGATGCAGTTATTGCTTATCCTCCATCGATAAAAAAGTGCGCTTTCGGGCGATAGAAACGGTAAAGCGGGAGTTACAGTTTTTTTTAGATCAAAAAGTACCGCAGGTGAAATTTATTGACAGGACTTTTAACTGCAGTCATGAACATGCGTTGGCGGTTTGGCGGTATTTATTGGAAAATGATAACGGTATCACCAATTTTCATTTTGAAATTGAAGGAGATATTTTAACAGAAGAAGAAATAAATATATTGAACCGTATGCGTCCGGGGCTGGTTCAGTTAGAAATCGGCGTACAGTCTACCAATTCTGAAACATTAAAGGAAATTAATCGCTTTACGGATTTTTCACGTCTGAAGAAAGTGGTGGAAAGAATCAGAGAAGGAAAAAACATTCATCAACATCTTGACTTGATTGCAGGGCTGCCCTTTGAAGATTACAATCGTTTTATTCGTTCTTTTAACGATGTATATTCGCTGCGTCCTAACCAGCTTCAATTGGGATTTTTAAAAGTGCTTCAAGGTTCGCCCATGTATGATAAGGTAGAAGAATATGGGATACGGTATATGAATAAACCGCCCTATGAAGTTCTATGTACAAAATGGCTGTCTTATCAGGAAGTGCTTTACCTAAAGCGAATCGAAGAAATGGTCGAAATGTATTACAACAGTAATCAGTTTACGCATATGCTTTCCGTATTGGAGCTTTCGTTTGCGCATCCTTTTGCCATGTATGAAAAACTGGCGGACTTTTATCGGGAAAACGGTTATTTTCTGAACAGTCCGTCAAGGGCATACCGCTATGAGGCGCTGCTTCATTTTGCCTGTATGGCAGATGGAGAAAAAGAAGAGCTTTATAAGGAACTTTTAACTTTTGACATCTATTTACGAGAAAATATGAAAAGCCGCCCTTCTTTTTCAAAAGAACTGCAGTCGGAAGAAAAAAAACGGATACGGGAGTTTTACACAGGAGAAGAGGAAAAGCCGCGCTATTTAAAGGAATATGCAGGGTTCCATGCAAGACAGACTTCCAAAATGACGCATGTGGAATTATTTCATTTTCCTGTATGGCTGGAAGACGGAAAAGAGATTGTGGAAGGATTTTCAGAAAGCGGAAGATATGTACTGTTCGATTATAAGAGGTGGAATCCGTTAAACGCGGAAGCGGCAGTGCATATTATCGACGAATAGAGAGGAAATTGGGTATGGCTGAAAAAAAGAGCACAAAGGAGAAACAGCGCGTTAAAGAAATACTGGATCTGTTGGATAAACAGTATGGTACGGATTATGTATGCTATCTTCATCATGAAAATGCATGGCAGCTTTTGATAGCGACAATATTGAGCGCACAATGCACGGATGCAAGGGTAAACATTGTCACAGAGGATTTGTTTCAGAAATACCGTTCGATTGACGATTTCGCAAATGCGAATTTGAAAGAACTGGAGCAGGATATTCATTCCACAGGATTTTATCATAATAAAGCCAAAAATATTATTGCCTGCTGCAAAGATTTGAGGGATAAATTTGGGGGAGAAGTGCCGCAACAGATAGAAGAATTGACTTCTCTTGCGGGCGTGGGAAGAAAAACGGCAAATGTGATACGGGGAAATATTTATCATGACCCGAGTATTGTAGTGGATACTCATGTAAAACGCATTTCCAAAAAACTGGGGTTTACAACGGAGGATGATCCGGTAAAAGTAGAGTACGCGCTTATGGAAGTACTGCCAAAGGATCATTGGATTTTATATAATATTCAAATTATTACGTTAGGCAGGCAGATTTGTAAGGCGCCTACGCCTAAATGTGAAGAGTGCTTTCTGACGAAGCAGTGCAGAGATTATCAAGACCGTATGAACGCTAAAAAACAGAAGGCAGAGAAATGATGATAAAAGATTATTTATGTCTGGATTTGGAGACAACCGGACTGAACCCCAAAACAGAAAAAATAATTGAAATCGGAGCAGTGAGGGTAAGGGACGGAAGGATTACAGACAGCTTTGAAAGTCTGGTTGCGCCGGGAAGGCTTCTGGAAGAGCGGATTACGGAACTTACCGGGATTACAGACGATATGTTAAAGAATGCGCCTGAAAAAGAAGATATTATTCCAAAATTTTTAGAGTTTGCGGGAGACGATATTATAATGGGACACAGTATCCTTTTTGATTATTCTTTTTTAAAAAGGGCGGCCATAAACTGCAAATGTCAGTTTGAAAAAAGAGGAATCGATACGCTGAAAATAGCGAGGAAATTTTTACCTGATCTTGAGAGCCGGAGTTTGAGTTATTTATGTTCTTATTATAAAATCGAGCACAGGGCGCATCGTGCTTTGGAAGATGCGAAAGCAACGGTAAGCCTTTACCAGAAACTGGCGGAGGAATTTTATACAGAGGAAGATTTCCGTCCTTTTCCACTTATTTATAAAGTGAAAAAGGAATCCCCTGTTACAAAAGCACAGAAAGAAAGGTTATATCATTTGTTTAAGAAGCATAAACTAGCTATAGAGGCAGATCAGGAACTACGTGTCTGTCTGAGTATTGAATTGGATAAAATGACAAAAAATGAAGCTAGTCGTTACACTGACCGGATTCTTTCAAAATACGGACGATAGCAGGTTTCATTGCGGAATTCAGTCCTTCGGCAATCTGGAGCAGGCTTTCGATTTTTTGCTGCTGCCCGGTTTTTTGGTATATTTCTGACAGAATGGAGTAGGTAGCGCTGACATCTGTTTTCGTGGAAACGGCAAATTCCAAAATGGTTTTTGTTTCATCCGTATACCCGGCTTTGTATAAAATCGCCGCCCATTTCTGCAATGTTCGCGCCAAAATAGTATAGTTTTGGTCGTAGTCCATTAATACAGTAATATTCGGCGCGCCATACAGTAATTTTAAGTCTGTATTGGACAGGCCTGTCAGGTTGACGATTTTTTGCTCGCTCAGGGAGAAAAGAAGTCTGTGGCATTCAGCCACTTCTTCATCCTCTTTCAGTATATGCATAGGCAGAAAGTCGAAAGGGATAGAAATATATTCTAGATCATCCAAAGGTTTCTTTCTGGTGTTGTTTGCAGCGGCCTCTCTTTTCCAAAAGGAAGTTTCCACATCTTCCTCTTTACTGCGCTGTTTTTTCAGCTCATAGAAAAGCCAGAAACAGAATACAATAAAACTTGCAAAAAACGGTATTTTCATATATAATATCCTTTCAATAACTAAGATTTTTTATGCGTAAGCGTCAGAAAGGCAGGCTTGGCATTATGTTCAATATTCATAATAATAAAACGAAACGTATTATTTCAGCAATCATCATTGTTATATTGGTAATTGCTATGGTAGTTCCAACTTTAGCATATTTGGTCAATTAATTCAAATAGTTTGAAAAGCATGTGTGGGAGAATAATTATGAAAAAAAGATATTTCAATTTGATTTCGGCAGCAGCGGTAATACTTGCATTTTACCTGACGGGCATTACGGCGGATGCAAAAACGGCGGATGTGATCCAAACGGGAGTTTATGCGGATCATATTGATTTGTCAGGCATGACGACAAAAGAAGCGGAAGATGCGATCGAAGATTATGTAGAGACATTAGATGAAGTGGAAATTACTTTTCTTGTTTCGGAAGGCAATGAAGTTACGGCAACAGCAGGTGAACTTGGTCTGAGCTGGGGAAACAGAGAGATTGTGGAAGAAGCAGTTATGCTGGGAACAGAAGGTAATATTGTGCAAAGATATAAAGCGCTTGCAGATCTGGCCCGGGAAAATAAGGTATATGATATTGAGTTTCTGGTGGATAAGGATGTTGTTACTGCTCTGATTGAAGAAAGATGTGCAGAATATAATGTGGAAGCGGTAGATTATTCCCTTGTCCGCGATGGAGACGGCTTCAGGGTAGTAACAGGACAGGCAGGGCTCAAAGTTGATGCAGAGGCTTCTGCAGATAAAGTGACACAGTTTATGGAGAGCGAGTGGAATCATGAACCGGCACAGGTTGAGATGGAAGTTGTAGTAGATGAACCGCTTGGGAGTGAGGAAGAGCTTGCTAAAGTAAAAGATATATTAGGAACAAGTACGACCAGTTATTCTACCTCAGGAAGTTCAAGAAGCGCTAACGTTGCAAATGGCTGTAATTTGATCAATGGTGCGACGATTTATCCGGGTGAAGAATTTTCAGCATATGAGGCAATTTCTCCGTTCAGTACGGAAAACGGTTATTTTCTTGCAGGTTCCTATTTAAACGGACAGGTAGTGGAAAGTCTTGGCGGCGGTATCTGTCAGGTATCCACGACACTTTATAATGCAGTGCTTCAGGCAGAGCTGGAAGTAACGGAAAGACACAATCATTCTATGATTGTAACCTATGTGGAGCCTTCGGCGGACGCTGCCATTGCAGAATCTTCAGGAAAAGATTTCAGATTTATCAACAACACAGATTATCCGATTTACATAGAAGGATATACGACACCGGAAAAACAGATTACATTTAATATTTATGGAGTGGAAGAGAGAGACCCCAACAGAGTGGTTACTTATGAGAGTGTTATTTTATCAGTAACCAATCCGGATACAGAACTGATCTATACGGATGCCGGCAGACCGGTAGGGTATGTGTCGGCAGTGCAGAGCGCCCATATTGGTTATAAGGCACAGTTATGGAAGGTGGTGACTGTTAACGGCGTAGAGGAAAGCAGGGAGCAGATCAACAGCAGCAGTTATAAAATGACGCCAAGGAGTGTGACGATAGGCGTTGCTACAGACAATCCGGATATCTATAATCAGATTATGGCAGCGGTTGCCACAAGCAATATTGACTATGTAAGGGGAGTGGCAGGCGCGCTTGCTACGGGTGGAGAAATACCACCGGCGCCGGTTGTACCTGTACCCGAAACACCCGTAGAACAGCCCCAGCCGGAACAGCAGCCTGAGCAACAGCCGCAGCCGGAAGGTGAGATTCCGCCGATTTAAGGGAATAGGAAAGGAAGAGGAGAATCGGAAAGGGAAAACAGACAGATGAGACTTGGAAAAATTCCCGAGAACGTTTTAAAGCGTTCAGTATTAAAACAGATGAAAAATAAAAGAGATGAAGTGATAAATGGCGCAGGCGTAGGGGAAGACTGCGCCATTTTTTCTTTTGATAAGGAAAATTGCGCTGTGAGCATGGCCCCGTCAATGTTTGAAAAGAGCGGATCACCTGAGTACGCAATTCATAAAGCTGTCAATAATCTGGCAGCGGGAGGCGCCTTTCCGGTAGGCGTTATGCTGACAGTGTTGTTACCGGAGACGATATCGGAAGCGGAACTAAAGAAGATGATGACAGAGGCAGAAGAAACCTGCAGGAACCTTGGCATTCAATTGACAGGGGGACACACGGAAATTTCCAATGCAGTAACGAGGCCTGTTTTTATTGCCGCTGGAATTGGCAAAACACAGAAAGGAAAAGAGATACATACAAAGGGAGCAATACCCGGTCAGGAGCTTGTTATCACAAAGTGGATAGGACTGGAGGGAACCGTGATTCTTGCGAAAGAGAGAAAAGAAGAGTTATTGTTAAAATATCCGCTGCATTTAGTAGAAGAGGCGGAGGATTTTGCGCAATATCTTTCTGTCGTTCCAGAGGCTGCCGCCGCCGTGCAGTCTGGCGCTTTTGTGATGCACGATGCTTCTGAAGGAGGAATTTTTGGCGCACTTTGGGAGCTCGCTGAAAACTCGGGCGTCGGACTGGAAATTGATTTTAAAAAACTGCCTGTAAAGCAGGAGACAATAGAAATATGCGAATATTTTGATCTGAATCCATATGAACTTATTTCAGGCGGTTGTCTGTTAATCGTGACAGATCATGGAACAGATTTAGTAAGAACGTTAGAGAAGCAGAATATACCGGCAGTAGTGGCAGGAAAGATTACAGATAATCATGACAGGGTCGTCATAAAAGATGGAGAACGCCGTTTTTTGGAACTGCCCAAACCGGACGAAATATATAGAGTGAAAGGGAAAGGAGTAATCGGAGAATGAGAGAAGAACTGTTATCCGTTATAGAAAAAAACAGCCGCATGGATTTAAAGGAACTTGCGGTAATACTTGGAGTTTCGGAAATAGAGGTGGTAAATGAACTTGCAAGTCTGGAAAAAGAAGGAATTATTTGTGGCTATCATACGCTGATCAACTGGGAAAAAACATCTGTTGAAAAAGTAAGCGCGTTGATTGAAGTGCGTGTAACGCCGCAAAGAGGGCAGGGATTTGACAATATTGCAGAGAGAATTTATAAGTATCCTGAGGTAGACGCAGTCTATCTGATTTCAGGCAGATATGATCTTCTTGTATCTTTAGAGGGAAAGAGCTTAAAAGAAGTGGCGCAGTTTGTATCGGATAAGCTTTCTACATTAGACAGCGTCTTAAGTACAGCAACCCATTTTATATTGAAGAAATATAAAGATCATGGCACTGTGATCTCCAAAAAAAACGAAGATGAAAGGGAGAAGATTATGCCATGAGAAATCCATTAGCTGATAAAGTTGTAGATATTAAGCCGTCGGGCATTCGTAAATTTTTTGATATTGTAAACGAGATGGAGGATGTGATTTCTCTTGGAGTAGGCGAACCGGATTTTGATACGCCCTGGCATATCAGGGATGAGGGGATCTATTCTTTAGAAAGAGGACGGACCTTTTATACATCCAATGCAGGATTAAAGGAACTGAGGATGGAAATTTGTAATTATATGGACAGGAAACTTTCCGTACATTACCATTATAATGATGAGGTTCTGATAACGGTGGGCGGATCTGAAGCAATCGATCTGGCGCTGCGCGCAATGCTCAATCCGGGAGAAGAAGTATTGATACCGCAGCCCTGTTTTGTTTCTTATGAACCCTGTACCATTCTGGCAGGTGGTATTCCTGTCATTATTGAATTAAAAGAAAAAAATGAATTTCGGTTAACTGCAGAGGAACTTTTGAACGCAGTTACTGAAAAAACGAAAGTTTTAGTATTACCGTTTCCGAACAATCCGACCGGCGCCATTTTGGAGAGAAAGGATCTGGAGGAAATTGCAAAGATAGTGGAAGAAAAAGATCTCTTTGTTATTTCTGATGAAATTTACAGCGAATTATTTTATCATGACGATAAATATGTATCGATAGTCAATATGCCGGGAATGAAGGAAAGAACAATTCTGATCAACGGATTTTCCAAGTCTTATGCGATGACAGGCTGGCGGCTGGGTTATGCCTGTGGACCGAAAGACATCATAAAACAGATGACAAAGATACATCAGTTTGCTATTATGTGTGCGCCGACAACAAGCCAATATGCGGCAATAGAGGCATTGAAAAACGGGGACGATGATGTGGAGGAGATGCGGAAAGAATATAACCGCAGAAGGCGGTATCTGCTCTATGCTTTTAATGAAATGGGGCTGCCTTGTTTCGAGCCCTATGGCGCTTTTTATGTATTTCCCTGTATTAAGCAGTTTGGAGTGACAAGCGATGAATTTGCCACCCGTTTTTTGAAGGAAGAAAAGGTGGCGGTAGTGCCGGGAACGGCATTTGGGGACTGTGGAGAAGGATACCTGCGTATTTCTTATGCGTATTCGCTGGAAAATTTGAAAGCGGCGGTGGGAAGACTGGAAAACTTTGTAAAGCGGTTAAAATTAGAAATGACTGAGGAATAACAGAAGATGAACATTGTTTTATTTCAGCCGGAGATTCCGGCAAATACCGGTAATATAGGACGAACCTGCGTGGCGACGGATACGAAGCTGCATTTGATTGAACCGCTGGGGTTTCGTCTGAATGAAAAGGAGATCAAACGTGCCGGAATGGATTACTGGGAGCATTTGGATGTTACACGGTATATCAATTTTGATGATTTTCTGAAGAAAAATAAAAACGCCAGAATATGGATGGCAACTACCAAGGCAAAACGTGTCTATACAGAAGTTTCTTACGGACCGGACGATTATATTATGTTTGGAAAAGAAAGCGCCGGTATTCCGGAAGAAATTCTGGTAGAAAATGAAGAGACCTGTATTCGTATTCCCATGCTGGAAAAGATACGATCTTTAAATTTATCCAATTCCGTAGCGATAGTATTGTATGAGGCGCTGCGTCAGAATCAGTTCTCCCATATGCAGCTGGAGGGAGAACTGCACAGGCTGCAGTGGCATAAAGAATAAAATTCAGATATTTTTCGTGAATATGCAAATGGCTTTAGTCTTCGTCTTCCATTGCAGATTTGGCAAGGGAGAAGATAAACTCTGAACCGACGCCTTCGGTACTGATGACGTTAATGTGTTCTCCGTGGGAATGGATGATCTCTCTTGTAATAGAGAGACCGAGTCCGGTTCCCTTTTTATCTTTTCCACGGGAGGAGTCGGATTTATAGAACCGATCCCAAATAAGCTTCAAATCATCTTTCGGGATACCAATGCCGCTGTCTTTTACGGAAATAAAAATTTTATTTCCTTTTTCCGTAGTCTCTATCTTAATTACAGAATTGTGGTGGCTGAACTTGATAGCATTGTCAATCAGATTATATAATACCTGCTGGATCTTTTCCATATCGGCATTGACATGCATGCTTTCACCGGTGAGAATCAGTTCTATGGCAATGTTTTTCTGCCGGCAGGTGCCCTCACAGGTTGCAGCCGTACTGCGGATTACTTTATTAATATCAAAATCTGTTTTATTTAACAGCATCCCCTTTGTATTCAGATTATTTAAAGTCAGAAGGCTGTTTGTGAGCTTGGTCAGTCTGGTAGTTTCATTCAGTACAATATTTAAATATTTATCATAAGATTCCGGCGGGATGGTGCCGTCCAGCATGGCTTCCAAATAGCCCCTTATAGAAGTAAGGGGAGAGCGGAAATCATGGGATACATTGGCCACAAATTTTTTTTGATTATCTTCAAATCGGGCCATCTCGCTTGCCATATAAGAAAGGGAGGCGGCAAGATAGCCCATTTCGTCTTCGCTTTCCACAGAAAATTCATAATGCATGTTTCCGGCGGCATACTGCTCGGTTGCTTCTGTGATTTTACGGAGAGGGATATAGACCATCTCTGTAAAGAAAATTAAGATGATAAGCGAGAGCAGAAATAAAATACATAATGTAATGTAGGAAATATTTAAAAGTCCATTGGAAGTAGTATAAATATCATTCATGGAAGTATGAATGACAACATATCCTCTGACTTTAAAAGAGGAGGTGATCGGTGCAAATACACTGAGCATTTCTTCGTCAAAGGAATGAAAAAAATTTCCGATCGTATAGTAGGAGCCGCCGGTTATAGTCGGATCAAAACCTTCTACTACTACTTCATTTTCCACGTCCAGTTTTTGGGAGGAATCCAGAATCATACGACCGGAAGGATTGATGATCCAGATAGTAGCGGAAAGATAAGTGGACAAGGCATCCAACTGAGATTTCACAACATCCAGAGTCGTTACCGTATTATACAGATCAGAAGCATAAGTATTGGCAATCAGGGTAGCTTCTTTATAAAGTGCATCGGCTTTTTCACGACGAAGCTGTTCTGTAGTCATACTGGAAACAAAAGTAGCGACGACAATGAAACCAAATACACCAAAAATAATGTATGCAAGAACAAATTTTAAGTATAGCGTTTTTCTCATGATATTTTCCATTCTGTGCTGCTGAATTTACAATCTGATCCGGAAAATCAGTTTTTTACTTCAAATTTATAGCCGATTCCCCAGATAGTCGAAATTTTCCAGGATGCATGATCTTTGATTTTTTCCCGGAGCCTTTTAATATGGACGTCAACAGTCCGCGTATCTCCAATATATTCATATCCCCAAATCTGATCCAGCAGCTGTTCCCTTGTAAAAACATGATTAGGAGAGGAAGCGAGAAAATATAGCAACTCTAATTCTTTAGGCGGCATATCGATGTTTTTACCCATATAGAGGACGGAATAATTTGTCTGATTAATGATCAGGTCAGGATATTCCACGCTTTTTACATCGGAATCAGTGGAAACGGCGGCAGCCGGTTTATAACGCCTGAGAACAGCCTTCACTCTCGCGACCAGTTCTTTGGAGTCAAAAGGTTTTTCCATATAATCGTCGGCGCCCAATTCTAATCCCAGCACTTTATCAAAAATTTCCCCTTTTGCGGAAAGCATGATGATCGGCGTACCGGATTTGGCGCGCACTTCTCTGCAGACCTGATAACCGTCAATTCCAGGCAGCATCAGATCCAGTAATATTAAATTAGGAGCAAAAGAATCTACCGCGGAAAGCGCGGATTCCCCGTCATTGACAATCATGGTCTCGAAACATTCTTTTGTTAAATACAGGGAAATGAGTTCTGCAATATTATTATCGTCATCCACAATTAAGATTTTTTGTTTATTTACCATATATTCTCCTGTCTGCGTGCTGCTACGCTTACTTAAAAACTGCGATTGTAACGCCGGAGTCTCCTTCTCCGTATTCGCCAAGCTGGAAAGACTTGACATATTTTACCCGCTTCAAATGGTTCTGCACTGCATTCCGCAGCGCTCCCGTCCCTTTTCCGTGTACAATCCGCACACTGGGGAGATGAGCCAGGTAAGCGTCATCCAAATATTTATCCAATTCGGAAATAGCTTCGTCCACAGTTTTTCCTAAAAGATTAATCTCGGGAGAAATAGAAAATGATTTTGCCATTTTTAATTTGCCTGTACCGGTTCCGGTTCGCTTGGAGGAAGGTGTGGTAACGGTTTCTTCCTGTATCAGTACCAGATCTTTAATATTCGTTTGGGAGCGCATGATTCCGCATTGCACAAAAAGGTTTCCTTTGCTGTCAGGCAGTGAACTGACAGTTCCTTTTAAGCCCATAGATAAAATCTTTACACTGTCGCCAAGACGTAACTGACCGGGTTTGATTCCGCCCTGTTTTGGAGCGGCAGAAGTCTTTAAAGAAAGCTTGTCGTTTTTTTCGGAAATCTTGCCGCGCAGCTTCTGTCTTGCTTTTTCCAGATCCTGCATGGACGCCCCCGGTCCGGCTTTTTGAAAAGCGCGGATCGTTTCGTCTGCGGTATCTTTTGCCTCCTGCAAAATGGCCCGGGCCTGTTCATTGGCTTCCCGCAAAATACGCTCTTTGGACTGCTCGATTTTATCCTGCTTTTGCTTTAACTGTTCTTTGAGCTGCTCGATTTCTCTTTTGTATACAGCAATTTCATTTCGTTCATTCTCAATGGTAACGCGGCTTTGCTCCAAGTCCGTCAACAGATCTTCAAAGCTTTCATTTTCATCACTGATTTGTTCTTTTGCAGCATGAATGATTTCGTCAGGCAGTCCCAGCTTGGAGGAAATAGCAAAGGCATTGCTTTTTCCGGGAATGCCAATTAAAAGCCGGTAAGTGGGGCGAAGCGTTTCTATATCAAATTCACAGCAGGCATTTTCCACAAATGGAGTGGAAAGCGCGTATACTTTTATTTCACTGTAATGAGTGGTTGCCATAGTACGGATTCCCCTGTTGTGTAAATGGTTTAAAATGGCAATGGCAAGCGCCGCGCCTTCTGTCGGATCGGTTCCGGCGCCAAGTTCATCAAAAAGACACAAAGATTCTGCGTCTGCATGGGCAAGAATAGATACAATACTTGTCATATGGGAAGAAAAAGTACTGAGGCTTTGTTCAATACTCTGTTCATCACCAATATCGGCATAAACTTCTGTAAATACAGAAAGCTCGGAACGGTCCAGCGCCGGAATATGAAGTCCTGCCTGCCCCATCAGGGTAAAAAGACCGACAGTTTTTAAAGAAACGGTCTTTCCGCCTGTATTAGGACCGGTAATGATCAATAGGTCAAAATCTTTTCCGAGATGAATATCAATTGGCACCACTTTCTTTTTATCAAGTAAAGGATGACGTCCTTTGCGGATATGAATATAGTGTTCTGTATTAAAAAGTGGCTGCGTTGCATTCATGTCCATAGCCAGGGAAGCTTTCGCAAATACAAAATCCAGATGTGTCATCAGTTTTTGATTCTGCATCAGGCTTTCTGTATGTTCGGACGCCTGTACGCTTAAATTGGCAAGAATAATTTCAATTTCTTCTTTTTCCTCTATCTCAAGTTCCTTTAATTTGTTATTTAAGTTTACGACGGCTGCAGGCTCAATAAAAAGAGTAGAACCGGTAGAAGACTGGTCGTGGACCATGCCGGATACCTGCCCTTTGTGCTCCGCTTTGACCGGGATGCAATACCGGTTATTACGCATAGTAATGACGGCATCCTGAAGATAAGTCCGGTATGAGCCGTTTACCATACTGTTTAACTGACTGTGGATCTTATCATTGGTCGATGCCATACTGCGTCGAATATGTTTTAAATTCGAGGAAGCATCATCACTGATTTCATCCTCAGAAAGAATGCATCTTCTGATTTCGGAAGAAAGGGGGGTTAAAGGTTCCAGACCGTTAAAATATTCGTCAAGAGAATCTCCGGGTGAATCTTCTTTATCATTTCTTCCGTAAGCTTTTATTCTTGCGGTATTTTCTAATAGGGAGGCAATTTTAAGAAGTTCGGTTATGGAAAGGGAACTTCCGATTTCCAAAGACCTTAAAGCAAAGCCCAGATCTTTATTACCGCCAAAAGAGGTGCTTCCTTTTTTAAAGATCCGGGAAAGTGCATCCTTTGTTTCTTCCTGCGCCTGATTAATCTGATCCAGATCATTGGAAGGCGTCAGCGCCCGGCAGACGTTCCGCCCCGGATCGGAAGTAGCCCGATTTGTAAGCAAGTCGATTATTTTGTTATATTCTAAAACGCGTAATACTTTTTCGTTCACGATAGTCTCCATTCTTATATGTTGAAATATAATGCTAAAAATATACTTATTGATGATTTTAACATAATTTTCAGGGAAATTCTATCTTTTTAAACAAGTGATAAATTTAGCGGCGGTGTAAGGATGTTTCTTTACTTTAGAGTATAAAACGGCTATACTAAGATAGGTATATAGAATGAGTTTTTCAGGCGGATTCTGTGTCGTCGGCCTGACAGGAATGGGGGAAAACAGATCTCATGAATAATCCGGAAAAGAATCAAGATTCAGATTTTATGAGTGAAAGAATAAAAGAACGTCCTGTAAATAAGAAAAAGCTACTGCGAAGGACAATAATTACAGCTTCTATGGCGGTTATTTTCGGACTGATAGCCTGCTTTACTTTTCTGGTTTTGGAACCTGTTTTTACGAATTGGCTTTACCCCGAAGAGGAACCGAAAATCATCGAGTTGCCGGATATTACGGATGAAATGCTGCCGGAGGACATGCTGACCGAGGAAGATGCGCAGCCGGAAACGGAAAGTGCAGTGAAACTGGAGGAGGAGCAGATTGAACAGATCCTTTCCGGTGTAGAGCTTGATTTAGAGGATTATACGGGAATATACGATTCTCTTGCAAGTCTTGCAAGGGAAGCGGAAAGATCACTGGCGACCGTTACCAGCGTGACTTCCGACGTGGACTGGTTCAATAATACTTATGAAAACAAAGGCGTAACTTCAGGGCTGATTATTACAGATAATGGGAGAGAACTTCTGATATTGGCAGACAAGGCTGTCATTGAAAACGGAGAAACCATACAGGTGACTTTTATAGACGGGACACAGGCGGAGGCCGTGTTAAAACAGAGCGATGCTAATACCGGTCTTGCAATTGTAGCTGTGTCATTAGCTGATATAGAAGACGCCACGAAGGAAAGGATAGCTTATGCAAATCTGGGAAACTCCGTGTCAAAGACATTAGTTGGTTCCCCTGTTATTGCAGTTGGCAATCCGATGGGGACGAGCGGTTCGGTAAGTTATGGAGTGATTACTTCCGTGGGGACTCCCATTTATACGAAGGATGCAAATTACGCCCTGCTTACAACAGATATGTATGGAAGTCAAAAAGCGAGCGGTATTCTGATCAATTTAAAGGGACAGGTTATCGGCGTCTTAAACAATAATTACAATAGTACGGATACAAAGAATCTGGTTTCTGCGATTGGAATAACAGAATTGAAAAAGATTATTGAAAAGTTATCAAACGGGCAGGAGATTTCTTATCTGGGAATTAATGGAACGGATGTGCCGGAGGAAGCAAAAGAACAGCTGGGAGTGCCGCAGGGCGCTTATGTGACAAGCATTATTCTGGATTCGCCGGCAATGGATTACGGCATCCAGAGCGGCGATGTAATTACGGATATCAATGGAGTGGAGATTAAGGGATTTACCGATTTCACAAATGCGATGATGAATCTGGAACCTGGAACTACTGTGAAAATTACTGTCCAGAGACAGAGTGCAGGGGAGTATCAGCCGATGGAATTAGAAGTAGAAATTGGGAGGCTGAATTAACAAAACGGAGGCTTGCGATGGTTTATTATTCAGACGGAAAAATAGTGATAAGAAATATGGAAGAGTCGGATGCATTTATCATAACAGAGGAAGAAATAAAGCAGGGGTGGGATGCAGCAGTCGACAAATATCAGTTACGGTTAAAGGACCAGTCAGAAGGACGTGCAATTGCCCTGGCTGCCGAATATTGTGGAAATGTTGCAGGATATATCAATGTGTATCCCGATTCTAAATGGGGAGCATTTGCGGGAAAGGGCTATCCTGAAATTGTAGATTTCGGGGTGTTGGAAAAATACCGAAGACTTGGTATAGGCGGAAAGCTTATGGATACGGCCGAGGGTATAGCAGCGGAATACAGTAATACGGTATATTTGGGGGTCGGTCTGCACAGCGGATACGGGAGCGCGCAGAGAATGTATGTAAAACGCGGATATATTCCGGACGGTACAGGAGTCTGGTATAGAGAGAAAGTCTGCGAACCTTATACAGACTGCTGTAATGACGATGATCTGGTGCTGTATTTTTCAAAGCAGTTAAAAGAATAAACATAACATGATGAGGAAGGAGATATAGCAGTCAGAAAACAGGCTGCTATCAAGGATGTAATGAAGTATATTAAAGATTATAAAGAGGGCGACAGAGTATTTGATATTTATCTTTGTAAGCACAAACAATCGGCGGTAACGAAGAACGGGAAACCTTATGAGAACGTGATCCTTCAGGACAGAACCGGGACGCTGGACGCAAAGGTATGGGATCCTAACAGTGCGGGAATCGGGGAGTTCAGTGCATTGGATTACATAGAAGTATACGGGGAGGTCAATAATTTCCAGGGGGCTCTTCAGGTTAATGTGAAACGAATCCGGCTTTGCAAAGAAGGGGAGTATGATCCCGCGGATTATCTGCCTGTAAGCAAAAAAGATATAGAAGGCATGTACGGCGATCTGCTGGCATTTATCGACAGTATAGAGAACAAGTATTTAAAAATGTTGTTGGAAGATTTGTTCAAAAAGGACGAAACCTTTATCAGGGAGTTTAAAAAATCCTCTGCGGCAAAAACAGTGCATCACGGCTTTGTGGGAGGTTTGTTAGAACACACGTTGAGCGTGGTAAAGCTTTGCGATTTTTACTGTACGTCTTATCCATTGTTAAACCGGGATCTGCTGCTTTCCGCAGCGATTTGTCATGATATTGGAAAGACAAAGGAAATTTCTCCTTTTCCTGAAAATGATTATACGGATGAGGGGCAGTTTTTGGGGCATATCATCATTGGCTGTGAGATGGTGGGGGAAAGAATCAGGAATATTGATGGATTTCCCAAGGTTCTCGCAAATGAACTAAAGCATTGTATTTTGTCCCATCATGGAGAATTGGAATTTGGTTCGCCAAAAAAACCTGCAATTATGGAAGCGGTCGCTCTGACTTTTGCGGACAATACGGACGCCAAAATGCAGACTTTTACGGAAGTGTTAAATGGCGCCTCCCAGACAGGCTGGCTTGGATATAACAGGCTTTTTGAATCGAATTTGATTGCGACGCGGGTGGATAACATATAAACATTGTAATGGAAAGATTGATTGGACAAGGACAGCAGGAAGGACATGGGTGTCTTGGATGGAATTTAAGAAAAATGAAATACTGACAGTAACCATTGAGGATATCGGAAATGATGGAGAAGGGATAGGAAAGATCGACGGATTTACCCTGTTTGTGAAAGATGCAGTGATCGGGGATGTGGTTTCGGTTAAGATTATGAAAGCAAAAAAACAGTATGCTTACGCAAAATTAGAGAAGGTGCTTACGCCTTCTCCTTTTCGTGTAGAACCGAAATGCGCTTTTCACAGGCAATGCGGCGGCTGTCAGATCCAGACAATGAGTTATGAGCGGCAGCTTCAGTTCAAAGAGAATAAAATAAAAAGAAATCTTCTGCATATCGGGAAGTTTGACCAAGCGGTAATCGAGCGTATTATGGAACCGATTGTTGGGATGGAAGAAGCCTTTCATTATAGAAATAAGGCGCAATATCCGGTGGGAACCGATAGAGAGGGAAAACCGATAGTCGGTTTTTACGCGGGAAGGACACATACTATTATTGAAAACAATGAGTGTTTTTTGGGAGCGCCTGAAAATAAAAGGATTCTGGAAACGATACTTGAATATATGAAACAGCAAAGGGTCAGCGCCTATCAGGAAGAAACCGGAGAGGGGCTTATCAGGCATATTCTGATTCGGACGGGTTTCTCAAGTAAACAGATCATGGTATGTATAGTCATAAACGGACAAAAAATGAGGAACGGAAATTTTCTTCCACAGGAAGGTATGCTTATTGATGCTTTGAAAAGAATAGAAAATATGACCAGTATTTCTGTCTGCATCAACAGGGAACGAACCAATGTGATCATGGGAAAAGAAGTGCATACTCTTTGGGGAAAGGATACGATTACAGACAATATCTGCATACGGGAAGGCGAAGATTTCAGAAGGACCGGAAAAGAAATTCAATATAAGATTTCACCGCTTTCCTTTTATCAGGTGAATCCGGTTCAAACAGAGAAGTTATATAGTATTGCGCTTGATTATGCAGGTCTGACCGGGGAAGAGACTGTATGGGATCTATACTGCGGAATTGGAACGATTTCCTTGTTTCTGGCACAGAAGGCGAAGAAGGTGTACGGCGTGGAGGTAGTGCCGCAGGCGATTGCGGATGCGAAAGAGAATGCGGCAAATAACGGGATCAATAATGTGGAATTTTTTGTCGGAAAAGCGGAAGAGGTGCTGCCTGATCTGTATGAAAGAGAAGGGGTATATGCAGACGTGATTGTGGTAGATCCGCCGCGGAAGGGCTGCGATGCAGTGTGCCTGGAGACGATGCTACGGATGAAGCCGAAAAGGATCGTTTATGTGAGCTGCGACTCGGCAACGCTGGCACGGGATTTAAAGGTTTTGTGTGATGGTGGGTATGAACTTGTGAGAGGGAGAGGGGTGGATCAGTTTGGGCAGACGGTGCACGTTGAGGTAATAATAATGATGCAGTATTGTGGAAAAGAGAAGAATTAGGGGGTCTAAACCACAAGATATTGTGGTTTGAGGGCAAAAATTGGAGCGAAAATCGACCAGTTTTTGCCCTATTTTTTTGCCCGTTTTTATAGATGCAGGGGAGCCAAAATCGGTTTTGGGAATGATTTGGGGATATTTTCAAAATGAGAAGGAGGTGGAAACCAGATTGAAAGAAGAGATGAATCCATTCTTTTTGGCGGTAGCAAAACTGGCAGAGAACAGGGGGTTTGAAGTCGACGGCGTAAGAGGAGGAGCCTTGAACCTAAACCTAAATGGAGAGTTTGCGGCAGCGGTTGATGAAACCGGCGCAATGAACTACCATCCGTACAAAGAGGTTTTCGATATGATGGATGAGGTAGCAAAGCTGCGGGAAGAGATTCCCGGTGAAGAACCAGAGGAAGGAATGAAGCTGAATATGTAATCACTATGAAACGGCGGGGAGGAAGGAGGGTACATACCAATAAAAAGTGGAACTGAAGTAACTTATGACGGCAGGAAATATATTTCCCTTCGGGAACTCTGCAGGGATTTAAACCTTCCGTATTCTCAGGTCATGCATAAGTATTACCGAACCAAAAGTATTGAGGAGTCAGTTGAATGGGCAAAAAAAGTGCAGGTAAAGAAAGCGGGATATGTCCTGTGGGGGCGGCAGTATGATACGCTGAATGATATCGCTAAGGCATTCGGGCTGAATACGGGTTCCCTGCGTGTGCGGGTTGCCGGAGGAAAAGCACTGGCGGTAACTGTTTCAGAAATGCTTGAAAAGGATACCATCCTGTTCCGCGGCAAGGAATATGCGGGGATATCGTCCCTTGCGGTGGCATACGGTCACGATGGCGCCCTGATAAATGAAAGACTGATATATGGGATGACACTGGAGCGGGCATTGTCCCAACCTATCCGCCAAGTGAACAGGCCGGAATTTGCAATCGAATACGATGGGAAGATGTATGCAAGCAAGCGGCAGCTGTCCCGCGAGATCGGGATCAGTACGGGCTGCATCCATGAGATGATGGTCAATAATGACCTTGATTTTGAGACGGCAGTGGATATCCTTCTGGAAACGAAAGACCGGATAGGAATCCCAAGAGAAAAAATGATATCCGGGCTTCCAGTCTGCATCATTGACGGAAGGGCATACAGGACGGTACAGGAGGTGGCATGTGAATTCCACCTGTCGACTAACGCGATTGCAAACTATAAAAATAAGAACGGTTATACCGGAATGCTGGAAACATTCTGCGCGATGCAGGAAGAGACAAAAGAGTGCTATGTGGTGGACGGGGAGGCAAAGACCTGCAATGAACTGTTAAAGATGGGCTATACTTCCAGCAGTTACAGACAGGTGCCAAAGAAAAACATACCGCGTTATCCACAGTTAGCCGGGAAGGATTTTGTAAATAACTGCGTGGATGTCATGAAAATATACCGCGAGGTAAAGGAAGAAAGAATGGAGCAGGATCAGGGAATGCAGCCAATGATGTAAAGGCGGCGCTTACTTTAGGAATGGAGCAGGCGCCGTCTTTTTGTATGCAGGAACAAAAATAGAAAAAGAAACAGGAGGGATACGATGTCGGGATTATTCTGCAGCAGCCCGCAGCTGTGCATACTGGAAAAGCAGATGCAGCAACCGCCGGGTTACCGTCCGAGGGGAGGGGGATTCTGTGTCATGAATGAGGCGGAATGGAGGAGCCGGGGAAACTACTCGGAGATTGTGGACTGCGTCATCAGCAGGATGCAGATGGAGCATTTAAAAAGAAGGATACAGGAAATATTCAGTGAGACGGAAGAGGAGACAGTCTTCCATGATAAAAGGCACAGGAAACGGTTTTGTTCCCTGACTGCGGGAAAGCGGTCAGGGAATTTTTACAGCCATCCCAATTATGCGGCGGCGGTTTTTCTTCTGTCTGCAGATGAGGGCTTATGGGAGCGGGCGCACAGGCATGTGCCGGATACAGGTATCTACTTTGACCGCATCCGTCTCGGCGGCGTCACGCTGGAACAGTACATCTTATTCCACGCAGCGAAGGATGTCTATAACGGCACGAAGCATATCCGGCTGTCGGAACTGGCAGACCGTGAGCTGGTCGCAGACGGGATGCTGCGCCTTATCGTGAATGCCTTTGTGATTGAAAAATGCGGTGTGGAGATCGCGGAATGGGAGGAGCAGAAATGAAGTTAAGGATTTCGGGGAGCAGAGGACACAGGGAGATAAACCTGCCGGTAAAGGATGCGGAGCTGGCACACTTGGGAAAACTGATTGGAGACGGCACGGAAAACCCGCGGTACAGGCTGGAACATGTACGGGAGGAGCAGAATCCGCTGCAGAAGCTGATTGGGCAGAATGTGAACATGGACGAAGTCAATTTCTTTGCAAAAAGGATGGAGAGCCTCACGGCATATGAACAGGGCGTGCTGGAAACTTATGCGGCCGAACAGGGGATGGAGACGGTAAAAGACCTGATTAATCTTACATACAGCATGAAAGGACTGTCACTGATTACGGATTTTTCGGACGGCAGGGAAGTGGGGAGACGCCTTTACATGGATGAACATCTGGGAATATCAGAGGAAGAGAGCCGCCGGATGGATTTTGAGGCATATGGAAAGAAAGTCCTCGCGGAAGGAAACTGTAAAATCCTGCCCGGCGGTGTTTTCGTAACGCAGGGATTTGAAATGCAGGAGGTGTATAACGGCAGGACTTTTCCGGAGTATGTATACGATACGGACAAAACAGTGGCGGCTCTGGCAATGAAAAACAAGGCAGGCGGGCGGGACTACCTGTACCTGCCCACAGATTATTATTCCGTAAATCTGATGAAAGAACGGCTGCGGATACAGGATTTAAAGGAATGCATCGTGGAAGAAGTCCACAACCTGCAGCTGCCGGAGAGCCTTGTGCCGGGACCGGACAGACTAAGATGTGTGGAGGAACTGACTTTCTTTAATGAAATGTGCCATCAGGTGGCTTGGTTTAACGCAGAGAAAATGAAACGGCTGGAAATGGCGGTGGAACTTGCCGGTGCAGAAACATATACGGATGTTACTTATATTGCAAGAAACCTGCAGGAATTTGAAGCTGTCCCGTCCGTCCATAATGATGAGGAGTACGGGAAATTCCTTGTGACAAAATCCGGGATATTCGAGGTGGACGAACTGCTGCTGCCCCACATTGATTATGCGGGGGTTGCCGCTGACAAAAGGGACGGGACGCTGGCAGCGAGCAGATATGTTTCGGGAGGCTTTGTAGGTACAGAAAGGGAAATCCACGAGTATCTGGAATACGACGGGGAGTTTGCTTCCCCTCTGGAAAAGGACCCGGACTGTTATCAGAGGTTCTGTCTGTATAGTCCGCTGACCGGGGGTCTTGTGGTGGACGGGGAGGATGCGGGAACCCTTTACAGCAGCGACCTCATGACATATGCGGAGGAAATAGAAAAAGCTGTATATGAAGATGACTGTGCCTCTGGGGATGTGCGGGGTCTTATGCATTATTTTGACCGCGACAGGGAAGTGGCGGCAAAGGTAGCCAGCGCATGGCCGGCCGTGAAGGAGGTGGATGGAGACCTGTACGGCGTCTTGATCTGTGAGATTACGGAATCCCTGACGGAAGGGGAAATCAGTGTGCTGAAGGATTACTGGACCGGGCAGATGAGTGACGGATGGGGAGAAGGGTTTGAGCAGCAGCCGATCCAGACCGAAGAAGGGGAACTTTATGTAAGTTTCTGGAGCAGCGAAAACTTCTGGAAGGTAATGACGGCAGAGGAGTTAGGCATCGAACAGGAGCAGGAGATGAAAATGTCTTTGTGAAAATTTCATAAATAATCGGAATCCGCTGGATATCGGCAGGAACATGTAGTAATGTGTGTGCTGATAAAAAAGCAAAGGAGAATGCATATGGAGTTTGATCTGGATATTCTGGAACAGTTTTTTGTGGAAGTAATTGAAGATTACCGGAAGAAAATACAGGAACAGGAGGAAGCGGGGCGGATTTTCCGCAGACAGAAGGCACTGGCAGGCGAGGTGGATAGAAAGATGAAAGAACCCTGCCCAAATCTGTACCAGCTGGTGGCCGATTATGTAAGCTGTATTTATGATCTGAACAGCATTTATCAGGAACAGCTTTACAGGCAGGGCGTAAAGGACGGGATTCGGCTCAGGAGTCTGGTAAAGGATATCGAAGAAGGAAAAGGGCAGCGGTGGGAGCAGGTAAAGGAGGAAAAATGTTAGGCAGGGAAGAGATAAGGAAATTGAAAGAAGACTATCCGGAAGGCACGCAGATCCGTCTGCTGCGGATGAATGGGGAAGAGCAGATGCCTTCCGGGATGCAGGGAACAGTACGGCACGTGGATGACATCGGACAGATACATATTTCGTGGGAGAATGGAAGTTCGCTGCCTGTCAATACGGAGGAGGACGAGTTTGAAATGGTCAGCCCGCAGGAAGAGCAGGACGGAGGGATGTGCGGCATGGACGGACCAAAGTAGCGGGAAGGGGGAAAAGATTGAACAGCATTATCAGTTGGGTAGGCGGGAAGAAGGCGCTGCGCGACTTAATTTACCTGCGCATGCCCAGAGAATATGGCCGCTATATCGAGGTATTCGGCGGCGGCGGATGGGTATTATTCGGAAAGCCGCCGGATAAATGCATGGAGGTTTACAATGATTTCAATTCGAATCTTGCAAACCTCTTTTATTGTGTCAAGGAAAGGCCAATGGCGCTTTTAAAGGAGCTGTCTTTTCTTCCCCTAAATTCGCGGGATGAGTTTGTAACCCTGCGGAAGTTTTTGTCGATGGAGGAATTTAAGAGTGAACATCTTTCGGAAGAACTGGAGATTGCAACACAGTTCCTGAAAGAACCGGAGGCGGAAGAGATACGGCAGATCTTATCGCAGCGGGCAGAAACGGGGGACGTAAAAAGGGCGGCGGCATTTTATAAGATTATCCGTTACAGCTACGGCAGCGGATGCACATCATACGGCTGCCAGCCTTTCGACATCCGCAAGACCTTTGCGGCCATATGGGAGGCAAACCGGAGGCTGAAAGACACGGTCATAGAGAATAAGGATTTCGAGGCGCTGATCCGTCAGTATGACAGACCGAACGCCTTTTTTTATTGCGATCCGCCGTATTTTGAAACGGAAGGACACTACGAAGTGGTGTTCCGGAAGGAAGATCATGTAAGGCTCCGGGATACGCTGGCGGGAATCGAGGGGAAATTTATGGTGTCCTATAACGACTGTGCATATATCCGGGAACTGTATCAGGACTTCCGGATAGAATCCGTGACGAGGCTCAACAACCTTGCCCAGAGATATGACGGCGGCTGTGAGTTCCCGGAAGTGCTGGCTGCAAATTATGACATGAACGAAAGGCGGGACAGCCTTCCGGTGCAGATGAATTTATTTGAACTGTACGGGGAACAGAAAGGCGCATCATGGCGGGGCATGGAAGTCCCGGCAGGGCAGGGAAGTGTGCCGCAGGAACCGGAAAAAAGATGTATGGAAAGAGAGGTGGAACATGATTCAGTTAGTGGAGATGGAAGGGAAAATGAATGAGAACGGGTGCATAGAAATTCCCGCGGTTGTTTTGGATCAGACGGGCATCCGGACCGGGGAGACCGTAAAGCTGATTTATATGGCAGAAAAAGAAAGCCTCGAAAATGAGGCAAAGGAATTTCTGCTCGTCCGGGCGGGACAGGATGTGGCAGGGGAGCTGGCAAAGGAAGAGGAGATCGCATTCCAGATTCCGCAGGAACTTTTAAAGGATGCGGGGATTCCGATGGATGCAGACCTTGATATTGTGTGTCAGGAACAGAAAATCATTATCCTGCCTGCAGAGCAGACGGCGGAGGTGGAGCTGCCGGAGGAACTGCTGGCACTGTGCAGTGAACTTGGCATTTCTAAGGACAAAGTAAAAATTGTATTGCGCGCCACAGAGGAAGATACCCCGTGCAGAAAGGAGGAGGAAAGTTGAAGGAACCGGTGTATAAGCTGATGGATGAAAAGGGGCGGGTGTTAATTCCCAAAGAACTCCGCCAGAAAGCGGAGATGGAGGGCGGGGATATCATAAAGCTGTCTGCAAATGGCGGGAAACTGACAGCAGTTAAAGTGGATATCGTTGAGGTCGGGAGCCAGAACCCGGAGGCGGTAGAGGCATATGTGAATGCCGCCGTCCGGACGATGAGCCATGAAAAACAGGTGGCACTGGCGGCGAGAATCCTAAAGTTTGCCCAACAGGGGGAGGGGAGGACAGATTGAAAATTAAAAATTTTCAATCGCGAGATTTGTGTCTGCGCGCTGCTTGCCACAAACTCGTTATGCGCAAAAAGCAGCGCAGAAATGGGGAAAAGATTGTTAAAGAGTAAATATAAGGCTTTTGAGATTAGGGACGATGATGTCAGCCAGATACTTGTGGAAGGGAACCTGCCTGCCATTGCCGGTTTTATTACCGGCTGCCATAAGGGGAGTATTATTACAATACATACGCTTGAGGGAGAACCTTTCCTGCTTGGGCTGTCCAAGATGTTTTTATACTGCGAGGACAAGGCGTTTCTGGATAAAGAGCTGATTCCGTACCTGCGCGGCATGGACGGTGCGGGCGCATGAAGAGGATATATTTCCAGAACGGTATCCTTTATTACTATGGGAACCCGGCGGGATACAGGCACGGGGAAACTATTGTGCTGGATGACCTTTTTGATAAAGAGGAGCTGGTCCGTTATGTCAGGGAAAAAGAGCAGGCAGAGGTGGAGGTCAGGTCAGGCGTGTATGACCGGCTGACAGAAGGAGGTGCAGCCACAGAGAAAGAACCCGTGTTCGGAGAAGAAAGGAGGCTTAGGATTTATCAGTTGGGACAGGAAAGTCCTCTTATGATGCGGTTTGTCAGTCTGGCAGAGAGAAAAAAGAGGGGATATGGGGAACCGCGGCGAGGGGAATATGTTCTTGTCTATGAGGGTAAAGTCAGGAAGTTTGATCTGGAGGCTGTCTGGGAGAAGTTTGGGTTAAAAATACCGCAGGATTTTCCGGGCCATGCCCTGTCCATATCGGATGTGGTTGAATTTGCGGAGGGGAATACCAGCCGCTTTTTCTATGTGGAACCGGCAGGCTATGAAGAAATCCTGTTTTGAAAACGCAGTGAGGCAGTAAAGATGACAGAAAATTTTTGGAAGGAGGAAGGAAATGGCAACAGGAAAAAATGCAGCAAATGCCCGGAAGCAGAGGACGGATGCGGTGCAGGAAGCGGAAAGCGGGAACAGGCAGCCGCTTGATTTTGACGTGCGCATCCATTCCATCAAGCCGGGGGAGTCCATTAAGGGGACGGCATCTGTGAACATCAACGGTGCTTTCGCCGTCAGGGGTGTCAAGATCATTGAAGGGAGCAACGGCCTGTTTGTTTCCATGCCGAGCTACAAGGCGGGAAACGAGTATAAGGATATCTGTTTCCCCATCACGCCTGAGTGCAGGAAACAGCTGAACGATGCCGTTCTTGGCGCTTATGAGCAGGCAGTGGTGCAGGGACAGGATACCGTGGCAAAGCATCACGGGATGCAGCAGTCCGCACCGGAAGGGCAGGCTGTGGAAATGGCAGGGATGTGAACCAGTCCGGGAAATATCTTCAAGATCAGTTTGACAGAACAAAAATAGAAAACGGAGGAAAAGATTGAAAATTAAAATTTTCAATCGCGAGATTTGTGCCTGCGCGTTGCTTGACACAAACTCGGCATGCGCAAAAAGCAGCGCAGAAATGGAGAAAAGTATGAGAAAAATGAAGCAGAAAGCGGCAGACAGCATGAAGGCTGCGGCAAAGAGGGCGGCGGCGCTGATGAGGGACACGCGGGGAGAAAACTATGTGGATACCGCTGTCAAAATCCTGATTGCGGTAGTGCTTGGAGCACTTCTTCTGGCAGGGCTTTATACACTGTTCGGGGATGTGGTCATGCCAACTCTTACCCAGAGGATTCAGGAAATGTTCAATTACGCCGGATAAAACCGGAAGGGCGGTAACCGTAAATTTGCATGCCACAACTGTGGCGGAAAGAAAAGAGGAGAAAAAGTATGCCGAGAACATCAAACAGAAGTGCAGTACAGGAGAATGCAGCGCAGGAGAACGTGGCCGGAAACAGCACGGTACAGCTGGCGATGGAGGCCGTGATTGTGGAACACAACCCGGAGCGGGGCGTCCTTGCTTCTGCAGACGTAAAGGTCGGGGACATTATGACCGTCCGCAACGTGAGGATCAGGGAGGACGACTACGGCCTGACCGTTTCCATGCCCCGTACCAAGATGCCCCATACGGACCAGTACAAGGATTCCGTATTTTTTTCGGACAAGAGTCTGAAAGAGCAGTTCGACCAGATCGTGCAGAAAGCCTATCAGGACAGCATCCTTTCGCCGGTCTTAAATGACGATGCACCGGGGGAGGATATGGAGCCGGAGGAAGAGACCGGCATGAACATGGGTATGTAGGGACGGATGGTCAGGCTTGTTGTATTTTTTCTTACCCTGTCTTTGGCGGCGGCATCGGACCTGCGCAGTAGGACCATTCCCGACTGGATGCACTTTATTATAGCGGCGACCAGTCTGATTCCGCCGGGACAGCCGTACTGGACGGGAATGGCGGCATGTCTGCCGCTTCTCGCTGCAGGCATCATGGCAGGCGGCATCGGCGGGGGAGATATCAAACTGACGGCAGCCTGCGGCGTGGTGCTTGGACTCCGGAGGGCATTTGCGGGAATATTTCTGGCATTGTGCCTGCTGTTAGTCTGGCACGGGACATGCAGGGCGGCAGGAAAGATCAGGAAAAAGGATATAGAAACAGAGAGAGGGCAGGCGTATCCGCTTGTCCCTTTTCTCTGGGCAGGAATGCTTATCAGCATTGTAACTATGGGATAGCGCGGAAAGTGACGGGAAAAAGCACTTTCCGGCATAAAAAATGAAAAATTGGAGGAAACGGGTATGAAGAAAAAATTATTGGCAGTAGGCATCATGGCACTGGTAACAGGGATTGTTGTGGCAGTGAGAAGAAAAAAGAAATACGCGAAAGCGGTCTAGGAGGAAAAGCGCATGAAATTGTTTAAGAACCGTACCGTACTTGGGATATTCTGCATTGCAGTATCCCTGCTGATCTGTTTTGCAGTCACGCCCCTTGTCAATGCAGGGCTGTCAAAAAAAGCGACCATTGTGCGTTTTGTAAAACCGGCAAAGGAAGGGGAGGAGATCAGGCGGAACATGCTGCAGGAGGTGGAGGTCGGCGGCTATAACCTGCCCGAAAATGTGGTGAGAAGCATTGCGGAAGTGGAGGGGAAATACCTGACAGCGGATGTTTATGCCGGGGATTATATCGTTGCGGAAAAGGTTTCCATAGAGCCTGCGGCGGAAAATAAATATCTCTATAGCCTGAATGGGGAAAAACAGGCCATGTCCATTACTATCAGTTCCTTTGCAGAGGGGCTTTCGGGAAAGCTGAAGAGCGGCGATATCGTATCGGTCATTGCCCCCGATTACCTTGACGGCGGGGAGACGGTCATTCCGGCAGAATTGAAATTTGTCGAGGTCATTGCGGTGACTGCCAAGTCCGGCTATGACGCCAACACGGAGGAAAAGGCAGAAGAAGGAAAAGAACTGCCCTCCACCGTCACGGTGCTGGTAAGGCCGGAACAGAGCAGGCTTCTTGCCAGACTGGAAGCGGAAGGGGAAATCCACCTGTCGTTGGTGTTCCGGGGAGAGAGCGGGAAAGCCGCGGAGTTCATTGCGGCACAGGATCAGGTGCTGGATGAAATGCAGGAGGAGACAGCCGGGGAAGATTCAGACGGTGGAGAAACGGACGGGGAGGATGCCGGAACAGGAAAAGTGGCAGAAACTTCTGTTTCAGAAAATACACTGCAGGAGGCAGAAATATCCGCAGATCAGGATCAGAAAGAAGACATGGAAACGGCAGACGGGGAGGAATAGTGTTTGAATTTTAAGAGAAATTCTTTGTTTCAGAGAAATATGGAGCCGGATGAGGAGGAAATCCGGGAACCGGAGGGAGGAGTGCTGGCTGTCTGGGGCAGCCCCTCTTCCGGAAAGACGGTGGTTTCCGTAAAACTGGCAGAATACCTTGCCAAGAAAAAACGGAATGTACTGTTGATTTTTGCTGACATGACGGCGCCGCCCCTGCCCTGTGTCTGTTCCGCCGTAGACCTTGAGGGGGAGCGGTCGCTTGGCAGCATCCTTGCAGCAGCGCATGTGACGGAGAACCTGATCAAGAAAAACTGCATGTTTTACAGAAAAAACGATTACCTTTCGATGGCGGGGATGCTAAAGGGGGAGAACGTGTTCACCTACCCGCCCTATGAACAGGAGCAGGCGGCGGAGCTGATCGGGCAGGCAAGGGAAGTGGCGCCCTATGTCATCATCGACTGTACCAGCACCATTGCATCGGATATTCTGTCGGCGGTGGCGCTGATGGAGGCGGACACGGTGCTGCGGCTGGTAAGCTGCGACTTAAAATCCATCAGCTACCTTTCGTCGCAGCTGCCGCTTCTACGGGACAATAAATGGGATGCGGACAGGCAGCTGAAAGCAGCGTCCAACGTAAAACAGCAGGAGGCCAGCAGCCATATGGAGCAGGTGCTTGGGAACGTGGCGTTCCAGATACCGCACAGCGCCGAGGTAGAAAGGCAGTTTCTTGAAGGGGAACTTCTTGGGGAACTGTGCCTGAAGGAGAGCCGTGCATTCCGGAAGGAGATAGAAAAGATCGGCAGGGAGGTGTTCGGCATATGAAAAATAACCAGAATCTCTTTTTCTCCCCGGAGGAAAAGGGCAGGGCGTTCCCGGATGTGCTAAAGGAAGTACAGGAGTATATCTCCAGTAAGTATTCCACCCTTATGGTGGAAGAGGGCGGCGAGGAAGTAAAACAGCAGGTCAAGCGGTATATCACAAAATATATTTGCGATTACCGTATTCAGGTAAAAGGGAAGACGCAGGAGCAGCTCATCGACGACCTGTACACGGAGATGGCGGAGTTTTCCTTCCTGACAAAGTATATTTTCGGAACCGGGATCGAGGAAATAGATATCAATTCGTGGAGGGATATCGAGGTGCAGTACAGCGATGGGAGATGTGAGAAGCTCACAGAGCATTTTGAATCTCCCGAACATGCCATCAACGTGATAAGGCGCATGCTTCATGTGTCCGGCATGGTGTTGGACAATGCGTCCCCTGCGGTGTTGGGGCATCTGAGCAAGAACATCCGTATCGCGGTATTAAAAACGCCGCTCGTGGATGAGGATGTGGGCATCGCGGCATCCATCCGTATCGTAAACCCGCAGAGCATGAAGAAGGAGGATTTTGTGTCTGGCGGCACCGCTACCGGGGAGATGCTGGATTTTCTTGCGGAGTGCCTGCGGTACGGCATCAGCATCTGCGTGGCGGGGGCGACCAGTTCCGGCAAAACCACGCTGGCGGGATGGCTGCTGACAACCATTCCTGACAATAAACGTATTTTTACCATCGAAAACGGCAGCCGTGAGCTGGCGCTTGTACGGGAACAGGACGGAAAGGTCACAAACAGCGTGGTCCATACCCTGACACGGTTCAGCGAGAATGAAAAGCAGAATATCGATCAGGACATGCTGTTGGATATGGCGCTGCGTTTTAACCCGGAGATCATCTGCGTTGGCGAGATGAGAAGCTCGGAAGCCTATACTGCGCAGGAATCTGCGAGGACGGGGCATACGGTGCTGACAACCATCCACAGTAACAGCTGTGAATCCACATACAGCAGGATGCGGACGCTGTGCAAGAGAAAGTATGACATGGATGACGAGGTGCTGATGGATCTGGTGACGGAGGCATTTCCCATCATTGTGTTTGCCAAACAGCTGGAAAACAAGAAAAGAAGGCTGATGGAGATCATGGAGTGTGAGATTACAAAAGAGGGGGAACGGAAGTTCAATCCCCTGTTCCGCTATGAGATTACGGAAAACCGCATGGAGGGGGACAGCTATATCATCAAAGGAGCGCATAAAAAGGTATGCGGCATTTCTGAGGGATTAAAGAAACGGTTCCTCGAAAACGGCATGCCAAAAGATGTGCTTTCAAGGATTACGGAAGGAGGCGGCGAAACATGCTGACACTGCAGGTCGCGGCGTGCCTCGGTATTATCACAGGCACGTTTTTATTGTTCCGGATCAGACTAAATGATTTTACCGGAAATATCTTCCGCCGTCTCATGGGAGGCCCGAAGGGCATCCGGGAAGAGATACTGGAGGAAACAAGACGGAAGAAGAAGTCATATCTGCGCAGGGAGATGGAGGAGGTGCAGGGCATCCTTGCGGCAACGGACAGGGAGGACACGTTCCCCGTCCTGTGTACGGTATCCCTGCTCTTATTTGCGGCAGGCGCCGCTTTATCCATAGTGATCGGGAATTTTTTTCTTGTCCCGGTTGCGGCGGCAGGATTTATGTTCCTGCCTTTTTGGTACATCAAACTGACAGCATCCCATTTTAAGCGGGATGTGTCGGCAGAACTGGAAACGGCGCTGTCCATCATTACCACCGCATATCTGCGGAGCGAGGATATCCTGACTTCGGTGGAGGAGAACCTTGAATATTTAAATCCGCCGGTGAAGAACGTGTTTCAGGATTTTGTGTCGAGAATCCGGCTGATCGACCCGGATCTGGAGGAGGCGCTGGAGAGCTTAAAAGGGAAAATTTCTAATGATGTGTTTGAGGAGTGGGTGGATGCGCTAAAGGCGTGCCTGTATGACCGTTCCTTGAAGACCACCCTGACGCCGGTGGTGGCAAAGCTGTCCGACATGCGGATCGTGAATGCGGAACTGGAATATCTGGTATATGAGCCGAGAAAGGAATTTATCACGATGGTGGTGCTTGTGATGGGGAATATTCCGCTATTGTATTTCTTGAACCAGTCGTGGTACGACACCCTCATGCATACCATACCCGGACAGGTGATGCTTAGCATCACGGGCATTGTTATCTTTGTATCGGCGGCGCATGTGGTGAAGCTCACAAAGCCGATTGAGTACCGCACTTAGGGAAGGAGGACATATGCGAGTCATTTTAGTGATTGTTTTTATGTTGTTCGGGGTAGGGCTTTTCCTGCTTCTGTCAGGGCTTCTGCGCCTGCCGACCCTGCGGACCAGTAAGGTAATGATGGATACGGCGAGGGAGGATAAAAAGCTGTCGAAGACACTGGACGCCCTGTATATGGATGGCGCGGCAAAGCTGGCAGCCTTTATCCGGCTTAACGATTATAAAAGGAGCCGGCTGGACAATGTCCTGCGGGCATCCGGGCTTGGGATGACGCCGGAGGTTTATACGGCGTATGCCTGTTTAAAAGCGGGGAGTATTTTCATGCTGGTCATCCCCGCGCTGTATGTGTTCCCGCTCCTTGCCATCCTGCTGGTGCTTTTAGGCGTTATGGTTTACTGCAGGGAAACAAGAAAGGCGGAGGAAATGCTGCGTGAGAAACGGGAGCAGATCGAGGGGGAACTGTACAGGTTTGCATCCACCATTACGCAGGAGCTGAAAAACAGCAGGGATGTGCTGTCCATGCTGGAGCATTACAAGGAAAATGCAGGCGAGATGTTTAGGAAGGAACTGGACATTGTATGCGCGGACATGCGCTCCGGCAGTTATGAGGCGGCGCTTACAAGGTTTGAGGCGCGGCTAAATTCGCCGCAGTTATCGGATGTGGTCAGGGGACTGATCGGGGTCATGCGGGGTGATGACGGCGCAGTGTATTTCCAGATGCTGACGCATGATTTCAAGCAGGCGGAGCTGCAGAGGCTGAAAGCGAAAGCGGCGAAGATACCGCCCAAGATCAGGGTGTTTTCCTTTGCCATGCTGGTCTGCTTTCTGGCGACCTATTTTGCCATCATCGGTTATGAGATCATCAAATCAATGGGTACGCTGTTTTAGAAAGATAAGCATGGAATGAAACGGAATTATGCCGGAATGCCGAAGATGGCAGCGGCAGACCGGAAGGAGGGAGAATGGAACCTATCAGGAAAATTTTTAGGGATAAAAGGGGAGAAGGCTATATCGATGCCGCAGTGATTGTGTTCTGTGTAATGCTGGTGATTGCCCTCGGCGTGCGGCTGTTCCCTATTTTTATCACAAAGATACAGCTTGACAACTTTGCGGATGAACTGGTCAGGGAGGCGGAGATCAGCGGACGGATTGGGAGCGAGACAGCCGGGCGGCAGAGTGCATTGGAAGAAAAAACAGGGATACACCCGGATGTGTACTGGTCTGCAGGCGGCAATATCCAGCTAAATGAGGAAGTAACCGTCACATTGGTCATGCAGAAGGATCTGGGACTGTTCGGCAGATTCGGCTCGTTTCCCATCACCTTACGGGCGAGGGCATCCGGGAAAAGCGAGGTGTACTGGAAGTGAGGAAATATTGGAAGAAAGCAGGAATGCTGCTTAGGGACCAGACAGGGAGCATGGTTCCACTTGCCGTGGCAGCAACCATCGGAATGCTGTTGATTATCCTCGGTGTCAGCGAATATATGCGGCTCGTCATTACAGCGGCCGGTGTGAAGGATGCAATGGAGTCCGCAGTGGTCTCCACGGTGAATGATAATTATAATGAAGTCTACCACAGTGTCCGTGAGGGATATGCCGCGGGATATGAGCCGGACGGGGAAGGCTTTGCAGCGGCGGTGGATTATGGGGACATCTATGGGAGGATGTGTTTCCTGCTCGGTCTGGAAGAGGACGGGGAGGGGTATGTGCGGATCAATAATGGCGGGGAGCGGGAGTACCGGATCAGCGGGCTTTCAGTAGACATCCCCAATACGGCGCTTGCATCCCCTGGCGGGACCTACTATGCGGATGCATCCATTACGCTGGAAGTGCCGGTCCGCTTTGCGGGAAAGATAGTGTCAAATATGACAATCGGCTTAAAGGCAAGGGCAGCCTATAAAGAGAAGTTTTAGCAGGATGTTACAGACAGCGTAAGAGTTATGACATTTTGATAGACTTCTATACTTTTATATGATAAGGTGTGACTTGATAACAGGGAATGAGTTTTAAGAGAAAATGACATACAGGAGGGATTGCCATGAAGGATAAAACAAAGAAATGGCTGGTAACAGCAGGACTTGCAGTTGTGTGCGTCGGACTGGTTTTCGGGATCAGCAGGGTGTTGTACCGCGAGCCGGTACAGGAGGCTCAGATCGTGGAGAAGGATGCCAATGAGATGGAGATAACCGTCGATATTGGGAAACCGGAGGACATACAGGCAGAAAAAGCGGCGGATACAGAAAAAACAGGCACAGAAGAAAGCCTCGTGACGGAGATTGACACCAGCATCCATACCGCCGGTGATAAGGAGCAGGAACTCCAGTCGGAGCCGGAGAAGACAGAGAAGGAAAAACCGGACGGACCGCCCGCAGCACCGGAAGGGGGCGATACAGAGGAAAAGGCAGAACCGTCTGCGGATGGAACGCCGGAGGAAACGGAGAAAAAGCCGTCTGGGAACGACCAGACGCCCAAGACGGGAGATACAAAGGACGGAATGGTATATGTGGAAGGGTTCGGATGGCTGTCCGATGAGGGTGCAGGTTCGGGTACTTATGCGGGGGATATGTATGAAAACGGAAATAAAATAGGAATTATGGAATAAGAAAAAGGGTGAGAATGCGGGAAGCACAGTGTAAAAGCTGTGCTTTTCGTATCTTTAGAGGAGGAAAGATGGCATATTTGAGAAAAAGTTTTCTGCTTTTCTTTGTTCTGTTTTCGCTGATTCTGCCGATGCCGGTCTATGCAGCCGGGGAAGGAAACATAGACAACGGGGGAGGCGGTTTGGGCAGCGGAACCAATACGAATTACTGGAGCAACCGTGATGAAGGGGTAAGGGTAACTGTGGTAAGGGCATCGGATGGAGGGGCGGTTTCACCATCCATTGACCTGACGAATAAGAATCCGACCGATATCAAAGTCCATTTCGGAAAAATATGTAAAACACAGTATCGCAATGGAACTGGTCTTTCGGCAAGAGTAGGCGGATATACGTTTTATAATCCATCGCAGTCCCTGCCGCAGATTATCAGTACATCCAGCGGTAATGCCAATCTGGAGGCAATCAAAAGATATTTTACCGATGAGCAGGTCATAAAAGCGATTGCCGGATACGTTGGAATGGATTTCAAAACACTGACAAACGGGGAATATAAGCTGCTGATAGAGCCAATAGCCTATGTGACATTTGAAGGAGTGCGTACAGCCTTTACAGCTACGGAGGCGGCAAAGTATAACCAGATCAGGGGCGGCATGCTGCGAAAAAAGATGCCGTCCTTATCCCATAAAAACCTGCCGCTCGCTATGTTTCTGGAAACTTCGGACTTAGGATTCCCTGCATGGGGAGGCGCCAGAACGCAGAAGGTATCGGACGAGGAGATTATCAGTTCGCTAGGGCTTGGAATCGTAAGGTTTAATGAAATCATCACGCCTGAAGTCATTGCAGCGGACTATGAGTATCGGGTGGATACGGATGTGGTGACGGCGGTAACCGTAAGCGGAGGGCAGAGCGATCCGGACCATCCCGTCAGCGTGACGTTTTCCATTCTTGGGACGAGTTATACGGTAAGAAATGTGTATTATCCGGAGGGCGGACAACAGCTTGTATGGGTGAAATGGCACACGCCGTCCACGGAACAGCATGTCGTGATCAGCGTGAGCGTAAGCGGCGCGGGCAGTCCGAGCAAAGGCACTATTACGGCGAATATCGTAGATTTGGATAAAAATCCACCGCCCAATCCCGTAGCCGATGACAGGAACGATTCCTACAGCGCGGGGAATGCGGTGGTGCCGGATAACCCGCAGAAAACCTCAGCGGTATGGAGTGTGTGGCGTCCGTGGTGGCAGGAACACTGGGTATGGCATTCCGATTCCCATTCCGAATCCTGCGGGGAGGACTGTTCGGAAGAACATGGTGATTGGGAAGATGAGGGCTGGTGGGAGTTTGACTTGGATCAGTACGCCGCATCGCTCTCAGGGAGCATGACGTTAAAAACCGATGAGAAGTCGCCCACGGCAACAGCATCCACCATAAAAAGCGGTTACGGTGTGAACATATCGGTGGAGGCAGGGGCATCCACCGCTCAGTCATCCGCCACGACACCGCCCCAGAATGCGGTCAGCTATTTCCCGGAATTTTATTACGAAACATACTGGAGACTGTTAGAGCGGACAAGAAGCGGTTATAACGCGGCATTTGAATTTAAGACCAACCATTATTCCACCTATAACCGGCGGACGCACTTTACACCAATCTGGATGCCGGATGGCGGGTATCAGGTCTATACTTACCTGCTTGACTGCTGGACGCCAGACGGGATGCTCAGCATGAACCTGACGGGTTCCGTACAGATAGCGGGGGATTTATGGGATGACTGGCACATCGCGCCGCAGAAAGCGGAGTAGAGGCCTATGGATATGTAACTGGAATAACAGGGAAGAAAATATGAGTGACGGAAGGAGAATGAAAAATTGATGAAAAAGAAAAGTAAGTGGATTGTAATGATGGTCATGGCGTTTGCACTTTCCCTTATGTTCAGCATGACCGTGTGCGCAGGCGGCACGGGGGATGTGGCGAGCGCCATTGAGGGAACGTGGAACGATGCGTCAGCCCAGATCAAGACCGTGGTAAACAAGGTGGTGTTCCCCGCAATCGACTTAATCCTTGCGGTGTTTTTCTTCGGAAAACTTGGAACTGCCTATTTTGATTACAGGAAGCACGGGCAGTTTGAGTGGGCGGCACCGGCGATTCTGTTTGCCTGCCTTGTGTTTACACTGACAGCGCCGACTTATATCTGGACGATTCTCGGAATGTAGGGGAATATCCAAATATATTTTTGTTATGGTGATAAACATATTTCAAGTAAGATCAGACGGCTTCATAGACTTTTAACAGAAAAACGTGCATAATAAAAATGTATAAAAGCAAGGGGGGGGTGCCGGGATGAACCAGCAGGACAGCAGGGAATTGAAACTGATAACAGATACAGTATGTTCGGTAGTAGATGCGGAGAAAATATATCTGTTTGGTTCTTTTGCATATGGCATGCCGAAGGAAGACAGTGATTTTGACATTTATGTGCTGCTGACTGACGGGAGTGAACGTCCATTGAAAGCCATGCAGAAAATCAACACTGCACTGGCGAGGATGGATATCCGGTCTGTTGACATACTGGCAGATACGGCATCCAGATTTTATGAAAAAAGTAAAGGACTGACGCTGGAAAGAACGGTTATCAGTAAAGGGGTGCAGTTATATGAACGGAATGGGCAGGAGGAAGCCGGATCAACGCTGCTGTAACCTTTAATAGAAAATGATTGAAAACTACCCATTGCCGGGTAGTTTTTTTGTGCCCAAAAGGAGGAAGTGAATGAATTTTTTTGAACAGGAATTAAGAAAGATCATGGTGGGAAGCGGCATACTGAAAGACCAGAAGTACGTGGGGCGCCTCTGCTATGGAACGATAGGAGAGGGCATCCGTGCAAGGGTTGAAATAGTGACAACCGGAATGAGCAGCAATTATGACGGAATCAAAGCATCCATTATCAACCGGAAAGAGGGTGTTGTGGACAGCATATTAATCAGGATGTCGGATGCATGGGGCAAAAAGCCGGTCAGCAACCCGAATTTTAAGGACGGCATCATACCCCATATATGGAATAATGACGGGAAAATGGAATGGTATGTTTATAAACCATCGGGAAATGATTACAGGCAGCTGGCCGGAGAGATAGAACAGTACCTGTCTGTTTTTCAGGATATGGAAATGGTGCAGGAGCAGCCGGGAAACGGCATGCAGCAGACATTCTGATGCCGGAGCAGGAAAAAGGAAAGGCGGTGTCATATGTTTATATTTGATTTTGTAGCAGACACGGTTCTGGATCAGATCGTGGACTGGATCTATGGAAAGATTGTGGGGTTTTTAAGCGCGTTTTTTGCGATGATGAACAACATGGGCGTGGAACTGTTTGAACTGCCGTGGGTGCAGGCGGTAACCGATTTTTTCGGGTACTTGGGATGGACGCTTTTCGTGGTCGGGATCGCGGTAGGCGCCTTTGAGTGTGCCATTGAATATCAGGGAGGCAGGGGAAGCGTGAGAGATACGGCGCTCAATTATGTGAAGGGATTTATGGCGGTCAGCCTGTTCACGGTGGTACCAGTCAAACTCTATGCCCTATGCGTATCCCTGCAGGGGTCTTTCGGTTCCGCCATATCGGGCATTACCAATACGGAGGGTATTGGCGTGACGGCGCAGGACGCGCTGCTGTCGGCGGCAATTCCGGGGATCGGGAACCCCATCCTGCAGATATTCTGTGCAGTCATGATGGGATATGCGGTGATCAAAGTGTTTTTCGGGAACTTAAAGCGCGGCGGCATTCTGGTGATCCAGATTGCGGTAGGGAGCCTTTACATGTTTTCCGTGCCGCGGGGATATATTGACGGGTTCACCCAGTGGTGCAAGCAGGTCATCGGCATATGTGTTACGGCATTTCTGCAGTCAACCATCCTGACGGCGGGGCTTATGGTGTTTAAGGACCATCCGCTGTTAGGACTTGGACTCATGCTTTCTTCTACAGAAGTACCGAGGATTGCGGGGCAGTTCGGTCTGGACACCAGCACGAAGACAAACCTGATGAGCGGTGTCTATGCCGCCCAGAGCGCAATCAACCTGTCAAGGACTGTGGCAAAAGCCGCAGCCGCAGCGTAAGGCGGTGGCTGTATCATGATAAGATTGGGAAGCCTGTTTGACGGAATCGGCGGATTTCCGCTGGCGGCGGAAAAAAACGGGATATGCCCGGTATGGGCAAGCGAGGTAGAACGGTTCCCGGTGGAGGTGACAAAATATCATTTTCCGCAGATGCGTCATATGGGCGACATTACAAAACTAAAGGGAGAGAACCTCCCTGTGGTGGATATCATTGCAGGAGGTTCCCCCTGTCAGGACCTGTCCGTGGCAGGACGCAGGGAAGGGCTTGACGGGGAACGCTCCGGCTTATTTCTGGAACAGGTGCGGCTGGTCAAGGAAATGCGCAGGCAGGAGGAAAGGAGGATGGGAAGTGGAAGAAGGGCAGATCAGCTTGTTCGACCTCGGTATATGGTCTGGGAAAATGTGCCGGGAGCCTTCTCCAGCGGGGAACCAAAAGGAGCGGATTTCCACACCGTCCTTGAGGAAGTCTGCCGTATACCGGAGGAGTCCGTATCTTTACCTCGACCGCCGGGCGGGGCATGGACTCCTGCCGGGATTATTATGGGAGAAGGATTCTCTGTCGCTTGGCGGGTACTGGACGCCTGCTAATGTTTAGCTCAACATTAGCAGGCTAATGTAAAGTGAAAAATAATGTAAAGTCACCTCCTTCAAATGCCAGAAATGC